>CALJUX010000034.1 GCA_937978655.1 uncultured Chromatiaceae bacterium
TTTGTTTTTTTTTTTAATGATACTGCTATCACCGAGATCTACACTCTTTCCCTACACGACGCTCTTCCGATCTAATCGCTGCCGGTATTTTTGCCGCAGGTTGTTCCATCGCAGTTGGCTTAATCAACGCAGCCAGCATGACATTCTGACGGAGGCCCCATGAACAAAGCAGTGAAACGCAGTAAAAAAGCCGCTTTGGTACTGATGGTGCCGGCCACTGGATTTTTCCTTGCCAGCTGCAGCAGCGAAGAGCCGGTCGAAACTGTGGTCTACAAAAATGCCGAAGAATGCGCCGCATTTTATAACCCACCGGAAAGCTGCAAAGCAGAATTTGCCAAAGCAGAAGCGCTGCATCAGCAAGTAGCACCGAAATATCAGACCCAGGCCGAATGTGAAGCTGACTTTGGTGCCGGTAATTGCCCGGCACCGGCAGCACCAGCTCCTGGCCAGCCGCAGGCCAGTGCCGGCTCTGGCTTTTTTATGCCGATGATGATGGGGTTTCTGGCCGGTCAGATGCTGAATAAAAGCAGTGCGGCCAAACAGCAGGTGCCGACGCAGCCGCTTTACAAATCAAAAGATGATTTATCCACCTTCCGCACTGCCAGCAATCAACCGGTCGCCCGGCAGAGCGGTCCGGTCAGTGTGATGCCGTCCAGAATGCAGATGACGCCGGGTAAAACCGTGTCGCGTGGCGGTTTTGGTGCGCAGGCACAACGTCGCAGTGACCAGCAAAGTTCGTCTTTTGGTGGTTAAGAGGCCCCGGCAATGAAAAAGCTTCCGATCGCCGAACGGCCTGGCTGGCGCAGTTATGCCGAGTCAGTCGGCTTTAATTTTCATACCTTCGACGGCGAACCCTATTGGGATGAATCGGCTTATTATCAGTTCAGCCTGCAGCAGATCGAACAGGATCTGGAAGCGCCCAGCGAAGAAATTCACCAGATGGCCTTGTCGCTGGTGCCGGACATTCTGGCCAGTGAACAACTGTTACAACAGCTGGATGTCCCGGCCGCCTATTGGGATTGGATCGCCGCCAGCTGGCACAGCCAGCAAGCCCATTTATATGGCCGGCTGGACCTGGCTTATGACGGCAAAGGCCCGGCCAAACTGCTGGAACTGAATTACGACACGCCCACCTCACTGTACGAAACCGGTTTTTTTCAGTGGGTCTGGCTGGAAGACCAGCTGATGCGCGGCAAACTGCCGGCAGGTGCCGATCAGTTTAATTCGCTGCAGGATCAACTGGAGCACCGCTTCGCCAGCCTGAATTTATTACAACCTGTGTATTTCAGCTGTGTCGCCGACAATATTGAAGATAAAGGCACAGTGCATTATCTGATGGATATTGCCATGCAGGCCGGTGTTGATGCCCGTTTTCTTGGCCTCGATCAAATCGGCGAAATCAATGGCCAGCTGGTCGATACCGATAACTACCCGCTGCAGTCACTGTTTAAGTTGTATCCGTGGGAATTTATGCTGCGGGAAGAATTTGGCATGCACCTGAAAAGCAGCAACACGGCTTATCTGGAACCGGCATGGAAAATGTTGTTGTCGAACAAAGGCATACTGCCGTTGTTATGGCAAAAATATCCGAACCACCCCAATTTGTTACCGGCGTTTCTTGATACAGAACCTGGCCGGCCGCTGGACACAGGCTGGGTGCGCAAACCGCTGTACTCACGCGAAGGCGCCAATATCGAACTGGTCGATCATCAGGGCAAGCGCCTGCACGTCGACGGCCCTTATAACGACAGCGGTTATATCCGGCAAGCCTTCCACCCGCTGCCAAAATTCGGCGACAGCTACACACTGATCGGCTCCTGGCTGGTCGGCGACAGCGCCGCTGGTATTGGTATTCGGGAAGACAATTCACTGATCACCAAAGACAGCTCGCGGTTTTTGCCGCATATCATCCTCGATTAACCACGGCACCGGCGTTTGGCTGCCACAGTGCAGCCCGGCGCCACGCTGGTGAAAATCCAGCCAAATCACACACCTGCTCCGATATCAGAATTAAATCAAATAAAAATCACTTTCTTGTCTCAAAATCGATTTTGACAACGCTGTCATTTGTTTCATCTTGGTGACAGCAAAACAGGCACTCACCCAAGGACAGCGCGCACAAGGACAAAGTGCAAAAGACTCGCAGCGCCCGTCATGCTGATCACAACCACAAAAATCAGACTCAACAGGCAGGACTTTATATGCAAACGCAATTCATCACCGCACGCCGGCTCGGCTGGCTGTGCGCAGCGCTTTATGCCGCACAACTCCAGGCAGCACCGGCGCTGCCGGCCAAACCGGTACTGGGCTGGCAGGAAACCAATCTGACACTGCAAAACGGCAGTGTAAACGTACCCATCCAGTGGAATATGTGGTGGGGCACCAACGGCAACCAATGGCAACTGCTACAAAACGGTGTGGTGGTGCACAGCGCCAGCCTGAGCCCGAATGGCCAGAATGCCCAAAGCGGCAATAAAACCGTCAGCGTTACCGCCGCCGGCAGTTATGAATATGTGGTGGCGCTCTGTAATGTGGTGGGCAGCGAGCGCAGCTGCACCCAAAGCGACAAACGCCTGATCACAGTCACAGGCAGCGGCGATCCTGGCACGCCCGGCGGTTTTGATCCCTGGACCCAGCTGAATTTTGCCGGCTGGCCAAAACCGCTGCTGCAGCAAAATAAACCTTATCAGAACACCAGCAATAA
Source organism: uncultured Chromatiaceae bacterium (assembly GCA_937978655.1). GTDB lineage: Bacteria > Pseudomonadota > Gammaproteobacteria > Enterobacterales > Alteromonadaceae > Pararheinheimera. The sequence continues at coordinate 2,705 of CALJUX010000034.1, forward strand.
AATGGTCGGCGGGTATTTTGTCGAATGGGGCATCTATGGCAGAAACTTCCATGCCTATGATATTCCTGCCAAAAACCTGACTCATTTGTTCTATGGTTTTATTCCGGTCTGTGGTGCCAATGACGCGTTAAAACGCGACAATCCGCAGGGCTACAGCGCGCTGCAGGCACAATGTAATGGCAAACCAGACTACAGCGTCGTAGTCCACGACAAATGGGCGGCACTGGACAAAGGCTACGCCAACGACAAATGGGACCAGCCGATCAAAGGCCTGTTTGCCGAAATGTACCGGCTGAAAAAAACCAATCCGCATTTAAAAATCCTGCCTTCGGTCGGCGGCTGGACCTTATCCGACCCGCTGTACAAAGTCGGTACTGATGCCAAAGCCCGCGCGGTTTTTGTGGCCTCAGTCACCGACTTTATCAAAACCTACGATTTCTTTGACGGCGTGGATATTGACTGGGAATTTCCCGGTGGCGGCGGTGCCAATGACACGCTGGGCAGCCCGCAGGATGGCGACGGTTTTGTGTTGTTGATGAAAGACTTACGCACGGCTCTGAATGCTCTGTCGGCTAAAACCGGCCGCACTTATCAGCTGACGGCGGCCATGAGTGGCGGCGTGGAGAAACTGAGCCGGGTCAACTGGGAAGCCGCACATCCGTACATGGATTACATCAACCTGATGACCTACGACTACTACGGCGCCTGGAATGGCACCCTGGGTCATATGGCGGGCACTTACCCGAACAGTAATTCGCCGATCAGCGGTTTTTCGGCTGAAGAAGCGGTGAAACACCTGCTGGCACGGCAAGTCCCGGCCAATAAAGTCACTATTGGCGCAGCGATGTACGGCCGCGGCTGGAAAACCGTCAGCGGCGTGAAAAATGGCAATCCATTCACCGGCACCGGTGGCGAAGGCATCGCCGGCAGCTGGGAAAAAGGCATCGAAGATTACAAAAAAATCGAAAGCCAGCTGCTGGGTGGCCCGAATGGCAGCGGCGCCAATGGCTACACGCTGTATTGGGACGAGCAGGCCAAAGCCAGTTATGTCTGGAATCCTGCCACCACCAGTCTGGTCAGCTTTGACACACCACGCTCAGTCAAAGCCAAAGGTGAGCTGATCCGTCAATACGGTTTAGGCGGCATCTTTGCCTGGGAATTAGACGCGGATAACGGCCAGATCCTCAATGCGATGCATCAGGGACTGGGCCATCCACAGCAATAAATTGCACAGCGCTGCACAAAATCCATTGAACACGGCAGGTGCCAATCACCTGCCTGAAGGAATTTTTGATGAAAATATCACGCTCATTGCTGGCCATCACGATGGCCGGCCTGTCACAGCAGGCGGCCGCCGTCAGCTGTACCAACCTGGAAAGCTGGCTGGCCGGAAAGTCTTATAACGGCGGCTCAACCGTCCAGCACGAACAAAAGGCCTACAAAGCCAACTGGTGGAATCAGAATAAAAACCCGGCGCAATATTCCAATCCGTATCAGGAATGGACCAAACAAGGCGACTGTGATGGTGTAGTTGCGAACAAACCACCGCAAATCAGCCTGACCGCCCCTGCGGCCGGCAGCAACCACTCTACCGGTGCCGCAGTGACGCTGAGCGCCACTGCCAGCGACACCGACGGCACTGTCAGTAAAGTCGAATTTTATGTTGATAATCAACTGGCTGGCAGCGACAGCAGCGCGCCGTACAGCCTGAACTGGACAGCGGTTGCCGGCAATCATAGTGTCTACGCCAAAGCGACCGACGACAAAGCCGCCAGCAGCCAGACTGCACCGGTGAGCTTCACTGTCAGCGCCGGCAATAATCAATTGCCCAGCGTCAGCATCACGGCGCCAGCCAACAATGCCAACCTGAATGCCGGTGAAACGGTGTTGCTGAGCGCCAATGCCAGCGATGCCGACGGCAGCGTCGCCAAAGTGCAGTTTGTATTAAACGGCACTGTGATTGCAGAGAAAACCGCTGCGCCATACAACAGCAGCTGGACCGCCGTCGCCGGCAATCAGCAACTGACGGTGCGGGTCATTGATAATCTTGGTGGTCAGAGCGAAGCCAGTATTTCGTTCAGTGTCACCAGCTCGCCCACCGGCCATGCCGCCTGCCGGCCAGACGGTCTGTACCAGACGCCGGGGCTGAATGTGCCCTATTGCACCATCTATGACCAGCAAGGCCGCGAGAAAATGGGCGCTGACCATCCGCGCCGCATCATTGGTTATTTCACCAGCTGGCGTACCGGCAAAAATGGCCAGCCGTCTTACCTTGCTCACAACATTCCGTGGGACAAAGTGACACATCTGAACTACGCCTTTGCCCATGTCGACGCGCAAAATAAGGTGTCGATTGGCAACCCACAGGCGCCCGACAATGCGGCCACTAATATGGAATGGCCAGGCGTGGCCGGCGCTGAAATGGACCCGCAGTTCAGCTACAAAGGCCACTTTAACCAGCTGAATAAATTCAAAAAACAACATCCGGACGTAAAAACGCTGGTGTCGATTGGCGGCTGGGCCGAAACCGGCGGTTATTTTGACGACCAGGGCAACCGCGTTGCCAGTGGCGGCTTTTACACTATGACCACCAATGCCGACAACTCCGTCAATGTCGCAGGTATCAATACCTTCGCCGACTCCGTCGTCACTTTCCTGCGCACTTATGGCTTTGACGGCGCTGACATCGACTACGAATACCCATCCAGCATGAAAGATTCCGGCAATCCGGATGATTTTGCCATCTCCAACGCCCGGCGCGCCGGCCTGATGGCGTCTTATCAGGTGCTGATGAAAACGCTGCGGGAAAAACTCGATGCGGCCTCAGTCGCCGACGGTAAACACTATTTACTGACCATCGCCTCGCCATCAAGCGGCTATCTGCTGCGCGGCATGGAAGTGTTCCCGGTCACGCAGTACCTGGATTACGTCAACATCATGAGTTACGACCTGCACGGCGCCTGGAACCAGCATGTAGGCCCGAATGCCGCGCTGTTTGACGATGGCCGCGACAGTGAATTGCTGGTGTGGAACTACTACCAAAGCGCACAATATCAGGGTCTTGGTTACCTCAACACCGACTGGGCTTATCATTATTTCCGTGGTGCGATGCAGGCCGGCCGCGTCAACATCGGCGTGCCTTATTACAGCCGCGGCTGGCAGAATGTCACCGGCGGAACTAAAGGCTTGTGGGGCAAAGCAGCGCAGCCGAATCAAAGCCAGTGTCCACCCGGCACCGGTGGCTCAGCCCAAAACCAATGTGGCGCTGGCGCAGTCGGCATCGACAATCTGTGGCATGACAAAAACAGCCTGGGCGCTGAAGTACCGGCCGGCTCCAATCCGCTGTGGCATACCCGCAACCTGCAACTGGGCAAAGCCGGCTCTTATGCCGCCGCTTATGGCCTGGACCCGGCGACAGATCCAACTGACCGGCTGACCGGCGTATACCAGAGCCAATACGACCCGACTTTGGTCGCCACCTGGCTGTGGAACGACACGAAAAAAGTGTTTTTGTCAGTTGAAGATGAAGAAAGTATTCAGCAAAAAGCCAACTACATCGTCAATAAAGGCATCGGCGGGGTGATGTTCTGGGAACTGGCCGGTGACTACAGATACGACGCCGCCAAAGCTGAATATGGCATGGGCGCCGACCTCACCAACATCTTCTACCAGACCTTTAAAACTGCCGCGCCTTATGGCAACAAACGCGACGCGAAACCTTTACCGGCACAAAGCATTGATCTGCAGGTCAAAATCGACGGTTTTAAACTCGGTGATGCTAACTATCCGATCAATCCGAAACTGACGCTGAGCAACAAATCCGGCCAGACGATTCCGGGCGGCGCCAAAATCAGCTTTGACGTCCCCACCGCCAGCGGCGACAACTTCACTGACCAAAGCGGTTACGGCACTAAGGTCATCCAAAGCGGCCGCAACAGCAGTGGCAATAATATCGGTGGCATCCAAAACGACTTCCACCGCGTTGAGCTGACCTTACCCACACACAGCCCGCTGGCAGCAAATACCAGCACCAGCCTCACGCTGAATTATTACCTGCCCATTCCGATGCCGTCGAACTGGCGGGTCAGTGTTGGCAGCCAGAGTTTTGCTTTGACTCAGGAATATCCGCAGTTGCCGGCCGGCACTATCAGTGGTGGCGGTGATACCGGCGGCAGTTGTGCCGGCGTGCCTGCAACGGTCAATGACTATCCAAACTGGCCACGCGGCAGTTATGCCGCCGCCGGCGACTATCTGCGCCATCAGGGCAAAGTCTACAAAGCCAACTGGTGGACCCAATCGGTGCCGGGTTCCGACGGCAGCTGGACTTTTGTCTGCGACAAAACCTGAATGTTTTGACTGACCACAGACAGGCCGTCCGCACGGCCTGTCATCACAGGAGAATACAAAATGCTTAAGTTATTCACCGCTGGCAGTACATTGCTGTTATTGCTGGCCGCCCAGACCGCACAAGCCCACGGTTATGTCGATTACCCCAAAGCCCGTCAGCAAATTTGTAAAGACGACGGCGGCTACTGGTGGCCGGCCGACGGTTCCGGCATCCCAAATCTGGCCTGCCGCGCCGCCTATCAACAATCCGGTGGCTACGCGCTTACGCAACATCATGAATATTCAGTCAATGTGCCGGACTATCACAATCAGACCGCAGTACGGGCAGCAGTGAAAAATGGTCTGCTCTGCGCCGGCGGTGACAGCCGCAAAGCCGGCATGGATGTCCCTTCCGCCCATTGGCAGCGCACTGTGATTGACCTGCAAACCACGCCACAGCTGCGGCTGCGTTTTCGCGCCACCACACCACATAACCCTAGTTTCTGGCAGTTTTATCTGTCTAATCCGGGCTTTGACGCGGCCGCTGCGCCGCTCAGCTGGGAGCAACTGACGCTGATTCACCAGCAAACCGATGTGCCAGCGGTCAGTGGTTATTACGAAATCGATGTGCCGCTACCGAAAAACCGCAGTGGCAACGCGGTGTTGTATACACGCTGGCAGCGTCAGGACGTGGTCGGTGAAGGTTTTTACAATTGCTCTGACTTACAGTTCAGCAACGGCGACAGCAACAGTGGCAGCTGGTATGACAAAGGCGCTTATTTGACCGCGACCCAGCTTGGCAAAGCCGGTGAAACGGCACTGTTGCGGGTGTTTGATGCCAATGGCCAGGAACAGCTGCAAAAATCGCTGCTGATAAGCCAAAGCAATCAGACCGGCCAGCAATGGGCACTGGAGCTGGCGCAGCAGGTGAACACGCTGCACGCGGATGTGCTGCAGATTGGTGTGCAAAATCAAGGTCAAATCAGCCTGCAGCAGCCGATCGGCAGCAACAGGTTTTATCTGAAAAATGCCACCGGCTATGTCAACCTCGAGTTAAAACCAGCGCAAAGCGGCCAGACCTGCGGCGGCGTCGACCCGGCGAAAATCTTCGCTTACCCGAACTGGCCACGCAAAGATGAAGCCAACAGACCCAGTTACGCCAGCAGCGGCGACTATATGTCCGATGCCGGCAAATTGTATCAGGCCAAATGGTGGACGCAGAGCAAACCCGGCAGCGACGGCAGCTGGCAATTTGTTTGTAGTTTCACCACCGGCGCCTGAGCCAGCGTGTTGTGCGATATGGGCGCAGGGATGCGCCCCTTTTTAGATTTATATGCTGGTTTAGTGGATATATTTGCAAAATAAAAAAGAAAAGACTCGCAGCAACAATACATTCGCCACCATATCAAACGCTTAGCATTGCTGCATTCCGCCAGCAAAATACCCATCAAATAATTGTTGGATATTTATCCACTTTTCCATTAAAGTACGCGCCAATTCCCTGGTCCCGTTCAGCACCTGCCGCTTGCACTCAGCAAACTGCAGGCTGGCGGTTATACTGCTTCCTGTCATCCCGCTGTCATGCAAACTGCTTATGACTGAGCGCTGACTTGGCACAGCGGCCATGAGCCACTTTTACAGAAGGACACAAACAGAGCGTGCGTACTACTGAACTTGTTGATGGATTTCGCCAGTCGGCCCCTTATGTCAATGCTCACCGTGGCAAAACCTTTGTGGTGATGCTGGGCGGTGAAGCTATTACGCAACCTGGTTTTCGCAGTATTATCAATGACATCGCTCTGCTAAACACCCTGGGCATCAAAATTGTGCTGGTGTACGGTGCCAGACCGCAGATTAACAGCGCGCTGACGCAGGCTGGTTTAACCGCGCAATATCACAATCGTATCCGCGTCACGGACGACGATTCTTTCCAGCTGATTAAACAAGTGGCCGGCGCGCTGCAGCTCGATATCACCGCCCGGTTGTCGATGAGTTTGTCCAATACACCGATGCACAATGCGCAAATCAACGTGGTCAGCGGCAACTTTGTCATCGCCCAGCCACTGGGTGTGGATGAAGGTGTGGATTATTTCCACAGCGGTAAAGTGCGCCGCATTGACGTTGCCGGTATCCGCCGCCAGCTTGACCAGAACTGCATCGTGCTGATGGGGCCTATTGCTGCGTCCGTCACCGGTGAGAGTTTTAACCTGACCGCTGAAGAAATTGCCACTCAGGTGGCGATCAAACTCAAAGCCGACAAAATGATTGGCTTTAGCGACGATGGCGGCATCATCGGCGAAGATGGCGAAATTATCGCTGAATTAATGCCAAATTTTGCGGAAAGCATGTTGACGCAGCTGGAAGGCGGCCAACGCGCCTGCACTTCCACGTTGGCCTTCCTGCATGCCGCTATTACCGCCAGCCGCGCCGGTGTGTCGCGTTGCCATCTGGTCAGCAGCACCATGAATGGCGCTTTGCTGCAGGAGCTGTTCTCGCGCGACGGTATCGGTACGCAAATTGTGACCGAAGCGGCAGAACGGTTGCGTCTTGCCAACATCAATGACATCGGCGGTATTCTGGACTTGATCCGGCCGCTGGAACAACAAGGCCTGCTGGTGCGCCGCTCCCGCGAGCAACTGGAAATGGAAATTGACCAGTTTGTGGTGATTGAACGCGACGGTCTGGTGATCGGCTGCGCCGCGCTTTATCCGTTCCCGGAAGAAAACGTCGGTGAATTTGCCTGTCTGGCGGTACACCCGAACTACCGCGACGCTGACCGCGGCAGTTTGCTGCTGAAACATATTATTGGTCTGGCCCGCCAGCGTAAGTACTTCACCCTGTTTGCGCTGACCACCCGTAGCATTCACTGGTTCCTCGAACACGGCTTTGAACTGAAAGACGTCGCCGATTTACCGGCGAAAAAACAACAGCTGTACAACTATCAGCGCCGTTCAAAAATCCTGGCGCTGGATTTAACCTGAGCCAAAGCAGTCCTGACAAAAAACCTCCGCCGAGCCGGAGGTTTTCTCCATCTGATGCTTTATAGCGCCACCATCAATCGCTTTGTTGTACCTGCGCCACCACTTGTTTCGCCAAAGCACGGGCCGTGGTCCACTTCCCGCCGTTGACCGTCAGAATGGCTTGCTGCCAATGCATGGCATACTCACGGCTGGCTTTGCTGGCATCAGCGGCACCAGCTAATAACGGCCGCACACCGGCAAACTCACGCTGAATATCAGTATCAAAACGCTGGGTGACAAAATAGTGGTTATACAGCTTTAACAAATACTGCCGCTCGGCATCGCTGCAACGGATAGGTTCACTGAGCTGCTGTCGCACTTCAGTGGTGCCCAGCAGCGTCTGGTGCTGAAACGGCAGCACAAACACGATGCGGGCTTCGCCGGGGACTTCCAGCATATGGCCGTAGCGGCATAGCGGCGGTAATAACAGATGGCTGCCACGCACCAAATCCAGTGGCTGCTGCACCGCTAAACCGGACTGCTGCAACAACTGATTCGCCCAGGGCCCGGCCACATTAATCACGCGGTCAAAGCGGCGCCATTCGCCGCTGGCCAGTTGCAGCTGACCATCGGCCTGCAACGCCTGCACCGGCTGATGATCATGGATGGTCACGCCATGCTGACGCGCTTGTTCCGCGACCCAAAGCCCTAACTGCTGGTCGTCCATCTGGCCGTCAAAAAACAAAAAAGCGCCGAGTAAGCCATCAGGTTGCAGATCCGGGCTGCAGCGCAGTGTTTGCTGCGCATTGAGCCAACGATGCCGGCCAATGCCCTTACGGCCAGACAGCAGATCATACAACCACAGGCCAATTTTCAGCTGCCAGCGCGGCCGGCGGCCACTGCGATAGATTGGATATAAAATAGGTAAGCGCCGGGTTAAATGCGGCGCTTTTTTGATCCACCAGCGCCGTTCCTGCAGCGCTTCGTGCACCAGCCGGAACTCGCCCTGTTCCAGATAACGCAGGCCCCCATGCAACAATTTGCTCGATGCGGCGCTGGTCGCCTGCATCAGACCGTCGCGTTCAAACAATTCGACCTGATGCCCCGCCAATGCCAGCTGCCAGGCCGACGTCACACCATTGATACCACCGCCGATCACTGCAATATGCACAGGCAACTTCCTTTGCTAACTAATTGTTTAAGAAAAGCAAATTAACTCATGCTTGTCTAATTTTCCGGACAAAGCTGCGCATTCCTGCGCTGGCGGGGGCTGAAAAAACAACTACAGTTGTGTCATCATGGATCTATCGCGTACCTGAAAAGGCAAAGGACATTCCGGCATGAACCAGGCCTTATACGGCGCCAATGCAGCCACCAAAATTATCAAAGAGCTGCTGAGCAAAATCTATGATCAGGGGCCGCATGGGCTGTCATTATATGAACAGGCCGCCTGGTATTTTCAAGGTCACGAACAGCGGGAGATAGACCAGCTGCAGCAGCATAAAACTGAGCTGCAACGCCGCCTCGATGATGCCAGTAAAGGCGCCCGCCACAAACTCGAACTGAAACTGAACGAAACCAGCCAGCAACTGAAAGAATCGCTGAAACAACAACAAGACAACCGGATTGACCGGATCCGTCAGCTTAAAAGTATCGCCCGTCATGTGGTGGAGCTGATCCAGGGCGATACACCAGAAGAATCACGTCAGCTGGCGGCGCGGGCTTTAGGGACTATTCAGCTGTTATCACCCACTTATGGCAAAACCATTGCCGCCACCAATTTGCGTCACAAACATTTGTATAAAGCGATCCTGGCTTTGCTGTTGTTGCAGCAACTGCTGAACGACCGGCAAATTAAAAATCGTTATGTGCTGGCCAAAGTGGCGGATTCGCTGAACGGCGCCGCCGACACCTCATCCGCCTTTCAGGAAGAAGTGCAGATCCCGCTGGTGATGGCTTGCTTGTTACAGGACATCGGACTGCAGCATCCGCAAGTGCAGCAACTGCTGCGCGGGCCCGAAGGGGATGCGGATCCTTATCGCTTGCTGCCACCGGAACAGCGCCAGCAACTGCTGCAAATCAGTTTTGAGCAAAGCCAGTTATATTTGCAGGAAGGGCTGGGGCTTGACCAATACGTCGGCAACTCCAGAGCTGAGCGCGAGCTTTTTGTCATGATCGAAGAAGAAAAACAGGCATTTACCTTACATCTGCTGCGATCTGCCATTACACCGGACGACGGTATCGGCAATTTACTGAAGATCCCGCAGGTGTATACCTCAGTGGTGCTGCCGTCTAAGCAAAATTACAGCTACGACAGCCTGCCCAAAGTCGGGCCTTTGCTGAAAGCCGGCGTAGAAAAAGGCTGGTATCCGGCGGCGATTGTGCAAAGCCTGCTGACCGTGACCGGCTATTTTCCACAAGGCTACGGCATTACTTATATTCCAAAAGACTCAGATAAACGCGACCTGGACCGCTACGAATATGCCATCGTCAACGGCCTGTATCCGTTGGAGCCGGAGCAACCCGTCTGCCGGCAAGTCACCCGGAATCTGACCTTTAATACTTTTGGCATCAATGTGGTGGTCAGCGCCGAAAACAATCTGTACTTTCCGGTCGCACAGCAAAAACTGGAGCGCATCAGCGAAGAGCGGCTGCGCGAAATCTTAAGCAAGCTGGTGTCAAATTTTGAGGAACGCATTAATACCGACCTGATCCCCAAATGCTGGAACCCGGACGAGTTCTTCTGTTACCTGAAACACCAGAATTTGTGGAACCGTAACGACACTATTCGCAATTAATTCAACAGATTGCAGCGCCCGCTGCTGCCCGGGAGCAGCGGGTCAACCCGTTATTACCGGACCTGGCCGTCGCCAATCACGATATATTTTTCCGTCGTCAAAGACTCCAGCCCCATCGGGCCGTATGCATGTAACTTACTGGTAGAAATACCAATTTCTGCGCCAAGCCCCAGCTCACCGCCATCAGAAAAGCGTGACGACGCATTCACCATCACCACTGCGGAATTGATTTGTTTTAAGAAACGCTGCGCCCGGCTGATGTCCTGAGTACAAATCACTTCGGTATGGCCAGAGCTGTGTTGTTCAATATGCGCTGTTGCTGCGGCAAAGCTGTCTACCACCCGCACCGATAAAGCCAGCGCCAGATATTCAGTATCATATTGCGCCGGGCCAGCCGGTTGCGCGTCGCTGAAATAGCCAAGACTTTGCGGACAAGCAAACACCTGCACACCTTGTTCGGCCAAAGCAGCGCCAGCCAGCGGCAGAAAGCTGGCTGCGACATCCTGATGCACTAACAAAGTTTCCAACGCGTTACAAACACCGGGCCGCTGGGTTTTGCCATTCAGTAGCAGGCTTAAGGCTTTGTCCAGGTCGGCCGCTTTGTCGACAAACAAATGGCAGATGCCTTTGTAATGCTGGATCACCGGAATGCGGCTGTTGTCGCTGACAAAATGGATGAGGCCTTCGCCGCCGCGCGGGATCACCAAATCGACATAGGCTTTTTGCTGCAGTAATTCGAGTAAAATCGCCCGGTCCGGGTCCGGCAATACCGCAATAGCCGCAGGATTTATCTGATGCTTTTCCAGCACTTGCTGTAGCACCGCCGCAATCGCCAGGCTCGACTGCAAGGCTTCGCGGCCACCGCGTAAAATCACCGCGTTGCCGGATTTCAGACACAAAGCACCGGCGTCTGCGGTGACATTAGGTCGCGCTTCATAAATCATCGCGATGACACCCAGCGGAATGCGCATCCGGCCCACCTGAATGCCATTGGGTCTTGGCGCCAGTTGCCGGATTTGCCCGACCGGATCGGGCAACGCCGCGATTTGCCGTACGGCAGCTGCCAGCTGTTGCAGTCGCTCTGCGGTTAATAACAACCGGTCCTGCATCGCCGGCGCCACGTCTTTTTCCCGTGCTGCGGCCATGTCGAGCGCATTGGCGGCCAGAATGGACGGCGTCGCGGCGATCAGCGCATCGGCCATATCAGTCAGAATGTGGTTTTTCTGTGCTTCGGAAAGCTGCGCCAGTTGCCGGCTGGCGACCCGCGCCGCCTGACATAAAGCGACGACATCAAATTTGTTGTTTTTGCTTTCGGACTGCATCTCAAACCCCATTTAATACGACTAAATCATCCCGGTGCACCGCCACTTCACTTGGGCAATAACCCAAGACGGTGGCAATTTGATCGCTATGGATACCTTTGATTTTGTTCAGTTCAGCGGCGTTGTACTGACTGACACCTTTGGCAATTTTGCCGCCATCCGGCGCCACTAACCAGACCGCGTCACCTTTGTCGAATTCACCCTGCACTTTAGCCACACCTTTGGCCAGCAACGACGCGCCTTTATGTTGCACCGCCTGTGCGGCGCCCGCATCCAGCCAGACTTCGGCACTGGCTTTGCTGGAATGTAATAACCAGTGTTTTTTCGCACTCACTGTGCTTTGGCGCGCGGCAAACAGCGTACCGACCGGCTTGCCGGCTAATAAATCTTCAAAGCTCTGCGCTTTTTGGCCATTGATAATGAGCGTATCGATGCCAACTGCGGTGGCTTTATCAGCCGCCTGCAATTTGGTCACCATACCGCCGGTGCCGGTGCTGTGATGGCTGCCGCCAGCCATAGCGTAAATCTGCGGCGTCAGTGCATCGACCCGCGGGATCAGCTGTGCCGTGGCATCGGTGCGTGGATTGGCAGTAAACAAGCCATCAACGTCGGAGCAGATAATCAGCGCATCAGCTTCGACCACAGACGCCACCATCGCCGCCAGATTATCGTTATCGCCAACCCGCAGTTCTTTGGTCGCCACCGTATCGTTTTCATTGACGATGGGCAGCGCGCCGTGGCTTAGCAGCGTGCGTAAAGTGTTGTCGATATTGAGGTAACGGCGCCGGTCGGCTAGGTCAGCATGGGTCAGTAAAATCTGCGCGCAGGGCCAGTCGAGCAACTGGCTCCAGGTCGCCATCATCTGCGCCTGACCAATAGCCGCCAAGGCCTGTTTCACGTTAATCGGTAACGGCTGATGGGTAAATTCAATGGCCGAGCGTCCCGCCGCAACACTGCCGCTTGAGACCAGCACCACTTCAATACCACGTAATTTGCATTCACTGATAAAGCGGGCAATGGCCAGCAGATATCGGGTTGACGTGCCTTTCCCTGCCGGTGCAATCAAAGCACTGCCGACTTTGATCACTATCCGTTTCCAGCTCAACCCCGCCATTTGCCCACATCTCCGCCTTTGATTAATTAAGCGGCAGCTTAACTGTTTGGCCGTATAAATGTCCAGTTGAGATGCGCGACCAACAGCACCGACCACAGGTTAAAGTGCTGCCGCTGTCGGGCCGATTCAGCCATAATTCAGCCTGGCGACGCCAGACTCGGTCGCATATGCATTTTCTCTTATTCAGAAACACAGGATCTCTCATGACTTCATTTCGCCAGACTGCATCCCGCCTGACGGCCCTTGCCGCCGCTGCCAGCCTGACGCTGGCCGGCTGTGCCCAGTTCCCGCAAGACAATACCAGCCGTGGCGCCGCTATTGGTGCAGTAGTGGGTGGCGTTGCTGGTAAAGCCACCGGCAATCACAAAAACAAACGTGTGGCTTTAGGTGCAGTATTAGGTGCGCTCAGCGGCGCGGCTATTGGCCGTTACATGGACAACCAGGAACAGGCGCTGGAAGAACAGCTGGCCGGCTCCGGTGTGCAGGTCAAACGCGAAGGCGACGTGCTGAAACTGGAAATTCCGTCGCAAATTACCTTTGCTTCCGGTCGCAGCGACATCCGCGCTGAGTTGTATCCGGTGCTGAATGACATTGCCAAAGTGCTGGCCGAATACGACAAAACCCTGCTGGTGATCACCGGTCATACCGACGACACCGGCGGCCGCGAGCTGAATCTGCGGCTGTCGCAACAACGCGCCGACACAGTGAAGAATTATTTAAGCGCACAGCGCATCGATGATCGCCGCTTAGTCACGCAAGGCGCCGGGCCAGACCAGCCGCTGGTAGCCAATACTTCAGAAGCGAACCGGGCGAAAAACCGTCGGGTGGAAATTCAGATTGAGCCGCTGACGCAATAAGTCAGCGCGACGGACGAGGTCCCCAGGGGTAGCCCGATTTGCTTTGGGCTGCCCCTTTTTTTGCCTGCTCAGCCGACCAGCTGACGGCGCATAAAGTTTGGCAGCGCCATCGACGCCTGATGAATATCGGCGTTGTAATATTCAGTATCAAAACCCGGCTTGGCTGCGGCGTCACGGCGGAAGCCGTCAAAGCCTTGTTCTTTGCGCGCCAGGGTGCAGGTCCACCAGCCACTCGGATAGACCATTTGCGGGAATTGCAGCGTTTGCAGCTCAGCAAAACCGGCGTCTTTCATCGCCTGCCGCATATCATTGAGTAATTGCAGGTGAATCAGCGGCGACTCACTTTGTTGCACCAGAATGCCACCCGGTTTTAACGCAGCAAAACAGCTTTGGTAAAAAGCCCGGTTAAACAAGCCTTCCCCCGGGCCTATCGGATCCGTCGAGTCGACAATCACCACATCCACGCTGGCCGGCGCGGCATCGCGCATAAACTGAATGCCATCGGCAAACAGCAGTTTGGCGCGCGGGTCCTGATTTGAGGCACACAACTCCGGGAAATAACGCTCGGCCATCCGGGTCACTTGTTCGTCGATATCAATCTGCGTGACTTGCTGAATTGATCGGTGTTTCAGCACTTCCCGTAATGTGCCGCAATCGCCGCCACCGATGATGATGACATTTTGCGGATCAGGGTGCGTAAACAGCACCGGATGGCTCAGCATCTCGTGATACAAAAAATTGTCACGGCTGCTCAGCATAATGACACCGTCGATCACCATCAGATTGCCAAAATCAGTGGTTTTATAGATTTCGATGTGTTGGAAAGGCGACTGAACTTCAGCTAATTTTTGCTCGGTTCTTAAGGAAAACGCACTGCCACTTGGCGCGAAGATCTCGGTAAACCACTGTTGTGAATTAAGTTCTGACATAGTATCACTCCGGGTACTGATTCAGGGGCCAAATATTTTGCCAGCGAAGCCGGCGTGAGACAAACTTTTCATGTTTTTTTGCCGCCGATACGAATAAAATGGCGGCCTATTTTTTCTAAGGGCACGACAATGGCAGAATGGGGTATCGACAAAGCACGATCTATTTATAACGTTGCAGTCTGGAGCGAAGGCTACTTTGACGTCAACGCCAATGGCGATCTCGTTGCTTATCCGGATCAGGATCACAGCAAGCCGGGCATTAGTTTCCCGGAACTGACAGCACGTTTTAAACAAGAAGGTCTGACTTTACCTGTGCTGGTGCGGTTTACCGACATCCTGCAGCACCGGGTTGAAACCTTAATCAGCTCTTTTGCCAAAGCAAAATCTGAGCGGGAGTATCAGGGCGAATACACTGCTGTCTACCCTATCAAAGTGAACCAGCAGTATTCCGTGGTGAAAAAGCTGGTGCATTCCAGCAATAAAGTGGGTCTGGAAGCCGGTTCAAAACCTGAACTGATGGCGATCCTGGGCGTCACCGAAAAGCCACTGAAAATCGTTTGTAACGGTTATAAAGACAGTGAGTTCCTGCGCCTCGCGACCATCGGCCAGATGATGGGCCACACGGTGTACGTGGTGGTCGAGAAACTGACCGAATTAAAAACCCTGCTGCGCGAAATCGACAGCTTAGGCGCGGCGCCACTGATCGGCATCCGTATCAAGCTGAATTCAGTCGGTAAAGGCAAATGGCAAAACACCGGTGGCGAAAAAGGTAAATTTGGCTTAACTGCAACCCAAGTGCTGCAAGCCATTGATATCTTAAAAGAAGCCGGCAAGCTGGACCTGTTACAGCTGGTGCATTTCCATATCGGTTCACAAATCGCCAATATCCGCGATATTCACAACGCCATCCGCGAATGTGCCCGGCATTATGCCGAACTGCGCACGCTGGGTGTGCCTATCACCACGGTCGACGTCGGTGGTGGTTTAGGCGTCGATTACGAAGGCTCGAACTCGCGTTCCGCCTGCTCGATGAACTACACCATGTATGAATATGCCCGTAACGTGGTGTTTGGCTTAAAAGAAGTTTGTGACGAATACGACTTGCCACATCCGAATATCATCACCGAATCCGGCCGTGCCATGACCGCACACCACGCCGTACTGGTGACAGATGCGATCGACGTTGAACGCGCGCCGGGTCTGCGTTATCTGCCAGAGCCTTCAGAAGATTCACCACAAGTGGTGTGGGCGCTGTGGGATTCTTACCAGAACGTCACGCCACGCTCTGCCGTAGAAGCCTATCACGATGCGGTGCACTATTTTACCGATGCGCATGCGCAGTACGTGCATGGCCTGCTGACGTTAAAAGACTGGTCTTTGCTGGAGCAAATCTACTTTGCCACCATCAATAAAGTGAAGGATATGCTGGACTTAAGTTCTCGTTCGCACCGGGAAATTCACGACGACCTGAACGAAAAGCTGGCCGACAAACTGTTCGTCAACTTCTCGTTGTTCCAGTCAATGCCAGACGCCTGGGGTATCGACCAGCTGTTCCCGGTGATGCCGCTGGAACGGATGAATGAAGCGCTGGACCGCCGCGCTATTATTCAGGACATCACCTGTGACTCTGACGGCGCGCTGAAGAGCTATGCCGACGGTAACGGCATCGAAAGCAGCCTGCCGCTGCCGGAATATAAAGAAGACGAACAGTACCTGATTGGTATGTTTATGGTCGGCGCTTATCAGGAAATCCTTGGTGATTTACATAACCTGTTTGGCGACACCGATTCTGTCCACGTTGAGCTGAACCCGGATGGCACTTATCATCTGGGGAATGCCATCAAAGGTGATACCGTCGCGGACGTGTTGCGTTATGTAGCGTTTGATGCGGTGAAACTGATTAACTCCTATTCCAATCAGTTGGGTCGCAGCAGCCTCAGCGCTGAAGCGCAGCAAGCGATGCTGGATGAGCTGAAAGCCGGCGTCTACGGGTACACCTATTTCGAAGATTAAGGTAGACTGTACAGGTCGGAGCAGTTCAATTGCTCCGACCAACGTATATGCCCAATATCATTGCAGTTGCGGCAAGGCGGCAAGTGAACGAGGCACCAGGAGCATAGCGGTCTATGTGACTGGTGCGAGGAACGCAGCAAACGCCGCCACGACTGCAAGGATGAAGGGTAAAAAAGAGCAGGCCAGACTTGCTCTTTTTTTTGCTTCCTATGACCGAAGTTTCACACGGAGAGAACTGATGCTGCATTTCTTGCCTAAACCCCTGATTGGCTTGGTTTCTTTCTTGTTGTATATCGGCAATACCCTGCTCTGGGCTGTGCCTATTCTGTGCCTCGCTATGTTAAAGTTGCCACCGGTGCAACGCTGGCAAACCTGGATGACCTGGCTATTAGACGCCTGTGCCAGCGCCTGGATCTCGATCAATAACTGCACCACGGCACTCTTTACCCGCATTCGCTGGGACGTCAAAGGCCTGGAAACCCTGAGTGTCAAAGACTGGTATCTGGTGGTCGCCAATCATCAGAGCTGGGTGGATATTCTGGTGCTGCAAAAGGTCTTTAACCGCAAAATCCCTTTCCTGAAGTTTTTCCTGAAAAAAGAACTGATTTATGTACCGGTGATTGGCCTGTGCTGGTGGGCACTGGATTTCCCTTTTATGAAACGCTACAGCGCCGCGTTTCTGGCCAGACATCCTGAATTAAAAGGCAAAGATGTTGAAACCACCCGCAAAGCCTGTGAAAAATTCCGTTATAAACCAGTGTCGGTGATGAATTTCCTTGAAGGCACCCGGTTTACACCGGAAAAACACGCCAAACAACAAGCGCCTTTTGCGCATCTGCTGAAGCCCAAGGCCGGCGGTATTTCTTTTGTACTGAACGCCATGGGCGAACATCTGCACAAATTACTGGATGTGACCATTTATTACCCCAAAGGCTCGCCAAGTTTCTGGGATTACATCAGTGGTAAAGTGCATGATATTAAAGTACGGGTGCGTGTGTTACCCATTGAGCCGTCGCTGATTGGTGATTACGAAGACGCGCAGTTCCGCCAGCAGTTCCAGCACTGGGTTAACCAGTTATGGCAGGATAAAGACCGGCAAATCACCTTATTACAACAGGAGTCCCGCTGATGCTGGCTTTTCTTCCCGCACCACTGATTTTGCTGTTGTCGCTGCCGCTGTTTACGCTGAACCTGACGGTCTGGGGCCTGATTGTTACCTTGTGCGGTATGGTGAAATTACTGCTGCCGCTGCCATCCGCCCGGCAACGGGTGTCCCGAATTGCGCATTGGGCCTACCGGCACTGGTCTTTGCATAACCGCCAACTGATTGAACTCTTTAACAAAGTGGAATGGCAGATTGAAGGCGAAGCGCGTTTGTCGCCACAACGCTGGTATTTACTGATCTCTAACCACAAAAGCTGGCTGGATATCCCGGTGCTGAGTCAGTTCGCACTGGACCGTATTCCGGAGCCTAAGTTCTTTTTAAAAGAAGAACTGAAGTGGGTGCCTTTTATCGGCTCGGCGTCCTGGGCGCTCGATATGCCGTTTATGAAGCGCTACAGCCAGGCGCAAATCCGCCACAATCCGGCGCTGCAGGGCAAAGATATCGAAACCACACGCCAGTCCTGTGAAAAATTCCGCGCACAACCGACCACTATTATCAATTTTGTTGAAGGCACCCGTTTTACCGAAGCCAAACACCGCTTAAAAAACAGTCCGTTTCGCTTTTTGCTGCCGGCGAAGGCTGGCGGCATAGCCTTTACACTGGCCAGCATGGGGCCACTATTTGACGCCGTGCTGGATGTGACGCTGATTTACCCGGATAACCCACGTCATGTGCTGGTGGCAATGTTATTGGGCCGGTTAAAACGGGTGGTTATCCATGTGGATACTTTGCCGGTGCAAGGCCCGATCAACAGTCAAATCATTGGCGATTATTTTCAGGATGAAGAGTTCCGCCAACAGTTCCAGCTGTGGCTGAATCAGCGCTGGCAGCAAAAAGACCTGCGGATCGCCGCGTATCTGGCGGCACCGGACCCGGCACTAAAACCACGGCTCGACTGCACACCTTCGCTGTGACGCCGCGTCGTCAGTCGGGCCGCGTGGCCTGCAGCAGCAGATTACGGGGTGTCAGCGCCGGCGCACAGAACTCAGACAGCCGGACCTGATACCCCTGCTGTTGCAGCGACAACGCAAGATCAGCCACCAGCCACAGCTCCAGCGGCCGGCGAAACAAATGTTGGATCAGCTCCAGCCGGCGTTGCGCCAGCAGCGCCTGTTCTGCCCGCTGGTACAATGCCGGTACTGCGTCCGCCGCCGGCGGCGACAATTGATGTTCAGCGCCGGCAAAGGCAAGAAAATCAGCCAGATCGCCGCTAAACCAGTGTTTACCCACCGAGCGCAGTGGCTGATACGGCAAATTTTGCTGGCGACGCCACTGCCACCACAGCTGGCGCCAGAGCATTTCCGTTTGTGACAAACGCGCCACCCGCTCCCCACCGGTACAGCTTTGTTGCACCGCCAGCCGCAGGTCGGCTTTACTCAGCTGTAGTGGGCTTTGCTGGCCAGGGGGCGACAGCGGCTGATACACCGCAGCCTGCTGCAAATGATAACAACAAGGCACCAGCGCCAGCGCCTGACAGCCCACAGCTGCAGCTTCCCGCGCGGCCACCCGGTGCAGGTCGCCACAGGCATGCAGCGCCAGCAGTTGTTGCTGCGGCTGCAGATAAGACGCCACCGGCTGGCGTAATACATCGATATGGACAAATTGCTGGCGCAGGCCAAGCTGCTGCGCTTTGTGCTGACCGGCGTCACACAGACTTTGCTGCCATTCGAGGCTGGTGACCGGCGCCTGATAGAGATAACTCATCACTTTGCCCAGATGACCTTTACCGGCGCACCATTCCAGCACTGGCCGGTCAGCGGCACCGACACTGGCAGCCAGCTGGCAAATTTGCTGCCATTTGCGGCCGGCAATGTCGGTACTGAGCCAGAATGGCAGCGATAAATCGGCTTGTGGTTCACGCGGCAGCATTGGCAATGCCGCAAACAGATCCGGGAAAAATTCGGCGAAGTATTGCTGCTGCAGCGCCGGGCTGGCATCGATGGCGACGCAGTCAGCCAGACTGACCTGCTGTAACAGTGCCGCCAGATCGGCTGGCAAGGCTCCGGGCCAGTCCGCCAACATCGGCTGCAACTGCCAGAGCGGCCGGTACTGCCACAACAGCGCGTCCAATTCGGCAAATAACCGGGCAAACATCAGTCAGCCACCCGCTGTAACAGCACGGACTGGCAATGGCAGAAACCTTGTGACAGACTGAAGCGCACGGTCGCGCAGAAGGATGAATAATGACAGAACTGAAAAAAATCATGCATGTGGAAGATGATCCCTCGATCCAGATGGTTGCCCGCGTGGCGCTGGAAGCCGTCGGGCATTTCGAAGTCTGTACCTGCAACGGTGGCGTACAGGCGCTGGAGCAATACCCGCAATTTCAGCCGCAATTGATCCTGCTCGATGTGATGATGCCAGGCATGGACGGCCCCAGCACCTTAAAACAACTGCAGCAGCAGTTCGACTTAAGCAAGGTGCCGGTGGTGTTTATGACCGCAAAAGTCCAGTCCAGCGAAATCGAATCTTACAAAGCGCTTGGCGCCAGTGACGTGGTGGTGAAACCCTTCGATCCCATGACTTTGTCGGAACAAATCCGCCAAATCTGGCAACGTCAGCAGCGCTGATCACATTATCGCTGTAAAGGTTCCTCGCGGGCTTCATCTGCCTGGCGGAACAATTCGTCGCTGTCTTTGGAAAACTCCTCGCTGCTGACCGGCTTATTCAGATAAAACGTCAGCGGCATCAGGCTGTTATCAAATTGCGGCTGCAAATTATTCTGGTTTTCAAACAACAAGGATACCGCCACGCCCTGCAAACTCAGCAACAAACCCAGCCCGCTGGCCAACGCGACTTTTTTCAACACTGAAATTTGCAGCGCCAGATAAAAGTTCGCCGTCAACAACAGGATCACCAGGGCGGTCTGACCGATATCCCCCAGCCACACGACCGCAGCCGCGCCATTGAGGCTGAAATTTAACACCGTCATCAATGCCTGCCAGCATTCCATCAGCGCCACTGCGGCAAATGTCAGCCCAAGCTGCGGCAGAAAGCGGGCTTCATGCTGATTGATTTTGGCCCAAATCGCCAACAGCGCTGGCCACAGCGATAAACCTAACATCAACAATGGCAGGTTCAGCAGGTTGCGCGACCAGCGGTTCTGGTTTTGTTCCGGTGCTGCCAGCCACAGACTGAACAGTTCTTCAGCCAGCAGAAACAGCACCAGCAGGACAATCAGCGCCGGATGGCCAAAACGGCGCAGCCGCTGCTCAATATTGTTATAAGGCAACGCCGCCGGCACCGGGTGATGCTCATCGTAAATGCGCAGCGCCTGCTCGCCGAGCCAGCATAACTGACCGCTTTGTAACCCGGTGGCCTGGGTCAGCGGTTGCAACGGCTCGACAAAACTGCCATTGAGCGACGCCAGATCTACCAGCTGCCAGCGCCCGTCTCCGCCCAGCACCAGCTCGGCGTGATGCGGACTGACGTGTTTATCGTACAGAATTAAATCATTGTTATAGGCCCGGCCCAGTGCAATACGGGGCTGGGTAAAGCGATGCCGTTCAATCACTTTGTGCTGCTTGTTCAGCACTTCAATAATTACTGCCATGACACAGCTCCGCTGAATTTCTGACTAAAAGCACGGGCGGTGTCCTGACTTACGCCGGAGAGCGTGTAATGGCTGATCAGGCCCTGTTGCTGATGATCCAGCGATGCCGCCAGATACAAAACGTCATACAGGCCCGCGTACGCCCGGTAAGCGCGCACACAATAAATCATTTTGGCATGCTGACCCGTTGGTTGCTGCACCACCTGGTGCTGACACTCAAAGGCGGTGACGTCTTCTTTTAGCGCCTGATTGTCGGCATTGGCGCGGGCAATATTCTGTTCATACAACGAGAAAAACTGCAGCGGATGTAAGTCCTTGCCTTCCAGCCATTCGAACTGCATCTCAACACGACCGGAGGTAAAATGCTGCGACAGGAAAATTTCTTCACTCTGGCTGCAGAACGCCGTAACTTTTTTTATCGCGTCTTTGTCTTTATCAACGTTCGACTCGCCCCAGCACCGCACAAAATCCACCACCTCATCCGGTACTTTGCCGATGCCAAAATCCTTCAGTTTCCAGTCGGCCTTCAGCATTTCACTGTACATCGCCTGCTGACTGGCCAGCAGCTGACGTTCGATGTCGGCGCGCAAATCTTTGCTCTGGCCTTCCTGCTGATAGCGCAAAAGCAGCTGCTGCAATGCATCCGCCGGGACCAGAAATCCCAGCTGGTTGCCGGCAGAGGCCACATTGACGCCTACGACCTGGCCGTTAACATCCACCGCCGGCCCGCCGCTCATGCCGGAATTCACTGAACCGGTAAAATGGATGCGCGGGTAAAAACTGTATTTTTGCATGCCATTGTAGGTGCCGGGCACCAGGATCATGCCGAGGTCATGCGGATTGCCCAGCGAATAAATCGTCGCGCCTTGTACCGGCTTGGTCAGCTGGATCTGAAATGGATGAGGTGCGCGGTACTCGGTGCTGATCAGCGCCAGGTCGTTGATCACATCCACTGCCAGCACCTGCAATGCGCCTTTCTGCTGGCCGGAATTGAGATATTCCAGCTGATATTTTTCCGGCGCCAGCACCGCTTCCGACACCACGTGATAGTTAGTCACCACCAGTGCCGGGTTTTCCAGCACAAAACCAGTGCCGATGGCGGCCTTAGCGCCAGATGCACGCTCCAGCACCCGAACCTGTAACAATGCAGGTTCAAACCGGGCAAAAAGTTGTTCTGCCGAATCCGCCCGGCCCTGGGCACTGTAAAGCAATAACAGCACTGATAACAAAGCGCAGTAAAATGTCTGCAAGCGCATTGAATTTCCTTGTGATTTCACCCGCCGTCGGGCGGGTGTCAGCTGACCATATTTCAGACGCAGTAAGTTAATACAACAAACTATAGAGTTTACGCCGGTACTCACCTGCCAGTGCGTCACCTTTTGGTAACACTGCCAGCATATCTAACATTAGCTTCTTACTGTCACCAAAGTTCAAGTCCTGCTGCAGAATGCTGAATAATAACGCCAGAGCGTCGGAAAAACGCTGCACCTGCTGATATTGCACAGCCAGTTGTTGCTTCAGCTGCAAATTGGTTGGGTCCGCTGCCAGCTGTTGCTCCAGCGCCCGCACTTCCGGGCTGTCGGCGGCCTGTTGGGCCAGTTCAATCAAGGCTTTGACCTGATGATACAGCCCATCCTGATCGGCCAGAAGTACCGGGGCTATCAACTCTTGTGCCTGCGCCGTCTGACCCAGCGACGCCGCGCAATAGGCCAGCTGCAGCCGCGCATCGGTGCGCTGCGGTGCCAGCTGATGGGCATTTTTCAGCAACGGATAGGCTTCCTGCCATTGCTGCGCTTCTAACAACGGCAACGCCTGTTGCAACAATAAATCTTCCGCTTTGGGCAGATAGGGTTCCAGCCGGCTGCGGATCTGTGCTTCGGTTTCCACTGCAGCGAAACCGTCCACCGGCTGCCCGTTGCGGATAAACAACACGGTCGGCAGCGAGCGCACGCCAAACTGCATGGCCAGTTGCTGCTCGGTATCGCAGTTGACCCTGGCGAGCACCAGATGCTGAGGATAATCACCCGCAATCTTTTCCAGCACCAACAGTAACTGCTGACAAGGCTCGTGCTGCTCAACCCAGAAATCGAAGATCACCAGCTTTTGCTGCGACAGCTCCAGCAATTCCCGCACATTATCAAAACTGACATCAATCTGATTGCTTAACACCGATAAAATCTCTGCAACAATGAAACTGTGTTTACTATGTGGCTGAGCCCCTTGATTTGCAAGGCTTAGCCCTGACTTTCTGCCACAATATCCGGCAGTTGGCGCCATCATTTCCCGGCAAAAAAGAGCTGGCAAGGCCGGACCAGATCCCGTAAAGTACGGCGTAGCGAGCCTGCCCATAAACCCGCCCTGACTGCCCTGCAGCGGAGGCGTATCCAACGATAAAGGCCGTAGTTTGTTTTTTTCGCAGTCTTACCCCTGTGAATTCTCCACGTAAGCAGAATTGCTTGTCTCCTGACAAGAACCCGTCCGGCATGCCCTTTTGGCTGTCCGGGACACCTTTGCCTGCGCAAACTATGAGACCTGAGTAAAAATGAGCCAACAACACCAACCAGAACTGCTGTCTGGCGGCGCCATGCTGATTCGTGCCCTTCGTGATGAAGGGGTCGAGTTTGTTTATGGTTACCCCGGCGGTGCCGTGTTACATATCTACGATGCGCTGTTTCAGCAAACCGAGGTAAAGCATGTGCTGGTCCGTCATGAGCAAGCCGCCACTCACATGGCGGATGCCTATGCCCGTGCCAGCGGAAAAGCCGGCGTGGTGCTCGTCACCTCAGGCCCCGGCGCCACCAATGCCGTCACTGGCATTGCCACCGCTTATATGGATTCGATTCCAATGGTGGTGATCTGTGGTCAGGTCATGAGCCATCTGATTGGCGATGACGCTTTCCAGGAAACCGACATGCTTGGCATCTCGCGTCCCATCGTCAAACACAATATGTCGGTGCGCAATCCGGCCGACATTCCGTATATGGTGAAAAAAGCCTTTTATATCGCCCAAAGCGGCCGGCCTGGCCCTGTGGTGCTGGATATTCCGAAAGATATGACGATGCCGAACCAGAAGTTCCCATACGAATATCCAAAAGACATCAAGCTGCGCTCGTACAATCCGAACGCCAAAGGCCATCCGGGCCAAATCAAAAAGGCGCTGCAAACCTTATTGGCCGCGAAAAAGCCGGTGTTATATTCCGGCGGCGGTGTGATTTTAGGCCAGGCCTCGGCGGAATTAACCGAACTGGCGCAGCAACTGAATTTACCAGTGACCAACACACTGATGGGACTGGGCGCCTATCCGGCCACAGACCCACAATTTATCGGCATGCTGGGCATGCACGGCACATACGAAGCCAACCAGGCGATGCACAATGCTGACGTGATTTTTGCTGTCGGCGCGCGTTTTGATGACCGCGTCACCAACGCGACAAAAAAATTCTGCCCCAATGCCACCATCATCCATATCGACATCGACCCGGCCAGTATTTCCAAAACCATCATGGCGCATATTCCCATCGTTGGGCTGGTGAAACCGGTGCTGCAGGAAATGCTGCATCAGCTGAAAAAACACGGCAATACGCTGGATCAGGCGGCGCTGGGTCAGTGGTGGCATCAAATTAAGCAGTGGCGTGAAGTGCATGGTGGCCGTTTTGAACACCGCACTGACCTGCTAAAACCGCAGGCGGTGATTGAAGCCGTCTGGCGCCATACCAAAGGCGACGCTTATGTCACCTCAGACGTGGGCCAGCATCAGATGTTCGCTGCGCAATATTACAAATTCGACAAACCGAACCGCTGGATCAACTCCGGTGGCCTCGGCACTATGGGCTTTGGCCTGCCGGCGGCAATGGGCGTGAAGTTGCATTACCCGGATGCTGAAGTGGTCTGTGTCACCGGCGAAGGCTCTATTCAGATGAATATTCAGGAGCTGTCGACCTGCAAACAATATGGCCTTGGCGTCAAAATCATCAATCTGAATAACGGTTATTTGGGCATGGTGAAACAGTGGCAGGACATGAACTATGACTCGCGTTATTCCAGCTCTTACATGGATTCGCTGCCGGATTTCGTCAAACTGGCTGAAGCCTATGGCCATGTCGGCATCCGCGTCACCAGCCCGGAAGAACTGGAACCCGCGCTGGAACGGGCATTCGCATTAAAAGATAAACTGGTGTTCCTCGACATTCACGTCGACCCGAAAGAACACGTTTACCCAATGCAGGTACCAGGTGGTGCCATGAATGATATGTTCCTGAGCAAAACGGAGCGGACTTAACATGCGCCATATTATTGCGGTATTGCTGGAAAACGAATCCGGCGCCTTAGCCCGTGTGGTGGGCCTGTTTGCCCAGCGCGGTTACAACATTGATTCGCTGACAGTCGCAGCAACTGAAGACCCGACCATGTCGCGGCTGACACTGGTCACCCGTGGCGACGATCAGGTCATCGAACAAATCACCAAACAACTGCATAAGCTGATTGAAGTGGTGAAGCTGACGGACTTAAGCGAAAGCGCGCATATCGAACGTGAACTGATGATGGTCAAAGTCAAAGCCAGCGGCGCGCAACGCGAAGAAGTCAAACGCAACGCTGACATCTTCCGTGGTCAGATTATCGATGTGTCACCCACGACTTACACCATTCAGGTGGTCGGCACGTCGGAGAAACTGGAAGCCTTTATTGAAGCGATGGAAGGCACGCAGATTCTGGAAACGGTGCGCAGCGGTGTCTCGGGCATCTCGCGCGGTGAAAAGGCGTTATCGCTCTGAAGCAGAGCGTATAAAAAAGCCGGCGAATTCGCCGGCTTTTTCGTCTCTGCAAGGCGTTACACCTTCAGGGCTAGCTACACCTTCAGCGCGGCATTTAACGGTGGCACCGGTGGCTGGTCGTCCGGTTTTTGCATATGCCGGCCGTAAACCAGATGGAACAGCGGAGACGCCATCAACGTAGTGACAATCGCCATCAGCACCATAATCGAGAACAGGCCTTGTTCGATGACGCCAAACTTCAGCGCGATATTGATAATAATCAGCTCCATCAGGCCGCGCGCATTCATCAGCGCCCCCACCGCCATGGCGGTACGATTATCCGCGCCGCCAAGCCGGGCCGCAGCCCAGCAGGCCACTCCTTTGGCAAAAACCGATGCCGCCAGGATAGCCAGCGCGATAAACAGCACATCAAAAGACGCCAGCACATTCAGCTGTGTTTTCAGACCGGAATAAGTGAAAAACATCGGCAGTAACACAAAAACAGTGACTTTTTGCAGCCGCGCGGTGACCAGCTCGGTCAGCTTGCCACGTGGCATCGCAATGCCCAGCAGGAAACCGCCAAAAACGGCGTGTAAACCGACCCATTCCATCGCATAAGCGGACACAGAGAACAACACAAACACTAACAACAGCTGCGCTGCGCTCAGTACACCGGTTTTCTCGACTTTATCTGCCAGTGGCTGCAACCAGCCGCGCACTTTGGTCAGCATCAGGCTGGCATACAACACACCACCAATCACAGCTTTTATCGCCAGAATCGAGCCACCGCCGAAGCTGGCCAATACCACCGCCAGCACGACCCAGGCGGACGCATCGTCAATGGCGCCAGCCGCCAGTGCCAGCGTGCCAACGGCAGTACCCGCCAGGCCGCGCTCATAAATAATCCGCGCCAGCATCGGAAAGGCCGTGATAGCAATAGCGGCGCCCATAAACATCGCGGCGTTGGCAAAAGAAATATTGGCAGCGAACAGGCCGGGTGTTTCCAACAACCACAGGCACAGCAGTGCGCCAACGCCAAAAGGTACTATCATGCCGGCCAGACTGACGCCAATGGCGCTGCGGGCATTTTTACGAAACAGCTGGGTATTAAACTCCAGGCCCACCAGAAACATATACAAGCCGACGCCGAGCTGGGCACCGAAGTACAAAATTGACATGGTTTCAGGTACGAAAATACTTTGTTGCAGCTCTGGCCAGAACAAACCGAATAACGACGGCCCTAACACCACACCGGCAATCATTTCGCCGACCACTTTGGGTTGTCCGACAAATTTAGCCAGATATCCAAACACTTGGGCGGCCACAATAATCAAGGCCAGCTGCGGCAAAAAGGCCAGCGCCAAATCGACATAACTCATCTGTCATTCTCTCTGTTAACAATAATGTTGATCTGCAGGTGTTGTGGGTGATGGGTGCCGCGCATCTGCCGGTGTCAATGCACCAGTCTGTTTTAGAAAAACCAACATACAGAACTGGGAATATCACCGCAAGCCCGTCAGCGGGGCTATTTCTCAAGTAATTGATTTTCATTTGAACATTCAATTAGCGGGACAAATCGGGCGGCCGCGCTGAAAATATCGCTATCAGCGCTGCGATGATGCCGCCAAGACAGTGAATATGTTCTGGGCAGCGCCGGCCAAATCTGGCATGCTGCAGCCTTTGTTCCGCATCAGGGAGCCTGCCGGAAAATGACTCAGGAAAACAGCGACCAACTCGACCAACAACTGTTGTTTGAAGTGATCGAAAATCAACTGGCGGACGGTTATCCGCTGAAAGTGAAAGCGACGTTGTTGCGGCTCTGTATGACCGGACACAGCCGGGAAGATGCGCTTGAACTGATCGCCTGTGCACTGGCGCCGGAAATGTTTGCCGTCGTTGAGCAGCAACAGGAATTTAATCTGCCGCGCTACGAAGCCCACCTGGACCTGTTACCACAAACCCCATGGATTGACCAAGACTGAGCACTGGCTGTTGAAGATGTTGTTCTGGCGACAGCTTGTCGCGATCTTATGCCTCGGCGGACTGCTCAGTGGCTGCGCCCAAACTCAGGCGCCATCTGCAGCGGCGGTGCCGGCTGCCGGTCAGCTGTATCTGCAGACAGCGGCTACGCTGCCGACAGTCAGTACGCTGCCGCCTTATGACGTGCTGTATCACAGTTACCTGTCCAGCGGTCAGGTACATCTCAGTGTCACTGCCTGGCGCCAGATGCAACAACAGCTGACGAAGACGGATATCAGTCAGTGTCTGACCTTGCCATGGGCCCGCTGGCAGCAACAAAACCTGCTGAATCTGGCATTTTACCGGCTGGCGCTTAACTGTTATCAGGAACACCAGCAAAGCGCCGATCTGCAGCGGATGCAGGCCTGGCAAGGTTACCTGCGTGACGGCATATTACGCAGCGGTAACGGCAAAGCCAGTTACTCGGCCTGGCGCATCAACACCTTCGCAGACGCCCACGAGTTATTGGGGCTGCTGGGCATGCAAATGCAGGACTACCATGCCGTGCTCGGCGCGTCCGGCAACAGCATGCATTACGAAGTACACGCCTACGACCCGGCCGACAACCGGCTCAAAGTCATCTTTTTTGAGAACCAGCGCTATCTGCATGCCATTGACGGCCTGCCGTTTCCTTTTGTCGGTCTGGTCGATGGCTGGCGCAAAGAGTTGCTGCCGGAAGGTGCCAAAACCAATCCGGCCATGATGGTGCCGCTGGCGACAGCACTGATGGACGAAGGCCAGTCTGCGCAAGCCGAAGACTATCTGCTCAAAGCGGTCGGGCAAGGCTCATTGCAGGCCAGGGTGACGCTGGCTGAATATTGTTTCCGCGCTGGTGTGGTGCTGAAAACCTCAAAAGCAACCTGCCTGGGCTGGCTGACGGATGCCGCAGATCAGGATTATATTCCGGCGCTGCAACTGCTGTATTTCCTGCATCAGCAACAACTGACCGGCGGACAGCACAGCCAGGCGATGCTGGAACTGGCGGCTTATATCAACGAAAAAGCCGGCGCCGGCCAGACCGAAGTGCAGCAGGCGCGTTACCTGCTGCAAGGTAAACTGAGCAAACGAGACCCGGCCACGGCTATCCGTTATTTACAGACGGCCGCTGCTGCCGGCCACCCGGACGCGGCCAGCTTTGCCATTCTGGCGCAGCTTGAACATCAGCAACTGGCTGCGGCGACGGCCACAGCGCAGCTGAAACAACAGGCCGAACAAGGCAGCACTGTGGCGGCTTACCTGTATGTATCTGATCTGATGCAACAATCTCAGGTGCCGGTCGCAGAACGCCAGCATGCGCAGCAATTTTTGCGGCAGGCCATGTTGTCGTTTCATCCGGAAGCATTTTACCTGTACGGCTATGGCCTGGAGCAGCAATGGTTCAGCGAAACGGAACATCCTGCGGCATTTTATTATCAACAGGCGGCGGAGCGCTTTTTTGCCCGTGCCATGCTCAGGCTCGGCACCATGTATCGCGACGGCGAACAGCTGCAAAAAGATCCGCTACAGGCCAGCCGCTGGCTGTATCTGTGCACCCGCCAGGGGGTTGCCGCCTGTGCTTATCATGTTGGCGTGATGCTGGACGACGGCGAAGGCATTAAGGCCGATGCGGCCGGTGCGCTGCGCTTTTATAGCTTCGGCGCTGAGCAAGGTTATGCACCGGCACTGAACCGGCTGGCCTTGTTGTACCTGTTTGGCAAAGGCACTAAAGCCGATCCGGCCAAAGCGATGGATTTGTTGCAACAGGCGGCCGGCAAAGGCAGTATCAGCGCCAGTTATTATCTGGGCTTGCTGTATTTTGAAGGCAAAGTGGTCCCGAAGGACTTTGGCAAAGCGCGACATTATTTCGAGCAGGCGCGTGAACACCCGAACGCGCGTCATTATCTGGACAACTGGCAACAACTGACAGCCCGGCCGGTGAAATAAACCTGCAGCGCAGCAGCCTGCGTCAGGCTGTTTACAGATTTCTGTAGTCAATTCGTCACTAAATGTAATGCTGCTCGCGGTGGCAATCGGCTGTAAGTTAAGCTGACAGCCATTTCATGTTGGAGAAAACCCTGATGCCAAAGTTACTTCGCCCGCTGCCACTCGCCGCGTTTCTGACCTCGTTTTGTCTTGCCCAGAGCGCACATGCGACTGTCGTACTGGTAAAAACCAGCCTGGGTAATTTTGAAGTGAACCTGTTTGATCAGTCGACGCCGGCGACTGTGACCAACTTCCTCAGCTACGTCAAAGCCGGCAGCTACAACGGGACTTTTATCCACCGCAGCGAGCCTGGTTTTGTGATCCAGGGCGGTGGTTTTAAATACAGCGGCAATAACGCTTCGCCGTTCACGGCCGTCGCACAACAAGCACCGGTACGCAACGAACCAAAATGGTCCAATGTGCGCGCGACTATCGCGATGGCTAAAGTCGCCGGCGATCCACATAGCGCAACAAATCAATGGTTTATCAATCTGGCGGACAACAGCGGCGGCAACCCGCAGCTCGATTTACAAAACGCTGGTTTTACCGTATTTGGCCAGGTAACCGGCAGCGGCATGGAAATCGTCGATGCGATTGCCGGGTTGCCGAATAAACTGCACGCCAGTTTCAACGGTGTACCGCTGCGGAACTACACCAGCGCCGATGCCACGGCACAGCGGGCGGTCACACAGGACAATCTGGTGCTGATTGAAAGCATTACAGTGATTAACAATGATGTGAACAGCGCCGCCAGCCTGGCTCCGAAAGCCAATACCGCGATTTTGCAACAACAAAACAGCGGTGGCGGCAGTTCAGGCGGAGCTTTCGGCTTTGTCCTGCTGGGCCTCGGCGCTTTGCTGGCACTCGCCCGCCGCCGTTAATTCCACCAGACAATTCCGGCAATAACAGACCGCTGCAGACGCAGCGGTTTTTTCTGCGCTCAGCACCGGCAGTTGCATACACCAACACGCAGCCTGTCCTTGCGCAAAACCACAGCTATTGTTTGCACCACAGCGTGGGCACAACATCGCATTGACTGATCCCGGCAATATCATTTGTTAACTCCCGTCGTGTTGCAGATGTCGCTGCAAAGCAGCAGCGGCATCGCCGATATGCTGTTGCAACAGTTCAAGTGCCGCGTCATGACGCCCCTGCCGCAAATGCTGTAACAGTGCACGATGTTCCGCCGCACTTTTGTCAGCATAGCCCAGCTCTACTTGCTGAAACCCCAGATACATCGCCACTTTGAGATGCAGCTGCTGCAACAACTGCAGCAAAGTCGGCATACCACATGGCTGATACAACAGCTGATGGAACTGCCAGTTCAGTTCACCATGCAGCAGTGGATCATGCGCGGCGGCGTCGGCGGCATTCAGACAATCTTCGGCAGCGCCCAAAATCGCCTGATTCAGCTGCGGCAAAGCCTGACGCAACGCTAACGGTTCCAGCTGGCTGCGGATCAAACAGAGTTCCAATGCTTCAGCAGCCGATAATGGCGGCACCATCAGACTGGCTTTGCCGGCGCTGACCAGCCAGCCTTCAGCAGCCAGCCGCGACATGGCGTCCCTTACCGGAATACGGCTGGTCTGATAATAGTCCGCCAGCTCCTGTTGTTTCAGCGCCCGGCCTGCCGGCCAGCGCCGGCGGCGGATATCATCCCGCAATTGCAGATACAGATCGGCTTTTTGCATCAGGCCCGCCATTTTTGCAGCAACAAAACCACCAATCCCAGCACCAGGCCCCAGAAGGCTGACGCGATGCCAAAAAAGCTGACGCCGGACGCCGTCAGCAAAAAGGTCAGCATCGCAGCTTCACGGTACGCCCCTTCGGCGGTGACCACCGACAAGTTGCCAGCGATGGTGACCAATAACGCCAGTCCTGCCACTACGGCCACTAATGCCGGCGGGAAGGCCAGGAATAACGCCACTATGGTTGAACCGGCCAGGCCCGTCAGCAGATAAAATACACCGGCGGCAATGCCGGCGCGGTAACGCGATGCCGGGTCCGGATGCGCTTCGGGCCCGCTACAAATGGCCGCGGTAATAGCCGCGAGATTAATTGAGAAATTGCCAAAAGGTGCTGTCACCAGTGTCAGCAGGCCGGTCACCGTTAACAAAGGCGACACTGGTGTCTGATAACCCTGGCTGCGTAATACCGCCAGGCCCGGCACATTTTGCGACGACATCGTGACGATAAACAGCGGCAGCCCGACGCCTAAAATCGCCTGCCAGTTCCATACCGGCCAGACCCATTCCAGCTGCACCAGCTTTGGGTCCAGCTGCTGCAGCGACCATTCCCCACGCAAAAGCGTGAAGAGCAGACCAGCCAATAACACCAGCGGAATGCAGTAACGCGGCAGCAGGCGGCGGCATAACACAAACAACACCACACTGCCGATCACCAGCAACGGCGCAGCTGGCAAATGCCGGAAAATGCCGAGGCCAAACTGCAACAGGATCCCGGCCAGCATCGCGCTGGCCAGCGGCAACGGCAGTGCCCGCGTCAGCCGGTCAAACCAGCCGGACAACCCCAGTAATAATGTCAGCAGGGCGCTGAACATAAACACCCCAACCGCTTCGCCCAGGCTGTAACCGGTCAGACTGGTAGCCAGCAAGGCGGCGCCGGGGGTTGACCAGGCGGTCAGCACCGGCGCTCTGAAGTACCAGGAAAAGCCGATGCAGGTCACGCCCATAGCAAAACCCAGGATGCCAATCCAGCTGGCGATCTGCGCGGCGTTCGCCCCAGCCGCGGCGGCGGCCTGAAACACTATTGCCACAGAGCTGGCAAAACCTACCAGTACCGCGACAAAACCCGCCACCCAATGGGAACTGCTCCAGCCGGCAACCGGCTCAGCGCTGCGCGCCGATGCGGCCGGACGCTGCGGTTCGCGGGAATTTTGCCCTGTCATAGTTTGCTGCCTCACTTGAATTTGCATACATAATATAAATTTGTATACATTTTTCAAATAATGCAAGCACTATAACGCCCGGGCCACATAACTGCAGCTGGCATGGATCTGCAATTGCTGCGCCCGCGCCCAGTCCAGTGCCGCCGCCGTCAGCAGCGCGGCGATGCCCTGACCACGGAACTCCGCCGGCACAAAGGTATGATAAAAATCCACTGCCGGTTGCCCCTGCTGCTGAAACAGCCGGTAGTCCAGCCGCGCTTCTGCCCCGGCATGCTGATAGACAAAACAATGTTGCTCTGGCCGATGTTCTGCTTGCATGTAGTCCCTCCTGAAGTGCTCCGACACCAGACAAACTTTGCGAATGACAACGCTATCAATTAAAGTGAACGTCAGTCCGGCTGTGAAGGAATTGTAATGAAACTGCGTTTGCTCTCTGTGTTGGTTGCCTTGTTAGCGCAACCGGTTTGTGCAGCCGATACTGCGGCGGCCTTTTATGAAAAGGCCCGCCAGTACAGCCAGCAGCAACTGTGGCGTGAAGCCGAACTGGAGCTGCGGAACAGTCTGCAACAAAATCCGGCTTATTTACCAGCCCGGTTGATGCTGGGACAACTGTTACTGACCGCCGGCAACTGGAGCAGTGCGGAAAAAGAGCTGCAGCTGGCGCTCGATGGCGGCGCAGCGGCAGAACCACTGATTTATGATTTAATGCGGGCCTTGCTGGCGCAACAAAAAACCGATCAAACCTTGCACCTGCTGGAGCAATACCCGCAATACCAACAATCCGCCAGCTGGCACCTGATGAAAGCCAACCTGCTAAAAGCGCAGCAAAATTATCCGGCAGCAGCGCAGCATTATCAACAAAGTCTGGCGCTGCAGCCAACACCAGCGCTGGCCGATGAGATCCACCTGCATCAGGCCGATCTGCGGCTGAAACAACAGCAGCTGACCGAGGCACAACAAATCCTGGCGTTAATTCCGCAAGACAGTGCTTTTTTCCGCAAATCGCGCTACCTGCAGGCACAACTGTATCAGCTGCAACAGCAGCCAGCGCAGGCGCTGGCATTGTGGCGCACCCTGCTGGCTCAGGATCAGGCCGATCCGGTGGCTTTGTTAGGTCAGGCGCAAACGTTGCAAAGCATGGGAAAGTTGCAGGAAGCGCTGACCTCCATCATCAGTTTTCGCGAAAAGTACCCGTTTAATCCGTTTGGCCAGCTGATCCACGCCACTCTGATCGGTGCTCAGGGTGACAACAAAGAACAAAGCCGGATGTTCCGCCAGTTGCAGATGCAACTGAATAACCTGCCGGAAGATGCCAAAGAGCAGGAAGATGTCCTGCTGTTAAACGCCACGCTGGAATTTAATCAGCAACGGTATGAAACAGCCGTGATCAAGCTCAAACGCGCCGCTCAGCTGTATCCGGCGAATGCGCAGATTAAACAACTGCTGGCGAACAGTCTGGTCCGGCAGCACGATTACAAAGGCGCCCAGGTTGTGATCAACGGCGCGCTGGCGCAAGGCAATCAGACCTTTGAAATGTACCTGCTCGGCGCATTGGTTGCACAGCAATTACGGGATACCCAGGCTGAACAGGCCTTGTTACAGCAGGCACTGGCCCTGTTCCCAACGCAGCAGGAAGTGCGCAAAGCCCATTTACAGTGGCTGCTCCGGAACAAGCAATCTGCAGAAGCCCGTCGTTTGCTCGCCAGTCAGCCAGAGCACCAGCTCAGTGATTTGTTGTTGCTGGGCTATCTGCAACTCGAACAAGGCGCGCTGCAGGACGCCAGCGCGACCGCACAAAAGCTGTTGACGCTGAACAATGCCAAGGTCGAGATTTATCTGCTGGCCGGGGATGTGGCAGCGAAAAGTGCCGATGCGCCGCTGGCCGGCCAGTTCTACCGCGAAGCACTGAAACTGGACGCCAATTACAAACCAGCCTTGTTGTCGTTAGCCAGCCTGAGCCTGCAACAACAACAATGGGCAGCAGCCGCCGGGTTCTATCAGCAGATCCTGAAAACAACCCCGGACGATGCGCTGGTCATTCAGCTGCTGGCTGACGCGGCGTTGCGGCTCGGCAAAACTGCGGACGCCATTCTGTTGCTGCAGCAACTACCGACCACAGGGCCTGACAGCGTCCCGGCGCGCATTGCGCTGCTTGAACTCTATCTGCAAACCGGACAACAGCAGCAGGCGGCGCAGCTGTTGGCAGCCCTGCAGGAACAGACCGATATTAATGCTGACGTCTACTTCGCCAAAATGCGGCTGGCGCTGCAACAGAATGACAACGCTGAATTTAACCGGGTGGCCGATATCCTGTTCGGTCTGTGGTATGACCAACCGCAGCGCCTGCTCGCACTGGCGGAGCTGCAACTGCAAAACAGCGCTGACACGACAGTGCAAAAAACACTGCAGCGGCTGGAAACTTTACAGGCCGATGAACATGAACTGGCGTATCTGCAGGCCCGGCTGGCGCTGCAACAAAACCAGCTGAGTAAAGGCCGGAAGATCCTGCAACAGCTGCAGCGCCAAACCGGGCAAAGCGAGCGGGTCAAAGAGTTAGAAGCGCATTATTATCTGGCAGAACAACAATATACCAAGGCCCGGCCGCTGTTCGAACAGCTCTATCAACAATCAGGTCATCGCCAGCATATGCTGCTGCTGTTCCGGTGTCTGACGGCAGATCCCGGCGCGCAGCAACAGCTGATCAGCCAATGGCTGCAACGCCAGCCCAGCGATATCGGCGCCACGCTGGCGCTGGCCGAACTGCTGCAACGTCAGCAAAAACAGACCGAGTTGATTCAGCTGTATCTGCAAAGTCCTTTAGCGGACACCCACCCGGTGGTTCAGAACAACCTGGCAAATTTACTGCTGGAGACAGATCCGGCCAAAGCGCTGCAATTTGCCGCCAAAGCCTATCATACGCTGCCGGAACAGCCGGACATTCTGGATACCTACGGTTATGCCTTGCTCCACGCCGGTCAGGCGGAGCAAGGGCTTGGTATACTGCGCCAGGCGGAGATCCGCCAGCCGGATTCAGCTTTGGTCCAGCTGCATATTGCCGAGGCTTTGCAGGTTTTACAGCGCAAGCCTGAAGCCACCCAGATCCTGAATCAACTGGACCACAGCAGACTCAGCGCGGAACAACAGCAACTATTCAACAAACTGCAGCAACAGTGATCCACCCGCCAGCAATTGCCGCTATTTAAGGGACAAAACTCAGCGTCATCATGGCGCTGAGAGCCGCTGCGTCTGAAAAACATCTAAATTAGCAATAATTTAAGTTATTAATTTCAAACAACTTAAATTCAATAACTGCGAAAAACAACAGCTTCAACAATATTTCATAAAGACAGCGTTGTCATTTCAGCCAATAATCAGGTACCATTGTGTATATTTTCAGCGATTTTACCTGTTGGGGAGTCCCACGATGCATACGTCTTTTAAATTAGCCCTGACACTGCTGGTGCTGGCAGCCGGTACTGCACAGGCCGGCAATATCAGCCTGGGTCAGGCCGCTGAATTTAATACTTTTATCAAAGGCAACTTCAACTCATCAGGCCCCGATGTTGAGGGCAGAGCCGCCATTGGTGGCAACCTGACTATCAACGGCGGCTACTCTTTTGCCGATAAAAACGCGGCGGCACAAGGAGCTGAAGTCATAGTCGGCGGCAATGTCAACAAAACCGGCGGCGGCAGTCTCAGCGTGCATGGCGGCACTGAACATTCACAAGGCCAGCTGGTGTACGGTGGTAAACTGACCGGCACGCTGGGCGCCGGTACCGCCAGTAAAACCAGCGATACCGGTATCGATTTTAATGGCGCATTTAATCATCTGAATCAGTTGTCAGAACAACTGGCAAAGTCCACCACGCCGGATATCAGCCGCAAAGCGCAATGGAGCACATTGACGTTCACCCCGGCAGCTGCGAATGCATCAAATGTTTATATAATTGATATTACTCAACAAGATCTGAACAGCTACTCGCTGATCAAAATCGACAACAAGAATATTGCCAAAGACGCACTGATTGTCTTTAACGTCTCGAATCCGAATAAAGTCGCATCTGGCAATTGTGCGGCCGGCAAGACTGGTTGTGTCAATTTTAAAGTGGCGCAGATGGATTTAGGCAATGACATCAGTACACACAAATTCATCAATAACCAAAATCAGTCTGCCATTGATAAACACATCTTATTTAATTTCTATGGCGTGACCGATCTGAATTTATCACAGGCGATTTATGGCTCTATTCTGGCACCTTCGGCGAATGTCAGCTCGTCCAGCGGCGTGGTCTGGGGTCATGTGATCGCCAATTCATGGAAAGGCAACATGCAAATGAACTGGGCTCCGCTGGATGTGCCGTCAGGCGGTACACCGCCGGTCAGCGCGCCAAGCCCCGCTGCATTATTGCTGCTGGTGCCAGCGTTGTTCTGGTTCCGCCGCCGCAGCGCAGTCAGCCAGCCGTGCCAGGCTGTAGTTGCCTGATCTCAAAAAGCAGATTACCAAAACGGACCTCAGGGTCCGTTTTTTGTTTGCCGCAGCGCAGAATTCGCGGTTCCCAGGCGATAAAGGTTGAAAAAGCCAACCTGATCAGTAATCTGAAGTCAGCGCTTCCCCGCGGCAGTCCGCCGCATTGATGAATAAAGAGATAACTGATGTCTGAGATTGGAACCCCTGGCAGCAACCGTGCCACTAAAGTCCTGTTATTAGGCTGTGGCGAGCTGGGTAAAGAAGTCTGTATTGAACTGAAACGCTATGGCTGTGAAGTGATAGCAGCAGATCGTTACCCGAATGCGCCAGCGATGCAGGTGGCAGACCGGCACTATGTCATTTCGATGCTCGATGGCGCCGCACTGCGCCAGCTGGTGATCCGGGAGAAACCCGATTTTATCGTGCCGGAAATTGAAGCCATCGCCACGGCAACCCTGCTGGAACTGGAGCAGGCCGGTTTTTGTGTGATCCCAAGCGCCCGAGCGGCCCACCTGACCATGAACCGCGAAGGCATTCGCCGGCTTGCGGCGGAAGAGCTGGCACTGCCAACGTCGCGCTATCGTTTTGCCGACGATCACCAGAGTTATCTCAGCGCTGTCGCCGACATTGGTTACCCTTGTGTGGTCAAACCTATTATGTCTTCGTCCGGCAAGGGGCAGTCCGTACTGAAAAGTGCCGCCGATCTGGAAAAGGCCTGGCAATATGCACAGGAAGGTGGCCGCGCCGGCAAAGGCCGGGTGATCGTGGAAGGTTTTGTCGATTTTGATTATGAAATCACCTTACTGACCGTGCGCAGCGCTGATGGTCAGACCCAATTCTGTGATCCGATCGGCCACCGGCAAGAGCGTGGTGACTATCGCGAATCGTGGCAACCTCAGCAGATGTCAGCGCCGGCCCTGGCAAAAGCCCGTGACTACGCCGCCCGCATCACTGCAGCCTTGGGCGGGCGCGGTTTGTTCGGTGTCGAACTTTTTGTCAAAGGCGATGATGTCTGGTTCAGCGAAGTGTCGCCACGGCCGCATGACACTGGTATGGTGACGTTGATTTCACAGAATTTATCCGAATTTGCCTTGCACGCCCGCGCCATTTTAGGCCTGCCGATCCCGGCAATCCGTCAGTATGGGCCGGCGGCTTCCGCCGTGTTGCTGGTGGCAGGCAATTCCAGTCAGATGCAATACACCAATCTGGCCGCAGCACTGACCGCCCCCGATACTGAACTGCGCTTGTTCGGCAAGCCGGAAGTTCAGGGCGAACGCCGTCTGGGCGTAGCACTGGCCTTAGGCGACAGCACGGCACAGGCCGTGGAAAAAGCCTTACATGCCATTGCACAAATTCAGGTCAGGCTGTGAGCCACGAGACTGTGGCTGATTTGGCGGAAACCTCCTACACTGTAAACCGGCCCGCCTGTTCCGAGGCGGTCTGCACAACCTGCAGTTCTGCAAAAGCAGTGCTGAATTGTTTTGGTCGCGACTAAGAGGGAAGCTCCATGATTTTGTTAGTTGGTGGTGAAAAGGGCGGCAGTGGCAAGAGCTGTCTGGCGCAAAATATCGCGGTGTATTTTTCCAGCATGAAAAATGCCAATGTCATTCTGGTCGATTGTGACCCGCAACGCACCACATCTGACTGGGTTCAGGAGCGCCATCTGTCGCCCCAGGTCCAGTGGATTAACTGCGTACAGATGTACGGAAAAATCCGTTATGAATTAAAAAGTCTTGAACATCATTATGACTACGTCATCGTGGACTGCGGTGGTCAGGACAGCGTGGCATTGCGTTCGGCGATGTCAGTTGCCTCTCATGTCCTGTTACCCCTGCGACCGAAACGCCGCGATCTGAAAACACTGGAACACCTGGAAGATCTGGTCAGTAACTGTAACGTGGTCAATCCGGACATGATTGTGGCCTGTGTGCTGACCCAATGCCCGTCGCTACCTAATCAGGCCAATCGGATCCTCGAAGCGAAAGATGTGGTGCGTTCCTTTAATTTGCGGGTACTGAATTCCGTTACTTTCAGTCGCAACATCTACGATGACAGTGAAGAAAAAGGTATGTCGGTGATGGACACAGAGCCGGACGGGAAAGCCGCCTGTGAAATCAAAGACATCATTCAGGAATTAATGGCAATGAAGGCGATACAAGAAGATGGCATTGACCGATCTGAAAAAAAATTCAACACGATCGAATAAGCACGCTTTTTCAGTCGATGAATTTATTGCCGACGCTGAAAACTATGCGATGGGTAAGCCGCAGATTGTCAGCGTACGTCAGGTTGCCGGTGATGATCAGGAGCCTTTAATCAGCAAAGGGCCGATGCGTCATGCGACTTTTACTCTGAGTGAAGAAGCGATCGAAGTGCTGAACCAGCTGAGTCAGGACACCGGCGTGTCAAAATCCAAATTGATCCGCCAGTTAATTCTCAACGTCGATGCACATAATCAAAGTGTTGTGATCCAAAGCGGCCAGGCGGTCGTGGTTAAGAAAATCGACTGAAAAATCATCGTTATCAGCACAGGCGGTCCGATGACCGCCTTTTTTATTAGTCGGCCGGCAATGATCTGGCCACGTTGAGAAAATCAGCGCAGCCCGTGCGAGAACTCTTTGATGGTCTGGCAGATCTGTTGTTGCGTCGGCCCGAAAAATAACGGATTAAACTGCTGTTCCACACAATAACTCTGATAAAAAGCCAGTAATTCAGTTTTGTTCTGCG
Organism: uncultured Chromatiaceae bacterium; assembly: GCA_937978655.1. Taxonomy (GTDB): domain Bacteria; phylum Pseudomonadota; class Gammaproteobacteria; order Enterobacterales; family Alteromonadaceae; genus Pararheinheimera. Next base: position 42,577 of record CALJUX010000034.1, read on the forward strand.
TGATACGTTCAAGCTCTTCCCGCTGTTTCTGACCAAGCTCAGCCGAGAATCCGGCAAAACGCGCTTTGATCGTCCGCATCACCTGCTCACCATGCACCTGACTGGCGTTGCCTGCAGTTTCAGCAAACAGAGCATACAACTGATCTTTATACGGTTTTATCCTCGGGTGATCAGAAAAGGTCGCCAATAACAACAGCGCAGCAATCAACCATAAAACTTTTTTCATACCACCTCCACCAAGCCAGTCTCTATTCTACGCAGATCCGCTTTTCTGACAACAGTTCCGGCTATCTGTACACGACATTTACAGCAACCGGCAAGAACCGACAACGCTGTTTACACCAATAGGGGCAAATTCGCTGAAAGTGCAGTAAAAATGCGCTAAATCAAGTGGTCTGTAAATTGCTTAGTGCATGATTCAAGTCCAGAGCCAAAGTTGCAATAGCCATAAAATCAGCAAGGGCTTTGGACAAGCCGCAGGTGCGAACTGCTATACTCGCAAACCTGCCTGGCTGTCACTGCAGCATTTTCAGCATAAAAAGAGGTACCCCTTGGACCAGCAACAACGTATTCCGGTCAAAGTCGACATGCACAACCCAAAGGCTCCGGTGCAATATCCGGCGCGGGACCGGATTTATGTCCGGGCGGTGAAAGGCCTGCATCAGCGCCTGCGCCGCAACATGGGCTTTATATTTATGGCGCTGTTTTTCCTGATCCCCTGGTTACAATTTGAGGGTCATCAGGCGGTATTATTTGACCTCGACGAGCAAAAATTTAATATTTTTGGCATGACCCTGTGGCCACAGGATTTCACCATCATGGCCTGGATTTTTGTCATCGGGGCATACGCCCTGTTTTTTGTGACCACTTTTTACGGCCGGGTCTGGTGTGGTTATTTATGTCCACAGACAGTCTGGACCTTCATTTTTATCTGGTTCGAAGAGAAAATTCAGGGCAGCCGGAATAACCGGATGAAGCTGGATAAAGACCCGTGGACCGGACAAAAAGTGCTGAAAAAAGGCCTGACTCATCTGGCCTGGCTGGCGTTTTCATTATTGACCTCGTTAATCTTTGTCGGTTATTTCACGCCGATTGATCAGTTGTTTATTGATTTCTTCAGCTGGAACGCCAGCTTCTGGTCTGTGGTATTTGTGCTGATTTTTATGTTCTGCACTTATGGGAATGCCGGCTGGATGCGCGAAATCATGTGTACCCATATTTGTCCATACGCCCGCTTCCAGTCGGCGATGTTCGACAAAGATACCTTTACCGTTACTTATGATACGGCACGCGGTGAAAGCCGCGGACCACGCTCACGCAAAGATACCGACTACAAAGCCAAAGGTCTGGGCGACTGTATTGACTGTAATCTGTGTGTGCACGTGTGTCCGACCGGGATTGATATCCGTAACGGTCTGCAATATGAGTGCATCAACTGCGGTGCCTGTATTGATGCCTGTGACGACACCATGGAGAAGATGGGCTATGCCAAAGGCCTGATCAGCTATACCACAGAACACAGCCTGCATGGCAAACCAACCAAAGTGGTGCGGCCAAAACTGCTTGGGTATTTTGTCGTGTTGTTAGTGGTGTGCAGTGCATTTGCCTGGACCTTGTGGACCCGGATGCCGGCAGAACTCGATGTGGTGCGTGACCGCGGCAGTCTGTTCCGTGAGACCGACGAAGGGCTGATCGAAAACACTTACACCTTGAAGATTATTAACAAATCTCAGCAGGAACAGACCTTTAAACTCAGTTTCACCGGCATGGACAAGACCAACTGGCTTGGCATCACCGAAGTGACCATTAAAGGTGGCGACACCGCGAGTGTGCCAATCAGTCTGTCAGCAGATCCGGCCGATTTAAGCAAACCGATGACCGATATTGAATTCAGCATCGAAAACAAAGCGGATGCTGAAGTCCGGTTGTCACAACGCAGCAATTTCTTTTCGGCGCGTTAGCCGGTAAAGCTGCACAAAAGCCGCCTGCGGGCGGCTTTTTTTCTGGCTGCAACGCAAGCAGATGAGCGCGGTGCCGGCGGGCGGGTTATCATCAGCACTTCTTTTATCGTTGCGTCGGGAAGTGTGATGTCCGCCAATTTTCATTTCAGTCAGCTGCAGCCTGACTTGCTGCTCGATGCGCTGGAAAGTTACCAGATCCGCCCGGAAAGCGGCTTACTGGCACTGAACAGCTATGAAAACCGGGTTTACCAGTTTAAAGCCGAAGACAACCAGCGGTATGTGGTGAAGTTCTACCGACCAGAACGCTGGAACTCAGCACAAATCCTCGAAGAACATCAGTTTTGCGCCGAATTACAACATGCCGGGCTCGATATCATCGCCCCACTGCAGTTGGCCGGACAGACGCTGCTGCAATACCAGCACTATCGCTTTGCGCTGTTTCCCAGCAAAGGTGGCCGCACCTTCAGCGCAGAACAGGATGAACACTGGGAACAACTGGGCACCTTATTAGGCCAGTTACACCAGGTGGGTCGGGCACAGCCATTCCAGCTCAGGCCGGAGATCCGGCTTGTGCAGGATCTGCAACAGGCCATCCCAAAGTTATTGCAATGCGCTTTATTGCCGGCCGGATTACAAGCGCAATACCAGCAAGTGCTGGAAATGTTGCTACAAACGCTGCGCCAGTGCGCGTTGCCGGCTTACCAGACCCGTCGGATCCACGGCGACTGTCATCCTGGCAATATCCTGACCGACCGCCAGCTGTTTCTGCTTGATTTCGACGACTGCCTGCAAGGCCCGGCTGTGCAGGATTTCTGGATGCTGCTAGCCGGCGATGAAATGGAACAACGAATCCAGCTCGAGATATTAACTGAACAATATCAGAACTTTACTGATTTTCAGCAGTCAGAACTGGCGTTCATTGAACCGCTGCGCTGTCGCCGTCTGGTGCTGTACATGGTCTGGCTGGCGGAGCGCTGGGCTGATCCGGCCTTTCCGTTACACTTCCCCTGGTTTGCCAGCGAAGAGTACTGGCTACAGCAGCTGCAGCAGCTCAGACAACAAAATATACGGCTGCAACAACCGGCCCTGCGCTTATATCCGTTTGATATCTGACGGATGCCGCGGCCAGACGCTGTACAGCGGAATTTGCTTCGGTGTAAGCTGTGCGCCGTTCTTCTGTGATTAACCGGACTGACTGGAAATTAATATGAAAAAACTGCTGTCGATTTTATTTGCATTTTGTCTGGCGCCAGCCGCGCTGGCTGCGGGTCCTTATGAAGAGGGGAAACACTATGAAGTGGTCGCCGAACAAGGCACCAGCAAACCGGAAGTCAAAGAATTCTTCTCGTTCTATTGCCCACATTGTTTTGCTTTTGATCCTTTTGTCAAAAGCCTGGAAAAGTCGCTGCCTGAAGGCACAGCAATGAAAAAATACCATGTTGATTTCATGGGACAGGCCAGCAAAGAGATCCAGGAAAATCTGACACAGGCTATGGTTCTGGCGAAAGCCAAAGGCAAAGGCGACGAAGTCAGTAAAGCAATTTTTGAACACATTCATGTCAAACATCAGCCATTTGCGACGGCCGAAGATATTCGGGCTGTTGTGGTTGCTGCCGGTATCGATGGCGGCGTCTACGATAAAGAAATCAACAACTTCGTCGTAAAATCACAAACCAAACTGATGCAAAAGAGCCAGGCCGACGCCGCAAAATCTAAAGTACTGAACTCAGTACCGACTTTCATCATCAACGGCCGTTACAAAATCATCAATCAGGCGCTGGATAAATCCAACACCGAACAGGATTTTAAAGCCTTAGTGCAGTATCTGCTGACAAAACCTTAAGCATCCGGAGCCTTTTGTATGTACAGAAAATTTGTGAAATCCATGCTGCTGTGTGCCGGACTGGCCGCAGCCGCTTTCAGCCAGGCTGCCAGCACATTCACTGAAGGCAAGCATTATGAAGTGGTGGCGGAAACCGCCACCGCCACTCCTGTGGTCACCGAGTTTTTCTCGTTTTATTGCGGTCATTGCTTCGCTTTTGAACCACTGGCCAACAAACTGGCCAAAAGCCTGCCTGCAGGCGTGAAATTTGAAAAGAATCATGTCGATTTTATTCAGGCCAGCCCGGCATCTGTGCAAAACAGCATGGCCCGCGCATATCTGGTCGGCGCAAACGCTGGTCAGGGCCAGGAAGTGGCGGGGATGATTTTTAACTATATTCATCAGCAACATGCCAACTTTGGCTCTGACAGTGATATTCGTTCTTTATTAGTGGTCAACAATTTTGACGCTGCCACTTTTGATAAAGGCTTTAACAGCATGCCAGTGCTGGCTGCAGCTAATAAAATGAAAGAGCAACAAACTTACTGGACCGAGAAAAAGGTTCTGACTGGCGTGCCTATGTTATTGGTCAATGGCAAGTACAAAGTGAAGTTTGATGGCCTTGATGAAAAAAATGCCGAACAACAATTGATTGAACTGCTGGCGTATCTGTCGGCGAAGAAATAAACGCTGATATTATTCTGATAAAAACCGGCTTAATGCCGGTTTTTTTTATTATTGTGGTTAACTGCACAGCCTTTTACAAAGTTTCACAGCATCAGCAATTCCGCTCGCTTAATTTAAGTGCATCGGGATTCAATCTGAGGGCTCACAATGAAAAATATGGTATTTGCAATATGTAGCACTATCGCAGTGGCTGCTTGCGGCGGCAGTCACAATGCTGCCCCCTTACCGGCAGACACACCCGTGCAACAACAACCCGGTAAATATCTGTTTGCCGCCGTCTATGAAAACAATGCCTGGACGAAGACCAAAAAAGGTTTTGTTATCAAAGGCAACGGCGATCTGTATCAGTTTGACCTGTCTGACGCCGCCGCTGCGTTACCGGCCACTGCCCAAGCCAGCGAAACGGAGTTAACCCGCTATTTTGAAGCCGCCCGTTTTGAGTTTGTCGAAAGCCTGAGTCCTGAGCAGCTCAACAGTCTGTGGCTACAAAGCCGGCAGCTCAGCAACAACACGCTCGGCAAAGAACAGAGCAACTGTCGCGATGCCGGCACATTCCGTTATCTGTTGTTTCAGCCTGCCGGACAGCAGCAATACCAGCAAACGCTGATTTATCAGACCGGTGATTTTCGCCGCGAACAACAGGACAGCAACGCCGGCCCAGTGAAGGATTATCTGCTGAAACAGGCCGTAAAACTGAAAATCGCCTTTGTGCTGGACCCAGAGGGCAATAACTGGTGCTCAGGGCTGTAAGCAACGGCACAGGTCAGCAGAAGCGCAGCCCGTGGCAGCGCTTCTGACAAAAAATATCAGATCTTTATCAACAATTTCCCGCAACATCCCCCTGCCCGCAGATTGTTTTTCCTGCAACTGTTCACCTATAGTTCACAAAAAACAGCAACAAGTTTGCACCAAGTCCGATCTATAACCCAGCAACCAGGTATCAACAATGAACGATCTGAGTATTCAGGGCAGCAGAGCTTACGCCACTGCTTATGCCGCTAACGATGTCAAAACACAGCCGGCAGCACCAGCAGCTGTCACAACAGCAACAACCACTTCCAGCCAAAGCAGTGGTGATAAGGTTTCAATCAGTGCAGAGGCAAAAGAGTTGTTTCAGCAGTCGAGTGAAACTGATGACACAGGCACAACTCCTGTCGCAACACCTTTAAATGGCGCAGGTATAAGACCACCTGATTCAACGCCTTTTAATGGTGCAGGTATTAGGCCTCCATATTGATCCATAGCTTTTTAATTGTACGATAGTAACTTGAGAGCATAGATAATGCTGAGTGCAGATTTATATGAATCGCTCAAAACAATAGGCGATGCAACTAGCATTGTTTATATAGGTATTTTTTTACTCGCATTTTTTTTTGAAAAAAGAATGAGTTCGGCAACGGTCACCTTACTAGTCCTCTGTTTGACTAATGGAATCGCAATACTTATTTTGCCAAACTTATTAGAAATTGCGTCAAGGCAAGGGATATATAACAAATTTTTCTGGTATGGCTCTTGGATGCTTTTAAATTTAGTAAGTATCATTCTGATTCTTAAGTTTCATGTGGCACACAAAATTAGAGCTTCAAAAGTTGCTATAACCGTTTCTTTCTCTTACGTGCTACTAACTGCGATTCAAGCAATCGACTTCATTGATAGAGCAACGCTGAATAACGGATTCTTTGCTATTGCATATCAAATAAGTATCCCGACAATCAGTATTGGATTAATTCCAATTATCTGTTATTTCTGGCTGCAGGACTTCCGGAAAGAATCCTTACTTTACAAGGCAAGATAGATGGAATTTGTATTGATTCTCTCAAGCGTTACTTTAGTTGTATTGACTGTGATGGCGCATAGAAAACTTCATACACTCTCCGGAGAACCGCAAATCTACGCCGAAGTTGCCAGTGAATTGCAGCAGCGGGCGCATGATTTGTTGGTGCGTAAAGACCATATCGAAGCCCATACCCAGCTCGATTTGGCGGAAGAAAACGAACGCTGGAAAAACGATTTAGCGCAGTATATGGAAGACTATGAGCAGGAAGCGCTGGCGCGCCGGCGTATTCATCTGGGGCATTAAATAAGATACTCAGTCTGGCCAGTCACAGACTGATGACGCATAAAAAATGCAGTGGCAACACTGCATTTTTTATGTGCGAATAACTGACAGATCAACCGCCGCTATAAGGGCCGGTGCCTGGCAGGATCTCCAGCATGGCGCGGGTCACCATCGGTGGAAACACGGTTAAATGGTCTTCCCCGTCCAGCACCTGCGATTTAACCTGCAAACCTTTGATCGGGCTTAACAGCTTGGCAAAGCGCTGCATATCGCCGACCAGATCAGTTTCTCGGTTATGCCGGACACTCGGCCCTGGTTGTTCCAGCCCACCGCTGTATAACCAGATTTTAGCCTGGGTTGCAGCAGGTAATGCCTGTAGCAAAGCCGGCACTTCACCGAGCAGGCGATGTTGATCAAACCATAATGACGGGCTACTCAGCACATAATGGCTGAAATGCTCTGGCTGGTGCAGGAACAGATAAGTCCCCAGCAATGCACCATACGAATGACCGAGATAAATCCGACGCTGCCGATCTATGCGGTATTGCTGCTGCAACATCGGTAATACCTGCTGCGTAATAAAACCGGCAAAGGCCGGCGCATTGCCATATACCGGCGCGCTGTAGCTTTCGCCAGCTTTGGCCGGACGCGCTTTGACATTTGAGGTGGTGTAATCACGACTGCGACTGGCAGCTGGCGTGTCCGTGGCCGGATAGGCCAGTCCAACCAGAATAAAATCCTCAATATTCTGGCCCTGCTGCCCAACCCGGTTGCGGATACTGCGGATCAGCGGAAAAGCATAAGGCGCATCGGTGACCAGCAGCAGCGGGTAGTCGCGCCGATCCTTGTGATACGCTGCCGGCACATCTACCCACAGCGGATAAGTGCGGCCCTGAAAACTCAGTTCATAGACAGCGGTGCCACTGAGCGATACTTGTGGGACCTGTGCTGCCAGCAGTGGAAAGCCAAAAACCAGCAACAGCAGCCCTTTTACGCCAGCTAAACTGCGTCCCAGCATTTGCATCAACATTATTTAGCGCCTTTTTTTGCAGCACCCTGCTTTTGTTTTGCCAGTTGCGGCCCCGGTAACACCTGCTGCCAGAACCAACCGGCCAGTTTACCGGTCACATCGGCTTCGGCATTGGTCAGCAGCACCAGACCGTAGCCGGTCGATGGTGAATAGGCGATATAAGGCCGGTAGCCGTCGACAACGCCGGCGTGGTAATACAGCCGGTCGTCACCATACTGCACCATGCGCCAACCACGCCCATACCAGGCGCTGGCATTGCGGTATTGCTGCCACACCGGCCAACGCGGTTTGCCCGGCATTTTCACCAGCGGTTGTTGTAATTGACTGAGCAGCGCCGGCGAAAACACTTCGGGTCTGTGTCCCAGCATCGCTATCAGGTACTGCGACAAATCGCGCGCGCTGGCATTCACCCCGGCCGCAGCCGGAAAGCGGTAAAAATTCGCTTTGGGTTTCACCGTCCGCCAGCCTTTGCCACCGCGCTGATGCGGCAGGGCTTTGTTCCGGCTGGCCAGCAGACCGGTCAGGCCATAAGAGGCCGTGTGCATCTGCAGCGGGCTGAATACTTTGGCGCTGACCAGACTTTCATACGACTGGCCAGTACTTTGCTCGGCCGCCCTGCCCAGCAGGCCAAACAACACATTCTGGTAGCTGTAACACCGACGCGGTGGGCAGACCGGCGCCAGCTCGGCCAGTCGCGGCAAAATTTCTGCCGGCGTTTTGTTGGCTTCAATCAAATCTTCAAAAGCATGGGCCCAGAAACCAGAGCCTTGCGACAGCACACTTTCGACATTGACCTGTTGCTCTATTTGCGCATTTTTCAAATGTAATTCAGGGACATAGGCTTTCAGTGGTTGCTGTAAATCCAGCTGCCCCTGCTGCGACAGCTGCACCAGCAAATTGCCGGCAAAAGTTTTGGACACAGACGCAAGGCGAAATACCGTATCCGGATTGACCCGCGCCGGCTCGCCGACAGCCCGCACGCCATAACTGCCAAGCGCCAGCACCCGGTCCTGATACACGATGGCATAAGCACCGCCCGGCACTTTGGCGCTTTGCAGCTGTGCATTAAATTGCTGCTGAAATTGCGCCGAAAGCATCGGATCTGCGCCCGCCTGCGCCTGACCTGCGATAGCAACACCACAAAGTGCCGCCAGCGGCAGGAATTGAAAAAAACGGTACAACTTATTCACCCGTAGCTCCTTGCATCATGTTCAAAGGCAGCAAGGTCGCCGGATCAACCCGCTCGCCGGCCTGGATCAGTTCCAGATGTAAATGTGGCCCAGTGGTGCGGCCGCTATTGCCTAAAGTGCCAACTGACTGCCCGGCCTGCAGCTGCTGACCCGGCTGCACTGTGACCGCGTCCAGATGCGCGTACATCGACTGATAACCACCGCCGTGATCGACCAGCACCACATTACCGAGATTCGGATGCAGGCTGTTGCTGCCACTGAGCAGCACTTTGCCGGCGGCGACAGCCAGCACCGCAGTGCCACGCGGCGCAATAAAATCGAGGCCGCCATGCGGTTTGCTCTGACGAAAACTGTGAACTTCACCAAACCAGGAACCGACGTGGCCCCGTAACAGCGGCGCCTGCCATTGCTGTGGCGCCAGACCGGTCAGTTCAGTTTTCAGCGCCAGCGCCGGCACACTCAGACTGATCAGTGCCAGGGCTAACAGGCAAAACTGCCGGGCGGACAAACGCTGCGCCGGTTGTAAAATCTGCTGCAGTCGTTGTTGTAATACTTGCGCCGGGCCAGTACCGGCATTGGCCTGCAGCCAAAGCCCGGACTGAAACGCCTGCTGCTGGGCGCGGATCACTGCAAGCAAAGTACGGGCATAGGCGCTGCGCTGGGCAGGGTATTGCTGCAGCACCCAGTGGTCGACCGCATGTTCCATCGCCGACTGATAATGCCGCTCCAGCAACCGCAGCGCCGGATTAAACCAGCACAAGGCGCAGAGCAGCCGCCAGCTCAACAGCCATAACGGGTCACGCCGCTGCAGATGCTTCAGCTCATGCCATAACAACAGCCGCTGCTGGCCGGCAGGTAACTGCCAGAACCAGTCCGGCAACCACAAAGTGCCATCGGTGATGCCGCTGACAAAAGGGCTGCCGCCATGCGGCAACTGCCGCAGTTGCAGCGGATGACGCTCAAGCGCCGCCTGTAATGCCGGATCCGGCGCAACAACCGCAACCAAACGCTGCGCTGGTAATGGCAATGACCATTGATGCAGACGTCGCCATAACTGCCATTGCCGCGCCATTAAAAAGCCAGACAAGACACAACCGGCCAGCAGCAGCCAAAAAGCCAACTGCGGCAACCAGGCCTGTAGCGGTTGTTGTTCCAGCCAGCCTGGATGTGCCGGCAACGCCAGCAGCGGGCTAACACCATGATCATGCGCGCTCAGCCACAGCGCCGGCAGCACAGCGCTTTGTTCCGGCCAGGGCAAAAAGGGCAGCAAAGACACCAGCAGCAACAGCGGCGCGACTTGTGTCGCCGCGCTCAGCCGCTGGGAATAACGCCGTCCAAGCTGTAACAAACCAGCCAGGACCGATGTCCACAACACCCAGCAAAGCAGCAGCGATAACAGATTCAGCATGGCTCGTCTCCCCGCTCCAGCTGCTGTAGCTGTTGCTCCAGTGCCTGCAAATCTTCAGCACTTAACAAAGCACTGTCGGCAAACATCGCCACTGGCAGCGGTTGTTTCAGTTCCAGCACCCGGCTGGCGAAATCCTGCGCCAGCGCGGCCAGCGTCGGCACTTTGGCGACCAAAGCGGCGTAGCTGTTCTGATTACCCTGTTGCACCAGCTGCAACAGGCCTTTGTCGACCATACGCTCCAGCGTTTTGCGGGTGGAGGAATAACTCCAGTCCAGCACATCCGCCAGCTGATCGTGTAGTTCACGGCCGGTTTGCGGTTGTTGTTGCCAGAGCAATTTCAATATTTCCAGTTCAGGTGCTGTCGGTTGCATCAGCGACTCTCTGCATGGTTGATAAACACATGCTGCGACAACTGTCGCAGATTGACAAGCAAAAAATGCGACAGTTGTCGCAGGTTCAGTCTGAATGGATAAAAAGCCGGCGTAGCGGCCAGAAAACCGGCCTGTCATAGCGGTATTTGACAGATTTTTCACAGTGCCGGCATTATGCTGCGCACAAACCGAGACACCGGAACTCTTCATGCCACAGCATTCTGCGCCGCCAACCGCTTTTCCCGGCCGGTTTTTACGTATTTTGCTGGTCGAAGACGAACCGGCGCTGGCGCGTAATATCCTCGATTATTTGCAGCTGCTCGGCCATCAGACCGACTATGCCGCCGACGGCAAACTTGGCCTGCAGCTGGCGCTGCAACAGCAGTTTGATGTGATTTTGCTCGATTTGATGCTGCCACGACTGGATGGCCTGAGTCTGTGCCGCCAGCTACGTAGTCAGGCGAGCCGGCATACGCCGGTGCTGATGCTCACCGCCCGCGACACCCTGGCCGACAAAACCGATGGTTTTTCTGCCGGTGCCGACGATTACCTGACCAAACCTTTTGCGCTGGCCGAACTGGCGCTGCGCTGTCAGGCATTAGCGCGGCGCAACGACCCGCCGCAATATTGTCTGGAGATTGGCCCGCTGCGGCTGGACCGGCGCACTTTGCAAGCCTGGCGCGACGACCAGCTGCTGCAACTGCACCCGCTCGGCTTGCAAATTCTGCAACTTTTAGCAGAAGCCTATCCGGCGGTATTACACCGCCAGCAACTGACTGACGCACTTTGGCCCGATCAAGCACCGGATTCCGATGCGCTGCGCAGTCATGTTTATTTGCTGCGCCAGCAACTCGACAAGCCTTTTGCCTGGCCGTTATTGCACACCGTCCATGGCGTTGGTTTTGTGCTGCGCGTGCCGGAGCCGGTAGCATGACCCTTGGCAAAACCTCACTGAGCCTGCGCATCCGCGCCGCATTTTTGCTGCTGGTACTGGCCTGTGGTGTGTTGTTCGGCCTGCTGATGCTGGTGTTTGTTTACACCACCGAAGACGCGCTGTTTTATCAGCGGCTGGATCAGGAAATTGCCCGTCAGCAAGGCCTGCCAGCGCCAACCACGCCATTGGATACACATCTGCACATCTATCATTCAGCCGCGGAGTTTCCGGCGGATTTAGCGGCGGCTTACCAAGCGGAGCCCAAAGCATCGGAACTGGCCGGTACTGCTGGCCGGCATTATCACCTAAGGCGCTGGGTGCATCCTGCGACACCACAACCGCTGTTTCTGGTGACGGAAGTCAGCCAACAATTGGTGGTGCGGCCGGTTCGCCAGACGATGCTGGCGGTTTATGGCAGCTTGTTTGCGCTGTTTTTACTGCTGGCACTGGCGCTGGGCTGGTATCTGGCGCGGCGCGCAGTGGCACCGCTGCAACAACTGGCGTTGCTGGTCAGCCAGGAACCGGTCGCAGCAGGTTTTGCCAGTCAGTTTCGCGATCAAGAAATCAGCCTGCTGGCGCAAAAACTTGAATCCAGCCTGCTGCGATTACAAGCATTTGCCGAGCGCGAACGCTTGTTCAGCCGCGACGCCAGCCATGAATTACGTACACCATTGGCGGTGATCCAAAGCAGCTGCGAGTTGTTGTTATTACAAGCTCCCGGTGATGCGACAGCGCAGCGCCGCCTGCTGCAAATCGTCAGCGCCTGCGGCCAGATGCAGCAGCTGATTGACAGTTTATTGTTGCTGGCGCGCGAAGGCGAAGGGCAACAGCTGACCGCTGTGACCATAACCCCGCTGCTGCAACAACTGTGGCAACAGCAACAACAATGGCAACCGAGGCCGGACTTGCAGCTCGATTTACAGCTGCCGGCAGATTTACAATGGCAAGCCCCGGCGCCGGTGCTGCGCCTGCTGTTTGCTAATTTGCTGCAAAATATCTGGCGGCACAGCGCTCCCGGTGTGGTCGAAGTCCGGCAGCTCCAACAAGGGCTGAGCCTGAAAAATCCGCTGCAAGCGGCCGTAGACCAAAGCGCCAGTGGCTTTGGCCAAAGTATTGCGGCAAGGCTGGCCCAGGCCTGCGCTTTACACTTTGACAGCCAGGCTGAAGCGCAATATTGGTGCACCCGCTTGCACATTTCTTCACAGGACCCACTTTGACAAAAATTTCACCCATACACCGCTAGATTGAGGCTTTCTATTGGAGGGGTGATGAGCAGAACTGGTGGACAAAAAACGCTGCGGGCAGGGTTTTACAGCATAGTTGCGGTCTTTTTTCTGGTTGGTATGGCTCTGTGGATGCCGCTGACCGAACCGCCGGGGCCAGCCTGGACCGGCAATGCACTGGTGCTGGATCAGGTGCATATCATTGATACCCGCAGCGGCGCAGTGCTGCAAAACCGCGCCATTTGGATCAAACAAGGCCGTATCGGGCAAATCACTGCGGCAGGCGTCAAGCCGCCTGCGGATTATCATTATGTCTCGGCTCAGGGCAGCTATGTGGTGCCGGGTTTGTGGGACAATCACAGTCATAGCCTGAAATTGTCGCCGCAATTGCATCACCCGCTGTATCTGGCGCATGGCGTCACTTACCTGCGCGATATGTCCGGCTGTATGACCAGCGATGACAGTCTGACCGCCTGCGCCGCTGACCGCCGCGCCTGGACACAACAAGCCCGCAGCGGTCAGCGCAGCAGCCCGCTTTATCTGCAACAAAGTAGTTTTGCCATCAATGGCGGCGCGGAAGTGCCGGCTGATGCGCCAGCCTTTTTACGCCTGCAAACTGCAGCCGACGCTACAGCGCTGGTCAGGCATTATCAGGCGCTTGGCGTCGACACGCTGAAAACTTATGAATTGTTAAGCCCGCAGCAATATCAATGGCTGAGTGAGGCCGCGGCCGGCACCGGTCTGCAACTGGCCGGGCACCAGCCCTGGCGCGTCACGCTGGCCGACCTGATCCAGGCGCGCCAGCGCAGCGTCGAACATGGCCGGCTGTTTTTATTTGAATGTTCCACCGTGGCGATGCAGCTCAAACAACAGCCGATGCGGGAAGGGCTGATCAACAGCGACATCTGGCGCGAGATTCTGCAAAGTCAGGACCCAGAGCTGTGCCGGCAGAAAATGCGCGCGATGGCCAAAGCCGGCATCTGGTGGAGCCCGACGCTGTTGACGCTGCAACTCGGTGCCCGGGCGGCGGAGCCGGCGTTTCGGCAAGACGTGAGACTGGCGCAGGTGCCCTGGCTGCTGCGAACACTGTGGCAAGCCGACGCTGACGGCATGCAAAGCCGCGGCGTTGACCAACAAGGCCGGCCTGTACATGCCGAACTGCTGGCAATGGCACAGCAACAGCTCAAACAAGCCGTCGCACTGGGTGTGCCGATCATGGCCGGCACGGACACGCCAGACAGTTTTGTTTTTGCCGGCAGCGGCCTGATTGATGAGCTGGAACTTTATACTCAGGCCGGGCTGACCCCGTTGCAGGCGCTGCAAAGTGCGACCTTATGGCCGGCACAATATGCCAGGGTGGAGGGGAGCGCCGGCTCAGTCGAAGTAGGCAAAGATGCGAACTTGCTGTTACTCAGCGCCAATCCGCTGCAGCAAATTCAGGCGCTGCGTCAGGTGGAAGGGTTAGTTCTGGCAGGCCATTGGTACGACAAACCGCAGCTGCAGGCACTGCAGACTTTTAGCATGGAACAAGCCGGCAGCCTGACCATCAACCTGCAGCTCGCCTGGTCGGCACTGCAAAGTGCCCAGTTTCGTCAGCAATTTGCCGATTAAGCCGCGCTATTCGCCGGCTGTGGCTGTACTGGCGCTGGTTTTGGTTGTTGTGGCGGTTTTGCCAGGGGCGGCTTTGGTCGATTTCGCCGGCGCTGCAGCTTTGCCGGTTTTGTTGCTCGTGACTGCGACTTTGCTGACTGGCGCTTTTGCTTTGGCACTGGCTTTTGCCTGTTGCGCTTTTTTCGCCGACGTGGCTTTTTTCGTCGGAGTCGCTTTGGCGACTTTAGCCGTCACAGTGCGGCTTTTTGCCACCACAACGCGTTGTTTCGCCGGCGCCTGACTGGCCGCCGCCTGCCGCTGCATTTCAGCTAAGGCGTGCTTACGTTCCTGCGGGCTTAATGGCAAGAGCGCAATCGGGTCTTGTGGCACGCTGCCACGCCAGAGTTCAAAATGCAGATGCGGCCCGGTGGCACGGCCAGTCTGGCCAACCAGACCAATCTGCTGACCGGCTTCCACCCATTGGCCAATTTGCACATCAAGCCGCGACAAATGCGCCGACAAGCTGGTCAGCTGGTCGCCATGTTCTATCAGCACTGCATTGCCAAAGGCTTCACTGAGGCTGCTGTTATCAGCGCTTAATACCACGCCTGCGCTTGCCGCAAACACCGGCGTGCCGCTGGGCGCGGCGAAATCGACACCATGATGCTGGCGATTGCGGCTTTTGATGATGTAACGGGCAAAAGAAGCACTGATGCGCGCACCGGGCAACGGATGGACAAAAGTCACAGGCCCGCGTTGCTGTTGCGTCACTGTTTTTTCTGCCACTGGCGGCGGCTTGACCGGTGGCGCACTGGCACAGCCTGCCAGCAGCAGGGCCCAGCCCAACAGCAAACCTGCACCCGACAGCTGCCGATGTTGCAACAATAAACGCATATAGTTTGATCCCGGCCAACTATGGGTCGGCGTCCGTGTTTGGGGTTTCACCCGCCAGCGCTTTTGGCGCAGCAGGGCTGATATGCCAAACAGTGTCGCCGGATCAACGACTTCCGGCAAGCCAACCATGCAGATCTGCTTAATTTCCACACTGCTGATACAACAAATGCTGAATAACTTTTATCTTTTATTCCATTTAGATATATAAAAACCAGATGACAGCGGTTGTCATGTTATAAAAAATCGCTACAATGCGCGACATCTGGACGGCTAAACATCTAATTAGCGTCAGATGTAATATTCACCCTGCACATGCTCACCGGTCAACCGGAAGCCTGGAAATCGTAGTAAGAAGGATTCCGACCATGTTGCCAGTTCAACAGTTGTACATTACTCGTCGCGCCAATCGCACACCAACCTCACCCTGTTGCCTGCAACCAGCACGAATGTGTTGCTGATCATCTGTCTGGCCTGAACCGCGCGCCGTATTTGGACGCTGCATTTGGCCATCCTGTTTTTACCTTTGTGACTGACTGCTCTTGCGGTCCAATTCGCTGAGATTTGCAGCATAGCTGCGAATGCGCTCGGCACTGAATTTTATTGAGGTTTATCATGCGCTTTACCCCACATTCTCTGACGCTGCTCGCCAGCGCCATCGCTGTTGCTACGCCTGTTTTTGCCGACACAGCCGCTGAAAACATTGCTGCCGAAAGCAAAGTTGAACGTATTCAGGTCACCGGTAGTTTTATCAAACGCAGCCAGCAGGAAGATGCCACGCCGCTGCTGCAAATCGACGCCGACGCCATTGCCGCCAGTGGCAAAGTGACGCTGACTGACGTACTGCGTGACCTGTCGGTCAATTCCGGCAACAGCTTTGACGAGCAATATACCGGCAGTTTCTCCGCCGGTTCAGCCTCGATTGGCCTGCGTGGCTTAAGCCCGAAAAATACTCTGGTACTGGTCAATGGTCAGCGCCTGTCGAACTATGGTTTTGCGCTGAATACCCAGGACACTTTTGTTGACCTCAACGCCTTGCCGTTAAGCGCGGTCAAACGCATTGAAGTACTCAAAGACGGCGCCTCCTCAGTCTATGGTTCAGACGCCATCGCCGGCGTGGTCAACATCATTTTAAAAGAGCAAATCACCGACACTGAACTGTCACTCAGCACCGGCCGCGCCACGCAAGGCGGTCTGGAGCAATACGGATTGGGCCTGGCGACCGGTATCGGCGAAGTCGCGCAGGACGGTTATAACCTGAGCCTGACGCTGGACTGGTTTGACCGCGCCCGGCTTGACGCCAGCGAACGCGATTTGCTGAAGACCGGTGATTTCCGCCATTTACCGGGCGGCAAACTGTCCGGCTGGAGCGCACAAGGCGCGAATTCGCTGGCCAATCCGTCCCTGCCACAAGCGCTGGCCAACTGCCCGACCGGCAGCGAAAAACGGCCATGGAGTGATTTCACCCCGGGCCGTAAAGGCGAAGTCTGTGCTTTTAACGCCCAGCCGTTTAATACGCTGCAGCCGGAAGTGACGCGCCGGCAGTTATCACTGCAAGGTACTGTCGCGCTTGGCGACAACTTAACCGGTTTCGCGGAGTGGCTGTATAGCGACAATGACTCAGCCATGTTATTTGGCGCGCCACTGACCGTCGGCGCCGGCCTGCGCGCTTATAATCCGCAGAACGGCACCCTGAGCGATATTCCGGTGCTGTTACCTGTTGGTCATCCTGACAATAGCTCCGGCAAACCACTGGCGATTGAATACACGCTGTTTGATTTGGGCCCACGCACCAAAGCCAACAGCCAGCAGTTCAGCCGCTTGCTGACCGGCTTAAAATATCAGGGCGAGGTTTGGGATGCTCAGCTGCAACTGCTGCAATCATTCAGTCATCAGCGTGAATATGTAGACAACTTCGTCAATCGCTTTGCATTTGAAAAAGTATTACAAGATGGCAGCTACCGCTTTGACGGCCGTCAGAACAGCGCTGACGTACTGAACCGGCTGCGCCTGCAAACACGCCGGCCCGGTGAATACGAAATCAACTCAATCAACGGCAGCGCCAGCCGCGATTTGTGGGACAACGACTATGGCACCGTCGCCATTGCTACAGGTTTTGACCTGCGTAAAGAACGGATGGACGCCGGCACGTCGCCGCAGGTGTTGTCCGGCACTGAACTGCGCCCGGCGATTAACCTGGTCAAAGGCGAGCGTACCGTCAGCGCCGCTTTTGCCGAATTGAGCCTGCCGCTTTATACCGACCTGACCGCCAGCATCGCCGGCCGGCTGGATCACTATGACGATTTTGGCCGCGCCTTTTCGCCCAAAGCCGGCGTGCATTATGTGCTGGCCGAAGACTGGCTGCTGCGCGCGTCCTGGTCACGCGGTTTCCGCGCCCCGTCTTTGCCGGAAATTGCTGACAGCAACACCATCAGTTACGGCACTGTGATTGACCCGAACGACCCGCTGGAGCCGGGCAGCCGCCGCGGTTATACCCAGCTGCGCGGCGGTAACCCGCTGCTGCAACCGGAACGCTCGACCAACAGCAACGCCGGGGTGATCTGGTCGTTCAGTAAACAGGGCAGCGTCGGCATTGATGTATTCAGCATCGAACAGCAAGACATTATCGCCGGCGACAGCGCACAATATGTCGTCGACCACCCGGAGTTGTATGCCGACCGCATTCTGCGGGATGCGCAGGGCCGCTTACAGATTTTGAAAAACCAGTACACCAATCAGGGCAGCCGCGACACCCGTGGTGTCGATATCGATTTTAACTACCGCTTTGAACTGGGTAACGGCCACAGTCTCAGTCTGAAAACAGTCTGGTCGCATCTGCTGGATTATAAACAGGCGCTGGTGGCTGGCCAGCCGGTGTTGGAAGGCGCCGGTAACAACCAGTTTGGCGCTTTACCGGCCTGGAAGAGCAACAACAGCCTGATTTGGCAACACAGCGACTGGCAAGCCAGCCTGACGGCGGCCTTTACCAGCGGCTATCAGCAAAAAGTGGCGACGGCGGCGAGTAACCCGGGGCTTCGCACTGACATCAGCAGCTTCACGCAGTGGGACAGCCAGCTGAGTTACCGTGGTTTTGCCAATACGCAAATCAGCTTTGCTGTGCAAAACCTGCTGGACCGTGACCCGCCGTTTGACCCAAGCGCCGGCAGCGATTACACCGATACCACGCAATACAATCTGCGGGGCCGGCAAGTCAGCCTGACCGCCAGTTATCAGTTCTGAGCCTGACCGGCTTCGCTGCAGTCCTTGCAGTGGAGCCGGTTGTCACTGCCAGCCATCAGCCGGCAGTGACAACAGATATCATTAACTTATTTAATTCCTGTCATTCACACTCCTGTCACCACCGCTAGTGTCAGCACCGTACCCACGCAGTTTTGGGTTTGTGCTGACTGGCGATGCGCATTGCCAGCCCGTTTTTTTTTACAGGAGCTTGTTATGCTAAAACCGTTGTTATCCCTGACTTTACTTTACAGCACGCTGGCCAGCGCCAATGCCCCGGCCCCGTTGCAAATCGCCGATATCGTGCGTCATCCGGCGCAACTGGCACCAGATCCGCAACAGCGCCAGTTGCTCAGTACGGAACGCCGTATCGAACACCGGCTGCAGCAGGCCGGCGCCAGTTTTATCAAAGTGCATTTTCAGCAGCTGAAATTACCAGCCGGCGCTTATGTGCAGGTCAGTTCCGCCGATGGCAGCGAACAATACCGCTATGATGGCTTAAGCACAGCGCAGGCGACTTTTAATCCGGCCGCCGGCGAGGATGGCCGTCAGCAGTTTGCCGCGATGTCGGTCAGTGGCGCCGAAGCACTGGTGACTTTGGTGCTGCCGGCCGGCGTCGCCTGGCTGGATCAGCATCAGCTGCAGATTGATAAATTTTTCGCCGGCCGCAATAGCACGGATCTGCAGACCACCGACCAGGAGCCGGGCCCCCAGTCGACCTGTGGCATCAATGAGCGCCGCGACGCGGTGTGTTATGCCAGCAGCCACGCCAGCGCCTTTGACCGCAGCCGGCCGGTGGCCCGCCTGCTGATTGGTGGTTCTGGCTTATGTACCGGCTGGCGGGTTGGCAAAGACAACCATCTGCTGACCAATAACCATTGCGTCGCCAGCGCCGGCGAGCTCAGCAGCACCGAAGTCTGGTTTAATTATCAGAATACCCAGTGCGGCAAAAGCTCGGGCGCTACGGTGGTGAAAGTGACCGGCAACCAGCTGTTTCGCACCGACTACAACCTGGATTACACCCTGTTCAGCGTCAATGATTTTGCCCGCATCAGCAGCTTTGGCCATTTAGGCCTGACCGTGCGCCAGCCGCTGCAGGGCGAAAGCATTTTTATTCCGCAGCACGGCGCCGGTAATCCAAAAGAACTGGCGATTTTCAGTGATCAGAACAACAGCGGCGTCTGCGAAATCGACGTGGCAGTCACGGCCGGGCGCGCCGCCGGTACCGACACCGGTTATTTTTGTGACACCATCGGCGGCTCGTCCGGCTCGCCGGTGATCGCGGCGCAAACTCAGAATGCCATTGCGTTACATCATTTTGGCGGCTGCACCAATCAGGGCGTGCTGATCAGCAAAATCTGGCCACAAATCGCCGATGTGTTTAATCAGCAGGTCCCAACCGGTGATCAGCAAAGTGGCGGCAATCAGCCGCCGGTTGCCGAATTCAGTGCCAGCTGTCAGGGCTTTTCCTGTCAGTTTTCGGCCGAAGCCTCAACCGACGCGGAAGGCCCGATCAGCGGCTATCACTGGCAGTTTGGCGATGGCGTCAGCGCCTCTGGGCTACTGAGCAGCCATCAGTATCAGCGCACCGGCCGGGTGAAAGTCGATCTGACCGTGACCGACTCGCAAGGCGCCAGTGCCGCGAAAAGTCGCGAGCTGGTGATTTCAGATCCAACCTTTATGCCGCTGAGCGCCGGCGAAACCAAAACCGGGCTGAGCGGTGATAAAGACCAGCAGCTGAATTTTGTGTTGCAAAGCAGCGGCAACAATCAACGGCTACAGCTGAATACCAGCGGCGGCAGCGGCGATGTGCAGCTGTATGTCCGCACCGGCACGCCACCCGATCTCAGCCAATATGACTGCAAATCGGCCCAAAGCGGCAATACCGAAAGCTGTAGTCTGTTCCTGAGCCAACCCGGCACTGTTTATCTGCGGCTACTGGGACAAACCCCGTTCAGTGGGGTGACGTTGTCAGCCACCAGTCAGACCATGCCACCCAGTGGCTTTCCAAAGCTGAACCAGAGCGCGGCCAAAGGCAGCTGGTTAAGGTATGAGTATCAGGTGATGGCCGACAACAGCAAATTGATCATCAGCAGCAGCGGCGGCAGCGGCGATGCCGATTTGTATGTGCAAAAAGGCAGCGCGCCCAGCACCACACTGTACGACTGCCGGCCTTACAAACAAGGCAATAACGAAAGCTGCAGTATCAGCGTCAAAACCGGCGACGTGGTGCATATCGGCTTACGGGCTTATCAGGCTTTCAGCGGTCTGACGCTCGACGTGCGTTAAACCATGCCGGCGGCAGCAGTCGCCAGCGGTCCCTGGTCAGTCAAAACCCGCTGCAGAGCGGGTTTTGTTGCTTTGCCCATCAGCCAAAGCGTTATTTGCCTGAGGGACGCCCCGGCTCATAGCCGTCATATCGCGGCAAAGCGGCGTCTAAATCATCCCAGCAGGCGCGGGACGAGACAAAGTTATGGGACAGTGGCCGTTCGCTGATCTCAGAGTCCAAAATCCCCAACCGCAGCCGGATTTTGTCCGGCACCTGTGCATTACTGCTATACACCGGCGACGCACAAATACGGCAAAAATGCTTCTTTTTGCCCGGCGCTGTTGCAAAAAAGCTCAGTGCTTCCTGACCGCTGCGGACAACAAAATCGCTAAGCGCCACAAAACCATTGGTGGCATAAGCCGTACCACTGCTTTTTCGGCATAAGGAACAATGGCAATGAATGATCGCGCTGATGGGGCCGCGGATCTCAATGCTCACCGCACCACATAAACAACTGCCTTGGTACATAAAATCTCCTGATTGCGCCTGCGGTCCGCTCAGCATGCTGTAACAACTGAGCCCGCCACACCAGTAAGGCCCGGTAATAAGACTGTTGCCTTCTCCTTACTGCTGCGTCAGCGCTGGCTTTGGCATTTTTTTCAGTTGCCACTGCAACAGGCTGAAACTCAGCACGCCCTGCACCAGCACACTGAGCGCAGAACACCACCAGACCTGGGTCGGGGTAAAAGCCGGTTGTTGACTGAGCCACAGCACCGGCACAACAAACAAAGTCAAACGCACTGCCGAACTCAGCAACGACGGCCAGGTATTACCCAGCGCCTGGAACATGCCGGAGCAAGTCAGCACCAAGGCCGACGTCAGATAATTCCATGAGATAATTTTGATAAATATCACACCAGCCAGCACCACGGCAGCATCCGCCGTGAACCAGCGCATCAGCATTTCGGCTTCAAGCTGGCTGAACAGAAAAATCAGCAGCATCAGGCCAAAACTGAGCTGCAGCGCAGCACGCAGCGTCTGATGCACGCGTTCATGTAAACCTGCGCCGAGGTTTTGCCCGGCAATGGCCGGAATAGCAAACGACAGCGCCACCACCGGCAACGACACCGCTTGAATAATGCGCATACCGATGCCAAAAGCCGCCTGCACTTCAGTGCCTAAATCACGGATCACCCAATAAACAAAAGCGGTAAATAAAAACATCAGCGCATATTCGCCGCCGGCCGGCAGACCAATCGCCAACAAGCGCCGCCAGACTGGTAACTGCAAGGACCAGCCGGCGCTGGTATCCAGCACCTGATGCTGACAACGGCGGAAATAGACCCAGAGCAGTAGCACACCGACCGCTGATGCCAGCGTGCTGGCCAAACCCGCGCCGGCCACGCCAAGCGCCAGGCCCGTGCCCCAGCCGGAGATCAGCACCGGCGCCAGTATTAAATTCAGCAACACGGTCAGTAGCTGCACGGCCATCGCCGGTTTTACCACACCGACTGCGCGCAGTGCGGCGCCTATAGCGGTTGAGACAAATGCCAACGCCAGGCCGGGCAGATACCACTGCAAAAATTCAGCGCCGGCGGCGCGCACCGCCGCATCGGTACTGACAGTTTGCAGATAAAAATCCTGCAATAAAAACCCGGCCAGCAGCGTCAGCGCGGTGAGAAAACCCGCCAGCAACATCGACTGGCGAAACACCTGATTGGCATAATCATGCTCAGCCGCACCAGTGGCGCGAGCGATCAGGCTGACAGTGCCCACGCTCAGCATCTGCGTCAGCGCCAGTACCAAGAACATCAGCGCTGAACCCGCACCGACCGCCGCCACCGCCGCCGGGCCAATGCCGGCGACAAAATACATATCAACAAATAAATACAAGCCCTGCACCAGCATGCCGATCATCATGGGCGTTGCCATATTAATCAGATGGCGGCGCACCGAGCCTTGGGTTAAATCAGTCATCGTGGTTTCTCAATATGTGGGGGCCACAGTTTATGGGGATAGGCCCCGCTAGTCGTCCCGATTCAGCGCTTCGAGCAGCTCAATGACAAAAACGAGGTCTGAATTGGGCGGGATCATGCTGCCAATTTGACGTTCACCATAAGCCAAAGCGGCCGGTACCTGCAACTTGCGGGTACCGCCAACCTGCATGCCAATCAGGCCCAGCACCCAGCCCTGGATCACGCGGTTTTTACTCAGCACAGTTTCAAAAGGCCCATCGTGACGGTACGACGAGTCAAACTCAGTGCCGTCCGCCAGATAACCGCGATAATGCGCTTTAATCAGCGCGCCGCCTTTTTTAATGGTGTTGCCGGTACCCGGCGTCAGGTCTTCAATAATGAGTTCGGTCAGGGCCATCGCCAGTTCGCTTTTGTTAAAAAAAACGCAGTATATCCTAAAGCCGGCGCGGGTCGGCGCCGTTGTGGCCCGCCAGCCTGTGACAAGCCGCAGCGGCTGTGATACCAATAAAGCCTTTCTGGCAAAACAGAGGCAAACGGATGAAAACGCTCGGACTGATCGGCGGTATGAGCTGGGAATCGACAGTGCCGTATTACCGGCAGATCAATCAACGGATCAATCAGCAATTAGGCGGCCTGCACAGCGCAAAAATCATTATGTACAGCGTTGATTTTCAACAGATTGAAGCCTTGCAACGCAGCGGCGACTGGCAACAGGCCGGCCAGTTACTGGCCGAAGCGGCGCAGGCATTACAGCGCGCCGGCGCCCAAGGGCTGGTGCTTTGTACCAATACGATGCACAAAGTGGCAGCAGCCATCACCAGCGCCACACCACTGCCGCTGTTACATATCGCCGATGCGACAGCGCAGCAAATCCGCGCGCAGGGCCTGCGCCGCATTGGCTTGTTGGGCACCCGCTTCACCATGGAGCAGGATTTCTACAAAGCCCGGCTGGCGGCGCAGGATATCGACGTGCTGATACCGGCGGAAGCCGATCGTGAGCAGGTGCATCAGGTGATTTATCAGGAACTTTGCCACGGACAAATCAAAGCCGATTCACGTCATGCCTATCAGCGCATCATTGCCGCTTTAACGGCGCAAGGCGCTGAAGGCGTCATTCTGGGTTGTACTGAAATTGGTTTATTAGTGCAGCCGGAGGATGCGGCAGTGCCGCTGTTTGACACCACCGCCATCCACGCCCGCGCGGCGGCGGACTGGATGTTGCAGGATTAAACCCCTCCAGCTGCCGGGCTTACCAATGCAGCTGGGCAATCGCATCCGGCACTTCACCAAGCAGCACCTGCCGGATGGCGCCATCGGCACCGACCGTCACCAGCTGCGGAATGCCTTTAGCGGCAACTTTGTGATAAAGCGCCCGGTCGGGGTCGGCCACTAAAGCAAAGTTCAGCTTAAAATCGGTGCGAAACTGCTGCAACGCCGGGATTTGCTCTTCCCGGCCAATGCCGATGATTTGCAGGTCTTGCTGGCGCACCAGATCAGAGGCCATCAGCTGGGTCATGGCGCGTTTAGAATCACCGCACCAGGTAGCAAAAAATACCAGCAACTGGCGTTTTCCCGGCGCCAGACTGACTTCGTTACCGTCAATAGTGCGCAGGGTTTGCCACGGCAGCACTGCGCCCGGCTGGATGGCAAATGCAGCCGGCGCAGCGGCTGGCGCTGTTGTTGCTGTGACCGCTTTCGCCGCAACCGGCGCCGGCGTCTGACTACAGGCACTGAGGCTCAGTATGACCGCACACACCATCCCGACACTGCTTATTCCCGCTTTGTGCATAATGAACTCCGTTATGTTGTTGTATTGTTTCATTGTTGTAAAACATCATCTTACCGCTTCACCAGCACAAAGATCCGGACAATTTGCCGGTGCGGCGACCGTCAGCGCTTGCGGATCATTCTGCCGGGCCAGCCCACCTGGCAATAGCTGGTGGGCACAGTTGGTCAGCGCCGTTTGGCACATTTTGCTTAATATCTAAGCTAACGTATTGAATATACTCAGTTGTTTCTGATTTGGAACTCTTGTTTTGTTACACTTTAATTTCATTTTTATGGCAACGCGGGCAAGTTTCAGATGTGGCAGTTTTTACGACGATTTACCATCAGTCAGCGACTGATTGGCATGGGTGTGACCATGGCATTAGCAATGACAGTGTTATTGCTGACCATGTTGCAGCAGAACCGCGACCTGAAACAGCTGGAACATGCCGACAAACTGGTTGAGATCCTCAAGACCGACGTGCTGATGCTGCGCCGCCATGAAAAAGACTTTTTGCTGCGGCTGGAACTGAAACATCAGGGTCTGCATCAGGACAGTGTCCGCCGGGTGATGGAACACAGCGAGACGTTGCGCACCATCCTGACGCAATATCGGCTGCAGACCAGCGCGCTGGATACTTTTTTGCAGCAGACCGCCGCGTATCAGCAGAGTTTTGCCGCGCTGGTGCAACAACGCCAGGCCATAGGCCTGCATGACAAAGACGGCCTGGCCGGTGCGATGCGCGACGCCGCCCATCAGCTGGAAAACAGCCTGGCGGGCAGCCAGAACCCACAACTGACCATCCTGCTGCTGCAACTGCGGCGCTATGAAAAAGACTTTCGCTTAAATCGCGACCTGAAATACCGCAGTCATTTTGTCCGCATCAGCGCCGAACTGGCGCCGCTGTTAAACCCGGCACAACAGGCCACGCTCAGTGCTTATCAACGCAGTTTTATCGCGCTGACCGATGCTGAAGTCAGCGCCGGCCTGGCAGCAACTGAAGGTCTGCAGGGCAAGCTGCGCCAACAAATCCAGAGTACCGAAGCCTTCCTGCAACAACTGACCGACCATACCAGCGCCGCCATTGCCGAAGAACTGCGCGACAGCCGCAATTTTGCGCTTACGGTGTTTGCGCTGACCTTGCTCGTGCTGGGGACATTAATTGTGGCGTTAAGCCGCTCGGTGATCCAACCGGTGCGCGAAGTGCAGCAGACCATTGCCGCCGTGCGCAGCCAACGCGATTTCCGCTTGCGTCTGACCTTGTCAGGTCAGGATGAAATGTCGCTGCTCGGACAAGACTTTAACGCCATGCTTGGCGAAGTACAGCAGCTGATCCAGTCGGTGAATGGCGCGCTGCAAATGCTGGATCAGGCAGCAGCGGGTCTGAGTACAGCCACAGCCCAGACGCGTCAGGGCATGGCACAACAACAAACCGAAACCGATCTGGTGGCCACCGCCGTCACCGAAATGGGCGCCACTATTCAGGAAATTGCCGCCAATACCGAAATGGCCGCCAGCAAAGCCGAAGCAACCAATCAGCACGCCCTGCGCGGCCGGCAGCAGGTTCAGGATACGGTCAGCGGTATCCGCCAGTTGTCGCAACGGCTGCAACAGGCCACCGGTACAGTGCATAGCCTGGCGCAAGACAGTCAGACCATCGGCTCAGTACTGGAAGTGATCCGCAGCCTGGCTGATCAAACCAACCTGCTGGCGCTGAACGCGGCGATCGAAGCGGCACGAGCCGGTGAACAAGGCCGGGGTTTTGCGGTCGTCGCCGACGAAGTGCGGATGCTGGCGATGAAAACCCAGCAGTCCACCAAGCAGATTGAAGGCATTATTCAGGGGCTGCAACAACGCACAGCCGAGATTGTGCAACAAATCCGTTTATGCAGCGATCAGGGAGCAAACAGCGCCGATCAGGCGGATTTAACACTGCAGTTGCTGGGAACCATGACTGCAGACATCGGCAATGTGCTGGACATGACCACCACCATTGCGGCCGCGATTGAAGAGCAAAGTCTGGTCGCTGCTGAAGTCAATCAGAATGTCGTGCGGATCCGTGATCTGGCCGTTGCCACACTCGATACCAGTCAGCATAACGCCCAGATCAGTGAAGACGTTTCACAGCAGGCTCACAGCCTGCACCGCAGTATCGATCGTTTTTTTGCCTGAGCGATAGAAAAGGCCGGGATTGCTGGCCCGGCCTTTTAACAGAAGCGGTTGCCGCCGCTTCTGGTGCTTAGGGAATACTGAGGACAGCAGCTGGTGCTTTAACGCAACTGCTGTAAATACTGCTGTAAGGTCAGGATATTGTGATTGTAGGCACTGGGTTCACCCAATGACACCCCCTGACTGCGGACATAAAAATCAAACGGCAGCTGACGCTGGCCAAAGAAGCTGACAAAACCATCCGGCTGTAAGGTGTCACCATTTAACCCGATCGCCCAGTTCCGCGCCTGATAGTCTTTCAGCTGGCCAATAATGGCATTCACCAGCTCAGTTTCAGCATGGGTCTGTTGCTGAATATAAGCCTGTAACGTACTGATATTATTGTCATAAGCAGATTCTGCACCGACAGAAACGCCCTGACTGCGGACAAAGAACGCAAACGGCAGGCTGCGATCGTTAAAGAATTTCAGAAAGCCGTCAGGCTGCAGAGTGTCACCGTTGAGACCAATGGCCCAGAAGCGATTTTTGTAGTCCTGCAGCCCTTGGATAGTGGCGCGGCTGGCACTGATATTTTGTGCCGGTAACGACCAGACCAATGATTGTTGTTCCATATTCCATCTCCTTGAAAAGGTACACCTGAAATCAGTTCAGGCACTGACAATCTAGTCAGCCGGATGGCGCTGAGAATGATAAATTCCTGATAAATTTCGCATAAACAGGAACACACGTTCCGATATCATTGACAAAATATGACTAAAAATCCGACAAATCCTGCCAACGCTGTGACCGGCGCTGTTGTGCCCTGAATTGTCACATTCGTTGGCCTTGCCATAGAAAACCGGCATTTTTTAACTATGCTTCAACAGCATTGCGCAGGCAGTCAGCCGGCGAATGCCATCCTCTTTTGCAGACAAAACCGCTGAGATACGCAAGTGTGCCGTTCGCGTCATGGAGTACAGCACTACACAAGGAACAGCGATGAACGACAACATTCAATTTCCGATCAATCAGGCGGAAAAAGCCAAACAGGACAAAAAGGAATTTCTGCTGCCGCTGGCCGTGTACCGCGACATCGTGTCGTATTTAAAAGACAGCCGGGCCAGGCTGCAATTTCTGCACAGTCAGAAAAAGCTCGATGATCTGGATAACTGCCGGGTACATGATTCGATAGTGCTGGATGGTGGCCGGGGCACCGGCAAAAGCTCGGTGCTGGTCAATCTGGCCACTTATCTGGAACAGTATCCGGACAAAGATCTGAAGAAAGATCAGCTGCTGATCCTCAAACCTGTTGATCCGACCCTGATAGATAAACAGGAAGATTTGCTGCTGAACATTATTGTCGCCGCCATTATCCGCGATGAACAGGTGCAAAAAGCGCTGAATCAGCAACAAAACAACTACACCGAATGGTTTTACCAGAAGCTGGAAGAATTAGGGCAGGCACTGGAAGGCGTGCATACCACAGAGCAAAAATTTGGCCTGGACCGGCTCTGTTCGTATTTGGGTAATCATGGCCTGACCAAGCGGGTGCACGAGTTATTTGCCGCCACGGTTGCATTAACCGGCACCGAATTTATTGTGCTGCCGATTGATGACGTTGACACCTCACTGGAATTTGCCTTTGAAAACATGGAAGTGGTGCGTAAGTATCTGGCGAGCCCTTATGTAGTGCCAATCATCAGCGGCGATTTGACGCTGTACAACGATGTCACCTGGAAGGCGTTTTATCACCGGCTGACCAAAGGTAATAAAACCTATGATTTGCCCGATGAGAAACTCAAAGCCCAGGAGCTGAGTCAGGAGTATTTCCGCAAAATTTTGCCCTACCCACGCCGTATTAAAATGCCCAGAGTCGAGCAGTATTTTAATGACTCGATTCTGCTGACCGATGAACACAACACCCCACTGCTGAGCACCCGACAGTTTACCGGCTGGGTCAACGCGCTGGTGAAAGGCCGCAGCAATGGCAACGCCGGCACCGTGCTGCGCAACCGGATCCGCTCCGTACGGGTGATGGCGCAGCTGATTAACCACTGTAAACACTTGCTGCTGCACACCGAACTGGCGCAAGGCATGCCGCTGCGTTGCATGGCAAAAGATCTGTATGAATTTGACCTGCGCAAACAAATCATCAGTGGCGCCATTGATAAACAAACTGTTCTGAACTGGATTGATCTGCTGGGCGATTTTTATAAGTTCGAGCTGAAACATCACAACCTGCGCTTGTCACTGGACGCCACCTTATACCTGCACCGCCCCAATATCGAACCCGGCAGCGGCCGGGTGAAACTGCTCGACCATTTGTTTTTCCGGCCACAGGACCGCTTTATCTATGGCGATAACGATTTTCACTGGTCGATAGAAACCCACTGGCAAACCGAATTAAAAGGCTTATACCCGAAACAGGCGCTGGAGCACTTACCAGTCCGGCTGCCACTGGCACATGCAGTGCCGGATATCGGCCAGCCGGTGCCGCAGATCAGGCGTGCCATCAGTCAGCTGCCCCACATGCTGGCCGGCGGCGATATGTCGCCTGAGGCGAGCGAAGCAGTCTGCCGCCATATCGCATTTATCGGCGAACTGATGACAATGAAGTCTTATTACAATGAACTCAAACAATGTGAGCTGGCGTTTGGCGGCCGCATGTTTGAACTGATGGTCAGCAGCATTTTTCTTGAGGTCCAGGGCAAAAACATCAGCCATATCATCGCTGGCACGCCAGTGTATTCGGTACAAAACCTGTCATCCGGCCGCGATCTGGATACCGCCAATGACGTTATTTCCGGTGAATTTGCCGAAGCAAACCAGAGTTTTTTTGCCGATCCGGCCACCATCACCGGCAGTTGCGAACAGATGGCTGCCGACATCCGCATCTGGCAAAACGAATATAATATCAACAAGTTATATGTCGACAGCTGGTTTATTTATTGTGTACAGAAGAAGTTCTTCGAAGATCTGTACGCCTACAACAGCCAGAATCAGGCGTCGCGGGAACTGGGTGGCCTGCATAAAGATGATTTCAGCCGCGTTCATCATCTGATGAGTTTTACTTACCGCTGTGCTCTGACGCTGATCGCCGCCTGCGGTCTGTTTGAAAAAGGCCCGTTATTTCATATTGAAACGCCGGCCAGTGAAAAAACCACAGTGCTGGATGTCAGCCGCGGCCTGCAGCACACCGATGTGTTTAATTTTAATATCCGGCCGCTGCTGGGACAACCAGCCAGTATCACCGACGCGCTTTACCATCACCCGCTGCTGGCGCAATTACGAACACTGCTCGAGGCATTGGATTCCTGCACGGCGGCGACGCCGGCGCCCGTCAGACCAACCGATCAGTTCGCGGCACTGGTGCTGAAAGAGCTGGCACTGGAGAACTTTATCGGCGTTGAACAACACGAATCGACACTAAAAGCATTGCCCGGCATTTTCGCCAGGCTGCTGGTCGCCCAGCCCGGCGCGTTGCACGAGCTGGTCAAGGTGTTCAGCCTGCAACCGCCCGCACAGATCAACCGGCGTAGCAGCAAAGACAAACAACTGGCGTGGCTGCTGCACTGGCTGAGACAAAATAAACCGGAACTGGCGGAGTTATTAATGGCGCTGCTACAAAAAGTCAGTGCAGGCCCGGCAGCATGATCCAACATACCCTGATGGAACTGGCGGTGGCTTTTTGTTTTTCCAGCCACGAAATGCTCGGTTTGCTGATGACCGAACAGCAACAGCGGCAATCCCGGCCTACCCCGCCCAAAACTATCAATGCCCGCTGTCGTGCGGCACTGCAGCAAGGGCTGGATCGCGATTACCCGCGCCGGTTCCGCCCCACAGATCTGGCGCTGGCGTATCAGACGATCTGGCCGGACAGCATGTTTATGAACAACAATATGCCGTTGTTATCGATGATGTTTGACCGGCTGATGTGGATAGACGGCGACCTGATGCAGTATCAACAGCAAAAAGTCACCGAATATGTACGGATGGCCACCCGGATTGATCCGGCACTGATCGCCAGCTGGATGCTGGCGCAGCGTTTATGGCGCCGGCCAGCCTCATGCGACGACCCGGCAGCGCCAATCCGCCCGCTGATGCTGCAGTGCAGCGATTTGCGCCGGATAGTGCAGGTGCAGCAACCGATGTTCAGCCCGCTGCCGGCGCAAGACCGGCCGGTGGCAGAAAACCATGCTCACCTTGGCGGCTCACACGATGAAGGCATGGCAATGATGGCGCTGCTCCTCAGCCCGGCATTGTCCGCCATAGCGCCGGATAACGCCGATCTGCAGCTGGCACAGGCGCTGGCGATTGGCCTGATCAGGCTCGGCCCCGCCGCTGCCGACGCGGGCCAACACGCCACCACATCATATGGCGCACTGCACGAATTGTTATCCGCAGTGTTTCACCACAACACCAGATCAGAGCGGGCGCAAGCCGCTTATCAGTTACCGTATTGGCCGCTGTACCACAACGAATCGCAGCAGAGCACACAAATCTCGGCGCGCTGGCTGCGGCGCGAGCTGGCCCTGAGCATCAGCGACGGCGACTTCGGCACCGCCTGGTTCTGGTTTCTGCTGTTGCTGTGGTATCTGTATATTCAGGTTGATGACGCTTATATCCGCCGCAGTATTTATTTTGTGCTGACCAGTCTGATGACGCATCGCCGCAAGCTGATCATGGATGGCACCGGACTGGCAAACTTTGTGCGGTTTTATGACGAGTCCAGCCGCTTTGCTGCCAGTGCCGATCAACGCGAATTTAATGCCTTACGCCGGCTGTTACAAAGTCCGGCAGATTTTGCCGAACTGAAAGTGGTCCGGCACAAGTTCACGCCACAGCATGTGCAGCAGCTGTGTCATATTCTGGCGGCCAAAGAGTCGCTGCGGGCCCCTACCGGAGTGCGGCCACTCAGTGACGATGAGGTCCACCGCTTTTGCCGGCAAATGGAACGCTGGCATTTTTGTGTGCACTTTTTGCGGGATAAAACCCACCAGCACAATGCCTCAGCCATCTGGCTGGAAGCCAAACGGCTGCGTCAGCAGCTGTCCAGCCGCAGTGGCTGGAATATGCCGGGTCTGACCGGCGCCAGCTGGCTGACCGGCAGCAGCGGTTACGCGGCGGCGTTGACGCCTTCCCGTTGGGTCCGTGGCCTGGATATTGCCGGCGATGAGAATCTCAATAATGTGGAAATTTATGCGCCGGCGATCCGCTGGTTACGCGACGGCCTGCAAGCCAGTCCGGTGCCGGCGCCGGCTACGCCGGGCTTCCACCTCAGTATCCATGCCGGTGAAGATTATGCACATCCGCTCAGCGGCATGCGCCATATCGACGAAGTAGTGCAATTTTGTGAAATGCGCAGCGGCGACCGGCTCGGTCACGCCCTGGCACTGGGTATTGAGCCGGCTGACTGGTGCGAGCGCCACGGCGAAATTGTCATTCCGGCCGATGAACATTTTGACAACCTGGTCTGGGCCTGGCACTACGCCACGCTACTCAGTGCCCGGCTGCCGCTGGCCAGCCAGGTGGTGCCTATTCTGCAACGACGGGTGTTGCGGCTGTATAAACATATCAGCTGGCTGACCACGCCGGACACAGCCAGCGCCGGGCTGGCTGACCTTTATGCCGCCTGGCGGCTACGACGCAACTGCTACGTCCGGCTGCAGGAGTACGAAAGCAGCCATTTGCATACCTCTGTCAGCCACTGCGCACTGCCTGATCTGCATTTGCTGACAACCAGCCACGCACCCGAAGTAAAAATCTACCGGCAGCGCTGGCAACAGCAACGCTGCCAGCCGCTGTTCCGCCAGCAAGGCCCAACGACCGCCAAACCTCTGCAGATCCGGCTGAAATATCTGGACGAGCGCGACCACGATCAGCAGTGGCAACATGATAAGACTGACCATCTGCAATTACTGGAAGATCACCATACCGCCCTGGAATTCGAGTTCTTTGCCGCCTTGCAGGACTATCTGCTGGATGAATATGAACAGCTGGGGCTGATTATCGAAGCCAATCCAACCTGCAATATTTCGATTTCCCGGCTGGATGATTATCGTTTTCACCCGATTTTCCGCTGGTATCCACCGGATCTGCAGTTGCTGAGTCCCGGAGAAAAATACAACAGATTTGGCCTGCGCCGTGGCCCGGTGAAAGTCTGCGTCAATACTGACGATGCCGGCATTATGCCAACCACATTGCGCACTGAATTTGCTTTGTTATGTGACGCCGCCGTCCGTCAGGGTTTTGGCCGGACCCAGTCCGAAGATTGGGTTGAACGGCTGCGTCAGCTGGGGCTGCACGAATTTCAGCGCAACCACCAGCAGGTGTGGGTCGACCCGAAGTACCGGCGGATCATTTGATTTTGTCGGTCCACCGGCTGAATTGCCGCTCTTTTTGTTCAAACAGCTTGAGCAAATCGACCGTGATAAACACACCATTGTCACTGCCATGCCGGGTGAAACCAAAGCTGTAAGCATTGTCGATGTGAAACATCAGCCCCCAGCCTTTGTCTTTCACACCGGCTCTGTCGGTATATGTCGCGATCAACGATGCTCCACAGGCAAATTTTACCCCCAGATCACAGGCCGCCGTTTTGTCCCACCAGTTAATGCCAATCAGTTCCAGTGCCAGCGATTCCTGCACCTGATCGCCGTCCAGCGCGGCGGACACATTCTCGACAATCAACGACGGATGCAAGGCAAACAGCTGATATTTTGGCGGGGCATTGAGCCGGGTTTGATACTCATCGGCATAACGCACCTGATATGACCAGGCGGAAACCCCAACATCCAACCAGGTCTGCGAGCGCGACTCAGTCAGAAAACGCTGCCACTGACTGTCCAGCAAATCAACTTTGGCAATCACCGCGTCAATCAGCCAGTTGCGGCTGATGTGCTCGACCTGATTCAGCGCCGCCGCCAATGCCTTTAATTTGCCAAGACATTGCGTGGTGGCACAGTCCTCCAGCCGCTCAGTGTCGCTGATCTGCACATTTTTTGGGTCATTGGCGGTGCCCACCGCAATCAGCAGCATGCGTTTGCCGTCACGGGTTTTGTCGCAACGGGCAGAAACCGGCTGCACCGCAAACCGCGTGCCATCGGCGGTTTTCATCAACTGCGGCTGCAACATGGTCGCTTGCAGTTCCTGGCGAAATTCCGGCAGATATTCAGCCGTTTCCTCGGTCGCAATCCGGTACACAGGGGCGGTCAGTGCCTGATAGTCCGCCACGGACATCCCAGCTGCTTTGCGATCGGCAATGACGGCGGCCACTTCTGCAGCGGCCTGACTGGTGCGCGGAAAAGCACCGGCGGCAGGCTCTGTCACGCATAACTCGGCCGCCAATAGCGACCACTGCCATAACAACAAGCCAATAAACCAACCTGCTTTCATACTGCACCTCCGGCTTTGGGGCCTAACAGGTCAAAGGTGCCGACGGTGCTGCGCAGCGTATCCATTAACTGATTGGCTTTTGTCAGCACATCAGCAAAGCCCATCTTGTTGTACAAATCATAATCGCCGCTGGCGCTGGCATTGTTACCGATGATGAGGCCCGCAGCGCGGCTGTGCTGCACCAGCGCGTCCAGCTGGCCCTGCACCGAGGCGCTGGTCAATGCCTGCCTCGCGGCCGCCAGTTCCTCCGCCTTTGGAACAAAGGCACCTTCAAACCACAGCTCAAATAACGGCAGGTAGACCTCGGGATCTGACAGATAGTGTTCCAGCGCATGCACATTCTGTTGTCGAACGGCTTTGAGGGTACAGCGGCTCAGATTCTGCCGGGTCGCGGATTGCCAGGCGGCGGGAATGTCAAACCGCTGATACAGCGTAAATGGGTCCAGCACGTGACGGGCATTGAGGAAATGATCACAAATACCCTGTGATGTCGGTTGCAGCGGGCTGTGGTAGGGGTCCATGCCGCCCGGCACCAGTCGCGACACATTCGCCAGCATCGCGACGGATGCGATCGGAAACAAACCCGCCGCTAACTGTTCGCCGGACAATACCTGCACCTGATTAGCGCCAGGCCCCGGCTGATATAATTTGCTCAGCGTGTCATGTAACACCGCAGTGCCAAGCGAATGTGCGACAAAATGCAGGCGCTGCCCGTTGTCGTTGGCTTGTCTGATCAGCGGCCCGATTTGCTTTGCCAGCCGCACCTGTGCCATCTGACCAAAATGCGTCAGATACAAAATGACATCCAGCAGATGGGTATATAAAAAACTGTTGCCGGCAAGGCCGGTGCCAATCTGCGTGATAAAACCACTGATCTGCGACAGCGCGCTGGCAGGCAAGCCTGCGCCGATAGCACTTAGCCGCTGCGCCAGGCTTTGTGAAGTATCTGCCAGCTGAGCGCGCACCTGCTGCCAGACGTCGTCGTACACCACGGTATGTAATTCGATGCGGTTGAGTAAAGATTGTTGTTGAAACCAGTTGAACTGCTGACACACCGGATCTAAGCCGGCCTGAAAACTGGCTTTGACTGTGGCATGGGTATGTTGTCCCATGCCGTGCACCACAATAACTATTGGTTTTGGCATTTCACCCTCCTTAGTTGGCATTTTGTTATAGTCACACTTTGTCAATTGAGCAAAATTTAGCCAACCCATCTGCCATCGTCTGTTTTGCCGCCTCCAGCTGCCAGACGCTGCCGCGCTGCGCTTGCGTAACCCGGCAGGTGCTCTAAGGTTTGTCATACGGCTGTTGTCAGAACCCCGCCGGAGGTGAACCCTTGTTGCGTTATGGTCTGCTGTGTTTGCTGTGGTGTGAAGTGGCGCAGGCCGAGCCGGTGTCGTATTTCTATTCGGACCTGCCGCCTTATGAATTCAGCACCGCCGAGGGTCAGGCCGACGGTATTGGGATTGACCATGTCCGCCGGGTGCTGACGGCTGCCGGATTTCAGCCACAATTTCAGCTTTTTTCATTGCAGCGCGGCTTAAATGCCTTACAAAACGGCATTGATTTCAGCACTTTAGTTGCGCCGACGCCGGCGCAGCGCCAGCAGTTTCACATCAGCCAGTGGCCGGTATACAGCGTGGAGCTGGGAGTGGTGCGGCTCAGAACCGGCAAACGGCTGTCGGCGCTGACACAGCTGCAGCATTATCCGTATCTTGCCCTCAGTGACACCCGCTTTTTATATTTGCTGCAACGGCCGGAACTGGCGGCGTTTGCGGTGAAACGGTATGACATTCCCAGCCTGAACGACGCCTATCGCCTGCTGCTCAGTGGCCGCTACGACTATCTGCTGTGTTATCACGCCAGCCATCAGGTGCTGAACAATCCGTTGCTGGTGTTTGATACCTTTGAAACCTTGCCGGTCCATCTGGTGCTGTCGCGCCGGCATCCGGATGCGCTGCGGCTGATGCAGCGGGTCGATGCGGTGCTGACCATTAAACCGTAACAGCACAGTTCAGCCATCCCGACGCTCAGATAGTTGATGCCGAAACCGGCAAGGCTGGTTACAATGCGGGGAAAGTGTACAACGATCTCAACGGCGTTTTTCCGCGTGCGGCCACAGTCACCCGGTCCTGACCGCGTCAGTGGCTGAGCCGGCAGCTGCGTGTAAAAGCCTCTGTGCATCATTCATCAACAGCCAGCCACGCTGGCATCTCAGTAAGCAGCAGGAACGTAGAAATGGCAGCATTCGGTAGTGTATTTATGCCAGAAATGGCAATGGCCCAATTTGATGGTAATGCCTGGGGGCCTTCGGCCATAGTCCCGGCCAACAGCATCAGTCTGCATCCGGGCGCGCATGTGCTGCATTATGCCAGTACCTGTTTTGAAGGATTAAAAGCATTCCGCCACGAAGACGGCACTATCGCGATTTTCCGCATGGACAAAAATATCGCGCGGATGCTGCAAAGCTCAGAATTATTATCTTTACCTAAATTTGAACCGGCGTTACTGAGCCAGATGATCATTGACGCCGTGCGTCACTTCGCCGCCGACGTACCAACACCGCCGGGTTCTATGTATATCCGTCCGACCCATATCGGCACTGAACCGGCCATTGGCAAAGCCGCCACACCAACGTTAACTTCAATGTTGTATGTGTTGTTATCACCGGTCGGTGATTATTTTGCCGGTGGCAGCCGTGCGCTGCGTCTGCTGATGGAAGACAACGCCCGCTGCGCGCCGCACATGGGCATGATCAAAAGCGGTGGCAACTACGCCAGCGCGCTGCAGCCAACGATGCAGGCGAAAGCCAAATATCAGGCCGATCAGGTGCTGTTCTGCCCGCATGGCGATGTGCAGGAAACCGGCGCCGCCAACTTCCTGTTAATTGATGGCAATGAAATTATCACCAAAGCGCTGGACGCTTCGTTCCTGCACGGCGTGACCCGTGATTCAATCCTGACACTGGCGCGTGATTTGGGCATGACAGTGTCTGAGCGCGACCTGACAGTCAATGAACTGCTGGAACGCGCCGCCAAACCTGGTACAGAAGCTGCGTTGTCCGGTACAGCCGCAGTCCTGGCGCCAGTCGGCACCCTGATCCATCAGGGCAAAGAATACAAAGTCGGCAGCGGCGAACCCGGCCCAACCACAGCCCGGCTGCGTCAGGCGCTGAACGATATTCAGTGGGGCAAAGCCGAAGACACACACGGCTGGCTGACGAAAATCTAAAGTCATCTGCGCTCAGATGAAACAATCACAAAGCAGGCCCTACGCCTGCTTTGTTTTTTTCTGCTGCGGCAAATCCTGGCTTGCGGTGCGGCAACGTCTTCGATATGGTAAACAGCCTGTTTACATAAATGGATGTTTAGCATTGAACCTATTGAATTATAGAGAAAAAGACTTCCGTGGTGACGTCAAAGCGCCAGGGCTAAGCGCAGTATCAGCCGGCTGGCACTCACTGAGTACTTCAGGCAAATGGCTGTTTACACTGCTTTGTGGTTTGCTCATCACTGCCTGCATTGTCAGCCAATGGCCGGAGCGGCAAGCCAGCATCACCGGCCTGTACCTGCTGGCCATTCTGATTGCCGCAGCCAATTACCTGCGCAGCCGGGTGCTGCCGTTATTGACCGCGCGTAGCCTGCTGGCTGATTTAAGCGTTCAGGACAGCCACATCGCTATCGCCGATTTCCGCTTCCCTGCCTCTGTCCAAAAACTGGTGCTTGGCCAACACAGCAAAAAAGGACCGGCGTTTTTACAACTGGCCTGGAACGGTGGTCAACTATGGTTATTCCCGCTCGATGAACTGGCGCAGGTCGAACAGTTTATTCGTCAGCATGCCCCGCAGATTGAGATCATCCGCGAATAAAACCACGCTGATGTTGCCCGCCTGACATATTTAATCTACATTGTAGAAAATATATAAAAGCGAGCCAGCGATGACTCAGGAAAAATTTATCGGCGAACTGGAGCAGATGCTGCTGCTTTGTGTCCTGCAGCTAAAAGCCGATGCATATGGCACGCAAATCCGCAGTTTTCTCGCCGAAAAAGCCAAGCGTGACTTAAGCATCGGCGCCTTATACACCACGCTGGAACGCCTCGAACAAAAAGGCTTACTCAGCGGCCGGCTGGGCGAAGCCACGGCTGAACGTGGCGGCCGCGCCAAAAAATATTACAGCGTCACCGGCGAAGGCCGCCTGGCTCTGCAGCGTAGTAAAGCTGCGCTGGAACAGCTGTGGCAAGGTCTTGCCCTGCTGCAGGCACCGCTGTTTAGTCAGGGAGGTTTTGCTGAATGAAATGGTCTCCGCCCTCATTGCCGCCTGGCCCGTTGCCACCCGAGATGCAACCACCGCTCATCAGCCAACTGGTACTGGAATGGGTCTTGCCCGAAGCGCTGCAGGAGCCGGTGCTTGGCGATTTACAAGAAGAATTTATCCAACGGCAGCAACACAACCGGCAACGCGCTTGTTGGTGGTACCGGCGGCAGGCCTTCACAACTTGCTGGCATTTTTTACATCAAACCAAAGGAGAGTGGCTGATGTTCATCTTCAGCATGTTGTTTTTTATCGGAATATCAGTCTGGGCCATGCTAGTGTCTGCGCCGGATAACCCGTTGGCGTTTTACGATTTTATCTCACTGGTGCTGATTTTCCCGCCTGCACTGCTGTTTGCGGTTGGCGCGACCTCGCGTCAGACATTGCAGCGCGCCATCGCATTTTTGTTTGATCCGCGCCCCGGTGCTGAGCCGCAGGACTATCAACAAATCCGGCATTTTTTTCAGCTGATGGGCCACAGCGGTTTGTTGTTAGGTGGTTTCAGCACGCTGATAGGTGTGATCGCTATTGCGCAGCAGACCAATGCTGACAATTTCAGCAGCACCATCGGCCCCGCTACAGCGGTCTGTCTGCTGACCTTGTTGTATGGCGCCGCGTTAAAAACCTTGTGTTATATCGCGGCGGAAAAGGTCCGTTTTGTCGCCGATGCCAGCGCAGCACACAGCGACATGCAGGGGTAGCCCTTCACGACCCGGTGCGGCGCAACCCTTCGCGCAGAAAATCAAATAACAGCCGCACACGCGCCGGCACCGGGCCGCGTTGTGGCCGGTACAACGACAAAGGCCAGGGGGTTGGCTCCAGCTCCGGCAGCAGCCGCACCAGCTCAGCACGCGCCAGCAGTGGCTTTGCCAGAAAATCGGCGATTTGGCCGATCCCAAGGCCAGCGGCAACCGCCGCCAGTTCCTGCTGCGCATCATTAACCAGCAGCCGCACCTGTCGCGGCTGATAAATCTCGCCATCGCGGAAAAACCAGGCCCAGGGCCGGCCGGTGCCGGCGTCGAGCAAACTGACCTGCTGATGGTCGTGCAACGCCGCAGTCGCGGCAGGCGTGCCCGCCGCCGCCAGATAGGCCGGGCTTGCCACCAGATACAGCGCCACTTCGGACACTTGCACAGCGACAAAACTCTGGTCGCGTAATAAACCAGCGCGGATGCCTAAATCGATTTGTTCGTCGACCACATCGCTGTGCTGATCGGACAACCGCACATCCAGCCGAATGTGTGGATGCAGCCTGGCAAACTCCAGCAATAACGGGCTTAACACACTCTGAAACGCCGCTGGCGCGGCCAGCCGCACCAGCCCTTGTGCATCCTGCGTCGCCAGCCGTGGGCTGAACAGTTGCTCCAGTTGCGCCAGCTGCACACTGCCATCCTGATAAAGCTGTGTACCAAATTGTGTCAGCCGCACCTGGCGGGTATTGCGGTGAAACAGCACTTCGCCGGTCAGTTGCTCCAGCTGTTGCACCGCCCGTGTCACCGCTTGCGGCGATAACGCCAGCTTGACGGCACAGGCTTTAAAATTGCCCAGCTCCGCCGCGCTGCAAAAAATCCGCAGTAATTCGAGTTTATTCAGCGCCAAGATGATTATTCCTATTTTTGGAATTCTGAAAGCATAACTATTCCATTCTAACTCAAGTTCACGCCAATTAAACTGCCGCTGCAGTCAAACAGAATCTCAGCGAACGGAGCAAAACAGATGAATACACAACAACAAAACGGTATCAGTCAAAAAGTGGTGTTAATTACCGGTGCCAGCAGTGGTTTAGGCGAAAGTACCGCTCGCCTGCTGGCCAGCCGTGGCGCCAAACTGGTGCTGGTGGCGCGCCGCGCCGACCGGCTGGCGCAGCTGGTCAGTGACATTCAGGCCGCCGGTGGCGACGCCGTCTATCAGGTGGTCGATGTGACCAAAGCCGAAGATTTACAGGCTGCGGTACAGCTGGCACAAAACAGCTACGGCCGTTTAGATGTGATTATCAATAACGCCGGCCTGATGTCGATTGCACCGATGAGCGAACGCCGCACCGACGAATGGGACCGGATGATCGACATTAATATCAAAGGCGTGTTGTACGGCATCGCCGCGGCATTGCCGGTATTTGAAGCGCAGCAGAGCGGCCATTTTATTAATATTTCGTCAGTGGCCGGCGCCAAAGTATTCAGCCCGGGCGGTACTGTGTACAGCGGCACCAAGTTTGCGGTACGCGCCATCAGCGAAGGCCTGCGCCATGAAGTTGGTGGCCATATTCGCACCACCACCATTTTGCCGGGCGCAGTCGAATCTGAACTGAAACACGGCAGCAGCCACGGTGCCAGCGCGGAATTTGTGAATGCGTTTTACCAGCAAAATCAAATTCCGGCCGACGCCGTCGCCCGCGCTGTGGCCTACGCCATCGAGCAACCAGACAATGTCGATATCAACGAAATTGTGCTGCGCCCGACCGTGCAAGAGTTTTAATTCAGGGGCTTAATCCACATACTGCAGTGCCAGCACCTGTGTATACAGTTGCTGCGCTGCAGCGTTCGGAATGGCTGCGAGTGTCAGGTTGCCATTGGCGGTCACAAGCTGCACCTCCACCATCTGGTGCTGCTGAAAAAACGGCGTTTGTTGTAAGCGTACCTGCTGCACTTGCTTAAGCGGCAGCATATACCAGCGCCGGCCGAGGCCACCTTGCCACAGATAGATCACATCGCCCTGTAGCCGGTAACCATGCCAGCGGTAATTCAGCCAGGTTTCCAGCAGCCACCAGCTACTCAAGCCCAGTGACACCAGCCCTTTCAGCCATAGCGGCGGAATATTAGACTGCCAGATAAGCGCAGTGACCAGCAGCACCGCAAGGCCAGACCACAAAGCCTGACGGCGGAAATAGACCGGCACAAACTTCTGTAAATCCGCGCCCTGGATGTCAGGCAGCGGCAATAGCTGTTGTGCTTTCAGCTGCAGGTTTAATTCCGACGCCGTTTGCCCCAGCACCACAAACTTACTTTGTTGTTTGTCAGCAGCAAAGCCGCGGAAAATCAGCGAATAATGACCCAACAGCCGCGCCAGCCAGGGCTGATTGACCAGCACCAGCTGCACGCGCTGCGCCGAGATCCGCAGTGATTTTTTCAGCACTGCACCCTGCGTCAGCTGCAATTTTCTGCCATCGCGTTGAAAATGCTGCGGATAAAGCCAAATCAACGTCATTAGTGTCAGCACTAAAGCAATCAGCGCCAGCACCATCAGCGCACTGAGCAACTGCAACGACAGATTGTGCTGAATATCGTATTGCTGCAGCAGCGTTTTACTCGCGCCTGACAACCAATCAATCAGCTGCACATCCTTAAACTGCTGACTCATACCAAACACCGCCGCCAGCGGCAGCCACAAATAAGCATTGTATAAAGTGGCGAGCCAAATCCGGTAAAACGGCGTGGAGCCACCGGCCGGCGGGTTGGTAGCCTGGCCCTGCAACAACATCAGCTGGGCTTCGGACAAGCCGGTCAGGGCAAATTCCTGTTTTTTGCTGCCGGCGCTGTCGAGACTGGCGGCATACAGCGCCAGCGGGCGGAAATACAACGGTTGTCTGACCTGCAGCTCCTGCACCCGCGAAGATGGCAGCAGCAACTTTTCTTTGTGCAGCAGACCTTTTTCCAGTTCAATGCCCTGTGCTGTCAGCCGAAACCGGCTAAACCGCCAGCCGATAAAGGCACGACCCAGCACCAGCAAGGCCACCACCAACAGCACATAAGGCATATAAGCGCTGTATTTGTCGCGCGACGACAACACAGCGCCACCGAGGATCAAGCCAACAAACTCCCAGGCCGATTTCGCCAATAACGGCAGCAACGCCCAGGCCGACACCCGCTGCCAGGCGCTGGTTGGCGACGCGGTTTCAGGCAACATCAGGCTGCGCCTCCTGCGGGATCAGCCGGCTCAATAACTGGCACAGCTGCTGTGCCTTGTCGTATTCGATATCCTGCAGCGCCGCCTCGGCATGCACACCGCCGGCGGTAAAAACTTGCAGTGTGGCAAGACCATAGTGTTTTTGCAGCGGCCCCTGACTCACGGTGACATGCTGCACCCGCGTCAGCGGGATCAGCACCGCCTGTCGCCACCAGACGCCGGATTCGAGTAAAAAATCCTGCCGGCGCAGCAAAAATCTGGTGCGGGTCAGCTGCAACGGCAACCACAGCTGTAATAAAAAACCCGCCAGCAACACCAACCCCAACATGACATACAACGCCAGCTCGCCGTCACTCAGCACCAGCAGCAGCGCTAATACCGCGAGCGGCAACAACGTCAGCCCAAACCAGAGCCAGCGCCGCTTGCCAAGCGCCTGTGCCGGCAGTTGTTGCCAATCCTGCGGCAACGGCGCGCTCAGGCATTCGTTTTGTAAAAATGTGGCATCGAGCAAT
This sequence comes from uncultured Chromatiaceae bacterium, assembly GCA_937978655.1. Taxonomy (GTDB): domain Bacteria; phylum Pseudomonadota; class Gammaproteobacteria; order Enterobacterales; family Alteromonadaceae; genus Pararheinheimera. Next base: position 85,264 of record CALJUX010000034.1, read on the forward strand.
TGGTTTGGCATTGGCGTCCGCCCGCTTTCTGAAGGTATTGCTGCATCTTGCGGAAAATTCATCGTGCCGGCAAGGACGCCGATGATGTTTGTTAACAGCTTTATTGCAAATAGCGGCGACGCAGCGCCGCAGATAAATCTGCTTACAGATTAGCCAATTGCGCTGGCCACATTTTAGTAGTAGCTTTAAATACTACTAAAAAACACAGAGCCAGAAATGAGTACAGTCCGTCTGCAACAGCTGGGGTTTACTGCCCTGGAAACCGATATTTATCTGGCACTGCTGCGCCATGGCGAGATGACCGGTTATGCCGTCGCCAAGCAGGTCGGCAAAGTGGTGGCGAACGTGTATAAGGCGTTGGAGTCTTTGCATCAAAAAGGCGCGGTGTTGCAACTGCAGCAAGAGCAAAAACGCTACGCCGCCGTGCCCTGGCGCCAGTTGCTGGACCACGAGCAGCGCAAATTCAGCCAGACGCTCAGCGAGCTGGCTACTGAACTGGAGCAGCTGCCGGCGGCGGATACGCAGGAAGCTGTGTATCAGCTGAAAAATCCGGACCAATTACTCTATGACAGCCGCCAGCTCTGCCGCGAAGCACAAGGCCTGCTGTTGGCCGACTTGCAGCCGGCGGCAGTGCCATTAATGGCCGAGGAATTAGTGGCAGCCGCAGCACGTGGTGTTGAAGTGCGGGTGAAAATCTACGAGCCGGCCGACTTGCCCGGCGTACAGCTGACGCTGCGCGCCAATGGCCGCGAGGTGTACGGCAAAACCGCTGATGTCAGTCTGAAGCTGGTGGCGGACGGCAATCATTTTGTTTTGGGCCTGCTGAGCAGCGACCTCAGCCGGGTGATCCAGGCCTTTAAAAGCCGCAGCGCGCTGTTGAATATGAGCCTGTTTTGCGGCCTGGTGTACGAATTAGTGCTGACTGAACTGAAACAAAGCCTGGCGCAAAACGATTTGGCGCTGTCGCAGCAAATCCTCGCCCAAACCGCGCATTTACACCCTTTTAGTACTGAAAATCAGGTGTTTAACCAGTTTAAACAACGCTATAACGCCGCACGGCCTGATGTCAGTCAAAACAGCCAGCCAGATCAGGGAGAACCCGCATGAAACCTTTACTGACTCAGCTCAAACCGCTTTCTGCCCTGTTGCTGCTGTGCTGCGGTTTGGGCGCGCCGGCCAAAGCGCAGTCGCTGACACCACAGGACTTTGCCGAACTGGATCAAGCCATCGCTGCGCTGAAAAGCCAGGCCGGTTTGCCCTTTGGCAGCGCCATTGCGTTGGTGCACAACGGCAAAGTGATATATCAGCATCACAGCGGTTATGCCGATATTCAGCACCGGCAGGCGGTAGGCAGCGACACCGCCTTTTACATCGCCTCAACCACCAAGCCCTTCACGGCGCTGGCGTTTTTGCTGCTGGCACAACAAGGCAAAGTTAATTTGCAGCAAAGCCTGCAACAGATGTGGCCACAGCAGCAGTTTCCCAACGTCGACGCCAGCCGCATCACGTTGCGCCAGCTGCTGAGCCATCAGTCTGGTTTAGATAATCAGCCGCTGGTCTGGGCCACGGCTTACAGCGGCATTCATACGCCAGAAACGCTTAAGACACTGACCAGCCAGTCGGTGCCGGACCCGGAGGCGAAATGGGGCGAATTCCGCTACAGCAATGTGGGTTACAACATCGCCAGCCTGTGGCTGGATGCGCAGAGCGGCATGGCCTGGCAAGACCATTTGCAGCAGCTGATTTTTCAACCACTTGGCATGCAGCACAGCAGTGCGCGCCAAAGTGCAGCGGCAAAGTGGCCACTGGCCCTGCCGTATTCTTTAATGAAAAGCGCTGAGCCGCTTTATCTGCAAAAGACCGACGCCACTATGCATGCCGCCGGCGGCATGTTCGCCACAGCTGGCGATTTAGCCAAATTTGTCGCAGCGCAATTACCGGGCGCAACCAGCCCGTTACCAGCTGAAGTGATCCGCCAATCGCAGCAAACCCAGGTCAGCACCGACAGCAGTTACGGCGATTTTCAGCGCACCGGCTACGCCTTTGGCTGGTACAGCGGGCCTTACAAAGGCGAGGGGATGCTGCATCATTTTGGTAGTTTTCCCGGTTACAGCGCGCATCTGTCGTTGCTGCCCAAGCAGCAGATGGGCCTGGTGATTTTGCACAATGAAGACGTGTTAAGTCGTGACCTGAATAACCTGATCGCCGACTATTGCTACGGCCTGTTACTCGGTGACGCGGGCACCAAAACCAGAGTCAAAACCGGTTTTGCCAAACTGGCGCAAAAACTGACGCAGTTACCGGCGATGAAACAGGCGCAATCAGAGAAAATTATGGGCCGGAAAACTCTGCTAAGCCTGCCGCCAACGGCTTATGTCGGCCGTTATCAACATTCACAGCTTGGCGAGATGATTGTCAGCCTCAATGCCCGGCAACAGCTGGAATTTCGCTGGGGTGCTTTGCAGGCCAGCGCCAGCGGTTTTGATATTCAGGATGAGCTGCGGCTGGAACTGGTGCCCAATTCCGGCGAAGTGGTGAAGTTTGGCGTCGAACAAGGCGAAGTCAGGCAACTGACGCTGAGTGATATGACGTTCAGCAAACTGCGCTGAAGAAAAACCAGCAGCCAACAGATGGGGCAGTAAAATGGCGCTTTGACCGGTGCCGGATTTGCCCCTATGATAGCGCCAACCTGTTGAACTTATTACCAATCGTCTGCAACACAGACCGGAACCCCCATGAAAATAGCTCTGATTATGCTCATCGCCGCGGCGGTGCTGTATTATTTTTTTAACAACCTGAATAACCAGAAAATCGCCACGCAAAATATTGAACAGGGCGAAGTATTTCTGGCCAACAATGCCAAACGCGATGGCGTCAAAACCACCGCGTCCGGCCTGCAGTACGAAATTCTGCACCAAGGCAACGGCGACAAACACCCGACGGAAAGCTCCAGCGTCAACGTGCATTACCACGGCACCCTGACCGACGGCACTGTGTTTGACTCCTCGGTCGAGCGCGGCGAACCAATCAGCTTCCCGCTGAACCGGGTGATCAAAGGCTGGACTGAAGGTGTGCAGCTGATGAAAAAAGGCGACAAATTCCGCTTTTTTATTCCGGCCGATCTGGGTTATGGCAGCCGCAGTGCCGGCAAAATCCCGCCAGGCTCAGTGCTGATTTTTGACGTCGAATTGCTGGCGATTGAATAACAATTACAGATGTGGCTGTGGTGCCGGCATCGCGCTGACTGCCGGCGTGATGCTTTCGGCCGGGCCGGCCTGCGCTTGCCAGGCGGGCGTGGCCAGATAACGGTCGCGGATCTGCTGCAGCTGGCCATTGTGGTACAACTGCTGCCAGGCTGCGGCCAGCCGCAGTAATAACTCGGGGCGCACTGAGGCCCGGCTGAAACCAAAATACACCGGATCAGCATGGACCAGCAGCAGCGGCCTGAACCTGGTTGGCTGCTGTTTGACCCGCCAGTACCAGGCAAACTCTTCTTCCAGCACCGCCTGTACCCGACCGGATTCCAGTAACGCCAGTTTGTCCTGATTCGACACCATCGGGTAAAAACGGCGTTGCAGTACTGGGTCATCCCGCAACTGCTGCAATTGCGGACCAAAATAACCGCCATTGAGCACCGCAATCAGCAGGTTAGCCGGCCACTGCGGCAGATCCGCCAGCCGGCGCAACGGCGGCACTTGCGCCGGATCTGCGATCAGCCACATCCGTTCCTGATGATGCGGACCAATAAAAGCAATCTCTGTGGCTCTGGTCTGGTTGTAGGTGAGCTGACTGACCACATCAATGTCGCCTTGCTGCAGCAGTTTTAACGCCCGGGCCCAGGGCGATTTAACAAACTTTACAGTGCAGCCAACCTGCGCCGCCAGCGCCTGGATCATCTGCACATTCAGGCCTGCTGGCTGTTGCGGCGTAAGCACAATATGTGGCGGAAACGAGGTATCCAGCGCAAACCGCAGCACACAGGTTGCGGCGCGGCCAGACGAACACAGCAGCATGCTTGCCGCCAGTCCGCACAAAACCACAAATTTGCCGCCTGTCACCATGCCGGAGATCCTCTTCAAGCCCGTTCGCAGCAGCGCTGCTGAGGCAACACTATAGCAGCCCGGACGGTGGCGGTGGCGAGCAGCCGGATGCGGCCGGATTCAGCAGCGTTTGATGTCGTAGGCCAGTGTGGTCCCGCTCACCTTGTACACCGCATGCTGCCCATTGGGCGCATAACACATGGCTGGACCGATATTATCAACACCCATCACCACTGACACCGCCGGACGGACCTCGTCCTCTGCTTGTAGCGGCTGCTGTTCAGCACCAAACCGTAAAGTGGCTAAATCCACAGTCCGGCTTTGCAGCACCGGAAAATAATCTGTTGCTCCGGCCTGTGCGCCGTCCGCCCGGTTCAGGGCAAAACTCATCACAAAACCACCGTCATTCAGAACCGTGACATATTGCGCGTATAACTTGGGCTCGTTGGTATCCATCTTTTAAATCCTTTTATCAGAGCAAAACTTCAGGCCAGCCTCGGGAGCATGCGCCTGATTCCATTGGGTAAGTTGTGAATTTTACGCAGCAGCCAGGTAACAAACTGCCAGCCTCTCTGTTATAACCGCAAACGCCGGTTCAAACCAACTGGTTGTACCTATTTTATTAGCTGTGGCCACTATATTCAGGCCTGGCAGTCGCTTTTTGCAACCGGCCCTGACGCCAGCGCCAGCCGAGCCACCACAGCAGTAGCGGCAACAAGCCGGTCACGCATAACAACCATAGATACAGCGGCCCGCCCACGGCGGCGACATGCAGCGGATAAATCAGCTGGCTGAGCTGGTACCCCGGTGCCAGATCTGTGGCGCGTTGCAGCGACAACAGGCGGCCGTCAGGTGCCAGCCGCAGCACAGTGCGGCCATTCGGATGCCATTCTTCGGGCAGCTGGGCGCGAAATTGCACTGCATCTGTCGGGGATTTGCGAAAACTGGCCAGGCGCAGCGGGGCGTCCGGCAAAACCTTACGGGCGTTGCTCAGCCACAGTCCCCAATCGGATGCAGTCAATGTGGTGGCGGCAAACGCCGGTTCCGGCGCCGCCTTTGGCTGAGGCGGGTCTTGCAGTATCCAGCTGAGCAATTGCTGGGTTTGCGCGTTATAGGCCATCGCTGTGCCGGTGATAATCACCATCAGTAACAACGGCAGGCTGAATACCCCAATCAGATAATGCCATTGCCGGGCATTGTGCCAGGCCATTCGCCCGCCCGACAAAACACGGCCACGCGGCGGCAATTTCAGCATGCGCCAACGGCTTGGCCATTGGGTTTTCAGCCCGGCGATCAGCAACAACAAAGCCGCGATCCCGACGACCCCAAGCAGCTGATGTTTCCAGGATTTGACGAACAGATATAAATGCAGCTGATAACACCAGTCCAGTACATCGCTGTATGGCGCGCGGCTGAGCAGCAGCTGCGGTGTTTCAGTTGCCGTGGCCGGCACCGCCCAGTATTCCAGCGTGCCGTCGTGGCGCGACAACTCCAGCCAGGGCCGCTCTTTATTTGGCAACCGGGCAAAACCATATTGGCTTTGCTCCAGGCTATCCAGCACCCGGCCTTGCAGCTGCGGGTCATCGACCAAACTGATGTCCAGCTGCGGATACAGCCATTGCAACAGCGGATTTTTAAATAACAAAATGCTGCCGGTCAGACAGACCAGCAGCAACACAGCGCCGAGCCAAAGCCCCAGCAATCGATGCCAGAAGCGGCTACGCAGCAAGTTCACAGCAGCACAGCGCCCAATTAAAAACCATATTGCCAGCTCAGCTGTAACATACGGCCGAGGCCGGCAAAATAGGTGCTGTTGGCAGGCGTAGTCTGGGCGTAATAAGTGATGTACTGCTTGTCGAGCAGGTTCTCGATGCCTAAGGTCCAGACGCCGTTGGCGCCGCTGTCAAACCGCACTGAACCGTCCAGCGTCTGATAACCGTCAAACGCAGTGCCGTCGTTAAAACTTAAATCAAAATAACGGCTGACCTGCAGGCGGCTCGACACACCGTCAGTCCACTCCTGCAACCAATACAGGTTGACGCGCTCCGGCGCGATATTGACGCCGCCTAAATCGCGGTCAGTGCGGCCGTCATTGTTGCTGTCGTATTGGCCTTGGCTTCGGGCATAACTGAAGCCCAGGCTGCCGGTATTGCTGTAGTTCCATTCACCGTCGGCTTCAAAGCCGGCGATTTCGGTTTTCTCCCGCATCACGCTGTAAATGCCGTCTTTGTCGGCTTGCAGGCGCGAACCTAAGTCCGAATCCGAAGTGAAATAACTCAGCTGCAGGCGGTAGTCTTCAGTGTTGTATTCCAGACCGAGTTCGGCGTTGTCTGACACCACCGGCTGCAAGTTCAGGAACTGCGCCACCGACTGATTCGGTTTGTTAATGGCGCGCAGCACGCGGCCGACGTCCGGCATACCAAAACCTTCGTTGTAGCTGGCGTACAACCGCAGTTCCGGCGTCAGCTGATGCACCACACCAAAGTTATGCAGCAGTTCGTTAAAGCTCGGCTCGCCGCCTTTGACAAAAGAGCTTTTGCTGGAATATAAAGTAGTGAAATCATCGACTTGCAGCTGACCGTATTCATAACGCGCGCCGGCGCTGAAAGTCCAGCCGGCCAGGCCGTCGTAACGCAGCTGGGCAAATGGTGCATAGTTGGTAAATTCAGTTTCCGGCACCCAGTTGCGGTCGGTCATCACCAGTTCCTGATAGGTCAAATCCTGCAACCAGTCGAGGCCGGTGCTTAAATCAAAGTCGGTACCGAGCAAGTCAGTGCCAAACCAGGTGGCACGCGCGCCAACTTTTTCCGACACGTTCTGCGACTGGTCAAATAAATTGGCGCCGTATTTTGGGTCCTGGAAAGTGGCTGCACTGCTGCCACCAAACATCGAACTGAAATCCTGCGCAAACAGCTGGAGACTGAGGCTGCCACCCCACACTTGCTGATGCTGATAATCCAGCGACGCCGACGTCACTTTATTCTGCGCACCATAACCCGGTGTTTTACCTGGCACTGAGGTGGTCGGAATGCCCTCTGCCGGTTTGCCGTCGACCGGTTTGTAGTCGTTATTGCCTTCCAGGTCGAAGTGATTGACCATCAGCTGAATACTTTGCAGCTCACTGAATTGCCATTTGGTTTTTAAAAATACATCAACACTGGCCGAATCCATCGTATCGCCCTGCGTGGTGTCGACGCCAATAGGCGTACCGTTGCCATCCAGATACAAACCGGTTTTGTTATAGGCGATGCCGCTGACCAGCGACACTTCGTCAAATTGTTTAGAAAACAAATAGCTGCCGCGATAACTCTGAGTATCAGCACCGCCGGTGGTGGGGACAGAACCCGCCAGTTTCAGCTGATGGCTTTGTTCGCCCGGCGTTTTGGTGATGATATTAATAATGCCGCCGCTGGCGCCCATGCCCTGAATAGCGTTGGCACCACGAATAATTTCGATGCGTTCAATCATCGCCGGGTCAATGGTATTGCCGTCGCGTGAGCCGTTACGCAGTGGCGTTGATTGCGGCACACCGTCAATCATATAGAGCGGCTCGCGGCCACGCAGCGTCTCGCCGTTGGCGGTCAGCTTCTGCCGGCTGGGTGAAAAAGCCGGGATTAAATTACCCAGAATTTGGGATAAATCCTGCGTCACAGCCAGTTGCGATTTCAGCTGTTCCTGATCAATCACTGTGATGGTGGCCGGCACTGTACTGACCGGATAAGCCGCCCGAATAGACGACACCTGAATACGTTCAATTTCCGCCGTATCGCCAGCCGCCGCGGTTGCAGCAGTGGCCCCTTGCGCGCAGATTCCTGCGCTTGTCAGCGCCAGTAACAGTTTTGCCAGTTTCATCACAATTCTCAGCGTTAATAAAAATCGTTCGCATTTATATAGATGCCACGTGCATTAGTCAATATGGATATAACGGAATAGCAGCGACTATCACCAATGGGAGATGTTGCTGTAATGAAGTAACGCCAACAAAACCTATACGCCAAAGCAGCACTGACTTAGAATCAAATAATTGCGGCTCTTTCGACAACCCCAAAGACAGCACTGATGAATAGCGATATCCGCTGGCAACAACGCCTGGCAAATTTTACCAAAGCATTAGCAGAACTAACCGAAGCGGTGGCACTGGCCGGCAGCCGTCCTTTGAGTAAGCTAGAACAACAAGGGCTAATCCAGGCCTTTGAATACAACTACGAACTGGCCTGGAACTGCATCAAAGATTTTTACGAGTTTCAGGGCGAAACTGATATTCAGGGTTCCCGCGATGCGATCCGGCTGGCGTTTTCCCGCGGTCTGCTGGCCGATGGTGAATTGTGGATGCAGATGATTAAAAGCCGCGCCTTAACTTCACATACTTACAATCAGGAAACTGCCAACGCAGTCGCGGCCGCGATTTTGCACCAGTTTTACCCGGCATTTGTCGGGTTACAGCAAAAACTTGCCACGCATCAGCAGCCTGACACAGGTGATTTATGACCGGCCAGTTTGGCCTGAGCGGACCACAGCTCGCGGCTATCCGGCAAATTTTCAGCCATTTCTCTGATATTCAAAGCGTGACCCTCTATGGCTCGCGTGCTATGGATCGCTACAAGCCAGGCTCTGATATCGACCTGATGGTCAGCGGCACCGATTTCAGCCATCAGCAGTTGTTAAAGCTGATGACCGAGCTGGATGATTTACTGCTGCCTTGGCGTTTTGACCTCTGCCGGCAGCAGGACATCAGCAACCCGGAGTTACTGCAACACATTAACCGGGTTGGTTGTCTGTTTTATCAAAAAGCGTAGGTCGCGATAACACCGCCGCTGGCGATCACTGCCCAGTCGCCAGCGCTGCACTTGAATTTCTCTCAAGCACAATAGCCGATTATTCATTATTCATTCCGGCATTCGCCGTATACAGTTCTCTCAATAGAAATTTAGACGCTTAGCCGTCCAAATAAATGCTGCAACACTGCAGCAAACAGGAGAACAGCTCATGGCCACGCAGATCCACACCGTAACCGACTTAACCTTTGCCATTCAGCGCCAGCCGTTTAATGAAGATTATCAGCCGGCCGACCATACGCGGCTGACCACCAACTTCGCCAATCTGGCGCGGGGCGAGGCGCGGCAGCAGAATCTGCGCAATACGCTGGCGATGATCAATCAGCGCTTTAACTCACTGGCGCATTGGGACAACCCAACCGGCGACCGCTACAGCGTGGAACTGGAGATCGTGTCGGTGGATATTCAGCTGGACACTGGCGCCGGTCAGGCGGCAGGCCAGGCGTTTCCATCGATTGAAGTGCTGAAAACCACCATCCTGGATCATCAGAGCGGCGAGCGGATTGACGGCCTGGCCGGCAACAATTTTTCTTCGTACGTGCGGGATTATGACTTCAGTGTGTTGCTGCCGGAACATAACAAAAACCAGCCGCAGTTCAGTATTCCGGCCGATTTTGGTGACTTACACGGCCGTTTATTCCAGCACTTTGTCCGCTCAGCAGCCTATCAGCAGCAGTTCAACAAGCCGCCGGTGATTTGTTTAAGTGTGTCGGATAACAAAATCTATCAGCGCACCGCCAACTTTCATCCGGTGTTGGGGGTGGAATATCTGCCGAATGACACCTCGTTAACCGAGCAATATTTTAAAAAAATGGGCCTGAATGTGCGTTATTTCATGCCGCATAACAGCGTCGCGCCGCTGGCGTTTTATTTCTTTGGCGACCTGCTGAACGACTACAGCAATCTGGAGCTGATCGCCACCATCAGCACCATGGAAACCTTCCAGAAGATTTACCGGCCGGAGATTTACAACGCCCACGCCGTGGCCGGGCAAAGTTATCAGCCGAAGCTCAACAGCCAGGCGCATTCTTTTACCCGCATTGTGTACGACCGCGAAGAGCGCAGTCAGCTGGCGGTGAAACAAGGCAAGTTTGCCGAGCAGCATTTTGTAAAACCCTATAAAACCCTGCTGGAACAATGGGCTGCCAGCTGCGCTTAACTTCCGGTTTCTTTATTAAAAGGCATTGATCATGAGCATTTTATTACCCACTTCCACCGCCGGCAGCCTGCCAAAACCCAGCTGGCTGGCTGAACCTGAAACCCTGTGGTCGCCGTGGAAACTGCAAGGCGACCAGCTGGATGCCGGCAAACAGGACGCGCTGCGCCTGGCGCTGCACGAGCAACAACAGGCTGGCATTGATATCGTCAGTGACGGCGAGCAAAGCCGGCAGCATTTTGTCACCACTTTTATTGAGCATTTAGCCGGCGTTGATTTCGAGAAGCGCCAGACCGTGCGCATCCGCAACCGTTATGACGCCAGCGTGCCGACTGTTGTCGGACCTGTTGCCCGCACCAAACCGGTGTTTGTCGAAGACGCGAAGTTTTTACGCAGCCAAACCAAGCAGCCGATCAAATGGGCACTGCCAGGCCCGATGACGATGATCGACACTTTATATGACGCGCACTATCAAAGCCGCAAGGAATTAGCCTTTGAGTTCGCCAAAATCCTCAATGCCGAAGCCCACGAATTAGCCGCCGCCGGCGTTGATATCATTCAGTTTGATGAGCCGGCGTTTAATGTGTTTTTTGATGAAGTGAACGACTGGGGCATCGCCGCGCTGGAGCGCGCCATCGAAGGGCTGCCGTGCCAGACTGCGGTGCATATCTGTTACGGCTACGGCATCAAAGCCAATACCGACTGGAAACAAACCCTCGGCAGCGAATGGCGCCAATACGAAGCGATTTTCCCGAAACTGCAGCAATCCGGCATCGATATCGTTTCGCTGGAATGTCACAACTCACGGGTGCCGCTGGAACTGCTGGCGCTGTTGCGCGGTAAAAAAGTGATGGTCGGTGCTATTGATGTGGCAAACCATGCCATTGAAACGCCAGAAGAAGTAGCGGCGACGCTCAGACAAGCCTTGCAGTATGTCGACGCCGACAAACTCTACCCCTGCACCAACTGCGGTATGGCGCCGCTGCCACGCACAGTCGCCAGCGGCAAACTGCGCGCACTGCAGGCTGGGGCTGAATTGGTGCGGCAGGAGTTGCGGCGAGAGTTGTTACAGCCGGCCGAATAGCTTTGCAAGGTGCAGCGCGGGCGGTGACTACCAACCACCGCCCGACTTTTTGATCACCAGACTGCTGGCATCGGCAGCGCTGTCCGTTTTAGTGGGTTCCAGACCATGTTTGCGGTCTTTGGCTTTTTCGATGGCTTCGTTCATTTGTTTCACCACCGGGTCTTTCTTGTTAAACGCATCAGTCTGACGCTGTTCAGCCTGCAGTTTTTTCTGCAACTTGGCCCCCGCCACCACATAAGACGCAGCATCCACCACCTCATTGCCGGTATCCAGCGTGACAGCCGTTTCATCACCAACCTTGTGGATAGTACAAGCGCTGAAACAGAGCGGGGTTAACAACAGGCAACAGCGGAAGAATGTAGGCATAACAGGTCCGAATTGTGAAAAATATGAAAATAATCGCTTGAAAATGAATGATATCTGAACATGAAGCCTGTAGCCGGGCAGAGTGAAACCTTGCTATTGCCTGCCATATCCTGTGCGGCTAACATCCCATTCAGAACTCATGGCGTATTCCGATGAAATCTTCAGCTACTACTGCGAGGATTTGTCTGAAGCCGGGTCCTTAGAAAATGAACTGGTTCAGGATGCGGTGATGCGCAATGCATTGGCACATGGCTATTTCAAACTGGATGACGCGCTGGTGTGGACCACCATCCAGTCAGATTTACCAATGCTGTATGAGCAAATCAAAGCGGCGGAAGCACAGTGCTGAACGACTCTCAAGTCACACCATAACAATCAGGATGATAAGCATGAAAACATACAAAGGAATGTTGGCCCTGTTAGCCCTGCAGTTTGGAGCCAGCGCCAGCGCCGCCGATGCGCGCACCCAGTGTGGGCAACAAGCCGATTTGGTCGAAGTGATGCTGACCGTACGCGCCGACGGCTTCCCGCGTCAGGGTGTTGAAGCCGAACTGCAAAAACGCTACGCCACCGCACCCAGCGGCTACTGGCAACAAGCCGTACCGCAACACTTACTGAAATTCGCCTATAAAACCGATGGCCTGAAACCCGTCGCCGCCCGCGAGTACTTTTTTAACCTCTGTCTGACCGAAGCCGGTGACATCCACTCCGACAACACCACCGCTGCACTATTCGCCGTCGCCAAAGACTGCGAACAACAATTCGGCAGCGACAAAACCAAAATCAAAGCCTGTGTTGACCAGGCGATAATGCCGATTATTACTGAAGCCTGGAACGCTAAAAACAAAGGGACGAAGTAACGGGTTTTTGCGCGCATTAACGCCATTTTCACGGCGAACATCGCGCAATCTGCTTCGATATCCGGTGTCGGCTACCCAAACATCCGTCCCCAAAAAAATGACTTGTCAGCCAGCAAGCGCTGTTTTACTGTGAATAAATAGTGACAAGGATAACCGCCACCCGAGCGGGCCCGCAAGTCAATCAGGAGGACATGGATGGTTCAGACTGCAACGGCAGCCACTGCCGCGCCGGAAAACCCCACTGCTATTTTTGATACCGCCATTGCGCTTTTTATTCAAAGCGGGGAACGGCTGCTTGAGCTATTCGACAAATTATCCAAACCCGAACAACAAGCCAATGAAGTGCTAAAACGCGCCGCATTAGTGATGACCTTAACTGCGTGGGAAACCTTTATTGAAAGCTGGCTGAAAGCACAGATATGTCAAAAGCTGACCGCGCTCAAAGGCAGCTTTGCCGGTGACTATATCCAGAAGAAATTCACCGAATCTATCAACCAATTGAACAACCCAAACAGCCACAAAGTACGGCAACTGAGTCTGGAATTTTTGCAGTTTGATGTGACCGACCAGTGGCAATGGAACAACTTCGATAAACAGATGGTTTGTACACAACTGAATAAATATCTGGCCTTGCGCGGCGAAGTGGTGCATCAGGGAAGATCGAGTCACGACCCGAAAAATCCGCATTTGGTAAAACGCGATGAGCTGGATAAAGCGATTCGGTTTTTTCGGGAGCTGGTTAGAGTGTCTGTCGGGTAAATTAAAAATTGAAAATAGAAACATCTCTGTAAAATTATTTTAGTAATGGAATATACATCATGGCGTCTCTAAATAAAATTACACCATCCAGCCCTAGGCTTGCATCGCTACTTTCAGATGTAGAAAGAGGCAATATAAAAATACCTGTATTTCAACGTGAATATATTTGGTCTGACGAGCAAATAATTAGTTTGCTCGATTCAATATATAGAGGGTATCCTGTCGGATCTTTACTCATGTGGTCAACAAGGGAAGAATTAAAACATGAAAGAAACGTAGGTGGATTTGCGCTACCTAAAACCCCAGAGGATTACCCAGTTAATTACATACTTGATGGACAACAAAGATTAACAACATTATACGGTGTCTTTCATTCAGATGAAAATACTGCTGATGCTACCCTAGCTGATAGGTTTAACATTTGCTACTTACCTGACGAAGATACTTTCGTGCACCATCTTGCTGCTGGAAACAAGTCTAAAATCCATCTGAATACGATTCTTGATACAACAAAACTACTGATCGAACTTCCAAAATTTAACGATTCACAAAAAAGCAAAATAGCAAAATAGCAAAACTTACAGAATCTTTTAAGGATTATGAATTTCCTATCGTAACAATTAGAGAAAGAAGCAATAAGGAAGTTTGTAGCATTTTCCAAAGAATTAATTCATCAGGAACTCCACTTAGTAATCTTGAATTGCTCACAGCTTGGACATGGTCTGATCAATTTGACTTACGTCGAGAAATTGACGAACTATTAGATGCGCTGAAAGACAAAGGCTACGAAGAGATTGATCAACCGCTTCTACTAAGAATGCTAGCCTCCTTGACGTGCGGAACCATTGATTCTGACGATCTTGTCGATGTAGATCCCGCAACCTTAGTTGATGGCGTTAGAAAATTGAAAATTTCCGTTCTTGCTTCAGTTGATTTCCTCGAAGGACAGCTGAAAGTTAAAAATGTCGTATTCTTGCCTTTTCCAATTATGTTAATTCCCATTGCAAATTTCTATTCCTTGATACCAAAACCCAATGCAACACAAATTAGGCAGATTAGAAAATGGTTTTGGCAGTGTGCGCTCACCCTTAGATACAAAGCAGGAACAAATAGATTCGTAATAGAAGACTTGAAGAAAATAGAGAAAATTGCAAATGGAGAAACTCCATTTGATACTGTAAACCCATCTGTGCAAAGTGATTTATTCAATAGTACTTGGCGAATAAATTCCACTGCGGCAAAAGCTGCATTATGTCTAATGGCACAACTCAGACCTCGTTCATTTCTTACAGGTTCAGAAGTTGACTTAGGTGCAACACTATCTGCATATAATGCGAGACAGTTTCACCACATCTACCCCAAGGCACATTTAGCTGCGAAAGGTATTGCTTTCCACGAAGCAAATGTGATCTCAAATATTTGCTTTTTATCCGCATTTGAAAATAATTCAATAAGCGACAAAGATCCAAAAAATTATTTTTGCGACATCCCCGACGAACATAAAGACGAAATATTTAAAGCAGCACTCATACCTAAAGAAGCAACTGATGGGAAACTACCATTCAAAGATTTTATTAGCTTACGGAAAGCCCTGCTGATGGACAAGGCAAAAACACTTATCGAAAATGGTTATATTTGAAATAAAAAACGTCATTGTGCAAAGCGTATATTTCAAAAATACTTTATTGAATTTGATTATTTAATATTCTTAATTAAATAATATTATAGAATATAATGATTTAATGCGCTATTAAATTGACTTATCAAAGTCTAGAGATCAGCTGGACCTTGGATAATCTCAGAGAGTATTTTGTGAAGCTGCCGGAAAAGCACAACATTCGTTGCGCTTTAAACCCCGACTTGACGCGTCAAAAACGCCCGATATGAACTATTCCCACTGACCAGCTGACATAGATAACCCAAAGCCTGTAAATACCCTCCAATCTCAGACGGATCAGCAATCAAAAAAACTAGCCAGGACGTCGCCGGGGTATTCCGGGAAGTTGGGGACATGCTCGTTAGCCAGACGCGGTGGCATGCCGCCGACCATTTGGCGGACGTGCAGTTTGGCCAGTTCGTCGTCGGATAAATTCTGTAGCGGAATACTCCACCTCGGCAATTTATAACTGAAATAGCAATTTTGTAAGT
The DNA here is from genome assembly GCA_937978655.1 of uncultured Chromatiaceae bacterium. Classification (GTDB taxonomy): domain Bacteria; phylum Pseudomonadota; class Gammaproteobacteria; order Enterobacterales; family Alteromonadaceae; genus Pararheinheimera. Next base: position 100,512 of record CALJUX010000034.1, read on the forward strand.
AAAAATGCCCGAACATAAGTCATAACTAGACTTTGTAAGTGGATAGGCCATCTTGTAAGTGCTATTGTGGGAAAATAAACGTTATTACTGCAGAAAAAGCGAAAGGAGGCCAGCTCATGAAACCAGTTGGGTACACTTATCTGAACCAGTTTTATAAGTTACTGCTTCCTAAACTAAATGTCGAGGTGTTTTCGGACGCGGCAGTGACTGACGTACGTATGGTGCAGTATGGTGCGTCCCGTCGGAAAGTGCTCCCGGTGACAGGCAAAATGCCGGAATCTCCATACGAACATATGTGCGCTGCAATCAAATATCAGGGCATCAGGCTACATTTCTTTGCTGCCATGTTTAAAGTTATTGATATAAAAGAGTTTACTGACTTTATCACCAGCGCGCCGCAGGCGAAATACCACAGAGTACTGTGGTTTTTATATGAATGGCTGATGGACCAGGAACTGCCGATCCCGACACTGAGCAGTGGTAACTACATTAAATTGTTTGAAGACGAATTTTATTACACCCTGCAAGGCGGCTCACGCAACAAAAGAATGCGCGTGATAAATAATGCCATTGGCACTAGGGATTATTGTCCGACGGTACGCAAGACAAAAGCTATTCAGCACATCGCCGGTATCGATATCTATAAGACAGCCTATGCCAAAATGCAGAATTTTGGTGATGTCCTTTCAACCGATGTGCTCGGCCGTTCAATCAACTATCTATATACCAAAGAAACCAAGTCGTCAGTTGAGATAGAAAATGAAACGCCTGACAAACAACGGATGCAGCGTTTTCTCAACGCAATCAAAAATGTCGGATTGTTTGAGCTGAACAAACACAAACTGATTGATATTCAAAATCAGATCGTTGCAGATCGGATGAAAGCTGATGATTACAGAACCGACGAGATCTATGTGGGCAGCACCATCCAGCGCTACGGTATGCACGATGAGGATGTTCATTATATCGGCCCGCTGGCAAAACACGTCCCCGGTATGATGCAGGGGCTATTCAGCACCCACGAAAATCTGATGCTGGATAGGAGCATGCCGGCCCTTATTCATGCTGCGGTGATTTCTTTTGCAGAAGTGTATATCCATCCCTTTATTGACGGGAATGGCCGGTTACATCGCTATCTGATCCATGACGTAATGAAACAGCGCGAATCCACGCATAAGTTTATTATTCCCATATCGGCGGCTATTTTGCGCAATAGCCAACGCTATGATGAAGTATTGGAGAGTATTTCCAGACCCATTCAGTCGATGATTGAATATTCTTTCTCGGCTGAGTCGCAGATTATGATCCATAACGATATCGAATATATGTACCGGTATCCGGATTTCACCGAGCATGTAACATTTGTCTACGAAATGATGGAAACTGCAGTTGCATCCGAGCTGATAGAAGAAATTTGCTTACTGATTTGCTTTGACACGATTAAAAATTTCATTAACCGCAGCTGTGACATGCCCAATAAACACCTCGACCATTTGGTATCGCTGCTATTAAGCAATAATGGTGTAGTTTCTAAAGCCAAACTCAATCAGGTCCTGCAGTTTATCGACGAGACGCTGCTGTTATCTGTAGAAGCGATTGCCATAGACATCATCGGTACGGTGAAATCTAAATTTTCCATCGATGTAACCGAAGTAATGAATCGCAAGTGACAATATTGCCCTTCGCAGAACGAAGGGCGTGGAGTCGGAAAACTAGAGACTCACGGGCGACCGCAAGGGTCGCCATTACTGTGCAGTCAAAAAAGTCCGATAAGAACTATTCCCGCTGACCAGCTGATACGGATATCCCAAAGCCTCTAAATGGCCTTCAATCTCGGCAGGTTCGGCAATCTCAAAGCCTGCCAACACATCACCAGTCGCAGCGCCGTGGTTGCGGTAGTGGAACAAGGTGATGTTCCATTTTTCGCCGAGGGTGTTGAGGAAGTTCATCAGGGCGCCGGGGTATTCCGGGAAGTTGAACTGGTAGACTTGTTCGTTGACCAGGCGCGGTGGCATGCCGCCGACCATGTGGCGGACGTGCAGTTTGGCGAGTTCGTCGTCGGATAAATCCTGGAACTGATAACCGGCGTCGGTCAGGGCTTGGGTCACTTGCGCCAGTTCCTGCGCGCCGTTACGCAGTTTAATCCCAACAAAAATATGCGCTTTGTTGTCGCTGGCGTAGCGGTAGTTAAATTCGGTGATGGCGCGGCCGCCGAGTGTCTGGCAGAAGCGGCGGAAACTGCCTTTTTCTTCCGGAATAGTCACAGCAAATACCGCTTCTTTTTTCTCACCCAGTTCACAGCGCTCGGATACATAGCGCAGCGTGTCAAAGTTCAGGTTCGCGCCGCTTAATACTGCCGCTAACTGCGTCTGTTCGTTCACATCGCCGGTCTGGCTATGTTGCTGGGCGTATTTTTTCAGGCCCGCTAAGGCCAAAGCACCAGCCGGTTCGGCGACGGCGCGTAAGTCTTCAAAGATGTCTTTGATGGCAGCGCAGATTTCGTCGCTGGTGACTGTCACCACTTCGTCGCAAAACAGCTGGGCCAGTTTAAAGGTTTCAGTGCCGATGCGTTTGACTGCCACGCCGTCGGCGAATAGGCCAACGCGGTCCAAGGTCACAGGTTCACCGGCTTTGAGCGCGGCGTCTAAACAGGCGGCGTCGTCCGGCTCTACGCCGATGACCCGCACATTCGGCAGTACCGCTTTGATATAAACCGCCATACCGGCGAGTAGTCCACCGCCGCCGACCGGAATAAATACGGCGTTGAGCTGGTTGTTTTGCGTCAGGAGTTCTTTCGCTACAGTGCCCTGGCCGGCGATGACATCAACATCGTCAAACGGCGGAATGTAAGTGGCGCCGGTGCTTTTTGCCAGTTCGATGGCGTGGCGGTTGGCTTCGTCAAAGGCGGTGCCGTGCAGCAGCACATTGCCGCCAAAACTGCGCACTGCGCTGACTTTGATTTCTGGTGTAGTGATTGGCATCACAATAGTGGCGTGCAGGCCTAATTTGCTGGCCGACAACGCCACGCCCTGGGCGTGATTACCGGCCGACGCGCATATAACCCGCGTGCTGTCTAAAGTGCCTGCAGCCGTGGCTTTCGCCGCCACTTTATGTAGCTTATGAAAAGCGCCCCGCAGCTTAAAGGAATATACCGGCTGATGGTCTTCGCGTTTGAGTTCCACCTGGCAGCCGAGGCGTTTGCTCAGTTTTGGCATTGCCTGCAACGGGGTTTCGACCGCTGCCTGATACACCGGCGACAGCAGGATTTCGCGCAGATAATGTTGTTGCAAAGCAGCACGTTCGTCCGCCGGATGAGCTTGTAACGCCGCAGCGCCCCCGGCAGGTACTGAGCCTGCCGCAGCCACTTGTTGTAACGCAGTCATTTTTCTCGCCTTTCTGATTGGCCGGGCAGTGGTTTTTTTACCCACAGCGCCGGCCTGAAACTATTAGTCTTCCAGCTTGGACAAATCGCGCACCGCGCCTTTGTCGGCTGAGCTTGCCAATAAGGCATAGGCTTTCAGTGCCGGGCTGACGTAACGGGTACGGTCAACCGGTTTCCAGCCTTGTTTGCCTTTGGCGTCCATCGCAGCGCGGCGCGCCGTCAGGGTTTCGTCAGAAATTCGAATGTTAATACTGCGGTTTGGAATGTCGATGTCGATGCCGTCGCCTTCTTCAACCAGCGCAATGGCACCGCCACTGGCCGCTTCCGGTGAAACGTGGCCAATCGATAAACCAGAAGTACCGCCGGAGAAACGGCCGTCGGTGATTAAGGCACAAGCCTTACCCAGCCCCATCGATTTTAAGTAGCTGGTTGGGTACAACATTTCTTGCATACCCGGGCCGCCTTTTGGCCCTTCGTAGCGAATAACCACCACGTCGCCGGCCACCACACGGCCAGCCAGAATCGCCGCTACGGCGTCGTCCTGGCTTTCGAAGATCCGCGCCACACCGTTAAACACCAGGTTGTCTTTGTCGACGCCGGCGGTTTTAACGATACAGCCGTTTGGCGCCAGATTGCCGAATAACACGGCTAAACCACCGTCCTGTGAATACGCATGCTCTTTGCTGCGGATACAGCCGTTTTCGCGGTCATCGTCCAGCGTCGGGTAACGGCAATTTTGCGAAAACGCCTGGGTGGTGCGAATGCCGGCCGGGCCGGCGCGGTAGAAGTCTTTTACTGCCTGATCTTGCGTGGTCATGATGTCAAAACGGTTTAATACATCACCGAGTGAACTGCCAGCCACATGCGGCGTGTCCGGGTTGACCAGGCCAGCGCGCTGTAATTCGGCCAGAATGGCGACCACACCACCGGCGCGGTGCACATCTTCCATATGGTATTTCTGCGTCGACGGCGCCACTTTGGATAAATGCGGCACGATGCGCGACAGCCGGTCGATGTCGGCCATGCCAAAATCTACTTCAGCTTCAATGGCGGCGGCGAGTAAATGCAGCACTGTGTTGGTAGAGCCGCCCATCGCGATGTCCAGCATCATGGCGTTTTCAAAAGCAGTTTTATTGGCGATAGAACGTGGCAGCGCAGTGACGTCGTCCTGTTGATACCAACGGTTACACAGCTCCATGATGCGCTTGCCGGCGCTGACAAACAGCTCGCGGCGGTCGGCGTGTGTCGCCAGCATCGAGCCATTGCCCGGCTGACCTAAACCTAAGGCTTCGACTAAACAGTTCATCGAGTTGGCGGTGAACATGCCGGAACAAGAGCCGCAAGTCGGGCAGGCGCTGCGTTCGATTTTTTCGCTGTCGGCGTCCGACACATTCGGGTTGGCGGCCGACACCATGGCGTCGACTAAATCCAGCTTGATGATTTGGTCGGACAGTTTGGTTTTGCCGGCTTCCATCGGGCCACCGGAGACAAAAATCGCCGGAATATTCAGGCGCAGCGCGGCCATTAACATGCCGGGGGTGATTTTGTCGCAGTTGGAGATACAGACCATGGCGTCGGCACAGTGGCCGTTCACCATATATTCGACTGAGTCGGCGATGATTTCGCGCGACGGCAGGCTGTACAGCATACCGCCGTGGCCCATCGCGATGCCGTCGTCGATAGCGATAGTGTTAAATTCTTTGGCGATACCGCCGGCGGCTTCGATGGCTTCTGCCACCAACTTACCCAAATCGCGTAAATGCACGTGACCCGGTACGAACTGGGTAAATGAGTTCACCACTGCGATGATCGGTTTACCAAAGTCGGTGTCTTTGACACCAGTGGCGCGCCACAAGGCACGGGCACCCGCCATATTGCGGCCTTCGGTGGTTGTGGCTGAACGTAATTTAGGCATGCAATTTACTCCTGCATAGGCAAATTTAAAGATGCGGCGCCAATCTGTTGTTTATCTGAAAGATGCATGCGCCAGCATCGGGTTTTGGGTTCAGGGCCACTTGGTTGTAACGTCACCGCCTGTGGCGGTGATCATGCCGGGCTTTATAGGTGCCCGTGCTTTTTTATGTTGCCGGATTTCGGTCCGGCGCCGTCTATTTAGTTCTCTCGGCTGTCACGCAGCTGCACTGGGCTCTGGCGAACACATGGAGCAGACCCTCTGCGGCAGGGAAGCCGCAGAGGAGCCCCCATGGATGGGTTCACGGCGTGTCTGCGGAATGTTTCGCCAGAGTCCAGCACCACGATATCGCCTTCGTCATCAAGCCCTAAGCGCACCGGCTTCGGCCTGATGCAGCTCCAAATTCAGCACGTCGTACAGTTTATTCAGCTGATTAACCAGCAGGCTGATCGGCTTGTCGCTGACCACGCTTAAGGTTATCAGTAAACCACTCACATCAGCCAGCGGCTTTAGTTCAAGGCCGGCTAAAGTAAAACCACGGTAGCGGGTGACCTGCAGTAAGCGTTCGACCGCGACGGCTTCGTGGCGGGTCTGGATGGTCAACGTATGCTGAGTTGACAAGGTATGCGGGTGGCTCATGGCTGTGTTCCTCATGGTTATTCTTCCCACTGCGGTAAGTCGGTCATCATGTCGTGGTTGGCGGCACCTGGTGGTACTAATGGCCAGACGTTGTCCGTTTCGTCGATGCGTACGTGTAACAAATAAGGCCCCGGCCAGCTGAACATAGCGTCTAAGGCCGATTCCACTTCGTCTTTGTGGCTGATGCTGTGGCCCGGAATGGCAAAAGCGGCGGCCAACGAGACAAAATCCGGGTTGTCGGATAAATCGGTTTCGCTGTAGCGGCCAGCAAAAAACAGCTGTTGCCATTGTTTCACCATGCCCAGGCGCTGGTTGTCGATCACGACGATTTTGACCGGCAGGCGGAAGCGTTTGATGGTGGCCAGTTCCTGCACGTTCATCATAAAAGAGCCGTCGCCGGTCACCAGTACGCTGGTGTCCTGCGGCCGTGAGATTTTGGCACCGATCGCCGCCGGTAAACCAAAGCCCATAGTGCCCAAACCACCGCTGGATAAATGATTGCGTGGTGAGTTAAAGCGCATATGCTGCGCCACCCACATCTGGTGCTGGCCAACGTCGCAGCTGACGACAGAGTTGTCCGGCATGCGTTCGCTTAACTGCTTTAACAGCAAAGGTGCGTAGATACGCTCGCCCGGATGGTCGTAGCGCCAGCCGTGTTGAGCTTTCAGCGTGGCGCAATGTGTTTGCCAGTCGGCGTAGTTGCCTGCAGCTGTCATGGCGGGCAAAAGGGCTTTTAAATCGCCCAGCATCGCGACGTCAGCAAAACGTAACTTGTTGATTTCCGCTGGGTCTATGTCGATATGAATGACTTTGGCTTCCGGTGCGAATTTCTTTAAATTGCCGGTCACCCGGTCATCAAAACGTGCACCCAAACAGACCAGCAAATCGGTTTGTTGTACGGCGATATTGGCGGCCTGGGTGCCGTGCATGCCCAGCATGCCTAAATACAGCGGATTGGTTTTTTCTACCGAGCCCATGGCTTTTAACGTGGTGACCGACGGCATACCGGTGGCAGTCAAAAAGGCGTTTAATTCTGGCAACGCATCAGCCATATGCACGCCGCCGCCGATGTAGGCCATTGGTTTTGCCGCCTGTTGCAGCAAGGTGCGGGCGCTGGCGATTTGTTCGGCGAAATGGCTCAGTTCAGGCGCGGCGCTTGCTGCAGTCAGATGCAGCGGCTGGTAATCCACCTGCGCTAACTGTACGTCTTTGGGGATATCCACCAACACCGGGCCAGGCCGGCCGCTTTGCGCCAGGGCAAAGGCTTCGCGCAGCGTGTCGGCCAAATCGGCGACGGCGCGCACATAAAAACTGTGTTTGGTGCAGGTCAGGCTCAGGCCTAATACGTCGACTTCCTGGAACGCATCGGTGCCGGCGACGGCTTGCGACACCTGGCCGGTGATGGCAACAACTGGTACAGAATCGAGCAGCGCATCAGCTAAGGCAGTGATGAGGTTGGTGGCGCCGGGGCCGGAAGTCGCCAGGCAGACACCGGTCTGGCCGCTGGCGCGGGCATAACCGATGGCGCTGAAACCGCCGCCTTGTTCGTGACGGCAGAGGTAATGTTTGACCGGGCTTTGGTACAGCGCGTCGTAGATGGGCATGATAGCCCCGCCCGGATAACCGAACACGGAATGCACGCCGTGCTCTGTTAATAATTTCACTACCAATTCTGCGCCTGTCATACCCGTATCCTCTGTCTGTCCGGCTTGTGCCGGCTTGTACCAATTTGGTTCGCCTGTGTCCGCCTATTCCCGCCGCGGCATTTTTTCAGGGCCCAGAAAGTACAAAACCCCCGGACCTTGCGGTGCGGGGGTTTTGTCGGAATCTGATTATTTTACGGTCTCAGTCCCAAACAGCAGCCCCCGCGGCGACTAATAATCACCACGTTTACGAGGACCACAATAATGTTCAGGATGGTTGTTTTACGCATAATGTTTGTTGCAATAACTCTGTTGGTTATATGTCAAAAAATGGCAATGGCGCTTTGGCCACAGCGAAACGCTATTAGAAATAGCCGTCTGCACGGCCTAAGTCAACAGTTATTTTCCGTTTCGGCGAAATCAGCCGTCAAAACGGCCATGGATTAACATTTGTACAGTTGTTGGCGACGTCGCGCGCTATTTTTCGTGGCTTGGCAGTGACGTGACAGATTGGGTAGACTCAAGCCATGCCGGCGCTGCCCTAATCTCAGGTGCTATGGATCAACTCGAGCTGTTTGACTTACCCAACCCCTGCATTGGGGTGTGCCAGAGCAATAACCGCGGTTATTGCGTCGGTTGTCTGCGCTCGCGGGATGAAAGGTTCGACTGGCACAACAAACCGGTGGCGGAACGCGCCCGCATTCTGAAGCTGCTGGAACAACGCCGCGCCCGACGTGACGCGGCGCGCCTCGCCGGCAAACCCGACAGCAACCTGGAAGCCGATGCAGCACCTTCCACGCCGGATTTATTCGGCTTCTGAAGCCATTTCAGGTTGCGCCCGCTACTCCACCAGCAACGGAAACCGTAATTCGAAAGTGGTGCCCATGCCTGCCTGACTGCGCAGGCTGATTTGCCCGCCCATGTACTGCACCAGCTTTTTGCTGATGGACAAACCCAGCCCACTGCCGGGTTGCGCTGCATCGTCCTGCGGATCCAACCGGGTGAAAGGTTCAAACACTTTCGCTTGCTGCGCCTCTGGGATACCGGGGCCCTGATCTTGCACCCCAATCACCAGCTGACGCGCCTCAATGCGGGCCCACAACATCACCACAGTGTTTTTCGGCGAAAACTTCAGCGCATTGGACAACAAATTGGCCAGCACCTGCTGCAAGCGGTCCGGATCCAAATTCACCACTGCATGCGGCGCCTGATCGTTGAGCACGATCTTAGAACCAAATCCTTCGGCATAACTTTGCAGATTTTGCGCACAGCTGCGCAGCAGCGGACTGGTGTCTACTGGTACTGGCGTGATCTCCAGTTTGCCTTGTTCGATTTTCTGCAGGTCGAGTAAGTCATTGACTAAAAACAACAAACGCTCAGCATTGTGCTGGCAGATCCGCGCCATATCCTCAGCTTTTTTCGGCAGGTCGCCGAATACACCGCCAAGGATCAGGCCAATACTGCCGCGGATAGCGGTCAGCGGCGTGCGCAGCTCATGGCTGACATTGGCGATGAATTCGTTTTTGTATTGCTCGGACAGCGCCTGCCGGCTGATGTCTTCGAAGACCGTGATGCCGTAACCAATCTCACCATCTTCGCGATAACCGGGCCAACCCCAGCAACGCACCACAGTCTCGCCCTGGCTGGTTTGTAAGGTCGCGGCATCAATAAAATGGTTTTCACCGCGAAGGGCAGCCGCGGCCGGCAACTGACTGGCACGCAGCGGTGCGCCGGTGTTTTTATCGCGTAAATGCGCCAACAGCTGCATCGGCACACCGGCTTGGGGCGCACCGGCCTGGGGCGCACCAGCCTGACTGCTCTGACTGTCCTGGCCAAACAAACGGCGGACTGCATGATTTTGGTAATAAACTTTCTGTTCTAAATCAACAACCTCAAGTGCCAGCGGCAAGTCATCCAGCCACTGCCGGTATTGGTGTTGTGTCACCGCCATCAGTTTTTGCTGTTGCGCCTGCACAGCACGCAGCAGAATAAACACCATCATCACCGCGGTCAGTAAAAAATTCAGCCAGGAACTGCTGTGTTGCATGTACAGCGTTAAATCGGTCTGAGTGTGCAATAACCCACTGACATAACCGATGTAGATGGCGATAAAAATGCTGAACGCCAGCGCAGACACCAGATACAAAATGCGGCCCGGATACAAAAAGCCGGCAATTAAACAGCCACAAATCAGCCAGAAAGTACCGTTGGCGGCCAGGCCAAAGCTATACAGCCCGCCCGTACCGAGCACCAGCATCACGCTGATAATGACAAAACCTTTCAGCGACGCTGGCAGCCGCCGCCGGTTCAGGCCGGTGACAATCACCACAGCCGCGATCCCCAAATGTAAGGCATACACCATCAGCCAGCCGGTGTGCAAAATCCGCAGCAAAGACACCGGCAACACCACGACGGTCAGGACTAATAAATCCCGCCACAACGAGTCGAGAAACTGACCGGTGATTTGCAATTTTTGCTGTTGTAACCAGGAAGGTGATTTGGACTGCTGCAAAATTAGAGTTCGCTTACAAAAGACGACTGAAATTTAAAGGTAGATCGCCACGGCCAGATTGCCAGCGAAACAAGCCAGCCAGCCCGCCCAAGATATCCAGCAGAAGACGCCAGACACCGGGAATTGCAGCGGTGCAACGGCACCGCTGCCAGATGATTAATTCGACCAGCTGCGCAGCTGCCAGGCCGCCAGTTGCGTGGCTGCGGCTTCAGCTTCATTCCAGCCCTGTTTAAGGCTGCTGTCTTGCAGCAACTCAGCCGGTAGCGGCTGCGATTCTGCCGACAAATTCAGCACAAACACCGACTTTTTCCCCGCTAGTTCGCGGCTGATTTGCAGCAGTTTGCCGTCGTTCAGCGTTTTGGCTGCATAGCTGCCGGCCACGCCAAATTCCGCGCGTTGCTGTTTTTGTGCAATCAGGAATTTGTATAAAGACCACAGCGATTTGGCGTCCTGTTGTTGGTCCGCCACTGTCACTTTGGCAGCCTGCTGGGCTTGTAAAAACGGCGACCACCAGCTGGTTTCACGCTGCGGTGGGAATAATTGGTCGGATTGCACCCAGCTGCTTGCCGCTGTGGTGAAACCGGCCTGCGGGCTTTGGTCCCACAGCATCGGTGCGCGGCGCTGAATATGTTCGGCATCAGACGCTTGGCTCAGGCCAATTTCTTCGCCGTAATACAGATAAGTGCTGCCGGGAGACGTCAGCAACATCGCCGCCGCCAGCTTGGCTTTGACCAAATCGCCCTGCAGCTGCCAGCCGATGCGCGGCTGGTCGTGGTTGGTTAAAAACGGACTGAAATAACCCATCGGCACGCCGGCGGCTTTACGGGCATTGAAGTTGGCTTGTAATAACTGTTCAGCGCCGCTGGCAGTGTTATTCATAGTGCCAAATTCCGCTTTGACACCGCCGTTACCCTGCAGCAATTCCAGCACTTTGTAGCCAAATTCAAAATCAAAACCGGCGTCGAGTGCCCTGCCATCACCGGCGTATTTAGCGGCAACCGGTAAATCCGCCCAGGCTTCGCCGACCAGCATCGCATCCGGTTGCACCGACTTGACGTATTGAGTGAAATCTTTCCAGTATTCAATAGTTTCCGCAGTATCGGCCTGACCATCCGGCCCGGTTTCAATGGCATAACGCACCGCATCTAAACGAAAACCAGCCACGCCTAAATCCAGCCAGTATTTCGCCATTTTTTTCATTTCAGCGATAACGTCGGGGTGGGTCAGATTTAAATCCGGCTGCGAGGCGCCAAAAGCGGCGTAATAATACTCTTTGCGGCCTTCATGGTAATGCCAAACCACTTTCGGGTCGGTTTTACTGGCATCCCAGGCCGGGCCCCAGCCGTCAGTCGGCAGGTCTTTACGCCAGATAAAATAGTCTTTGTACGGTGCTTCCCCAGCGGCAGAACGTTTAAACCAGTCGTGTTGGTCGGAGATATGGTTAATCACTAAATCGAGGATAATGCGGATATTTTTCGCTTTAGCGGCGTCAATCAGCGCTTTGAATTCCTGCTGGCTGCCATAGTCTTTTTCGACCTGATAAAACTCGGTGAAGTCATAACCGTGATAACTCGGCGCTTCAAACATCGGCGTCAGCCACAGCGCGTTCACACCTAAATCGGCTAAATACGGCAGCTTTTGCGCGATGCCGTTAAAATCGCCGGTGCCATCACCGTTGCTGTCGGCAAAACTGCGCGGCCAAATCTGATAAAACACCGCGTCCTGCCACCAGGGCTTATTCGCGACTACAGCTTCGGTGACGACTGCCGGCACCGTGCTGGCTGCTGGTTCTGCTTTTGCCTGAGCAGCATCCGGCGCCGGATAACATGCCGACAAAGACACCGACAACAGGGCCGCCAGCGCCGACACAGGAAATCTGCGGCGACACTTCGCAGCAACAGGAGAGAACGCAGTACGCAAAGATTTGGTGGCCATCGGCGGCTCCGGTGAAGAAAGACCGCCTCAGCTTAGACGAAGAACCGCAACGCCGAACAGCACTGCTTTGGTGCAAATGCACTGCATACGATTGCAGCAGTGCATGCCGGCCTGCATCACAGCATCAATGGCCGGTCAGGCGTTTACCAAAAGAAATGGCATAAGCGGCGGAGCGCATCGCCAAAATCGGATCAGCGCTTGGGCTGATGCCGGCACTCAGCACATTCGGGTCAAAGTTGATGTTATCGCAGGCATTGTCGCCTTGGCTGCGCAGCGTCACCACACCGGCTTGCAGCGTTTTGCGCGATGCCGGCCACTGCAGCGACGGGTCCAGCAAGTTATCACCAGCCTCAGCCAGCACCAGCTCTAATTTAAACTGCACCGGGCCTTGTTTCAGCCGTTCCGCCAGCCGCTGCTGCAGGAATTCCGTCGGTTTCGCAGCGATTTCGGCTGCGCTTAAGCCCTTCATGCCATCGACCGGCTGCAGCTGCCAGCGCACGGCCTGCTGTTGGCCGGTTTTGTTGCTCAGCATAAAACTGTGCAAACCAAAATAAGGCGTACTGGCATAACTGGCCGGTGGTGCCGTGTCGGCCAGATATTTCGCCTGCGGCTGGGTATCCGGATGCGCAGCGCGATAGGCCGCCACTTTCGCCATGTCCGGTTTGCCATCGACCCCCGGAATGAGGGTTTTTAATAAACCGAGGAATGACTCCGGATCTTTGGCGCCAAACATTGGCGTCGACAACAACGCGAAATGCTGCAGCTCGCCGTTATTAAGTTTGATTTGCAGCGCCAGCCCACGCGGTGAGCGGCCGTTTTCGGCAGCTTTTGGATTGCCGCCCGCCATCGAAAAGCGCCCAAGCAGCGGATAAGTGTCGCCGCTAAACAGCATTGAGCTGCTGTAAGCCTGCGCGACAGCTTCGCCTTTAAAATCTCCGGCGACACAAAAACCCCTGGCGTGGCCTTTGCGGGCGCTGGGGTGTTCACCAAAGATTTTGGCAAAGGTATCAATAAATTCCGGCGCAGTGGCCGGTTCTGCCGCGACAGGCAACGTCAGGCTCAGCAGCGTGGCAACACAAAAAGGTTTGAACAGGGTCATGGTAATTCCTTCAACAGGTGAATCACAGAGTATGGGAGCAAGCAGACCGGGCTGCTTAGGATTTATGTGCAGCGGCTGCGGCCAATGGCCAATTGCCAATTGCCAATTATTGGGGACGACTGCCTGCAGCTGTCTCACGACGCCACCTCTGGTACACTGGCACACCTGTTGACGCTGACCTGAGCCACCCATGCAACTGCTGAATCTGCTTGAACGCCCTGACTTTATCCCGACTATCGCGCAATGGCATTTCGCCGAGTGGCAGGCGTTATTTCCGCATAAATCGGTAGAAGATTTCGCCGCTGACTTGCGTGAATCGCTGCAGCAGGACGGCCTGCCGCAAACCTGGCTGTTGCTGGACGAGCAGGGTGAAGCAGCCGGCACGGCGTCTTTGTTGCTGTCGGATATGACCACCAATCAGGATTTAAGCCCCTGGCTGGCCAATATTTACATTCACCCGCTGCAGCGCGGCAAAGGCTTAGGCAAACAAGTGGTGCTGCATGTAATGAATGAGGCGCGTCAGCGTGGCCTCACCACCATTTATCTGTTTACCGAAGATCAGCAGGCCTTTTACGAAAAACTGGGCTGGGAGCTGCATCACCGCGAGTTCTACGAGAACCATTGGGTCGCGGTGATGCAATATGATTTTTTCTGATTAGCTGTGAGGGGCCGCGCGCTGATAGTGATAGGCGTAATACACCACCGGGATCACCACTAGCGTCAGCACCGTCGATACACCTAAACCGGCAATCAGCGCCACCGCCAGACCACCGAAAATCGGGTCGTCCAGGATAAACATCGCCCCTAACATCGCCGCCAGTGCGGTCAGGATAATAGGCCGCGCCCGTATCGCCGAGGCGTGCACCACTGCCTGCTCCAACGCGACACCGACCGCGGTTTGTTGCTGAATGGCATCGACCAGCAAAATCGAGTTGCGCACGATAATACCGGCCAGCGCTATCATGCCGATCATCGAGGTTGCCGTGAACTGCACGCCCAGCAGCCAGTGTCCCGGCATAATGCCGATGATGGTGAGCGGAATAGGCGCCATGATCATCAGCGGCACGCCGTAGGATTTAAACTGCGCCACCACCAGCAGGTAAATCATGATAAGTCCGACGCCATAAGCGATGCCCATGTCGCGGAAAGTCTCAAAAGTGATTTGCCACTCGCCGTCCCACTTGATGCTGATTTGGTCGGTAGCTGTGGGCACACTGAACAGTTGTTGTGGCATGGCCGTTTCGCCTTGTGACAATGCGGCTTTGACATCCAGCATGCCGTACAGCGGGCTGTCCGGGCCGCCAGCTAAATCAGCGGTGACAAACACCACTGGCCGTAAGTCTTTACGATAAATCGTGTTTTCCCGCGTGGTTTCAACTTTGCGCGTCAGCTCCGACAACGCAATCAACTGACCGGTTTGGCTCACCACCGGCAACTGCCCGAGCGCAGTCCAGCTGGCTAGCACACCTTCGCCCAGTTGCAGTTCCACCGGCGTCAGCTGGCGCTTGTGATCATCGCGGACAAAAGTCGCGGTATGACCGGCCACCGCCATTTGCAGGGTTTGATTAATCGCCTCGACCGAGACACCAAGCAAGGCGGCTTTTTGCTGGTCCGCGACCAGTTGCCAGCGCGGCTGCGGTGCTTCGACTGTGCTGTCGATATCGACCAGCAGTGGCGTGTTGGCAAACTGTTGTTGCAATGCACTGGCAGCTTTAAGCTGCGCCGGATAATCAGGGCCATACACTTCAGCTACTAAAGGCGCCATCACCGGCGGGCCGGGCGGCACTTCCACCAGCTTGATGCTGGCGCCAGTACTTTGTTCCAGTTTGCTTAAAAGTGGCCGCACCCGCAGCGCAATCGCATGGCTTTGTTCATCCCTTTGATGGCGGTCCTGCAGATTGACCTGTACATCGCCTTGCCAGGGCAACTGGCGCAGATAATATTGCCGCACCAGGCCATTAAAATTCATCGGCGCAGCGGTGCCGGCATACGTCTGCAAATGCGTGACTTCCGGTAAGGTCAGAAGCGCGGTACTCACCTGATTCAGCACCGCCTGGGTTTGCTCCAGCGTGCTGCCTTCGGGTAAATCCACCACCACCTGAAACTCAGATTTGTTATCAAACGGCAGCATTTTCAGTACCACCTGCTGACTGGTCACCAGCAACACCGACATGGTGATAGCCGCCAATAAACCGACCAGCAATTTGACCCGATTATTACGACCAGCGCGCGCCCGCAGCATCGGCTGCATCAGGCGGCGGAAGAACTGTTCGAGTTTTTCGTCCTGTGCATGGTGAGCGCCAGCTGCCGGCGTACGGTGCGCGAACATTTTCAGGAATAACCAGGGCGTAAAAATAAAGGCGACTAACAAACTCAGCAGCATACCCATACTGGCATTGAGGGGGATCGGGCTCATATAAGGCCCCATCAGGCCGCTGACAAAAGCCATCGGCAACAACGCCGCGATAACAGTGAAAGTGGCCAGAATAGTCGGGCTGCCAACCTCTTCCACCGCCAGCGGCACTGCGTCGGCTAAAGGTTTTCCGCCCAATAACCAATGCCGGTGCAGGTTTTCCACCACCACAATGGCGTCGTCCACCAGAATGCCAATGGAGAAAATCAGTGCAAACAACGACACGCGGTTTAAGGTAAAACCATAAGCCCAGGAGGCGAATAACGTCAGCGCCAGCGTGATCACCACCGCAGCGCCTACCACTATGGCTTCACGTTTGCCGAGCGCCAGGCCCACCAGCAACACCACAGATGCAGTGGCAAAAATCAGTTTATGAATAAGCGTATCGGCTTTGTCTTTGGCGGTGACGCCATAATCGCGGCTGATACTGAGTTCGATATCGCGGCTTAAATAACTCTGTTGCAGCTGCGCCAGCTTGTCCTGCAAGGCCGCAGTGACATCGACAGCATTAAAGCCCGGTTGTTTGGCCACAACCACAGTAACGGCGGCCGAACTTAAAGCGCCGCCTGCCGAACCCTGCGGCTGCAGATGCTGCACATAAGTATCAGGTTCAGCCACACAGCGGCTGATGTCGGCGACATCACGTAAATAAACCGGCAACAACTCGCCTTGTGCGCCGCTACGCACCGCCACCACCAGCTGCGCCACTTCATCGGCGCTGCTTAAGAAGCTGCCACTTTCCAGCTGCACCAGTTGTTGCGGTGCCAGCATCGCCTGACTGCTGCGCACAGTGCCAGCTTGTTGCAGCGCCTGACTTAATTGCGGCAACGACAGCTGATACGCGCTTAACCGCGCCGGGTCCAGCCGCACGCTGACCTGTTCCGCCTGGCGGCCTATCGTGTAAATATCGCGGCTGCCCGGCACCTGCTGCAGCTGTTCTTCCAAAAGGTTGGCGGCCTCTTGCAGCTCGGCACGGCCGAGCTGCGGGTTTTTACTCCACAAGGTCACGGCAAATACCGGCACATCGTCAATGCCTTTGGGTTTGATCAGCACCGGGCCAATGTTGGCAGCGGCCGGTTGCCAGTCGGCTTTGGCATAAAACGCGTTGTAGAGGCGCACTAAGGCGTCGGTGCGTTTTTCACCCACTTCAAACTGGACTGTAAGCACAGAACGACCAGGTTCGGACACTGAATACACATGCTTAACGCCGGCAATTTCGGCGATGATTTTCTCGGCCGGCACCGCCACCTGCTGCTCGACCATCGCAGCTGAAGCGCCCGGATAGGCGATAAACACATTGGCAAAAGTCACTTCAATTTGCGGTTCTTCTTCACGCGGTGTGACCAACACCGCAAAGAGCCCGAGCAACAAACTGACCAGCGCCAGCAATGGCGTGATTTGATTTTGCTTAAAGGCTGCCGCTAAACGGCCGGAGATGCCCAGTTGCATTATTGTGGCTCCTGCACTGTGCTGACTTGCTGCAACAGCGCCTTGGCATCCAGCGCGACGCTCTGGCCGGCACTTAAGCCGGATAACACTTGATAGTACCGGTCATCGCGTTTTAACACGCGCACCGGTTGTAACTGCGGCCCGGATTGCTGTTGCAGATACACCATCGCCACTTCGCCGCGCCATAACACCGCGCTGGCCGGGAGCAGTAGCTGTGGCTCGCTGCCGGTTTGCAGCTTGAGTTTGGTCCAGCTGCCCGGATACAGCTGCTGTGCGCTGTAGTCGGCGACCGGTAATTTCAGCCGCAGTAAAAAGCTATGACTTTGCACGTTACCCTGTGGCGCTATGGTCAAATCCGGCGCGCCGAGGCTCAGGTTGCTGCCGTCTGCCAGTTGCAGCTCAGCGGCCTTGCTTTGGCGCGCCGCTGGTAATTGTTGTTGTGGCAACTGGGCAGTTAAACGCAGATGCTCGAGGCTGAGGCCAGTTAATAACGGCTTACCGGGCGTCGCCAGTTCGCCGAGTTCGACCAGCCGCTGCTGCAAAATGCCGCTGTAAGGCGCGCGCACCACGGTTTGTTCTAACTGCTCGCGGGCCGCACTGACCGCCGCGCTGGCCTGCTGCTGACGCGCTTTGGCGGCGTTAAAATTCGCCTGCGCCAAATCCAGTGCGGCTTTGGCGACTAAACCCTGCTGATGGATTTGCTGCACGCGTTTGAGTTCTTTGTCCTGCTCAGTGAACCGCACCTGCGCTTCCGTCAATGCCGCTTCGGCCTGGGCCAGCCGGGCTTTTTGTTCAGTATCGGTAAAACGCACCACCACAGCGCCCTGCGGTACCAGGTCATTAACATCAAACGGCAATTCGATGATCCGGCCCGAGGTTTGCGCCGAAATAGTCGACTGCGCCACCGCTTCGACCAGCGCTGGCAGTTCCAGCCAGACCGGCTGGGGTTGCGCCCTCAGCGTCAACCACTCTGTTGCACTGGCAGCTACAGGATGCAGCGCCATCACCAGCGTGGTGAAAAGTGCTGCTACTGACGCGCTCAGCGGCTGTCCCAGTCGTTGCATCTGCATAGTGCCTCCCATTGATAGTGGTGTTGTGGCGTGTCCCGGTAAGAGTTCCACACGCCAGCGACAGTATAGTGACCACAAATTGCATTAGATAAATTTAATATAAGTATATATTAGAAAATTCTAATTAGAAAGTGCCGGCATTCAGCCGCCCGCTGGCGTGATAACCGGCACAGAATGTAAATCGATAGTCGATGATGCAAGAACAGCAGACAGGCGTGCAAAGTATTTAACCCTGACGCTTGGTCAGGGTTAAATACTCAAATAAAATTAATTAGTTAAAAAGAGAAACTTCTTCCACAGTCAAATGGCGATACTCACCTTCGGCCAGGCTACTGTCGAGCGTCAGCGGGCCGACCCGTTCGCGATGTAACCGCACCACTTTGTTGCCAAGCGCAGCAAACATACGTTTCACCTGGTGATAACGGCCTTCGTGAATGGTCAGCAGACATTCGGTCGGGCTGATTATTTCCAGCTGGGCCGGTTTGGTCAGCGTTTTTTCGCCACGCAGCAGCACGCCTTCGGCAAACTGGGCGATGGCGCTGTCTTCAACCGGGTCGGCCAGCCAGGCGCGGTAAGTTTTGGCACATTCATGTTTGGGGCTGCTGATTTTATGCGACCACTGGCCATCGTCCGTGATTAGCAACAAACCCGTGGTATCGAGGTCCAGCCGGCCCACGGTATGCAGTTTTTCACTGTTGGGTTCATCCAGTAACACAAACACCGTGTTGTGGTCCGGGTCGTCGGTGGAACAGACATAACCGGCCGGTTTATGCAGCAGAATGTAACGCGGGCCGGTCAGTTGCAGCTGCTGGTCGTCCAGCAGTACCACGTCAGTGGCGTTGATTTGCTGCGCCGGTTGTTTACACAACACGCCATTGAGCACAATGTCACCCTGGCGGATCAGTTTGCCGGCCTGACTGCGGGTCAGCCCGGTACACTCACAGACAAATTTATCTAAACGCATCAGCAGAGGTCCAAAATAGGCGGGGCGGCAGTGTACTGACGCGTCCGGTGAACGGCAAGCAGCCTCAGATCGGTTTCAGGCCGTACAGTTCCAGCCGGCCCAGCCAATATTGTTGTTGGGTCAGGCGCTGCAACGCCTGTTCAAATTGTGGATAGAGCGCCTGATAATCACGGCTGAATAAAATTTGCCGCCGGTACGACGGATAAGGCTGTCCGGTAATTTTCAGTTTGCCAAGGTACTGACTTTGCCGGCCGTAATACAACAGACTGGAGCGGGTGATCACCACATGCTCCAGTTGTTTTTCCAGCAAGCGCGCCAGATTTTCTTTATCGGAATCGGCATCAATGCGCTGCAGCTTTCCCTCTGCGATCAGCTCATTCAGCCCCGGATAACTGTAACCGCGCAGGGCACCGAGCCGGCTGCCGGTCAGTTCTGCCAGATGCTGAATTTTGCCAGGGTGGCTGTGGGCAGCGACAAATACCTCACGATCGGTGAACAAAGTGCCGGACCACAAATAAGCCGGTTCCACCGCAGCGAACCAGGCCGGGTTAGTCCACAGCGCAATAGTTGGCAGTTTAGCCGCCAGCCGCTGATTGAGTTCAGGCCGGCTGATTTGCTGCAGATTGAGCTGATACTGCTCACCCAGTTCCTGCTGTAATGCCCGCACCAGATCATAATTCAGTCCGGTTTCAGTGTCGGCGTTGATCACAAAAGGCGGGGCATTGTGATAGGAGTACAACGTCACCACCGTCAGTGCCGCTGCCGGCTGCAACCAGCCAAAGCTGATGAAAAATAACCAGAACCGCATACTGAACTGCTCCGAGACACTGCCGGTTTTAACCTTAGTCGTCAACCGGCCGGAGTGCCAGTTAACAGTTTGTAACATAACTGTATCAACTGAAAAACAGCGGACCCGGTGCAGCCCCACTCTGGCGCTGGCTGGCGCATTACCAGCACTTTGACCGCTTTGCTAACCTGTTGCTAACCGCAGCGCCGGTTTTCCCGGCGTTTTTTGGTTGCATTTACCCAGCGCTTTCCACTACATTGCTGCTGCCTCTGTCTGTCTTCTGAACAACAGATGGATCGCGGTTGCCCGCCAACCCACATAATTATTAAAACGAATGATTCACCGACGAGAACATCATGACTGATCAATTAACCTCCCGGGGCAACTGGGGCTCACGCATCGGCTTTATCCTGGCCGCCGCGGGCTCTGCAGTTGGCCTTGGCGCAATCTGGAAATTCCCTTATGTCGCAGGCGCGAATGGCGGCGGCGTATTTTTGCTGGTGTACCTGGCTTGTGTGTTCTCTGTCGGTGTCGTGATGATGCTGGCCGAGATGATGATTGGCCGCAGCGCGAAAAAATCAGCCACTTCCGCTTACCGGGCGCTCGGCAAGGGTAAATGGCACTGGGCCGGCTGGATCTCAGTGCTCTGTGTCTATCTAATCCTCGGATTTTATTGTGTGGTCGGTGGCTGGACCATCGCTTACATCTTCGAAGCAGTTAAAGGCGATATTCTGACCACAGACGCCAAAGTGCTCAGCGATACTTTCACTAATTTTATCGCCGACCCAACCGCCGCATTGATTTACACC
Organism: uncultured Chromatiaceae bacterium; assembly: GCA_937978655.1. Lineage (GTDB taxonomy): Bacteria > Pseudomonadota > Gammaproteobacteria > Enterobacterales > Alteromonadaceae > Pararheinheimera. Next base: position 121,126 of record CALJUX010000034.1, read on the forward strand.
GCCGGTTTTATGGCCATCACGGCATTAATCGTGGTTGCCGGTGTGCAATCAGGGATCGAACGGATTTGTAAGGTTCTGATGCCGGTTTTGTTTGGCCTGATGCTGTTTCTGGTTTACCGCAGTCTGACGCTGCCGGGCGCCATTGAAGGCGTGATGTATTTTATTACACCGGACTGGAGCAAACTGTCGATCAAGATGGTGCTGGATGCCTTAGGTCTTGCCGTATTTTCACTGTCGGTCGGCGCTGGCCTGATGATCGCTTACGGCTCGTATTTAAGTGAAGAAACCAAAATTGTAAATGCCGGTTTGTGGATAGCGGGCCTCGCCACTATGGCTTCTGTGTTAGCAGGTCTGATGATTCTGCCAGCGGTGTTTGCCTTCCACGTCGACCCGGCGGCAGGCCCTGGCCTGACCTTTATCACGATGCCAGCGCTGTTTGCGCAGATGGCGGGTGGCCAGGTACTGGCACTGGTGTTTTTCTCGTTACTGCTGTTTGCTGCGGTCACTTCATCGATTTCTATTCTGGAACCGGCTGTTGCCTTCCTGATTGATGAATATGCGCTGGCCCGTCGTACTGCCACGCTGATTGTGGCGATTTCCAACTATGTGATTCTGGGTATTCCGGCGGCGCTGTCGTTTGGCGGTATGGCAGAAAGCATGAAAGTGTTTGGCAAAACACCCTTTGATTTGATGGATTTTGTCGCCTCAAATCTGCTGATGCCGCTGGGTGGCATGTTCGCGGCGGTGTTTGTTGGCTGGGCCATCTGGCACAAAATCAAGCCGATTCTGCAAGACGAGATGCACAAACACGTGCTGACCGGCTACCGCCTGCTGGCTGCCGTCGTGGCGCCGCTGCTGATTGCGATTGTGGCTTATATGACGATTAAAGGCTGATATCGGGCGCTATAGCCCTTACTGACACAAAGCCAGCAAATGCTGGCTTTGTTATTTTTACGGTGGTCGTGCACCAATCGGCTTAGCTGTCGGTCTTTTTCACCGGCTTTGCTGCGGCAGGGCCCGACAGCGCTTTGCTCGATTTGCCCGGATGCAGGTATTTATCTTTTGGCGCAAAGGCGCTTGGCATCACCTCAATGCCCAGTTTCCGCCCCAGTTTGACGATCAGCGGAATAGTGATTGGGGCGAAAGGCAAAATGGCAAATACGCCGAGGCCAGTGGCGCGCAATACGTCAGCCAGTTGGGAATTGGCTTGCTGCAACTCAGCTTTACTGACCTGACCGGTCACGTATTGCTGATAAATCCGCAGCATCTGTTTGGTTTCAGCTTTTTCCTGCGACAACGCGCATTGCAGCCGGATCATGCCAAAGCGGATCCGCATCATACTTTTGCGACGTTGTAACCGGAGCACACGCACAGGCGCTTTATGCAGGTGACGTAACAGTCTCATTCCGATCCTCAGGGGTCGCAACACACCCTCAGGCGATACATCAAAAATGTGGCCGGGTGTACCTGCTATTATCGTCGCCTGCTGTAAAGAAAAACAGTATTATTTGCTGATTTTTTACCCCTGCTTTGGTCGAACCAGTCTTGTTCAGCTTGCTGGCTCCTTCCTGCCCTTTTTTTGGTTTTCCGGCCCCCACATCCACAATCACGGCGACATGAAAGGCAATATCACCAAGCAAGGAACGACGACTCTGGCCGCTTCACAAATCCGGCGTATCTGTATCGCTGCTGCCACTATCCAGCTGCTTGCGCGCCAGGGCAGCTAAATCCTGATACTTGCGCTTAAACGCATCGAGGTTCTCTTCTTCCAGCTCTTCCAAATCGAGCAAGGCATTGTGCGCGCCCTGCGTCACGCGGATCAGTTCGTCCAGTTTGACCTGGATCGCTTCGGTGTCGCGGTTTTGTGTGTTTTGGATGAGGAAAACCATTAAAAAGGTGATGATCGTGGTACCGGTGTTGATCACCAGCTGCCAGGTATCGCTGTAGTCAAACAGTGGCCCGGTGATTAACCAGACCACTATCAGGCCAACGGCCAGACTGAATACACGGGGACGACCACAAAAATGGGCGGCCGCTTTGGCAAAACGGGAATACCAGGTGGCAGCTCGCATACAGACTCCACAAAAATGAATTCGCAGTGTCACTGTACGGGCGCTGCCAAAGAACAGCAAGGCTGGCATTCCAGCCCTATGCGGACGACAACAGCTTTTGTCCCGGATTACACCCGCACCACAAAGTTGCCGTTACGCAGGTTTTCGCGCTGATAGGCCGGACCTTCTATACCGTCATACACCACGCTGGCGCCGGCCGCAGTCGCGATGATATGACCAGCACCGGTGTCCCATAACATAGTCGGGCCAAACCGCGGATAGATGTGCGCAGCGCCTTCGGCCACCAGACAAAATTTTAATGAACTGCCGACGGCAACCAGTTCATGCTGCGGAAACTGCGCCAGATATGGCTCCACTTCCGGCTGGTAATGGCTTTTACTGCCGACCAGCAACACCGTTTCACCGGCTTTGGGCGCAACGGCCTGAATCACCCGTTCACCACTGCTATCAGCAACAAAAGCGCCTAAGCCCAGTGCGCCGCTATAGGTTTTGCCCAGCACCGGCGCATGAATCACCCCAAGCACCGGCTCACCGGCGTCAATCAGCGCGATATTGACGGTGAATTCGCCGTTGCGTTTGATAAATTCCTTGGTGCCATCCAGCGGGTCGACCAGCCAGAAACGTTGCCAGTGCTGGCGCTCGTTCCAGGGAATATCGGCGGCTTCTTCGGACAGTACCGGGATGTCCGGGGTCAACGCCTGCAGCTCACGCAAAATCAGCTGATGCGCGGCCAAATCGGCAGCGGTCAGCGGGCTGTCATCTGCTTTATGTTGTACGTCAATGGTTTGCGGCTGATTGTAAATCGCCAGAATAGCGTCACCGGCATCAATACTGATGCGGCGGATCTGCGGCAGCCATTGGCTGAGTTCAGCGGGCGTGGTTAACATCTTCAAAGGTCCGGCTTAAGATTGTGGGCCGATGATGCCACGTTGCGCCAGCAATTGCAGCAGCTGCTGCACGCTGTCATCCAGTGACAACACACCGGTATCCAGGCTGATCTCCGGCTCTAACGGCGCTTCGTAAGGGTCTGAAATCCCGGTGAAATTGGCTATCTCGCCACGCCGGGCTTTTTGATACAGACCTTTGACGTCGCGCTGCTCACACACATCGAGTGAGGTTGCGACATGGACTTCAATAAAACGCCCTTCCGGCAGACTGGCGCGAATGGCATCGCGCTGGCTGCGCAGCGGCGAGACAAAAGCGCTTAGCACAATAAGGCCAGCATCCAGCATCAGGCCGGCGACAGCGCCAACGCGGCGCAGGTTTTCATTGCGGTCGGCTTCGCTGAAGCCTAAACCGGCACATAAACCATGACGCACGTTGTCGCCATCCAGCAGATAAGTATGGGCACCGCGCTGCAACAACGCCTGTTCCAGCGCGCCGGCAACGGTTGATTTACCGGCACCGCTTAAACCGGTGAACCACAACACCACCGCCTGCTGCTGTTTCTGTGCTTCGCGCTCCACGCGGCTGACCGCATGTTGTTGCCAGACGATGTTGTTGCTGTGTTCCGACCCTGACGTTTGCTTCATCTGTGGTTTGCCTTTTATTACAACTTACTGATATCAACTGCCTGCCAGTGCGGGAAATGTTTACGCACTAAGGCGTTAAATTCCAGCTCAAAGGCACTGAACTCAGTTTTGTTGCTGCTGGACGCCAGCGCACTGTCGACCATGCCGGCACCAACTGTGATATTGCTTAAGCGGTCGATAAAAATAAAGCCACCGGTGTCGCGGTTTTTGCTGTAGGGGTCAAACACCACAGCTTCAGTCAGCTCCAGCTCCACCAGCGCGATGCTATTGAGCGCCAGTTCGGTCGCCGCGTGCTCTTCCAGCGTATTGACATCAATGCTGTGCGCAATGGCGGTGACAGTGCCCGGTACTTTTTTCGTGCCGAGTTTGATGTTGTATTGCTTGCCGATGGTGAGCGGCTCTTCATGCATCCACACCACTTTGGCCAGAATGCGGTTCGACACGCTGGCATGATGCTGGGCTTTTGCTATCACGTCGCCGCGGCTGATATCAATCTCATCGGCGAGCGTCAGTGTCACGGCCTGACCGGCAAAGGCTTCCGGCAAATCGCCGTCAAAAGTCACAATGGACTTCACCACTGAGCTTTTGCCAGACGGCAGCGCGACGACGGCGTCGCCAACTTTAAAGCTGCCAGAGGCCACAGTACCGGCAAAACCGCGGAAGTTCAGGTTTGGCCGGCTGACATATTGCACTGGTAAACGCGCTTCAAACGCATGATTAAAACCAGTCACCGGCGCATCTTCTAACAGCGCCAGCAATGTCGGGCCCTGATACCAGGGTGCCTGTGCCGACGGGTTCACCACGTTGTCACCATTTAATGCTGACAGCGGTACAAACTGAATATCCGGCACATGCAGCTGCTCAGCAAAAGCTAAATAGTCGCGGCGAATGTCGTCATAACGTGCTTCAGAGAAACCAACCAAATCCATCTTGTTGATGGCAACGACAAACTGCTTAATGCCCAAAAGCGCACAGATAAAGCTGTGGCGGCGCGTCTGCACCTGCACGCCGTAGCGCGCGTCGACCAGAATAATCGCCAGGTCGCAGTTCGAAGCGCCGGTCGCCATATTCCGGGTGTACTGCTCATGGCCTGGTGTGTCGGCGATGATAAATTTGCGTTTGGACGTGGAGAAATACCGGTAAGCCACATCGATGGTGATGCCTTGCTCGCGCTCTGCCTGCAGACCGTCGACCAGCAGCGCCAGATCAATAGCTTCACCGGTGGTGCCGTGCGTTTTGCTGTCTTTATGCAGCGCGGCTAACTGGTCTTCGTAAATCTGCGCGCTGTCATGCAGCAGTCGGCCAATCAGCGTACTTTTGCCGTCATCGACCGAACCACAGGTCAGGAATTTCAGCAGCGATTTATGCTGTTGTTGTCTGAGGTACTCTTCAATCCCCAGTTGTTCCAGTTCAATTGCGACTGACATCAGAAATACCCCTCACGTTTTTTCTTTTCCATCGAACCACTGGAATCGTGGTCAATGACGCGGCCCTGGCGTTCGCTGGAGCGCGATAACAACATCTCTTCGATAATGCCGGTCAGGCTGTCAGCGTCGGACTCAATAGCGCCGGTCAGCGGATAACAGCCCAGTGTGCGGAAGCGCACCAGTTTTTGCTCCGGCGTTTCGCCCGGATTGAGTGGCATGCGGTCGTCATCGACCATGATCAGCGTGCCATTGCGCTCCACCACCGGGCGATACGCGGCGAAATACAGCGGCACTATGTCGATGTTTTCCTGATAGATGTATTGCCAGATATCCAGTTCAGTCCAGTTCGACAGTGGGAACACGCGGATACTTTCGCCTTTATTGACCTGACCGTTGTAGGTGTGCCACAGCTCAGGCCGTTGGTTTTTCGGGTCCCAGCGGTGATATTGGTCGCGGAACGAATAAATCCGCTCTTTGGCGCGGGATTTTTCTTCGTCACGACGGGCGCCACCAAAAGCGGCGTCAAAGCCGTATTTGTTCAGCGCCTGTTTCAGGCCTTCGGTTTTCATCACGTCGGTGTGTTTGGCGCTGCCGAAGGTAAATGGGTTCATGCCCATCGCCAGGCCTTCCGGGTTTTTATGCACCAGCAGGTCAAAGCCGTATTCCTTTGCCACTTTGTCGCGAAACTCAATCATTTCGCGGAATTTCCAGTCGGTGTCGACATGCAGCAGCGGGAACGGGATCTTGCCCGGATAAAAGGCTTTACGCGCCAGATGCAGTAGCACCGACGAGTCTTTGCCAATCGAATACAGCATCACCGGATTATCAAATTCGGCCGCTACTTCGCGGAAAATTTGAATACTTTCCGCTTCGAGCTGTTGTAAGTGCGTTAAGGTCGGCATATCAGTTACCTTGCTATAAAAACTATTAAATTCAATCTATTAAAATTGTTATCCGTGTAGCGGCGTCAGCAACGCCCGCGGCGCCTGTGCGCCATACCAGGCCAATTTGGCTTGCAGCGCCACCACTTCGCCAATCACCAGCAAGGCCGGCGATTGCACCTGCTGGGTTTCAATGAGTTCCGCCAGTTGGCTGAGCGTGCCGGTGAAGACACGTTGCTCAGGCCGGGTGCCGTTTTCCAGAATCGCCACCGGCGTGTCAGCGGCGCGGCCTGCGGCCAACAGCTGCGCCTGAATATGCGCCGATTTCATCAGCCCCATATAAATCACTAAGGTTTGGTTCGGTCGGCTCAGGCTGTGCCAGTCCGGCTCTTTGCCTTCTTTCTGGCAATGACCGGTGACAAACTGCACGGCCTGGGCATAATCGCGGTGCGTCAGCGGAATGCCGGCATAAGCGGCACAGCCTGCTGCAGCCGTGATGCCCGGCACCACCTGAAATGGGATTTGATGCGGCAACAGCACTTCAATTTCTTCCGCGCCACGGCCAAAAATAAAGGGGTCGCCGCCTTTAAGCCGGCAGACTTTTTTACCTTCCAGCGCCAGCCGTATCAGCAATGCATTGGTCTCTTCCTGCGCGACTGAGTGCGCGCCGGCTTTTTTGCCCACGCAGATGAGTTCAGCGTCGCGGCGCACCAGCGCCATAATCGGCTCTGACACTAAATAGTCGTACACCACCACATCGGCCTGTTGCATTAGTTGCAGCGCTTTGAGCGTCAATAGCTCAGGGTCGCCAGGGCCAGCACCGACGACAAAGACTTCACCGCGCAGTGGCTGATGGCCGTCCAGCATCTGTTCCAGCGTGTCTTCCGCCGCTTGCGGCTGACCGCTTTGCAGCAGGCTCACCACTTTGGAGCTGAACACCTGCTCGTAAAACTGGCGGCGGGCAGCGAAATTGTCTAGCTTCTGCTGCACCTGTTTACGGAACTTGCCAACCAGCGTCGCCAAAGGCCCGAGGTGCTGTGGCAATAACGTTTCTAACTGCTCGCGCAGCCGGCGTACTAATACCGGCGCCGCACCGCCACTGGAAATGGCGATTTGGATGGGTGCACGGTTAACGATGGACGGGAAAATAAACTCACATTTGCTCTGGTCGTCGACGGTATTGACCCAAACCTGGCGCGCCGTGGCGGCCTGATGCACCGCGGCATTGACCGCATCATCGTCGGTGGCGGCAATGACTAACCAATGGCCGGGGATCTGGTCCGGCTGAAAATCGCCTGGCAGCAGTTTGGCTTTGCCTTGGGTGGCCCAATCGTGGAAATCCGTTTCAAACCGATGCGACACCACCGTCAGTACTGCGCCGGCATCCAGCAGCGCCCGCGCTTTACGCAGCGCGACATGACCGCCGCCGACCAGCAGCACGGCTTTGCCGGTTAAATCAGTGAAAATCGGTAAATACTGCACGTTAATATCCCCACGGGCTCCTGCCTTGGTCAGGCTCAGATCGTCGACCCACCATACTGCATTTTTGCCAAAAAGCGGTGTGATGAATTTATATGGTTGCGATATTAGACGTCTAAACGTCCTGAATCCAAGAAGCAAATCGGCTCAGATATAACGAAAAGGAATTAGCAGCTTGGTTTTCGGACTTTATGGAGATTTTAAACGGCGGGAGAAGCAAAGGCCGGCACTGTTGCGTACCGGCCCTGGTATCCATATCAGTGACCTGTGCGCTGACTGACCGCTGCGGTAAAGACGACGTCGGTCGAACTGTTCAACGCGGTCTCGCAGGAATCTTGCACCACGCCGATGATAAAACCAACCGCGACTACCTGCATCGCCACTTCCGCCGGAATGCCAAACAGACCACAAGCGAGCGGGATCAGCAATAAAGAACCGCCGGCCACACCAGAAGCGCCACAGGCACAAACCGCCGCAACCACGCTTAACAGCATGGCGGTGGCGAAATCGACTTCGATGCCGAGCGTATGCACGGCCGCCAGCGTCAGCACTGTAATAGTGATGGCCGCACCGGCCATGTTGATGGTGGCCCCCAGCGGAATCGACACAGAATAGGTGTCCTCATCCAGCTTCAGCTTTTCACACAGCAGCATATTCACCGGAATATTGGCGGCAGAACTGCGGGTAAAAAACGCCGGAATACCACTTTCGCGCAGGCAGGTCAGCACCAGCGGATAAGGATTGCGTTTGGTGGTGATAAATACCAGCAGTGGGTTCACCACAAAGGCAATCATCGCCATAGACCCAACCAGCACCGCCAGTAAATGGCCGTAACTGGCGAGGCCAGCAAAGCCGGTGGTGGCGACAGTTTCGGCCACCAGACCAAAGATACCGACAGGCGCTAAACGAATGATGAGGGTCACTAAATGCGACACACCGTGCGAGATATCACTGAAGACTTTTTTCGTCGTGCTGTTGGCATGATGCAGGCCCAGACCAAAACCGACAGCCCAGGTTAAAACGCCAATAAAGTTGCCGGTAAGCAAAGCATTGACCGGATTGTCGACCGCCTGAAACAGAATGCCTTTGAGCACCTGGCCAATACCTTCCGGCGCAGTGACGGCCTGCTGAGCCTCGCTTAACACTAAACTGCTGGGGAACAGAAAACTGGCCACCACGGCAGTTAATGCCGCCAAAAAGGTACCGAGTAAATACAGCACCAACACCGGTTTCATCTTGGCCTGGCCACCGATTTTACGGTTGGCGATGGCCGAAGCCACCAATACAAACACCAGGATCGGCGCAACCGCTTTTAACGCTTTAACAAACAAAGCGCCCAGCATCGCCACCGATTGACCAGCCTCGGTCGACCAGCTGGCCAGCGCCACACCTAAAATCATCCCCAATAAAATTTGCGGTACCAGACCAAAGTTGGCGAAAAAGCCGGATTTTGTTGTATTTGTTGTCATTATCGGTATACCCAGTTGCAAAGCTGCCTGATTCTGCCGTGTCCGGGCGGATGGAGCAAGGCTGACCAGCATAGTTGTGGCGAAAGGCGGGGCCGAATGCGCCGAATACCGGCGATTTTCCGCTGAGATTAGCGGCGACACTGCGCTGACCGGCCACTGCGGCGCAGCTGACCCGCTATAACCGCCGGATCCGACCGCTGGTCGGCGTTTTTGACCTTTGGTCAGCTGTGACAGCAAGCGCTCCCCCCTCCTTTTATGCTCTCTCACACCACTTTTATCGTGGCGGCGCTGAACAGGAAGGAGTGAGTGGATGCATTTGTGGCTTCGTTTGATGGCGGTGATGTTGAGCAGCGGTCTGAGCGTGCAGGCGGCAGCGCCGGATCTGCAATACCGCATGCTGGCCAGTCAGGCGCAAGGCGACAGTCTGCTGCGCGGGCAGCAGCGTCAGCAGTTGCTGCTCCAGACCCTGGATTTACAATGGCAACACCAGCCTGGCGCGAACCAGCAAATTCAGCTCGCCAGCACCTTGTGGCGCACCGATCCGCAGCAACCAGCCCGCGCAACGTCCGACCAACAGCTGGAATTTTCTGAGGCTTATTGGAGCATCGACGCCGGCAACTGGAGTTTTAGCGCCGGCAAACGCAAACGCGATTTTGACGTCAATTATGGCCTGCGCCCCTTGGATTTATTTTCGCCAACCGACACTTTGGCCCTTTACACCGTCGTTGCGCCCGGCGTCTGGCAAGCCGCTGCCGACTGGTTTGGCGCCGACAATGCCTGGACCTTGTTGTGCAATCAGACCGAATCTGGATTTCGCCGTTATGGTCAGTTATTGCCGGCCAGCACCGGCTGTGGTGCGCGCTATTACCAGCAGGCCGGCGATCTGGAATGGCAGGCACTGGCGCATTATGACGCAGACATCGGCTGGCGCTTTGGCGCCAGTCAGGTCTGGGTGCTAAATGATGGCCTCGCGCTGCAGGGCAGCCTGCTGTGGCAACAGCATTATTGGACCAATCAGTGGATCCACTGGCCCACATCACAATGGCCTGCAGGTAGCAGTCTCGATCGCCCGCTGGCCGATGCTGTGCAGCAACAAGGCGCCTGGCAGCTCAGTACCGGCCTCAATTACACCCATGCGGCTGGCTGGAATCTGCTGCTGGAATACAGCTACGACGGTCAGGCCAGCGCCGACAACGACTGGCAGCTTCTGCAACAGCGGCTGCAAGGCCCGGCACTGCAAGCGCGCGAACAACAAAGCAGCCTGCAGTTATTCAGCGGCCGCCAGCTGACACGCCAGCAATGGTTGCTGCATCTGCGTGCCGACGGCGACTGGCAGCCAGCACTGACGCTGCTATATCAACCGGCGGTAACTGGATTGTTAATTTCTGGGGCTGTCAGTTATAGTGTCAGCGACAAGTTCGAAATTAACTTAGGGATCAAGCACTTCGCTGGTCCCGCTGACAGCAGTTTCCGTCTGCTTGGCAAAAAACACGAAATCGTGGCCGGAGCCCAATATGCCTTCTGACAGCGCAAAAAGCAGCGACTGTGTTCAGCTGCCGTTCTGGCGCGATCAACTCAACCTGATTGTGCCGTGCTCGCTGCTGGCGCTGCTGTTCACTTTGTTTGGCATGGGGCCCTGGTGGCTGCAATTGCTGTACTCAAATGGCATCGGTTTGACCATGCGCAGCACCATTCGCTGGTTGCAACGGCATAAACCCCACCTGTCGATCACCGTCGCGACCCTGTTGGCTTTGGCGCTGGCCGGCCTGCTCTGGTTTGGCTTACCGCTAGGCTGGACCTGGTGGCAGTTCAGCACAGCCGGCAAAGAATTTAGCCCCGGTTTTGACTTGTCGTTGCTTGGTATCGTGTTGGTTGTCAGTGTCGCGATGACGGCATTTTATTATCTGCTCGACCAAAAACACCAACTAAAACAACAGTTAATGCAAACTGCGCTGAAACAATCAGAACAGGAAAAACAGTTGCTGGAACAACAGTTAAAGCTGCTGCAGTCACAAATCGAACCACATTTTTTGTTTAATACGCTGGCCAATGTGCAGGCGCTGATCCGGATTGAACCGCAACAGGCCAGCCAGATGTTGGCCGCCTTAACCACCTTATTACGCCAAAGCCTGGACCAGACCCGCGCCCAGCTGGTGCCGCTGGCCGATGAACTCAGCTTCAGCCGCGCTTATCTGCAAATTCAGCAAATTCGCCTTGGCGAGCGTTTGCAACTGGACTGGCAACAAAACGACGACTTGCCGCTACAGCTACCGGTGCCGCCGGTGTTGTTGCAACCCTTGTTAGAAAACGCCTTGCAACACGGCATTGAACCACTGCGCAGCGGTGGCCAGCTGCAGGTGCGGCTGTTTGTCGAGCAGCAGAAACTGTGTTGTGTACTGATAAATTCCATGCCGCCAGTGGCCGCAGCGAAAACGCCGGACGGCCGGCAGGACCACGGCATCGGCCTCAGCAACACGCGGGCGCGGCTGGTGCAGCGCTATGGCGATTTGGCCTGCTTATCTTTATCACTGGCCGAACAGCAGGCCACGGTCCGTCTGGAGATCCCGCTTTGAATACTGTTATGAATACTGCAACCCCGCGTCTGTTAATTGCCGATGACGAGCCGTTGTTACGCCGCCATTTGCAGGCGCTGCTCACCGAATTCTGGCCAGAGGCCCACACCACGCTGGCGGAAGACGGCGCAGTGGCTTTAGCTTTATGCCAACAGCAGCGCTTTGACATCGCCTTTCTGGATATTCAGATGCCAGGCCTGGATGGCCTGCAATTACTCCGTGAATTACGCCGGTTGCCCACACCGCCTTTAGTGGTGTTCAGCACGGCTTATAACCAGCATGCGGTCAGCGCTTTTGAACTGGAAGCGGTGGATTATCTGCTCAAACCCTTAGAAGAAACGCGGCTGCAGCAGTGCATCACACGCTTAAAACAACGCCTCAGCCTGCAGCAAAAACCGCAGGCTGATTTACTGCACTTACAACAGCTGCTGAGTCAGTTGTTGCCGCCAGCTACAGCAACGGAGCCACTCAGCGAAGCGCCGCCGGCCCCAACAGCAGAACCACTGCGCTGGATTAAAGCCAGTCAGCGCGACACCATTCATTTGCTGGATATCGCCGATATCGACTTTTTCCTCGCTGAAGACAAATACACCACAGTCGACAGCGCCGGCCAGCAATACCTGATCCGCACCTCCATCGCCACGCTGGAACAACAGCTCGACCCACAGTTGTACTGGCGCATCCACCGCGGCTGCATAGTTCAGGTGAAAAGCATCCTGAAAGTAGAACGCGACGAATTTGGCCATATGACGCTGGTACTGAAACACAATCCGACTGAACTTGCCGTCAGCAGGGCTTATCAGCATTTGTTCCGCCAGCACTAGTCACCAACAAACGACAGGCTTAAAGTTGCTGCAACAGCGACTCTGCTTTGCTAAACACCGGATCGCTGGCAAAGCTCTGATTTGCCAGCACAATCAGGACAATGCCTTTGTCACGATAGATGCGCAGGCCTGAACTGATACCGAGAAAATCGCCGCCATGACCAACCACAACACCATTGCTGCCGCGGCGTACAGAAAAACCATAACCATAGCTTCGGGCATTCAGTGCTGGCTTGGCGCTCAGTGCAGCTTCCGTCAGTTCCGCAGATAACAACTGATAACCGGTTAAGGCTTTGGCAAATTGGTATAAGTCACCGACAGTGGCGTAACCACCGCCGGCAGCGTTGCCTTTCACTGCCTGCACCAACCAGTTGCTTTGCATCGATTGCAATTGTGGCGAGTAGGTGTACCCCATCGCCATATTTGGCGCCACACCATCAAGGTCAAAGTTGCCGCTGGCCACCATGCCAGCTTTGGCATAAATATTCCGCTGCACATAGTCATCATAAGACAGACCGCTGACCTGCTCGATCACCATACCCAGCAACAGCATGCCTTCATTGCTATAAGCAAACCGACTGCCGGGTTTGGCAATCAGCGACAGATGTTTCAGCAATGGCCGGTATTGCTGTAATTGGCGAAACTGATGGTGTTGCTGATCAGGATACTCAGGCCAGCCAAGGCCGGCGGTGTGGCTGAGCAATTGTTGCAAGGTGATGTGTTGAAAGTCTGCTGACGCAAAAAGGCTGGGATCTACATAACGAACCAGCTTGTCCTGCAACGACAGCTTGTTGGCTTGGGCGAGCTGCAAAATACTGATGGCAGTAAACATCTTATTCATCGAAGCGAGATTGAAGCGGGTTTCAACGGTGTTGGGCACCTGAAAACGCAAGTCGGCCATCCCTTTGGCACTCTGATACAGCACGCCTTGCGCATCCGCCAGCAGCACTGCACCGGAAAAAATGCCACGACTGGCCAGCCTGTCCACGTAAGCGGATAATTGCCGGGTCAGTTGTGGCATGGTCAGCTTGGCCCCAGCCGTGGCTTTGGCCGGGGCGTCCCGCAGGTCCACCATCGTGACCTGAAAAGGCGGCTGCGGTGATAAATTTAACTGCAGCAGATAATTCAGTTCGGTATTGGCAGAACGCAATTGGGCGGATATTTGCTGTTGGCCGTTGTGCAACGACAGCTGCGGTGCGGATCCCAGCTGCAATGCGCGGTGAAACCTTTTCAGATCACTCAGGTAGGCGATATAACGCTCACGTCCTTCGCCGCCAAAACTCTGTAATGTATCCGGATGCAATTCAGCATCCACATAGTGGGAGACGGCCTGCGGGTCATCACTTTGCAGCATTTGCAGCGCTGCGGCGGTTTTTTTATCAGCGAGCGTGGTGTCCGCAACGGGGGCCGCGCTGCCGGCGCCGCTCAAAAGCAACAGCAGTGTGGCAAAGCAAAAACGGATACACAACGTATGAGGTTTAAAGACGGTGGCTGGCATTAATACTGGTCCCATTGTTACTATCAGAGGAATAAGCTGGCGGTCCGCCAACACTTGCCACAGAGTGTCGGCAAACTGCAGCGCTGGCGCGATAGCGAAATGCTTCTGTTTTAGTACAGAAAAGATTCGGAACAATAAATTAAGGAAATCAAAGGATTGAACAATGTAGCCAGCGCCAGCCTAACCAATGCCCAGACACAGGCACCGCTGCAAGGCGGTTTTAGCCTCAATGGCATACGGGTTTTTCCGGCCACCGGTGAAGCCTTTTTGCCCTCGGGTGTGCAAACACTGGAACCCAAAGTGATGGCGGTGTTACTGGTGCTGGTGCGTGCTATGGGTCAGCTGGTCAGCGCCGAGCAGATTTTTGCCGAAGTCTGGCCCAGGTCCATTTACAGCCCTATTGCGGTGCGACGTTCAGTGAACCAGTTACGCAATCTGTTTGACGATATGGATAAATCCTTGATCCGGACTCACCCGAAACGGGGTTATGCTTTGCACGCAAGCATCGAGATCCTCGTGCCAGTAGCATCAACAGCGCCTGAAATTTTGCCATGCCAAACCGTTACGGCAGGTAACACGCAAACCAATATCCCGTCTTCTCCAGTGCTGCGCCGCCAGTTGGTGGGCTGGGTGGTGCTTGTTATGACCGCCTGTGCGCTGGGGTTTTGGTGGCTCAACTCCAGACCTGTTGACCAAAGCCAGCGTTGGCAGCTGACAGACTTGCAACCGCTGACGGCATCGGCCGCAGAGGAAAGTTTCAGCCTGTTCACACCAGACAGCAGCGCTGTGGTGTATCTGAAACAAAGCAACCAGCCAGGGATCAGCAGCGAGCTGTGGCTGGCAACATTAGACCGGCGCCAACAGCGGCTGCTGTATCAAAGCAGTCAGCGGATTCATTTTTTTGCTTTTGCGCCGGCATTGCAGACGACTGCAAGCTCCCCCAGCGCACCTGGCCGGACAACAGAAAAACACACAGCGCTGATCATCGCCTCAGAACACCACGGCAACCTGCAATTTTCCAGCCTGCCGATCGCCAATAGCGAATTATCAGACCAGGGCGTCACGGCAGAGGTCAAGCCGCTGCAACCTGACGCACTTTTTGCTTTAGCAAACAGCAGCCTGCACAGCCCTTTTTTTGCCAACAACCACCAGCTGTATTTTTTGGCCCGGCAACAGGGTGAATCGCGCTTATTCCAGGCAGATATGGCGACCGGCCAACTTAGTTTGTTGTACGCGCCAACGGCGCAATTCAGCCCTTATCGTATTGCGCCAGCCCCGGACCCGCAGCAGATTGCGCTGCTGGGCTTTGACCAGCAGCAACGTTCTCAGCTGAAACTGCTTTCGACCGACAGCGCCGAACTTACCGATTATCAGACGCTTGATACCAACTGGTACTTTGTCGCCTACCATCAGGCCAACCGGGGTTACCTGCTCAGTGATGGCAAAGCCCTGTTTTATCTGAACGCTGCAAAGCATCTGAATAAACTGACTTTTGAAAATTATGCTTTTATTCACTTTCCGGCCATAGCGCCGGATGGCAGGCACATCAGCTATACCCAGGCCAATATCAGCGGAAATCTCTTTGGTCTGCCGCTGGCAGGGGGTGAACCACAACAACTGACCTCTTCGTCCCGCCATGACTGGCAAGGCAGCTATTCGCCCGATCAGACAAAATTAGCCTATGTGTCTAACAAAAACGGCTATAGCCAGATTTTTGTGCAGGATCTGCAGACCCAGCAAGAACAGCTGGTATATGCCAATTCAGACCAACAGCTGGCGCTGTCGCAACCGGTTTGGTCAGCGGATGGCCGGCAGCTGGCATTTGCCCGCAATCAACGATTGGTCATTCTCCAACTGAGTGCCAGTGGGGCACAGCCACGCCATTTTGATACTGTGACAGGTCAACCCCAGCAATGGTTAACGCAGCCAACGCGGGTATTACTCAAGCAACAGGCGCAACCAACGACGCGCTGGTCTTTGTTTGATACCGCAAGCGAGCAACAGCAGCAGCTGATCGCCAGCGATCAACAGCAACTATTCAGTGGCCAACAATGGTATCAGGCCGACGACCGACAACTCAGCGCCATGCGTCGCGCTGCGGCCGAACCTTCGAGCAGAATGAACACCGCACCACCCCAGCTCGATACCAGTTCAACAG
Source organism: uncultured Chromatiaceae bacterium (assembly GCA_937978655.1). Lineage (GTDB taxonomy): Bacteria > Pseudomonadota > Gammaproteobacteria > Enterobacterales > Alteromonadaceae > Pararheinheimera. Next base: position 137,039 of record CALJUX010000034.1, read on the forward strand.
TGTTATTTCAGGCGGGCACCAACCAGCGGATTCTGCAGCATTTTGCCAAAACCGAAGGCATCTATTTGCTGCTGGCAGAACAGCGCCTGCCTGCACAAACAGCACCAACACAAGCCAGTGTCTGGTTTGTCGACGCCGCGGGCAAGCAGGCACGTAAATTGGCAGATATCTCCTTATCCGGCCGCGATGTCTCCGACATCACACAGCAGCAACTGCTGTACAGCACCTTCAATGCTGAAAAAGATATTCTGACGTTGCGGTTGAGTCAGCATTAAAAGCCGGTTCTCGCGGCCATCATACGCTGTTGTTTCGCCACCACTGCTGCAATTGCACTGGGTCGGCCGAGTGGCGGAGATCCGGATGGGTCGCCGCGATAAATTGCTGCAAACTGGCCACATCGGCTTTGAGCTGCGCCGGGCTATCGGGAAAAGTTGACTTGCTTTGCATTTTTTAGCATTTTTTTCAAATTACCTGCCGGCACATCACGCCATTCAGCGTCAGTTTTTACCGTTCAGCGCCATTTTTGCCCGTCTGTCAGCTCGGCCTGCGACGGCTGATTAAAGCCCTTATTGTCTCTCCATCAGGCCGCGACCACCGACTGGCCTCAACCCAGGAGAGACGATATGAACACCACTAACTTCTTCCGTCCGTTGCTACTGACCACAACGCTGATGTTGGCCACTCCGGCTCCGGCGGACAACTGGATGTCGGTTTATCAGCAAGGCGTGCGGGGCGATGCCACGGCCAACGAACAAGCCATTGAGCAACTCACCAGTGCCAGCGCTGCAGCTCCGGACGATCTGCAGTTACAGGCGATGTTAGGCGCGGTAGAGACCGCAGCAGCCAAACACGCCATGTTGCCGTGGAACAAAATGAAAGCGGCCGAACAAGGCCTGAGCAAACTGGACAAAACCCTGCGCCAGTTAGACCCACAGGACCGCACGCAGGCTGCTGTGACTATGCAGGTCCATACCATCGCCGGTTGTACTTTTATCAATTTGCCGGACCTGTTTAACCGCTTTAACGAAGGTTATGCGCTGCTGAAAAACCAGATTGAAGGCCCGGCGTTCGCTTATGCCCCCGCAGGCGCAAAAAAGGCCTTATACAGCTGCGGCGCCAAAGCCGCCAGCAAAGCCGGTGACGAAGCGCTGGCGAAAACCTGGCAACAGCAAAGCGCGCAGTAATGCTGCTTATCACAAGGAGCGGGCCATGTTGAAATTCGAACACTTAAGCAAAACCTACGGCAGTGGTCTGGCGCAAAACACTGCGTTAAAAGATGTCAGTGCCGAGATCTGTGCCGGCGAGATGGTGGCGTTGTGTGGCCCTTCTGGCAGCGGCAAATCGACGTTATTGAATTTACTTGGCCTGCTCGACACGCCAACCCAGGGCCAGATTTGGCTCAATCAGCAACCGGTACCCACTGATGTGGCCGCACTCAGTCAGTTACGCTGCCGGGCGATAGGTTTTATCTTTCAGCGCTATAACTTATTGCCAGTGCTGAGCGCGTTGGAAAACGTCGAATATCCGCTGCAATTGCTCGGCGTCGCCAAAGCCGAACGCCGCGCACGGGCCATGGCGCTGCTGGAGGCGGTTGGCGTTGGCAAATTTGCCAGCCAGCGGCCGGATCAACTCTCCGGCGGCCAACAACAACGCGTGGCGATCGCCCGCGCATTGGTCAAAGCGCCGCCTTTAGTGATCGCCGACGAACCAACCGCCAACCTTGATGGCGTCAGCGCAGCACAAGTGATTGATTTGATGCAGCAACTGGGTCGGGACGCCAACACCACCTTTTTAATTGCCAGTCACGACCCCCGACTATACGAGCGCTGCTCACGGTTATTGACCCTGAAAGACGGTGTGCTGGCAGACAACCATACCAACACTGTTCTATCAGCGCGTCGCGCCAGTTAACAAGGAGAATCATCATGTTGCATGCTGCCTGTTTAAATTTATGGCGCCACCGCCGCCGCACGCTGTTCACCGGTCTGGTCTGCAGTGCTGCGATGACCGCGGTATTGTTGGGTGCTGGTTTTGCCCTCTTTACTTATCAGTCACTGGCAGAAAAAGCCGCCCGCGATTTGGGCCATCTGACGCTGAGCCATCCGGATTATTTCCTCGATAACGAAGATGTGCCGCTGCAACATGGTATCGACCGCGACCCGGCGCTGGAAAAGCGCTTGCTGGCGCGTGACGACGTCAAAGCAGTGTTACCGCGACTGCAGTTTTCCGGCTTAGTGTCGAACGGCGAAAAGTCGACAATTTTCCTCGGCAGTGGGGTGGACGGCAGCGAATTCCAGTTAAAAGGCCCGTTCCTGAAAGTCAAAGCCGGTGGCGTCTTGCCGCCGGCCTATCTCAATAAAACCGACGACAGCATTCCACTAATGATTGGTGAAGGCCTGGCCGCCATTTTAAAAGCCAAAGTCGGCAGTGAACTGAGCCTGATGTCTGCGACCAGCACGGGCGCATTAAATGCGTTGGACGTGGTGGTGGTCGGCATCTTCTCCAGCGGTGTACCGGATTTGGATAAACGCCAATTGTATCTGCCGATCCAAGCCGGCCAGCAATTGCTGCAAAGCGACAAAATCAGCGAACTGAATATCTATTTGTTAGACGACCAACAACAAGCCGAACTGGCGGCTACGCTGCAGACCGACATGCCAGCGTTGAAAGTCACGCCCTGGCAGGACCGCGCTTTTGTGTTTAAAGCCGTGCGTGACTTGTACAACCGTATCTTCGGCACCCTCGGCATCCTGATGTTATTGCTGGTGTTATTCGCCGTCGGCCACGGTATTTCACAAGTGGTGACGGAACGCACCCGGGAGATTGGCACTATGGCGGCGCTGGGCGAGCGTCGCCACCGCATCGTCGGCAACTTTGTGCTGGAAGCCTTACTGTTAGGCGCCTTCAGCGCCGTCGCTGCCACACTGTCGACCTTGTTGTGCTGCGAGCTGCTGCGCCAGTTTGAAGTGATGATGCCGCCGCCACCAGGCTCCAGCCAGGGCTACCCGCTGATGATTAGTTTCAGCAGCGAACTGACCTTTTATGCGGGGCTGGTATTGATGGTGGTTTGTATGTTGTTTGCGCTCAAAGCCAGCCTGAGCGCGGCACGTAAGCCGCTGGTCGATGCGCTGGGGTTTGTCTGACCATACGGGATGGCAGCTGGTCGGCACCGGCTGCCATCTGGCGGCGCCAGCGACCCTTGGTCGGCCCGGTCTGCGTCAACGCAATGAAGTCCTTAAGCTACTTCCTGTCACCCAGAACAAAGGATTTGATCATGCAAAAAACTCTGAATGTTTTCGCCGCCTGTCTGAGCGCCGCCCTGTTGCTGCAAAGTGCCACAGCCGCTGAACTGCCATTGCCACAGGCGCAGCAATATCTGGCGACCGCCGAACAGTTTCGCGGGCCACAACAAAGTTTTGTGCTGCAAGGCCGGATTGAGACGATTAAAGCCGGTCGCAGCGAAAAAATGCAGCCGTACCAGCTGTTGTCCGGCGAAGACCGCAAGTCGCTGGTGATTTTCACCGGCGGCACCAGTCAGGGCCAAAAAGTGTTATTGCAGGACCAGCAATTCTGGCTGCAACTGCCGGGCAGCCGCCGCGCGCTGCGCATCACGCCGCTGCAAAAGCTGATGGGTGAAGCATCCAGCGGTGATGTCGCAACACTGAACTGGCAACAGGATTATCAGCTGGTGGCCGCGGATGAACAAAAAGACGGTATTCAGCTCAGTATGCAGGCGAACCGCAAAGGCCTGAGTTATCAACGGATTGAACTCTGGGTCAGCAAAAGCGAGCAATTCCCGCTACGGGCCGAATTTTATCTGCCATCCGGTAAACAAGCGAAATCCGCCCGCTTTGTTCGAAGCCAAGCCAGTGAAACGCCGCGTGTGGTGGCGATGGAATTACTGGATAAGATGCAAACCAGCGATATCACCGTGCTGCATTACGACAAAGTGACGCCACAACCCCTGCCGGCGCGGCTGTTTAATCCGCAGGCGCTCAGCACTGTGCAGGCGATCTAGGCTGTGATCAGAGATCAATACGCCTGCGGCCATACTGGCGCAGGCGTTTGCTGTTCAGATACCGTCACCGGCGACATGCAAACCACATTCGCGGCCCATGCCATTAAAGCGGGTGTCTTCTTCACTCATGCCAAGCGTTAGTGGCGCACTGGAATGGGTGTCGCCGACTGAGGCATAACCCTGCTCCCATAACGGGTGATAGGGCAGACCATGCGCCTGCAGATAATAAAAAATATCTTTGTTGGTCCATTCAACAATCGGATTAATCTTCAACACGCCACGCTGAACACCGACAATCGGTGTATCAGTGCGACTGCTGCTTTGGCTACGACGCAGACCGGTAAACCAGCTGCTGACGTTCAGCTCCTGCAACGCCCGTTGCATTGGCTCGACTTTGTTCAGTTGGTTGTATTGTTTTAAACCTTCCGGTGTGGTCCAGAGCTGACCGAAGCGCGCTTCTTGCCAGGCTGGCGTGATGTCGGCGCGATACACCTTAAGATTGAGCTGCAATCGGGCGGTCAGCTCGTCAATAAAACGGTAGGTTTCCGGGAACAAATATCCAGTGTCGGTCAGCACCACCGGAATATCGGCTTTAACCTGAGTCACCAGATGCAACATCACCGCCGCCTGAATGCCAAAACTGGAACTCAGCATATGCTGCCCCGGCAATTCCTGCAGGGCAAACCCCACCCGTTCCGCCGGTGACAGCGCCGCCAGCTGTTGGTTAATCTGCGCTAAGGCTTGCTGCTGCGCGGTTGGGTCCAGCTGTAAAATCTGCTGATAACTCATTTATTTACCTGTGTTGCGGTGTTCGTTTTGCCGGGTATGCAATGTATGGTGGCGGTAAAAGTACGGTGGCGGTAAACGTACGGTGGCGCTTGCGCTTACCGTACCTACCCGTACCTACACTTACATGCCGGCACCATGGTTTGGCGGGTAACCGCGAGGGTTACCCTTCCCATCCATTTACGCGTGGAAGTCGGTTTTGCTGACTTTGACTTCAGCGACCACGCCAACCCGGATGACAAAATCACCGAAACATTCGCCGGCATGGCGTTCCAGCGCCCAGCGGCCAATCAGGGTGTCGAGTGCCGCCAGGATCTCAGCTTCCGCCACGTTGTCTAAATACAGCTTCGGAATACGGGTACCGGCGGTGTTGCCGCCCAGATACAGGTTGTATTTACCAGGGCCACGACCAACTAAACCGGCTTCGGCCAGCATGGCGCGGCCACAGCCATTCGGGCAGCCAACTACACGTAAAATAATGTGGTCATCCGCCACGCCGTGTTTAGCCAGAATGCCTTCGACATGGGTGACTAACGTTGGCAGATAACGCTCGGCTTCCGCCATTGCCAGCGGGCAAGTCGGCAGCGACACACAAGCCATCGAGTTTTTGCGCTGTTCGGTAACCGTGTCTTCAATCAGACCATGCGCGCGGGCAATAGCTTCAATCTGTGCTTTATCTTCAGCAGCAACGCCAGCGATGATCAGATTCTGATTTGCCGTCATACGGAAATCGCCTTTATGGATTTTGGCAATTTCCGACACGCCGGTTTTCAGCGGTTTGCCCGGATAATCCAGCAAACGGCCATTTTCGATAAACAGTGTTAAATGGTGTTTGCCATCAATACCTTCGACCCAGCCAAAGCGGTCGCCGCGATGGGTGAAGCTATAAGGCCGGCTTGGCTGGAACTGCACACCAACGCGTTTTTCCACTTCTTGTTTAAAGGCATCGACACCGATGCGGTCGATGGTGTATTTGGTTTTGGCGTTTTTGCGGTTGACCCGGTCACCATAATCACGCTGCACTGTGACCACGTGTTCCGCCACTTTCAGCACATGCTCGAGACCAATAAAACCAAAATCTTCCGCACGACGCGGGTAAGTGCCTTTGTCGCCGTGCGTCATGGCCAGGCCACCGCCGACTAACACGTTAAAACCGACCAGCTGACCATTTTCGGCAATGGCGACAAAGTTTAAGTCGTTGGCGTGCACGTCGATGTCGTTATGCGGCGGAATGACAACAGTGGTTTTAAACTTACGCGGTAAATAAGTATCGCCTAATACCGGCTCAGTTTCTGTCGTTTCAACTTTTTCTTCATCGAGCCAAATTTCGGCATAAGCGCGGGTTTTTGGCAGCAGATGCTCTGAAATTTTCACCGCCCACTCATAGGCTTGCTGATGCAACACCGATTCGACCGGGTTTGAGGTACAAAGCACGTTGCGGTTCACGTCGCCAGCCGTCGCAATCGAATCAATGCCAATACTGTTCAGCATCTGGTGCATCGGTTTAATTTCTGGCTTAAACACACCGTGGAACTGGAAAGTCTGGCGCGTCGTTAAACGGATACTGCCGTACAGCGTTTTTTCGCTGGCGAATTTGTCGATGGCGAGCCATTGCTCCGGCTTGATGATGCCGCCCGGCATCCGCGCCCGCAGCATCACGTTATGCAAAGGTTCCAGTTTTTGCTCAGCGCGTTCGGCGCGTAAATCGCGGTCATCTTGCTGATACATGCCGTGAAAACGCACCAATAAGAAGTTATCGCCGGTGAAACCGCCGGTAATTTCGTCTTTTAGGTCGGTCGTAATAGTGCCGCGTAAATGATGGCTTTCGGCTTTTAACCGTTCGTTATCAGACAGCGCGCCCTGCACCTGCAATTCAGGGTTAATCGGATATTGGCTCATTAATACACATCCTTCTGATAACGTTTGCTTTCACGCAGTTGTTCAAAATAGTCTGCCGCGGCGTCAGCGCTGAGGCCGCCATGCTCTGCCGCGATATTCAGCAGCGCCTGATGCACGTCTTTCGCCATCCGGTTGCCGTCGCCACAAATGTAAAGATGTGCGCCTTGTTGCAGCCAGGACCAGACTTCAGCGCCTTTGGCTTTCAGTTTATCCTGCACATAAACTTTCTGCGCCTGATCGCGGCTAAAAGCCACGTCCAGTTTGCTTAACACTCCGCGTTTTAAATAATCCTGCAGTTCGACCTGATAAAGGAAATCGCGGGTGAAATGCGGGTTACCAAAGAACAACCAGTTCTGACCGGTCGCGCCGGCGTTGTCGCGTTCCTGCAAAAAGGCACGGAACGGCGCAATACCAGTGCCAGGGCCAATCATAATGACCGGCGTGTCGTGGTCCGGCAGGCGGAAATTGTCATTGTGTTCGACAAAGACGCGCAGCTTGCCACCTTCTTCCAGCCGCTCGGCCAAAAATCCTGAAGCGCCGCCTAAATGGGTCTGACCAAAAGCGTCAAACCGCACCACGCCAACCGTTAAATGCACTTCTTCACCAACTTCCGCCTGGCTGGAGGCAATCGAATACAAGCGCGGTTGCACTTTACGCAGGCAATCGACTAAGGCCTGAGCGGTGAGTACTGCTGGATGCTGCAGAATCACATCGGCCGTCTGGCGCTCAGCCAGATAAGCACGCAGCGCGGTTTTATCGCTCGCCAGTTGTTGCAGCTCGCTGTTGCTAGTGGCGGCGGCATATTTCTCGACAAAAGACGGGTAAGACTGGGTCAGTTCTAACTCAGCTTGCAGCGCCTGGCGTAACGTCAGGGTTTGACCGCCCAGGCTGACTTCAGCATCACCGGCGTTACCTGTCGCTTGCAACACGGCATCGACCAGCGCCGGATCGTTGTCGAAAAACACGCCCAGCGCATCGCCCGGCTGATAAGTCAGGCCGGTGTCGGCTAACGAAATTTCGATATGGCGCACGTCTTTGGTCGAATTGCGCGCAGTAATTTTTTGGTTAGCCGCAAGTTCTGCCGTGGCCGGATGTTGTTTGTCATAAGGGCTATGGCTGCCAGCAGTCGCGGTACTGCCAGGCCAGGCAATGACCTGTGCACTGCCAGCGCCGGCGGCTTTTAACAGCGGGCTGAACACATCCAATGCACCTTGTTGCCAGCTGGCAGCGGCGTCCGCGTAATCAACATCTAAATCGGCACGGGCAAACAAACGTTTGGCACCCAGCGCTTCAAGTTGCTCATCAAAATCCACCGCAGTTTTGCAGAAAAATTCATAGCTGGTGTCGCCAAGGCCCAATACGGCGTATTGCAGCTCCGGCAGTTTTGGCGCTTTTTTACCAAACAGGAATTTATGGAAGCTGACCGCTGATTCCGGCGGCTCACCTTCGCCATAAGTGGAGGTGACGATGATGAGGAATTTTTCTTTGGCTAAGGCATTGGTTTTATACGACGCGATGTCCTGCAACTGCACCGCCACACCCTGCGCTTCGGCCGCAGCTTTGATTTTGGCCGCAACGCCTTTGGCATTGCCGGTTTGCGACGCATACAAAATGGTCAGCACTGCGGCTTGTTGTGGCGCAGTTGCTGTGCTGACTGCGCCAGCGCCAGACGCCAGCTGCGCTGCCGCCGCCAGATAACCACTGACCCAGGCTTGCTGAATGGGATTGAGCTGGCTGACCAATTTCTGTAAGTCCTGAACTTGCTGCGCACTAAGCGGGCTGGCTGGTGCGATCAGTGAAGTAAACGGCATAACGACACCTGTACTGTCAAAATTGTCGTTATTTTATCCATATAGACGGCTAAATAAGAAAGAATTGATCGGCACCACTTATGCAAATTAGTTATATACCAAGATTGTCTGGCGATAGTGAATATTTGGCTAATTGTTAGTGAAAAACACTAACTCTTGATTTTCCCCGCTGAGACAAAACACAACAAAAGCCTTAAATATCAATAAAATACTAATTGGCACAGCCTTTGCGAAGCAAATATATCTGTTGCAGTCAGCACAGGTTCAGCGGAACCAGGCCTGACATCATCACTCACTACGACGAAGGAATGGACTTATGAAACTGTTAATTGCTGCCACTTTATTCAGCTCGATTGCAATGGCCCACGAATCAGAACACAACTGCTCGCTGGAATTACATGACGACTTACTGGTGCAACGCGCCGATGTGCAGTTACTGCGCAACGACGCGCCGTTATGGCGTATCAGCGATCAGGGCCAGCTGTGGATCAACAATCAGGCCGTCGATACCGATGCCCAGACTGCAGCGCTGTTACAGCAATATCAGGCTGGCCTTCGCAGTAACGCTGAGGACACTGTCACGCTGGTCGCCGACGCACTTGGCGTTGCGTCCGAGGCGTTAACCCGGGTCATGGCACAATTTGACGTCGACAACGGTGAAGCCCAGGCCAATATCGACCGTGCCCTGAATAAAATGCGCACCAATCTCGACCAGATCATGCTGCGCAGCGACAACGGTATCCGCATCAACGGCAGCAAAATGGCCGGCATCGACAACGGTTTTGATGCCGAAATGTCCAAAGCCATCGAAGAATCCGTGGCCGAAATCACCGGCAATGCCCTGATGCTGGTTGGCAAAGCCATGAGCAGCGGCGAAGGCAATTTTGAACAGCGGATGGAAGCATTCGGTCAGAAAATGGATACATTCGGCGACGAACTGGAAGCAGATATGCAAGTGCGTGGTGAACAACTGGAAGCGCGTGGCCAGCAGATCTGCAGCTCACTGCAACAGTTAGACGGGCTGGAAACGCAAATCCAGGCCAAAGTACCGGCAATGCAACAATTTGATTTAATACAGGTTTCAGAGAAAAAAGCCCCGGCGGCTAACGACAAAGCCAGCAGCGCTGAATAAGTGTTATTTCCCACGAGAGTTTGCTGAATACTCTCAACACCCCTTGCCCCGCCTAAAGCGGGGCTTTTTTTATGTCCGTACGGTACACAGAAAATGCAGGAGCCATTTTCTGTGATGTTTAGAAACACACCATCAGCTTTGCACAACAAGCCTTGCCAGCTGCGCAACCAGCTGTTAAAACAGCGCAACTTCAGCGCAGAGCCATTAAAGCGGAGCACAACCATGATTCAGCGTATTTTACCGGGCACCCGTTATTCCGAAGCCGTGATCGCCGGCGGATTTATTTTTTGTGCTGGCATGGTGCCGAACGACACCAGCCTGGATATTCAGGGCCAGACCGCCGACGTGCTGGCACAAATTGATGCCTTATTGGCCGATTGTGGCGCCAGCAAAGCGGACATCGTTGATGCCACTATTTATCTGGCCGATATGGCCGATTATGCCGGCATGAATCAGGCATGGGATAGCTGGGTGGCCAGCGGTCAGGCGCCGGCGCGCGCCACGGTCGAAGCCCGGCTGGCTGACCCTGCCTGGAAAATTGAAATCAAAGTCACTGCATTTCGTGGTGCATAACACGGCTATTTATGGCTGACCCGCAGCAGATGTCACTGCCGGCGCTGCTGCAACGTCCTGCTCTTGTAGCGCCAACGCTTTAAATTTCTCGCTCTGGCCAAATTTTTCCGCAAACTGCGCGGCCGTCATCTGGTTTTTATCGGTGATGGCGTCTGTTGCTTTTGCGCTGTTTCCCTGGTCGCAATCAATAGCATATAACTGTCTGGCAATACGCCATTCCGCTTTGATCATCGCGCCCATTAACGCGGTATGCCCCCGTTTGTCGCGGATGCAGGCGTCTGCGCCGGCTTGCAGTAATAAATCGACCGCGGTCGCCTGGCCCTGATAAGCGGCAATCATCAGCGCGGTATAGCTGGCATCATTTGGCTGGTTGACGGGATAACCTGCCTGCAAAAATTCTTGCAGCACGACGGTGTCACCAGTGCGCGCAGCAGCAAAAAAATAGCGGTTTAAATCGGCCTGCGCCGCAGCCGCTGCTGAACCGTCCACCGCAACCGCGGCAGGCTGCACGGGCTGTAACGGATCTGCCGCCACATCGGCAAACGGCAATACCAGCGTCGTTACCCATATCTGACGATATTTTTTCATCACAGTATCCTCTGCAGCTCACCAATAATGCCTGCGAAGCCCACCCTTTGGTGCAGGAAAGAGCTTTTGAGCTTCACAGGACTTCAACCATCAGATGCCTGGCCACACCTGCCTGTGGCCAGCGCTGTGTTAGCGCTTATAACGTCGCCGCGACAGCCTTCACCTTGCTGATATCGCCTTGCACTGCTTTGGTCAGCGCAGTGCCATAGTTCGCATCGGCTTTATAAAAATGCGCCAGCATTTTGTGTTTGGTGGCGCTGTCGCGTACCGCCCCCAGGTCAGCGGCCAGATTACGCACCAGATTCTGTCTGGCGGTGTTATCCAGCGCACGATAGAACTCGCCGGCCTGGCTGAAGTTGTCGGTCTTGGCGATGATTTGCTGCTGCACTGTGCCTGACAATGGCGTGGCTACAGCACGGGCAGCCGACAGTGCTGGTTTTGGCGCAATACTGCTCGGTTCATAATTAACGTTCGATTTGGTGTTGCCATAGTTCATCGCCCCGTCCTGATTGTTGCTGTTCACAGCAACCACAGGCCGGTTAATCGGTAATTGCTGATGATTGGCGCCCAGGCGGTACATTTGGGTGTCGCTGTAGCTGAAGATACGACCCTGCAACAGCCGGTCTTCCGACGGCTCAATGCCCGGCACTAAATTCGCCGGCGCAAAGGCGGCTTGTTCCGTGTCCTGGAAGAAGTTATCCGGCATCCGGTTCAGCGTCATAGTGCCGACTTTGATTTCCGCCACACCTGGCCAGACTTTGGTAGCGTCCAGCGGGTTGAAACTGAAGTCGTCCAGTTGATCCGGCTTTATGGTTTGGACATACAAATCCCATTTCGGCGAATTGCCGGCATTGATTTCTTTGTATAAATCCCGTGTCAGATGGTTGAAGTCCATGCTTTGCACTTTGGCGACCTGCTCAGCATTCAGGCTCTTGATGCCTTGCTGTGATTTCCAGTGGAACTTCACATAAGTCGTTTCGCCTTTGGCATTGATGAATTTATAGGCGTGCACGCCAAAACCGTCCATTTCGCGGTAGCTGGCCGGCGTACCCAGATCGGAATAAACCTGGGTCAGCATATGGGTCGACGCCGGGTCCTGTGACATAAAATCAAAAACCCGGTTTGGGTCCTGCATATTGTCGACCGGCGATGGTTTCAGTGAATGCACCATGTCCGGAAACTTAATCGCATCGCGGATAAAAAACACCGGCAGGTTATTGCCAACTAAATCCCAGTTGCCCTGGTCGGTGTAAAACTTGGTGGCAAAACCGCGCGGGTCGCGCAGCGTTTCCGGGCTGTGATTGCCGTGGATCACGGTCGAGAAGCGCACAAACACCGGGGTCTTTTTGCCGGTTTGGGCGAATAGACTGGCGATGGTTAAATCGGGGATGGCGTTCGTCACGACAAACTCACCATGCGCACCGGTGCCCCGGGCATGTACCACCCGCTCCGGAATACGTTCACGGGCAAAACGTTGTAATTTCTGAATTAAATGCACGTCTTGCAGCAAAGTGCTGCCATTAGGACCTGCAGTGATGGAATTCTGGTTATCACCGACCGGTGCGCCGTTATCTTTGGTCAGCGTTTGCGCCTGTACCGCAACACTGCCGCCTAAATGCACCAGTACCGCTAACGCGACGACTGTTTTTTTGTTCATATGGTTGTCCTCTGTCTGAGTCAGCTCTTTCCTGCCTGATCAGCTTAGGGGCACCATATAGATTTAAAAAATGATATAAATAAATACATATAATCGCTAAAAGCGATTAATCACTTGCGGTCTTTGCCGGCGGGAAAAAATGCAGCAACACGTCGTCCAGTAATGGCTGCCAGTTGTGCCAGTTATGACCAAAACGCACTTCCTGATAGGCAACGGCATAACCTTTTTGCTGCAAGGTCTGATGGAACTTCCGACCGGCGCCAAGGTTGTCGTTCAGGGTGCCAAAAGACAGCCACATTTTCAGCGGCAACAATGGCTGCTGCTGATAGAGCTTGGTCAGAACGGCAAGATGGTCTTTATTGCCAGGCGATTGCATCGCCAGATTACCAAACTGATTCGGCAGCAACAGGCCAAAACAGGCGGCATTGATGGCGCCAAAGGACAGGCCAAGGATCACCCGGTCGGTGCGCGCGGCGGACGGCTGATATTGTTGTTGCACGGCGGGCAGCAAGGTATCGCGGAAAAACGCCGCATACTGCTGATTACACATAAATTGCTGATGGCGCCGGTTGACGGTTACATCAGCCGGGTCGCGCGCATCGACCAACACCAGCAACAAAGGCCGGATCTTGCCCTTCGCACGCAGTTGATTGATAAGTTCCGGCAGCTGGCCTGCTTCGGCATACCAGGCGCCGTCGGTGGCATAAAGCACCGGGTCGCCGGACTGATAACCGGGGCTTGGCAGCGCCTGATACTGCAAGTCATATTGCAGCTGCGGGCTATGAATACGCTGCCAGCCCGCGGCAAGCGCCTTGCTCTGCGCCGCCAGTACTGTCGTCAGACCACAGCACCCGAGGCAAAACAACCGTTGCCATCTGCGCAGATGGCGCAGGCCGGGATCAGATTTTACAGGCGCCACCGGCGCAGTCGTCTTCATCCGGTAAGGCTTCTGCCGCTGCGGCGGCTGCATCAGCTGCGGCCAATTTTGCCGCATTGTTGGCTGCTGCAGCGTCAAAATCCAGATGATCTAAATCCAGCTCAAAATCGTCCATTTTGCTTCCTTATTATTCGGTTTTGTCAGCGGCTTGCGCGGCCAGCAGTTGTTGTACCTGCAGCTCCAGCGCTTCGAGCTTTTCGCGGGTGCGCAGCAACACCTGGCGCTGCACGTCAAATTCTTCCCGTGACACAAAATCCAGCGCGCTCAGTTTGGCCTGCAACACGGCTTTGACTTTGGCTTCAACATCGTCGGCTACTTCACGGAATTTAGGTGGGATCGAAGCACCAATCTGGCGCGCGATATCTTCAATTTTTTTCGGGTCGAGCATGTCAGACTCCTTTGACCGAGGTCAGTGATCAAACGTCAGTGTAAGGGCTGTATTTGGCGCTGGCGACTGTTTTTTCAAGACGACGGCATGGAAAAAAACCAGCAGGACTTCAGCTGCTGTCTGCTTTGGGCTACACTGGCGCCCTCTTGCGCGACCATCTGAGCGCCTCTGCCTGCTGTAAGCGGCGTCTGTCCGGACCACCCGGCTGTTAGTGACTGAAAACTCTGATGAAACTGAATACGCAACAAAATGACGCGGTGAAATATATTGCCGGACCTTGTCTGGTACTGGCGGGTGCCGGCTCAGGCAAAACCCGGGTGATCACCAATAAAATTGCTTATCTGATTGAAGAGTGTGAGATGCCGGCCCGGCATATCGCAGCGGTGACTTTTACCAACAAAGCCGCCCGCGAAATGAAAGAACGGATTGGCCATACCCTCGACCGGACCAAATTACGCGGCCTGACGGTATCGACCTTCCACACACTGGGCCTTGAGATCATCAAAAAAGAACACAAAGCCATTGGTTATAAAGCCAATTTCACTTTGTTTGACGATCAGGACAGCATGGCGCTGCTAAAAGAACTGACCGAACACGAACTGCTCGGCGACAAAGACTTACTGCGCGCGCTGCAAAGCAAAATCTCCAGCTGGAAGAATGACTTAATGCTGCCGCAGCAAGCACTGGCGCGGGCCACTGACGCCCAGTCCATCAGTTTTGCCAATATCTATGCCCAATATGCCCAGCAACTGCGCGCCTACAACGCGCTGGATTTTGATGACCTGATCATGGTGCCCACTTTGTTGTTTGCCTCCAATGTTGAAGTGCGCAGCCGCTGGCAGCAGAAAATTCAATATTTGCTGGTCGATGAATATCAGGATACCAACACCAGTCAATACGAACTGGTGAAATGGCTGGTGGGCGAACGCCAGCGTTTTACTGTGGTCGGTGACGATGACCAGTCGATTTATTCCTGGCGCGGTGCCAAACCGCAGAATCTGGTGTTACTTGGCAAAGATTTCCCCAATCTGCGCGTGATAAAGCTGGAACAAAATTACCGTTCCTGCGAGCGTATTCTGAAGGCCGCCAATATTCTGATCGCCAACAATCCACACGAATATGACAAAGCGCTGTTCAGTGAGCTGGGTTATGGCGTGCCGCTTAAAGTACTGCCGACCCGCAACGAAGAAGACGAAGCAGAAAAAGTAGTGGCCGAAATCATCTCGCACCGCTTTTTAAACCGCAGCCAATACCGCGACTACGCCATTTTATATCGCGGCAACCATCAGGCGCGCGTGTTTGAAAAAGCGCTGATGACCAACCGCATTCCGTACAAAATATCCGGCGGCACTTCGTTTTTTTCCCGCAGTGAGATCAAAGACATCATGGCTTACTTGCGCCTGCTGGTGAATCAGGACGACGACAATGCGCTGCTGCGTATTATCAACACCCCCAAACGCGAAATCGGCGCGGCGACGCTGGAAAAAATCGGCAGTCTGGCCAATCAGCTGCATATCAGCCTGTTTGATGCTTGCTGCGCGCCGGAACTATCCGACGAGTTATCGGCGAAAAGCCTGGCTTGTGTGCGCCATTTTGCCAACTGGATTGTCGCGCTGGCTGACAACGCCGTGCGGGCCGAACAGGCCGAAGCGGTGCGGGATTTGATCCGCCAGAGCCAATACGAGGCTTATCTGTTTGAAACCAGCGCCAGCACCAAAGCGGCGGAAATGGCGCTGAAAAACGTCAACGAGCTGTTTCGTTGGATCACCGAAATGCTCAAGGGCGACGACGAACACGAGCCGATGACGCTCTCTGAAGTGGTCACCAAATTAACGCTGCGCGACATGATGGAACGCCAGGAACAACAGGATGACGCCGATCAGGTGCAGCTGCTGACTTTGCATGCCTCCAAAGGCCTGGAATTTCCTTATGTGTTTATGGTCGGGATGGAAGAAGGCATTTTGCCGCATCAGACCAGCATTGACGAAGACAATGTCGAAGAAGAACGCCGGCTGGCCTATGTCGGCATTACCCGGGCGCAGCGCGAACTGATTTTTACTTATGCCCGCGAACGCCGGCAATATGGTGAAGTGGTGAAACCGGAACCGAGCAGATTTCTTGATGAACTACCGCAAGACGATTTGGAGTGGGCGAAAGCGGCGCCGGTGAAAACCGAAGAACAGCGCCAGCAAACTGGCCTGGCGCATCTGGACCGTTTACGCCAGTTGCTGAAGAAAGACTGATTCTTCCTGCTGCACATGCAGTAACTGTTTTACCAGCTGTCCTTGCAGGTAACAACAACCGGCATTGACCAGAAGTTCACGCACCGCGTGATCGTCAATGCCATCGGCGATGATGCGGAATTTGTAGTTTTGCGCCAGCGTGATCAGCAGGTCAAGCAGCTGGCGCTTTTGTGTCTGGCGCACCAGACTGCGGCTGAAACTGGCTTCTAAACGAACAAAATCAAAGGGATAACCAGTCAGCAGGCCAAGCGGCATCATGTCAGCGCCAAAGTTCTCCAGCGTCAGCCGTACGCCCAGCCGTTTGAGATTATGCAGATAACTGAGCGCGGTATTATTGAGCTTCATCAGCTCAAATTCGGCAAAGCCCAGACTGAGGCGGTGCAACACTTGCGGCCTGGACATCAGCAGTTTTTGCAGCCGGTCAAACTGCTGCGGCTGGGTCAGGTGCTGTACACACAGCGGCAGACAAATCACCGCCGGTTGTGTCTGCTTACTCAGTAACTCCAGGATCTGCTGTAACAGCTGTAACTCAATTTGCGCCAGCACCCCCGCCTGTGCCGCCTGCTGGCAAAAATCCTGCTGCAGCCCAAGCTGCGGATGTTGCCACTGCATACGGCCGGCATAACCCAGCGTATGATGTTTTTCACTGCAGATGATCGGATCATAGGCAACCGAAAACTGCTGTTCGGTCACGGCCTGATGCAGCGCCTGCTCCAGTGACAATTCCTGCAGCAGTTGCTGGCGCATTGATTCGGTAAAAATCACAAAGCGGTTGCGGCCTAAAGATTTCGCCTGATACATCGCTGCATCCGCATCCCGCAGCATACCGTCAGCACTGGTGTAACTGGCATCATAATGGGCGATACCAACAGAAGCGCCGGAATACAGGCTTTGCCCCTGTAATTCCATCGGCTGACGCACCGCATCAATAATGCGGTCGGCGACATCTTCGGCGTCTGCCTCTTGCTGTAACTGCGTCAGCAATACCACAAATTCATCACCGCCAAGCCGCGCCACCAAATCGTGTTCGCGCACCGTCAGTAACAGGCGTTTGCTGATTTCAATCAGAAAGGCATCACCGGCGTGATGGCCCATGGTGTCATTGATCAGTTTAAACCGGTCTAAATCAATGAATAACAGCGCAAATTTCAGATTTGATTCACGGTTTCGCAGCGCAAATTTTTGCTTTAACTGCAGCATAAACATTTGACGATTGGCCAGACCGGTTAAGGCATCGTGGTTGGCTTCGTGAAACAGTTTTTCCTCGGCTTTTTTCCGTTCCTCAACCTGCAGACGCAAAAACAAGTTGGTCTGACGCAGCTCACGGGTGCGCTCAAAAATTTTGCGTTCCAGATCTTCCTGATGCAATTTTTGTTGTTCAATATTCAACCGGCGCTGGATCGCCACGGCAATATGCTGCGAGACAAAACGTAGAATATTCAGTTCGTTATCGCTGTACAGGTAATCCTGGTGGTAAGACTGCACCGCAATCACCCCCAACGCCTGTTGTTCAATCAATAACGGCGCACCCAGCCAGCTGCTGGATTGCGGCAGCGGACTGCCAACATTGTCTTGCACCAGGCGGATCACTTCACCTTGTTGCACCAACAGATCCGATAACTCTTTGTTGATTAACCGTGCTTCGCCGACCCGCAACACATATTCAGTGAAGCCTTTGCGCAGCGGCCGTTCAACCGCGGGCGGGCAATACTGGTCGACATAAAACGGAAAACTCAGCGACTTGCCGTCTTCATCCAGCAACGCGATATAGCAGTTGTCAGCCGGCATCAGACTGCTGAGGATTTGATGCACCTGACGGTAAAATGCCGCCATATCCAGCTCAGTCGCGGTCAATTCAGAGATTTTATACAGGGCAGCCTGCAGCTTTTCCGCATTGCTGCGCTCACGAATTTCGCGCTGCAGCGACTGATTGATATTTTGTAATTGCCGGGTGCGTTCACGCACCGTTTGTTCCAGTAGCTCCCGGCTTTTCACCCGGTCAATGGCTGTGACGGTATGCACGGCGATCTCAGTGAGTAAATCGACATCGTGCTGGGTATATAAGCGGCCTTCTTCGTACAGCTGCACCGCCATCACGCCGATCACCAGCTGCCCACGCCGCAGAGGTACCCCCAACCAGTGGTGGCTGGGCGTGCCCTGTGATTCAATCTCACCGGTCGCGATGAGGTGCCTGAAGTGAACGGGATCACACAACAATGGCTGACCTGTGCGATAAACATAGCCGGTCATTCCTCTGGCAAAATCTGCCGGGTCCAGCTCACCCGCAGCCAGAGAATCCATTTCGTCAGCGTAATATTCAACCTGAAATCGGCCGGTGTGTGGGTCGACCAACACCACAAAAAAATTGTCAGCGGCCAGATAACGATTTACCAGGCTGTGAATTTTCGGATAAAACTGCGCCATGTCTGTCAGCGTGCTGGCCAGCTCTGACAAATTCAATAATGCCTGCTGCACAGCATAGGCAAGCTGGTATTTTCTTAACAGTGATGTCAGGCGACGAATTTGGCCGGAGTGCTGCCGGTTCGTAGCGTTTGCGGTTAATTCCTTCAACGGACGCTCTTTTTTCGTTATTGACCCGGTGGTCGGATCTTTATACAGAACCGGTCCTATTATGCACAAAGATTAGGCAGAGGAAAGAGTACGCCGGCAATTTCCGGTTGGATTTTTAGACGTTTTTGTTATTGTTGAAGACTTGTTGGCAATAAGGCGCCAATACGTAAACTGATTGCTGCGGGTCCCCGTTGGTCCGCACCAGCATAATCATGACACTATGATGATATATCTTTGACATGGCAATAAAAAAGCCGCCTGGCGGCGGCTTTTCCGATGGCTGATTTCAGAGACCATCTGTCATGAATTTGATCGCGTTCAGGAGATCATCATCAGAGCAATCACCACAGGTTCCGCGTGGTGGCATAGACCGGATCCCATCAATCGCATGCTTGTGCAGCGTTTCCAGACCTTGGGCTAAGCGCGGTTTCCAGGCGGCAGCATCACCTTTTTTCGGCGCATCTAATGCACCAGTGGCGTGACAGGCAAAACAAGCGCCCTGATATACCTGCTCGCCAGTCCGCGGACCCGCCGGTTTTGCCGCAACGGGTTCAGAACCTGCAAGATAGACCTGTCCAACAGGCGCGATACGCGCTTTTAACTCTTCCAGACTTTTGTCTTCCGCTGGCGTTTGTGCCAGTACAGCAAAGCTCATCAGCATGGCCACAGCAACAGTGATTTTTTTCATCGATCGGGGTCCCCGGGGATTAAATGCCTTACAAATTTCAGGGCATTATAGCGTTGCGCTCACGGAATGTGAAAGCCCTGCCACAGATCATCTGTCGCAGTGGTGTGATCTATAACAAAAAAATGGATCCTGCGGCAGATCATGGCGGATCCCTAATCGAACCGATCGAAAACCACACGGTAAATCAAGCAAATTATTTTTGATTTTTCTGCTTTGCATTCGCAATGGTTGTGGTAGTCTGTTTTCCCGTTGGCTGATTCGTGTTGCTAATTTTGGCACTGATCCTGATCTCAGTCAGCGGCGTGGAAAAATGTTTTCCACACACAGGAAGTAAAGAATAATAACAAGGGTCTGGTAGTCTTCCCCTTCGTTTTTTCTGAATAAACAACACTTTATCTCAAAACTGCCGATGAAAATCGACGGTGTCATTCAGCTTGCCTGAAGTTTTTTCACAGACATATGCACAAGATATCCACAGTGCCGGTCAGGCGTTTTGACTGGTCGTCGGCCAGTGCTTATGGCATTCTTGGCAAAATTTCTCCGGAGTCCCTGCTATGCCGCAGATCCCTGCCGATCCTCTGATCCTGGTTGACGGTTCTTCTTATTTGTTCCGTGCTTATCATTCACCACCGCATCTGACCAATTCCCGCGGCGAAGCCACTGGTGCCATTTATGGCGTCGTCAACATGCTGAAGAGTTTGTTGCGACAGTACAATCCGACGCAAATGGCGGTGGTGTTTGATGCCAAAGGCCCGACCTTCCGCAACGAGATGTACGCAGACTACAAAGCACATCGACCGCCAATGCCAGATGACCTGCGCAGCCAGATCGAGCCACTGCATCAGATTATTCGTGCGATGGGGCTGCCGTTATTGTGCATTTCCGGCGTGGAAGCAGATGATGTCATTGGCACGCTGGCCGCATCTGCCAGTGCTCAGGGTCGCCATGTGTTGATCTCGACTGGGGATAAAGATATGGCGCAGCTGGTCAATGCGCATGTCACCTTAATCAATACCATGACCGATACCATTCTTGATCCGGACGGCGTCAAAGACAAATTTGGCGTCGGGCCAGAACTGATCATTGATTTTCTCGCACTGATGGGTGACAAAGCCGACAACATCCCCGGTCTGCCGGGTGTGGGGGAAAAAACAGCACAGGCATTGCTGCAAGGGATCGGCAGCATCGCTGAACTCTATCAGCGCCTGGATGATATTGCCGCGCTGGGTTTTCGTGGCAGTAAAACCATTGCGGAGAAAATGCGGGAGCATCAGGCGCAGCTGGAACTGTCTTATCAGCTCGCGACCATCAAAATTGATGTGGCATTGCCGCAGGCTTTTCACGAATTGCATGTGCAGCCCGCCGACCTGCCATCGCTGGCCGGACTATTTGCCAGTTGTGAATTTAAACGCTGGCATAGCGAGATCCTGGCCCAGCAAAAGCAGCAGGACACCGCAGTAAACCAGGTTCAGCCTGCTGCAACGGCGGCGCCGGAGACGGCAGTCACAGCATCAGCAGCTGCCGGTATTGATCGCAGCCAGTATCAGACCATTCTGGACGAAGCGGCACTGCAACAACTGCTGCAGATGCTGCAAAGTGCAGATCTGGTTGCATTTGATACCGAAACCACCAGCCTCGATTATATGCAGGCCGAGTTGGTGGGGATGTCATTTGCTATCGCGCCGGGCCGCGCCTGGTATTTACCGGTGGGCCACGATTATCTTGGCGCGCCGGAACAGTTATCCCGCGATACAGTGCTGAGCAGCCTCAAAACCTGGCTGGAAAACCCACAGGCGGCCAAAGTCGGACAAAATCTCAAATATGATAAGAGTGTGCTGGCACGTTATCAGATTGAATTACAAGGTATTGTCTTTGACACCATGCTGGAGTCTTACGCGCTGAACAGTGTTGCGGGCCGCCATGATATGGATAGTTTGTCGGAGCGACACCTGCAACATCAGCCTATCGCCTTTGAAGACATCGCCGGCAAAGGCAGCAAGCAGCTGACCTTCAACCAGATTGAACTGGAGAAAGCCGCGGAATACGCCGCAGAAGATGCCGATGTGACGCTGCAGTTACATTTGGCGATGTGGCCTTTGCTACAGCAGGCCGAGGGGCCGGCACGGGTATTTCGCGACATCGAAATGCCATTGCTCAGTGTATTATCCCGGATGGAGCGCAATGGCGTCCTGATCGATGCAGCGCTGCTGGGCAAACAAAGTGAATTTCTGGCCGGGCGGATCAGTGAGCTGGAGCAGCAGGCACATACGCTTGCCGGCAAAGTCTTTAACCTGTCTTCGCCAAAACAGCTGCAAGAGATCCTGTTTGAAGAGCAGAAACTGCCTGTGCTGAAAAAAACGCCAACCGGCGTCCCGTCCACAGCTGAAGAAGTTCTGACCGAACTGGCGCATCAGTATGAGCTGCCGCGTGTGATCATCCAGCACCGCAGCCTGACCAAACTGAAATCCACCTATACCGACAAGCTGCCGCAAAGCATTAATCCGCTGACCGGTCGCGTCCACACGTCTTATCATCAGGCCGTGGCGGCCACCGGCCGGCTCAGTTCCACTGAACCAAATTTGCAGAATATTCCGATCCGCACCGAAGAAGGCCGCCGCATCCGCCAGGCTTTTATCGCTCCGGCCGGCAAGAAAATTCTGGCGATCGACTATTCCCAAATTGAACTGCGGATCATGGCCCATCTGTCGCAGGACAAAGCGCTGCTGGATGCCTTTGCACATGGCCGCGACATTCACCGCGCGACCGCAGCCGAAGTATTTGGTGTCGCGCTGGATGAGGTGAGCACCGAGCAACGTCGCCGCGCTAAAGCGGTTAACTTTGGCCTGATCTACGGCATGTCAGCCTTTGGCCTGGCGCAGCAGCTGGATATCAGTCGCGGTGAAGCGCAACATTATGTCGACACCTATTTTGCCCGTTTTCCGGGAGTGCTGGCTTATATGGAGCGCACGCGGCAACAGGCGCACGAGCTTGGGTACGTCGAAACACTGTTTGGCCGGCGTTTATACCTGCCGGAAATTCAGAGCAAAAATATGGGCCGGCGCAAAGGTGCTGAACGTGCGGCCATCAATGCGCCGATGCAAGGCACCGCTGCTGACATTATCAAACGTGCGATGTTAAATGTGGATGCCTATCTGCAACAACAGGATCCGGCGGAGATCCTGATGATTATGCAGGTACATGATGAACTGGTGTTTGAAGTCAGTGACTCGGCACTGGCGACACATCAGGCCCGTTTAGTCCAACTGATGCAGGATTCGGTGCAACTGGACGTGCCGCTGCTGGCAGAAGCAGGTTCAGGCGACAACTGGGATCAGGCCCATTAAAAAAATTGAAATTTTTCAGAGAAATGCTGAACTTTCTGGTCTGGCCTCACTCTGAGTAACAGTGAACATGTCCCGTTCCTGGTACGACACCCATTTAGCCCTGGCAATTGCCGGGGCTTTTTTTACGCAAATGCTGAAGTTTATCAACAGTGTCTGGCAGGCAACATCTGACAGCTCCACACAGCCTGACAATCTCGCCCAGCTGCTGTACCGGTCACAACCCAGCGGAACGTCATGCTAAAAGGTTGTTTTATTACGTAAATTCCAAAAAAGACGAAAAAAACAACAATAATTGTAATTTTATTACGGAAAGCGCTTGCTTTTTAGACCGTCATCAGTAGAATCAAAGTCGTAGGGTACAGAGGTAAGATGTTCTATCTTTCAGTAGTTTCAGACGTTAGTTATTGATTCTACATAGAAAGTAGGCTTATTTAGCCGCCCCACTGCTTGCAGTGGGGCGTTTTTTTTTATCTTTTTCTGAAAATTTATTAGATATTTTAGAGCAAATACTTCAAACAATAAGAAAATACTGTATAATGGCGGTGTCTTCTTCGTAAGACACCCTGTTGATTTGAAATTTATTAAATAGCTTCTCCCCGTTTGCTATGCCGGCTGTTCTCTGAACCGCCGGTTTTTTCTTTTTTGGGGCACAGAAAATGAAAGCCTTCGCATTTGCTGTGCATATCGGGGAAGGAAGGTAGTTCTCAGATCAACTGAAGATCCGGTGCTTACAGCAGAAACAGTGATCGCAGCATGAAATTGCAGGACTTCAACAAAGACAAAACCCCGGGCTGGTTCGACTCATCGGGTCACAATTGCCCTTAAGTGGTTCACTGGCGCGGGGTTCTGACGAAAACGTACTGACGAAGGCAGATCTTGTCAACGAAAACCCTGATTTCAAATTAAGCAAAGACGGGGATTGAAGAAACTGGCAAGCCGATTCTGCATGATGCAGTAGCGCTGTAGCCTGACGGAGTGATTGGCGGGGACAGGACACAACAGCATCAAGCCAAAACGGCCTGATGCTGTCTGCAGAACATCAGCTGGATACTGCAGGGACCGGTTCACCACTGAACCAGCGGTCCAACACTTGCTCAAGCTCAGTGAGCCCGAACTTGTTTAACGAACTGAACGCTTCAACAGTCACATCCCCCATAAAGGCCAACGATGCTTCGCGCACTTCGAGGACCGTCTTTTTCCGTGGACCCGGGCTCAGTTTATCCGCCTTGGTCAGCAGAATAAGCACAGACAAGCCGGACTGCACCGCCCAATGCACCAGTTGCTGATCTAAATCTTTCAGCGGGTGGCGAATATCCATCAGTACCACGATGCCTTTCAGACTTTGGCGCTTCATCAGATATTCACTGAGCGACTTCTGCCATTTTTCTTTGACTTCCAGCGGGACTTTGGCAAAACCATAGCCTGGTAAATCGATCAGTCTTTTGTTTTCAGCGAGGTGAAAGGTGTTGATGAGCTGGGTGCGGCCTGGCGTTTTACTGGTGCGGGCTAAACTATTTTGCCGGGTCAGTGTATTCAGCGCGCTGGACTTCCCCGCATTTGAACGTCCGGCGAACGCCACTTCTATGCCAGAATCAGCCGGTAAGGCCCGAATATCGGGGGCGCTGGTCAGAAATCGCGTTTGCTGGTAGTTGAATATTGCTTTGTACACGTCATACTCCGGACTTAAATTTGGCTATAGTTTAGCGGAAATCAATAATCTGCATAAGTATTGGGATTTTCTAACTGCGGGTTTCGTGTAAAATAGGCATAAAAAATAGGGTTATTATCTTCTAAGCCTGCTTCAATTCGGGCAGGGTCACGCAGAACAGAGACAATTAAACATGAGAAAAATTGCAATTCCAGTCATGCTTTTATTAGGGTTGGCCGGCCAGGCTGCTGCGGTTGAAGGCAATGTCGAGGCAGGTAAAGCGAAATCAGCCACCTGTGCGGCCTGTCACGGTCCAGATGGTAACAGCCCGACCGATATGTATCCGAAGATCGCCGGCCAGCATGCCGGTTATATCTACAAACAACTGAAAGATTTTAAACAAGGCGCAGCAACGGGCGGCAAAGAAGGCCGTAGCAACGCAGTGATGGCCGGGATGGTCGCCGCTTTATCTGATGAGGATATGAAAGACTTATCCGCATATTTTGCGTCACAGACCATGAAATCAGGCACCACGCCGGAAGACATGGTCGAGGCTGGTCAAAAGTTGTTCCGTGCCGGTGATATGCAACGCGGTATTCCAGCTTGTATCGCCTGCCACGGTCCACGGGGTGTAGGTCACAGTCTGGCGGGATTCCCGAAAATTTCGTTCCAGCATGCTGCTTATATCAAAACACAGCTGGAAGCCTTCCGTGCCGGCACCCGCGCCAATGACCTGAACGGCATGATGCGCGACACAGCACACAAACTGACAGACAAAGACATTGAAGTTTTGTCAAAATACCTTGGCGGTCTGCATTAATTGCCAGCGTACTGAACAAACCGGAGCTTGCTCCGGTTTTTTATTGCCTGATGTTCACCCACTAAAATTTGTGAGATATCTCGCACAAACAGCGTAAGAAATCCGCCTGAAACCTTGCAGATAAAGTGGGTTTGTCGTCGCAAATAACGAAGCAACCATCTGAATTAATTTGACATTAATTTTTGGTTCAGTTTTTTTCTGATTTTTTTTTAATCACAGTCTTGCCATTCCATGCAATCAGAGTAAATTAAACCCCGTTACTTTCAGTAACACCTCGACAAAACGGAAGTTTTGCATGGAAAGCAGTAGTGCTTTAGTTCATTTGAAATGACATCATCACTGATGTCGGCGTTTTTAACGCAAGCTCCACGGAAGATGAAAAAAGTATTAGGATGATCGCGAATAACGATATTTGCACGGAAGCGACGCAACAATATACGGAAACTGACCAGACAGGGTGTCTGCCACGGTTAGGATGACATAACTAAATTCAGTGCTGCTTGCACAACTTTTCAGACGGCGATAGCTCATTGTTATCGCCGTTTTGTTTTTCTGCACGACAGATTATCCGGTTCTGTTGCCAGGCGCAGATAAAGCCATAGGCTTTCCGGCAAAATGTGGTTAAAATACGCGCCCTTTTCTACAGGTACAAACCATGACACGCATCAAGAAGTCCCGCACCAGCGGCCCGATTGGCAATCGCAACAAACCCGCAGCCGAAGCACGGCAAACGCGCGAGCGTCCGGTCGAGACCAAGAAAAAAGGTGCGGGTTTAAAATCCGGCAGCCGCAATGCACCACAGCAGGAAAAAGCCCAGCACAGCGGCCCGGCCAACAAAGATCCGCGCCATGGCAGCAAAAAACCTATTGCCCTGCACGTGAACGAAGCAGAACAGCAGCTGTTGCAACAAGCTGTGGATTTCAAACCTAAAGCCCAACTGGCGAAGGTCAAAGTCGCAGCGATGCCGCCGGAGCAGGAACTGGCTGAACTGGAACAAGACGAAAAACTGTTAGATTTGGTTGAGCGCGTCGAAAACGGTGAGATCCTGAGCGGAAAAGACGCCAAGTATTTTAATGCCAAAACCGCACGCCACGCAGAATTGCTGACCTTGCTCGGTCTGGACGAAGACGATGACGATGAAGTCGACGCAGACGAAACGCCCGAAGAGGATGCGGATCCAATGGCACAGCTGGAGCGTACTGACTGGCGTAAAGATTTACTGGGTGAGTAACGGCAATGACTATGTGGTGGGGAATGCTGGGTCTGGGTGTGGTGATTATCGCCACCCTGGCGTTTTATCTTGGCCGGCTGTTATCACAGCTGCAAAAGCAAAAAGTACAGCAACAACAGGCATTGGCAACGCAGCAGCGTAAGCAGGCCGAACACCAGCAGTATCTGCTCGACAGCATCCTGCTGATTGGCCAGGCTACGTTAGAAGAACAGTGTGAGTTGTCTGAGGCCAGCCTGCGTATCTGGGTCTTGCTGGAAAACCTGCAGCCAGAACTGGCACAGGCCTGTCGTTTTCCCGGGCTGTTTGCCATGTATGACTGTGTGAAAGCCATGCCAACACACGAAGCGCGTAAAGAGCTGGAGAAAAAAGAGTTACGCCGGCTCGATCACATCCGCCAGCAAAGTGAGATCCAACTGGCGACTGCGATTAAACAGGATATCCGCCAGCTGTTGGACCTACTGAAACCTGTGCATTAAATTGAAAAAAGCCGCGAAATTGCGGCTTTTTTTATAGCGCTTACCCGTCCTAAATAGTGGTGGCACTTATTTCAGGATTAGTCATCAGAACATTACTTTTTATAAACCTGACCGGCTTTCATCACAAAACTCACTTTGCCCATCAGCGTAATGTCCTGTAACGGATCACCCGGCACGGCAATAATATCGGCGATTTTACCGGCCTTCAGACTGCCAAGGCTTTGTTCCATCTGCAGTAACTTCGCCGCTTCAATAGTGGCACTTAACAGCGCCTGATGCGCCGGCATGCCGCCTTCGGTCATATAAACAAATTCACGCCAGTTATCACCGTGCATACCCACGCCGGCATCTGTGCCAAAGGCAATTTTCACCCCGGCTTTTTGCGCCTTGGTAAAAGTGGCCTGAATTAAAGGACCGATAGTCGCGGCTTTAAAACGCACCATTTCCGGGAAATAGCCTGGTTCCTTCGCTTTTTCAGCGACGAACTTGCCGGCGCTGATCGTTGGCACAAAATAAGTGCCATGTTGTTTCATCAGCTTGATGGTGTTGTCGTCCATAAAAGTACCATGCTCAATCGAGCTGACGCCGGCCTTGATCGCCCGCTCCATGCCGGCTTTGCCGTGTGCATGTACCGCGACAGTGAAGCCATAATCTTTGGCGGTGCTGACAATCGCCGCCAGCTCTTCGTCGGTAAACTGCGCGTTCATGCCACTTTTCGCCACACTGAGCACACCACCGGTCGCAGTAATTTTAATGAGGTCGGCACCTTCTTTATAACGCTGGCGCACCGCCTTGCGCGCATCATCCGCGCCGTTGATCACCCCGTCATCCGGGCCCGGATCACCCATGCGCAGATAGGACACGCCGTTGGTCGGATCGGCATGACCGCCTGTCGTGGCAATAGATTTTCCCGCCGTAAAAATCCGCGGGCCTTTGACGTAACCGGCATTAATCGCTTTGCGCAGCGCAGTACTAATCAAATGGCTGTCGCCCAGTTCACGCACCGTGGTAAAGCCGGCCATCAGCGTTTTTTCGGCATAAGTCGCGCCGCGTAATGCCACGTCGGCTTCATTCATGCTAAATCCTTCGCTATAGGATGCCGGACTGCTTTGGTAAGAGAAATGCGTATGCATATCCATCAACCCCGGCAGAACTGTCTGGCCCGACAAATCAATCAACACATCGCCGGCTGCCGGCTGACGAAAACCGTTTTCAATGGCTTTGATCTGATCATTTTCGATCACCAGCGTTTGTTTTTGCAGAATTTGTTCGCCTTCAGCGGTGATCAGGCTACCGGCGTGGATCAAGGTTGCCGCCTGGCCCGTCAGCGGTAACAGACCGGCCAGCAGCATTGCAGTGGTTATTTTGTTCATTATTGTTCCCGGGTTATTGAGTGTGAAAGTCCAATCTGTTGTGTTGGATCAATATGCACTTCAACACAGTCTTTATACTGGCGCCATTTCCCCTGTAGCAGATGCGATATGATGACGACATTCCGGGACGAAGCCCTGATTAAAAAATATAATGTCAAAGGCCCGCGTTATACCTCTTATCCAACTGCATTGCTGCTGCGCAGTGGCTTTGCCCCGGACAAAGCGCTGCAAGCGTTACAGCACACTGGACCGGCGCTGAGTCTGTACCTGCATGTGCCATTTTGTCGTGAGCTTTGTTACTACTGTGGCTGTAATAAAGTGATTAGCCGCGATCAAACTAAGGCTGACCGCTACCTGGACGCGCTCGCGACCGAAATGGCGTTGTATCAGCCCGCTTGTGCAGGCAAACAGGTCCATCAGCTGCACTTTGGTGGCGGTACGCCAACTTATCTGGATGAACCGCAGCTGCGCCGTTTAATGCAGCTGCTGCGCCAGCATTTTCAGTTTCTGCCGGACGCCGAACTCAGTATCGAAATTGATCCACGCAGCTGCGACGTGGAAAAACTGGCGTTGTTGCGGGAACTGGGCTTCAGCCGGGTCAGTTTTGGCGTGCAGGATTTTGATCTGCAAGTTCAACAAAGCATCAACCGCATTCAGCCATACAGCATGGTTGAAACGCTGGTGCAAGCCGCGCGGGCGCTGCAATTTACTTCAATTAACCTGGACCTGGTGTACGGTTTGCCGTATCAGGCCGCACAGAGTTTTGCGCAAACGCTGGCACAGGTCATCACGCTGGACCCGGATCGTATCTCGTTATTCAGCTATGCCCATTTGCCCGAACGTTTTGCCGCCCAGCGCAAAATTCCCGATGCCGCCTTGCCAGGTGCAACCGAGAAACTCGGTTTGCTGGCGCTGGCGATGGACAGCCTGCAGCAGGCCGGTTTTGTCGCCATCGGCATGGACCATTTCGCCAAAACCACAGATCCGCTGACCAAAGCGCAGCAGGCACATCAGCTGACGCGTAACTTCCAGGGCTACAGTGTGGATGCCTGCGATACGTTGCTGGGCCTTGGCGTGTCGGCCATCAGCCAGGTCGGCAATTTGATCTGGCAGCAGCACAAAGAACTGAAAGATTATTATCAGGCACTGGAACAGCGGCACAGCCTCGCCATAGACAAAGGCCTGACGTTAAGCCGCGACGACCAAATCCGTGCCGATCTGATCGCCCGCATCATGTGCAATTTTGTGTTGGATACCAAAGCGCTGGCCCAGCAATGGCAAATCGATTTCAACGACTATTTCGCCACAGCGCTGACACAGCTGACCCCTTGTTTTGACGATGATTTAGTGCGCTGGCAGGACAATTTGCTGCAAGTGACCGAACGCGGCCGGCCTTGGGTGCGGATTATTGCCGCGGCCTTTGATGCTTATCTGTTGGCTCAGCAACACAGTTATTCCAAAGTGATTTAACGCCGAAAGCGCCTGCAACGGCGCTGTTCAGCCCAACCGGAACTGATAATCCCCGCTGTGCAGCACATAATGGCAGCCGTCGTGCTGTGGCTGCGCTTGTGTCTGTTCCGCCAGCTGGTAATACAAAGTGCGGCTGAATTTGGCCCGCAAACCACGACCGAGCTGCAGGTAAGGCAACAACTGCCCACTGCCGGCTTCCGCTTCCAGCAACACCGGATAGTCCGGCCCCGCCACAAAGCGCTGTTGCAGATTCGTGGTCAGCTGCAGCCGGCCATCCGCCAGCCATTCGGCCGCCACCAGCACAAATGGCGCGTCGTCGACGCTGATTTGCACCTGTTCGGCCGGTGTAGTTAACAGATACCGGCCATCCACCTGACTTAACACGGCGGCAAATAACCGGACCAGCGCGGGTCTTGTGATCGGGCTGTCCTGAAAATACCAGCAGCCGTCGCGATCGATGCGGATCGGCACCGCGCCGCAAAAAGGCGGCTGCCATTGTTCCAGCGGGTACGCCGTCAGGTCACCCAGCTGTTGTTGTAATCTAAACAGGTCCATCACCGCCCAACCAAATTGCGTCAGCCAAAGCCGGATAATGATGTTAGCATATCAACGAACCCATTCATCACAGCCCCCTTTGAGGAAGCCGTTATGCAACAAGAAGTGCAGGTGATTGAGCAGAGTTTAACTTTTCTGCAGAAAAACCAAGGTTTAATCCTCAGCTTCAGCCTGAAGCTGCTGGTTGCCGTCATCATTTTTTATATCGGCCGCTGGGTCGCGCTGGGCGTATCACGTCTTGTCGGCAAGGCTTTGCTGCTGCGCCACGTGGACCGGGCAGTGGTGTCGTTTTTGTCCAGCATTGTCTACGCGGCGGTCTTAATCGCCTTTACCCTGATTGCGTTGTCACATCTGGGGATCCAGACCGCGTCTTTCCTCGCGATACTCGGTGCCGCCGGCCTTGCAGTGGCACTGGCTTTACAAGGCTCTTTATCAAATTTCGCATCTGGTGTGCTGATCATCATATTCCGGCCGTTTAAGTCTGGTGATTTGGTCGAAGTGGCCGGGATCAGCGGCGTGGTGGAACGGATAGACATTTTTCAGACGATTTTTAAAACCGGCGACAACAAAAAAATTATTGTGCCGAATTCGCAGATCACCGGTGGCGCCATTGTGAATTATTCCGCCGAGAAACGCCGCCGTATCGATTTAACCATTGGCATCAGTTACGACTCGGATTTGCGTCTGGCCAAACAAATTCTGCACGACATTCTGCAGGCCGACAGCCGGGTGCTGCAAGATCCGGCGCCGGTCATCGCCGTGGGTGCGCTGGCGGATTCTTCCGTGCAGCTGATTGTGCGCCCCTGGGTAGACGCCGCTGATTATTGGGCGGTGTATTGGGATGCACTGGAGCAGGTCAAATTGCAGTTTGATGCCGCCGGTATCGAAATCCCGTTTCCACAAATGTCTCTTCACATGAAACCTCACAAGGATGAAGCATGAAATATCCGATGATGCTGGCCGCACTGGCCGCCACCACGCTGTCTGTGCAGGCAGCAGATGCACCGAAGCTGGGCTGGAACACTTCAGCTGAACTCGGCGCAATCACCACCTCCGGCAACACCAAGGGCACCTCAGTGACCGGTAAAATCGATGCCAAACAAGAGCTGGTGCAGTGGAGCAATGAATATGTGCTCAGTGCTTATTTTAAAGAAGATGAAAAAACGGACGCCAGTGGCAATCGCTTCAGCGAAAAATCAGCAGAACGTTATTTTGCTTCCGGCAAAGCCGGTTACAAACTGGATACTGACCATGCCACCCTGTTTATCTTCGGCTCGCATACCGAAGATGACTTTGGCGCCTACACCCAATACAGCCTGATCTCTGCAGGTTACGGCGACCGGCTGTATCAGGGCGACGGGATCAGCATCGACGCCGAAATCGGTCCGGGTTATTACCGTGGGAAAACTGCCGCTGACATCAGCGAAAATGGCGCGCTGGTGCGCACCGCAGGCAGTCTGGACTGGGTGATTTCCGACAGCGCGACGTTCCGCCAGCAACTGAGTCTGGAAGCCAGCTCCGACAATAAAAGAACCCAGTCGGAAACCTCGGTCAGTGCCCGTATCAATGGCAGCATGCAGATGAAAGCTGCTTTTACCGTGCAGCACGACTCCGAAGTGCCTGCAGGGAAAAAGAATACCGACACCCAGACATCGCTGACGCTGGTGTATTCGTTCTGATTGACACCTCCGACCGCCCTGCCACCGGGCCCGCAGCAGCGGGTCCGGCTTGTCCCTGATTTGCTCAACTTCCGGCTTCGGCTATGCTTGTCTGATACACCTTATGATCCTTTCCAAACATTCGCTTTGGCATCAAGGCTTTCGCTTAGCGCTGACCAGGCCCGGCATAAGCTGATCTGACAGGGAAGACAACTGATGGCATATTCTGCAGCGCACACTGAACGATCAAATCGCCGTTCGGAGTCAGCTATCTTATTGGTTTTTATTATTTATATTGTCATCTTTGTGATCTGGTGGCTCAGCGCCGATCCAAAGTTCAGCAGCGGCTATCTGTCGGCGACTCAGGTGTCGGCCCTGCATCAAACGATGAGTGGGTTGTTACCGCTGTGCGCGGTTGGCCTGCCGTTGTTGTTGTTTTTTCGCTTACGCAGCAAAAGCCAATTTGCGAGACGCATGCAGCAAAAGCTGGCCAGCACCTTCAATGAGGCCGCGGTTGGCCTGGCGCATGTAGCAGTATCCGGCCATTTTATTCAGGTTAATCAGCGTTTTGCGCAAATGCTGCAGTACGAACCCGCCGATCTTGCCGGCAGCACTTTTCAGGACCTGACCCACCCCGAGGACCTGGCCGACGACCTGGCGCAATGTGAAGCACTGGTCCGTGGCGAGCTGGAGAGCTTCGAGATGGAAAAACGCTATCGCCGCCGCGATGGTCTTTTTATCTGGGCTCATCTTTCAGTGTCTTTTCATCGCAGCAACGACCCGCAGCAGTGTTATTTTGTTTCCGTAATCGAAGACATTCATGCCCGTAAGCAGGCGTTGCTGGCACTGCAAGCCAGTATGGCGCAAGTGCAACTGCTGCTGGATGCCACGGGTGACGCCATCATCGGCGTGAACCGCAATGCTGAAATTACCTTTGTGAATCAGGCGGCGCAGCAGCAGCTCGGCTACGGCAACGCCAGCCAGCTGATCGGTCTGCCGCTGCAAACGCTGGTCAGTAAACAAAAGGCCGCTCTGGCGTTATGGCGCGAGATCCACAAGGCGCTGGAGCAGCCCCAGCAAATCAGCGGTGAAGCCGACCTGTTTATCAATCTGCAAGGAGAAACGCTGCCCACCGCATACCGCGCCATCCCGGTTCCCAAGTCACAGGACGGCACAGTCCTGGTGTTGTGCTGGCAAAATGTGCGCGAACGTAAGCAACAGCAGATGAAACAGCAGGCACAAAGTTATCTGCTGCACCGCCTGCTGGACGACGCCAATCTGCCAGATCTGCTGACCGAGCTGGTGAAATTCATCGAACAGCAACTGCCATACCTGCGCGGCTCTATCCTGTTAGCCGATTTGCAGACCCAGACGATGCATGTCGCCGCCGGGCCCAGCCTGCCGGCAGAATACAATGCCAAAGTGGAAGGATTGCCAATCCGTTATGGCAACGGCTCCTGCGGTACCGCCGCCGCAACCGGTCAGCCGGTGTACGTGGCCGATGTGCGCAATGATATGCTGTGGCTGAATTTTCAGGAACTGATCCTGCCATACGACTGGCTGCAGGCCTGCTGGTCCACACCGTTTTTTGATACCAACCGCAAACTGCTTGGCACTTTTGGGATTTATCTGGCGGAAAAACGCGAACCGACCGCCGAAGAGCGCGATCTGATCCAGTTTACTGTCAGTCTGGCCGCGTTCCTGGTCGAGCGCAGTGACGCCAAAGCGCGGCTGGAGCTGTTTTCCAAAGCGGTGGAACAAAGCCCGGTCGGTGTGGTGATTTGCGGGATCCACGGCGACGTGCAGTACTACAACCCACGGTTTATGCAGCTGAGCCAGCTGCCGGCGCCAGCGCTGGAAACACTGCCACAGTTAGCTGACATTTTGCCGGCGGACCAGCAGGACTGGCTGCATCAGGTGTTTAACCAGTTGCAAAGCGGTCAGCACAAAATCACCCGCCAGGACCAGCGTCAGCTGCCGGACGGCACCCAGCTGTGGCTGGAAAGCACCTTGTATGCCATCGTCGACCGGCATGATCAGATCAGTCATGTGTTGCTTGAGCTTGAAGACATCACCATGCAAAAACAAGCCGAACAGCACTGGATGGAAAGTGAACTGCGGTTTCGCACCTTACTCGACAATACGCCGGAAATTTCGGTACAGGGTTATGAAGCCGACGGCACGACGTTTTACTGGAATAAAGCCAGTGAAATTTTATACGGTTACAGCAAAGAGGAAGCTGTTGGCAAAAGCCTGCTGGACCTGATCATCCCGCCACCGATGCGCGACGATGTGCGGGCTGCGGTCAGTCAGATGGCGCAGACCGGTGTGCCGGTGCCCGCCGGCGAGTTATTGCTGCAACGCAAAGGCGGTGAGCCGGTACAGGTGTTTTCCGGCCACGCGGTGGTGCAATTACCGGGGCGGCCGTCGCAGATTTTCTGTATGGACATCGACCTGTCGGTACGCAAGCAACAAGAGGCTAATTTGCGGCTGGCCGACGCCGTCTTTAACAGCAGCCGGGAAGGCATTCTGATCACCGATATTAATAAAGTGATTATTTCGGTGAACCCGGCGTTGGTCAGCCTGTTTGGTTACAGCGACGCTGAACTGCTCGGCAATACCCCGGCAATACTGAGTTCCGGTCAGCATAGTGATGAATTTTACCGTCAGATGTGGCAGCAGTTGCGTGAACAAAATTACTGGCAGGGTGAAATCCTCAATAAGCACAAAGATGGTACTGTCTTGCCGGTGGCCCTGAGCATCAGCGCGGTATTTAATGAAGAACGGCACATCAGCCACTATGCCGCCGTATTTACCGACTTGTCAGAGATCCGCGCCACAGAAGCGGAAATGATGTTCCTCAGTGAGCATGACGAGCTGACACATTTGCCAAACCGCCAGCTGTTGCTGCAACTGGTGGAACAGGCGCTGAAAACTGCCCGGCGGGATGATCTGTTTGTCGCGGTGCTGGTGCTTGATCTCGACCATTTTAAAGATGTGAATGACTCTTATGGCCATCAATATGGTGACGAGTTGTTGTTGCAGGTCGCCAGCCGGCTGAAGCAAAAAGTACGGGACACCGATGTCGTGGCCAGGCTCGGCGGCGACGAATTTGCCATCCTGCTGACGGCGCTGCCGCAGGCGCAGGATGCCGCCGTGGTCGCCGACAAACTGATCCAGCATATGGGCATGCCCTGGATTTTGAGTGACAACGTAGAAGTGACCCTCGGTGCCAGTATTGGCATCAGTATTTTTCCTGATCACGGCGATTCAACCACGCTGTTGTTGCAAGGTGCCGACGCGGCGCTGTACAAAGCCAAAGCCGCTGGCCGCAACACTTTTACTTTTTATTCAGATGCATACACGCTGGCAGCCCGGGACCGACTGACGCTGGAGGCGCAGCTGCGCAAAGCGATCAAGGCCGGCCACCTGCGGGTGTTTTATCAGCCACAAGTGGAGATTTACAGCGGCCGTATCATCGGGGCCGAAGCGCTGGTGCGTTGGTTTGACCCGGAACAGGGCATGATTTCACCGATGCGGTTTATTGCCGTGGCAGAAGCCTGTGGCCTGATCAATGACATCGGTGAATTTGTGCTGACCGAAACCTGCCGGCAAGGCCAGCAGTGGCTGGAAGCCGGTTTGCCGCGGCTGACGCTGGCGGTGAACGTCTCACCGGCGCAGTTCAAACGCTTTGATATGCGTAAACAGGTCACGCAGGTGCTGAATGACACCGGCTTTCCACCGCATTGCCTCGAACTGGAACTGACCGAAAGCGCACTGATGGAAAATCAACAAACCGTAGTACAGGTGCTGGACGACCTGCGTGGGCTTGGGATCCGGCTGGCCATTGACGACTTTGGCACCGGCTATTCATCGCTGGCTTATCTGAAACGTTTTCCGCTGGACGTGCTGAAAATCGACAAAAAATTTATCGACGATATTCCACACAGCAAAGACGATATGGCCATTGCCACCGCCATCATCGGCATTGCCCACACCCTGGGCTTTAAAGTGCTGGCCGAAGGCGTGGAAACCAGCCAGCAGCTGGATTTTCTGCGCCAGCAGCGCTGTGACCAGTATCAGGGGTATTTGTGCAGCCCGCCATTACCGGCTGACAAATTCCAGGCCTTACTGGAGCAACAGCAGCAACAACAGCAGAATATTCATCTGGTGTCCTGAATCTGAGCGGCGCTGTCGCCACTCAGAGCCAGCCTTTTTGCTGGGCAATACGCGCCGCATCCACCCGGTTCACCGCATTCAGTTTGGCCATCGCTTCCGACAAATAATTGCGCACTGTGCCTTCGGCAATAAAAAGCAGCGCCGCAATTTCCGCCGTGGAGCGGCCTTCCCCCGCCAGTCGCAACGCTCTGCGCTCTTTATCGCTGAGCGGGTCCTGTTCTCCCAGCGCCAGCAACGCCAGTTCGCTGTCGATCACCCGTTTGCCGGCCAGCACTTTATCGATCGCCGCTAACAAATCATCAACCGGCGCATCTTTGAGTAAAAACCCGCTGACCCCACAATCCAGCGCCCGGCGCACATAACCACTGCGGCCAAAAGTGGTGATCACAATCACTTTGGTCCGGCTCTGCTGCTGTTGCAGCCAGGCCGCCAGATCCAGCCCGCTGCGGCCGGGCATTTCAATATCCGTCAGCAGGACGTCAAATGATTCAGCCTTGAGCAGTTTAAACGCCGCGTCGCCATCGGCGGCTTCAACCAGTTCATGCGGGCTCGACAAGCGTAATAATGACGCCAGTGCGCCCCGCACCATCGCCTGATCTTCAGCCAGTAAAATGCGCATGTTCTTTTCCTTTTGGCAGCCAGATCTGCAACTTACAGCCGGCATCCAGTTGATAATCCAGTTTCGCCTGCAGGGCGTTCAGCCGCTCGGTGACACCTGTCAGGCCATTGCCAAAGCCAAAACTTTGCACCTCGCCGTTGTCGGCCACTTCCATCAGCCAGCCCTGCGCCTGCTCGCGAAAGCTGATGCGGCAACTGTCGCCTTTGCTGTGGCGCAGAATATTAGTGACCAGCTCCGTCAGCACCAGGATCAAGGCCGATTCTTCCCGCGCCGCCAGTTTGGGGACTTCGCCTTCCAGTGTCACCGCAAAGCCATGCTCACGCAGGCGCTGCGCCAGCGTGCTGACTTCTGCCAGCAGACCTTTGTGTTTGTAACCGGAAACGGTCTGACGTACCTGCGATAACGAATCACGCGCCACCTGCGCCAGCTCGGCAAGATGTAACGCAGCGTCTTCGGTTTTCCCGGCTTTGAGCAGCGCCTTCGCCAAATCAGCTTTGAGCACGATACTGGACAGACTGTGGCCCATAATGTCATGCAGATCGCGGGCAATCCGCTCCCGCTCAACCATCTGCGCCAGTTGGGTGATCTCCGCCTGACTGCGTTGCGATTGAAGCAGCCGCATTTGCCGCTGCCGTTCCAGCACACCAAAACTGGCCACCACGACCAGCAGCAACGCGCCATACCCTAAAAAATACAGTCCGGTAAATTGCTGCCAGCTGTTCAGTCCGGCCATCAGCAGCACCAGCATCACCACCGCGGCGATGGCCTGCTTCGGCGGCCAGGCAAACCCGAGAAAAAAGCCGATATAAGCAAATAAAGCCATGCTGCCCGAATTCAGCGGCGTCGCACCGATGGCCAACAGCAACATCACCAGCACCGGCCGGATCATATCGCGGGTCGGCACCCGGTAAGCCCAGAAATAACAACCGACAAACATCAGCAGTATCAGCAGCGCCAACGCCACCTGCCAGGGCGCTCGCGGTAAATAAAACAACGGGATCAGGTAAAACACCAGATTGAGCAGATAGACCCAGCTCCATTTGCCGTCCAGTTGTACCGACATATTTGCTCCCTGTCACCGCGACAATATCTTATGGTTCTGCACAGCTTAACTCAGCACCGCGGCTGGAAACAGCGTCACTTGTCAGCGGATACAGATGACATTTGTCATGCATAAACGGCTTCGGCGGCAACATATCACGAAACCCATGTGTCTGAGCTTTATACAATTATCGAAATCATGTCATTGCGTCGTGATGTCAAAAATTACCAATCAAACCAGAACCAAGAGCATTAAATAAAATTTCGAAAATTAACAAAATAGTAACAAATAAAGCGTATCAATAAAAGTCCGAATTGCGATGCTATGAAATGACTTGCTGCCTATCAGAACGGAAAAGTCTATGAAACGGACTCGCCTTTTAAACCGCTGGCTGTGTCGATTATCCCTGCTTTTTACTCAGTGCGCCGCTGTTTGCCGAACAATTCGGCTGGCCCTCTAATACTTATCAACTATTCAATGCGGTAAAAAGGCATCAGCGCTTCGGTACAAATTGCCGCTGTACCGCATGCTCCAAACCGCCAACACGCTGGATGACTTAGCTAAACAGCTGCCGTACTGATTAGAACGACAACCGTGCAGCAAGGTGTGGTTGTTACGCTTAACTACGCAAGGCTAGGCGGCCAGCGGGAATTGTTCCGCGATCGAGACGTAGAAGGTGAGACTCAAATTAAACA
>CALJUX010000035.1 GCA_937978655.1 uncultured Chromatiaceae bacterium
GCAGGGCTGGCCTCATTTCCTGGATAAGCCAAAAGAACCGTTCTATCGGACCTTAACAGAAGCAAGCCAAGCAACCATCGCACTCGGCATTACTAAACTCTCTGAATACAAAATACGTTACAAAGAAGACCCACGCCTGCCCGCAAGCCCCGCTCAGGTATATAAAGCAGAATGGCAGGACTGGCCTCATTTCCTGGGGAAACCAAAAGTACAATTCTATCAGACCCTCGCAGATGCAAACCAAGCGACCATTGAGCTAGGTATTACTTCTTACACTGAATACTCCCGACGGTACAAAGAAGACTCTAAGTTACCGAGTGCACCAGATCTGTTTTATGCCGCAGAATGGAAATCCTGGAGTGATTTCTGTTTACCCCAAAAAATAAAAACACTCAAAGAACTCAAACAAGCCAGTAAAGTTCTTCAAATTAAAGATTCACGGGAATACCGGGAAGCAAGAAAAAATTACAAAATACTACCGGCACATCCAGAACGATTTGAGGGTTGGGTCAATTGGTACGAGTTGCTTGA
The DNA here is from genome assembly GCA_937978655.1 of uncultured Chromatiaceae bacterium. Lineage (GTDB taxonomy): Bacteria > Pseudomonadota > Gammaproteobacteria > Enterobacterales > Alteromonadaceae > Pararheinheimera. Next base: position 532 of record CALJUX010000035.1, read on the forward strand.
TATACCTATACCTTACGAATATCAAGAACTGGTTGCTATGGTTAGAAAGGCCAGATGCGAGAACTTAAAGGATTATAAGAAATTCCGGGCTGAATCAGCTGACCCAAGAATACCGTCATCACCATTTGAAACATACGAAAAATCTGGCTGGACAAATACCTATGACTTCTTCGGCAAACCTAGACCTTACCAAACTAGGTTCCTTGATGGTGAGTGGGAAGGATGGGCTGTATGTATAACTGCATTCTTAAAACAAGCGCGTGGCGGCGGAACAAAACAGCAAGAGCTTTGCCAATTTGTTCGGGATTATATTCAGGCCGAGGGGCTTGATAACTCACCATATGATTTTCTGACCCGCACCAAGGTAAACGTTAGACCATTACTGGACTTACTAAACCAATTACCTGTACACAAGAAAAAACGACAACTGTATTCAATTAATGAGTTCCTGGATTGGATTATTCAGACAGAACTTACCATTGAGGACGAACATACTGGTGAAACTTTGCGCATTAAAAATGCTGCAAATCCTTTTAAACACATCAACTTTGATAATGAGCAACATGTTCCAACAATCAACGAAACAAACAAACCATCTTTGCCTTATCAGTTTGTAAAGACTGGCAGAGATTGGATTTTCCCGGTTGATTCTGTGTTGAAATCTACCTCGTACACTGAGCTCACGCACTTACACAAATTTACGGCTGATTGGCTCCATATTTCAGATCCAACCATGTTGGACCATAGCGATCCAGAATGCGTGACAAAAACCGAACGTGATAAGGTTTATTTGTGGAACCCGATATTCTGGACTTACACCTATGCATTAATGCAGCTCCCCGCACGTGGTATGCAAATTATATATTGTGACTCCGGCGAAATGGATGAAGAAATACCTGACTTCAAGGATGCGAATCTATTTTGGATGACGAACCCGTCTAAAAAGGCAGGACTGACCAAAAGACAAGGGATGATTTACAAAACGGAGAATGGCGATTTCGGCGTTCACTACACATCTAACAAAACGCAACTATTTGGCGAAGGTTTCGATATTCCCTACATGCCAATAGAGCTTGCTTACTGGCTTATCAAACTGCGTAAGTGGCAACAAAAGTATAACCCCGTTGACATGCCAACACCTTGGCTAAAATGCAAACGCACCAAACTGAATGAAATTCAGCGCAATTATAAAGGCGCAAACTGTTTTCTGTTCAGAGATATGTACGACACTGAACCAGGTACATTCAGCGGACGACTCGCAGACCGACTAGCCGCTACATTGTTTTTCGCAGTAAAGGACGAAGCAACTTTTGCAACATACAAAGATTGCAGCTTCAAAGAAATTGGCAATCAACTTGATGAGACGCGATCGTTCGCTTTAAAGCATTTCAGCTCAAGTTTTACGCCGCACTCTATGAGGGTCAGTCTGATTAACGCCTATGCGTTCGAATTTGGCTTGCCTATTGAAGTCATCGTAAAGCTAGTTGGACATGCCTCAATAGTCATGACTTTGTATTATGTGAAAAGCGGCTTGGTTAGGCAAAAAGTTGAACTTGGTGAAAAACAGGCATTTAAAAACGCCCGGGAAAAAGCTCAGCGCTTCCTCGATGAGAAAGGCATCGAAGAGTTCAGGACGCAACTAACGGCAAACAATCCGGAGTTCCTAAACTCCCTTAGTAACAGACATCCTTCAAGTGCTTACTTATGGAAGGACTTCGGAATTTGTCCCGTCGGTGGTAATAGCTGCGGTAGTGGCGGAGACATCGTTGTAGTTGGTGCAAATCTTTACAACCCTGTACCTGCTGGCTATCTAGGGGAACAAAACTGTCCGCGTTGCAGATTTTTTGTTACCGGCCCTGCATTTTTGATAGGTCAAGTAGCCCTTTACAATGAAATTACCCTCGCTTTGACATCGCAATCATTGCGGCATAGTGAATTGCAGCAAGAATTAACGGATGTTTCTAATAGAATCGAAATTATTTCTCATCAACAATATGAGCAACTCAAAACCGGTAGTGTCACTTCAAAGTCAGTTCCTGAAAAAGAGGTACTGCAGGCAAAACGTAGAAAACTCAATTCGGAAATAGAAACCAGAGCGAAAAAGATGGATATGTTATTCACAGATCTCAACTTTCTGTATCGACACATTCAAAACAGCCGAGTCATTACCAAAAATCTCAAACCTACAGAGTCAAACAAACTGATGCTAGTTGTTCCAGATGAGCTGGATTTCGATATAGGCCTGGAAGAAAGTACTCACTTCCGCTTGCTCTCTGAGGTTTGTGAAAACGCGGAACTGTTCCACAGCTGCAGCAATGAACTTGCATTAGCGAAGCGTAGCCAAGCCCTTGATAAGCTCATGATGCATAATGGAATAAAGCCTCAACTATTACTGTTGGATGAAAGGGAACAAACCATTATAGGCAATCAGCTTACTCAGTTGATGTATAGCCGCGTTCAGAGCTGGGAAACCATCGACCGTCTGATTGATGGCGATCTGACTTTAAGAGATTTAGATAGTGACGTGCACTTGACTGCCAACGATATCAAAAAAGTTCTTTCACGCGCCAAACCCATCGGAATAGGAGAAATCAAATGACAGCGGTCTCACCTGAGCAGGTTTTGGAACAGTTATGCGCAAATGCATCCGAACGCACAATCGTAACCCTTAAAGCTGTTTATCAAGTTTGCAAAGAACAACAAGAACGCGGTCTGAATGATTTTAGTTTCAGCACCATTGCACGACTCGGTAAAGGCCGGGGCGTGCCAGCAGCTCAAAGTATTCGGAACAAAACCGGAGAGCATTTTAAAACACTGATTGCGGCATTTGCAGCCGTGGCCAATTCAATCAATAAACAATCTACTAAAAACGTTAGCTCGAAAACTTTGGCCTGGATTGACGCAATCACAGATCCAGTCCTCAAGCTTCAGGTCAACATTTTATATGCGCAAAAAAAAGAGGCGGATCGACTAGTTCAGGCTGTTGTGCCCATAGATCAACATATTGAGATCCATGACCATGTCGGGACGTCGTCCACCAATGCTCGACTGACGGATTTGGAACGCGAAGCGCTTGAATATCTGCTGTCCGACGAGTTTCGCAGAATTGAGCGGTTGGAACATGGGCCTAACGGCAGTATAGTTCGGGTTGACACTCAAAAAACGTATTTTCCAGTGGCCACGGTTGATGCTTTGAATAAAGCCTTGCTCCATCTATAAACCTCTCAGGACTTTACATTGAGAACCGATTTAATTACCCGTGAAGGGTTCGATAAATTAACTAAAGAATTAAACTACTTATGGCGAGAATATCGTCCTGAAATCACACAAAAAGTAACTTGGGCAGCAAGTTTAGGCGATAGATCGGAGAACGCAGACTACAAGGAAAACAAGAGGTTACTTCGGCAGATCGATTCCCGGATTCGTTTCCTGCGTAAGCGTCTAGAGGTCCTCAGAGTCGTTGAGTACTCCCCGGTTCAAGACGGCAAGGTATTTTTTGGAGCCTGGGTCGAAATAGAAAATGAAGCCGGTGAAGTTCGTAAATTTCGCATTGTTGGGCCGGATGAAATCTATGGCCGAAACGATTACATTTCTATTGATTCCCCCATGGCAAGAGCGCTACTAAAAAAGGAAGTAGACTCTGAGGTTTTGGTGAGAACACCAACTGGAGAGCACTTGTGGTTTGTCACTGAGATAAGTTACCACGGTGCCATTGAGTAGCGCCTGAACACTTCACGTAATGCACCAATAGTTAATTACTGAATTTGCCTATACCTGATATTCAGAATATCGAATGTCAGCTTTGCCTTATTTGCAGACATTCGTTTTTTCGTGAGCTCTGAGATTCTCTTCCAAATTAGTTGGCTAAATTCAGTTGGCCACCGCCCCCAATTGAAGTCAACGTTGAGCAGGTGTTGTAGTTCACAAACCAGTGCCAACTGACTGGATCAGATTCAGTTTCTCGACTAACGCTAATTGCTAGCACGATCTATTCTTACGAAATTGAGCTTGATTTATCCTGATCGGCTTAACATGCTTGCAAGCGAAAAAACGAGCTTTGACTTTTAGGTCGTCGTGGCAAGTGAATCAGGAATAGCTCAAGTGCATTTACGCGCGCAGGGTGAGGACTACGAGCCCTACTTTTTACCTACAGGCGTTAAAATTTCTCTGAGTTCTTCCGGAATGGACATCGGCTTAAAGGCACTGACGTTCGACCGCCCCGTATTGCCAGATGGCAGGCGCTCAAAGATATGTCCAAAAGGTGTTTACAACAACCGATAGTTTTGCCCGGCCATTTCGCGCCAGTCTGCCGTGCGAAGGGCCTACCAGAGCATCTTCAAGTAACTCCACATGACAGCTGACCGAGAATATGGGCAAACTCCGTATATGCAAAACGTCTCTCATAGGCAAGCAAGACCTTTGGTTCCATCACTATCCCTGATCAATTAAAATGCAGTTTCAGCTGTCTGCATTATGATACATTACTGGTTAAAGTAACTTTAGAGTTGGTGAAAGGCAATGAAAATTGGTGAACTGGCGGCGCTGGCCGGATGTGAAACAGAAACCATCCGATTTTATGAAAAGCAGGGATTGTTAGCCGCTCCTGCAAGGACCGCCTCCGGATATCGGACCTATCAGCAGCGCCATCTCGAAGATTTGCAGTTTATCCGGCATTGCCGGGCCTTTGATATGAGTCTGTCGTTGGTCCGGCAACTCCTGAAGTTTCGTGAAGCTCCCAGCCAACCTTGTGGGCAGGTCAATACGCTGATCGATGAGCAATTGAGGCATTTAGACACGCAATTAACCCAACTTCATCAATTAAAAGCGGATTTGCAGGCGTTACGGACGCTCTGCCAGAATGACCATCAGGTCAAAGACTGTGAGATCCTGAAAAATCTGGTGCATCCATGTACCAGTGATTGTGTACAACATCGGTGAAAAAACTGTTGACCTTAAAGTGGCTTTATAGTTTTTAATAGAGATATCTTGTTCAAAGTGAGGCCACCATGTCAGATTGCCAATGTAAAGCTCAGGTGCAAGTCTCTGAAAATGCTCAGTTGCCTGAGTGTTCTGCATCAGATTTGCACCACAAAACCCGTTACCACATTCGCAAGATGGACTGTCCCTCAGAAGAAAATCTGATCCGGATGGCGCTTGGCGCGTTGCCACAGGTGCAGCAGTTGCAATTTTTCCTGCAAGACCGGCAGCTTGATGTGGTGCATCAAGGCAGTCCGGACGCCATCACCCAACGTCTGGAAACATTAAATTTAGGTGCTGTACTGCAAAGCTCAGCGCCGTTTCAGGCCGACCCAACTGCGTCAGCTGATAACAGCAAAGCTGATGCTGACGAACGTAAGCTATTACTGCGATTATTGACGATTAATGCCGTGATGTTCGTCACAGAACTTATTGTCGGAGTCTGGGCACAATCCACCGGCCTTATTGCCGACTCGTTAGATATGCTGGCCGATGCCGCCGTCTACAGCGTTGCCTTGTTGGCTGTTGGCCTTAGTGCCACCAAAAAAGTCAGGGCTGCCCATCTTTCAGGTTGGTTGCAGGCGTTGCTTGCAGCCGGTGTGTTGTTCGAAGTAGCACGACGGTTTTGGGCTGGCACTGAACCCATGTCGACGCTGATGATTGTAATGGCGAGTGTGGCACTTATAGCGAACACTTTATGTCTTTATCTCATCTCACAGTCACGCAGTGACGGTGCGCATATGAAAGCGACCAAAATATTCTCGACCAATGATGTTCTGGCGAACCTCGGGGTGATTGTTGCCGGTGGCCTAGTCGCCTGGACGGGATCGGGCTATCCGGATTTAGTGATTGGCGGTATCATTGGGATAATTGTCCTTGATGGTGCAAGACGTATATTAGCGCTACGCACTTAACATAAAGGATTGTTGTGTCTAAATATTCCCGATGGATATTGTGGTTTATGTTTACGATTATGCTTAATCATGCTTTTGTAGCCTGTGACAGCATTGTCGTACATTTACCGACAGAACATCATAATCTGATTTCTTTCGGGGATAATGCTGCGCACCAACACAATGAACATCAAACATCTCACGCCAATGAGGCCGTCAATGATGTTGACGACCCACATGAGCCCCATGTGCATGTGATGTGTTTTGTCGCTTATATGACAAGCGCAGCGGCAGAGTCCGTTGTTCAGACCATTGTTCCGTTTTCCCGTGCTGAAGCCTTCAGCATGACGTACGCTCCTGCTGTGCCCCCGCCAAATGCCTGAGATCATCGTTTTTAGTTAACAACGTGATTTTACATTTGACGGAGAATTTCTATGTCCCGCCCTTATTGCAAAGGCGCTGTTGCCTTGGCATTGCTGTGTGTCGCATCTTTTTCGGTGACGGCGCAAGAGCTTGCGATCACTACAGCGTTAGAAAGAACTTTAACGAGCAGTCCACAACTGCAACTTTATCCTTATCAGCTTCGGATTGATGAAGCTAAAACCCTACAAGCTGGTCTTAAACCAAACCCTGAGCTTGGTGTTTCTGTGGAGAACGTCCTTGGAAATGGCAGCCTCAGCGGCGTTAAAAGCGCAGAGCTTACGCTGACACTGAGTCAGCTCATTGAACTTGGCGACAAGCGTCAGCGCCGTCTGGAGAGCGCAAGTGCAGGGAAAGCACTGACACAGGCCCAATACGAACTCGACCGGGTGGATGTTCTGGCCAAAACCATGACCGACTATCTGGATGTGTTGGAATTGCAGACGGTGCGCAGCTGGACCGCTGAACGCCTGGTGATGGAGCAAAACGCACTGCAGGTCGCGACAGAGCGGTCACGGGCAGGACTAGTCACTGACGCGGATGTATTGCGGCTGAAAAGTCGGGTGCTCAAAAGCCAGATGGATTTAAAAGCGCTCAAAGCCGAACTGCAGGTTGCAGTACGCCAGTTAGCCGCCAATTGGTCCAATGAACCGGATTTCGATACGGTGCAGGGGCAGTTGGCGGTGTTGCCGATGCTGCCATCGCTCAATGAGATGCTGGCAGCGCTTGATAGCTCGCCACAACTTGGGTTCTATCTGACACAGGAGCGTTTGGCGGGCACGCTGCAAAACCTGGCGATCGCCAATGGCCAAACCGACCTTACAGTCGGGGCTGGGGTGCGCCGTAACGAGCAGCTGAATGAGAATGCGTTTGTGCTCAGTGTCAGCATGCCTCTGGCACTTTCAAACCCCAATGCCGGTGAGATTGAAGCAGCGAGGGTGACTTCAGAGCGTTCAGCGCATCAGTTAAAGCTCAGTCGTCAGCAATTGCAGCTCTCTACGGGCCGGTTATATCAGCAATTAACCCTGCTTTCAGAGCAAATCCATGATCAGCAACAGGCCATTCTTCCGGCGGCGGAGTCGGTCGTGCAAAGCACACTTAAAGGGTATGAGACCGGCATCTTTGATATGACGGATTTGCTCTCTGCCCATGAAGATTTGCTAAGCGCCAAACGCAACATGATTGACGCTCAGGCCCAGTTTCACCGTCAGTTAGTCGAACTCGAACGTCTGGTGGGAATGCCTTTAGTGGTCAACGGACCTGCTGCATTACCATCCCGCATGAAGGAATAACAATATGATGAATTACATCCGTTTTATATCAACGGCTTTACTGCTAACGGCATTCACAGGGTTTTGTGGCCCGTTACAAGCCAGCGAAGAGCATGACCATGCTGACGAACACGCACAAACCGAAGAGAGAAAAGGCCCCAATGGCGGGCATTTACTGGAAAAAGGCTCGCTGACACTGGAAGTTGTGCTCAGTGAAAACGGCGGCAAACCAGAGTTTCGTTTATTTGCATCTGATAATGGAGAGCCTCTGGCCCCCGGGACTTATCAGGCCGGACTGACACTGGAGCGTCTGGGAGGTCGTCGGGATGTGCTGACTTTGCGCCCACGTGGTGACATGCTGGTCAGTCAGGAGCCGGTCGCAGAGCCGCATTCATTTGAAGTGGAAGTTGCACTCAGTGCCAAAGGTCAAAATCATACCTGGCACTTTGAGTCCTACGAGGGACGCACCGAACTTGAAGCGGATGTGGCAAAAGAGTCCGGTTTAATCAGCGAGCCTGTGACTTCAGGTCGTATTCGCACTCAGGCGCATTTGTTTGGTGTGGTATCGGTGATCCCAGAGCAGCAAAGCAGGCTCAGTGCGGTCTATCCGGGCGTCGTGCAAAGTGTGGCGGTGCGGATTGGCGACAAGGTCAAAGCGGGTCAGGTTGTGGCCACGGTACAAAACGCAGCGACATTAAAAAATTACAGCATTAAGGCGTTGTCGGACGGTGAAGTTACTAACCGGTTTGTGAATCCCGGAGAAAAGGTATCGGACCAGGCGTTAGTGGAGATCAGTGATTTATCCACCGTGTATGTCGAAATGTCGGCCTTTCCGGGGGATACCGCCAAAATGGCGCGGGGCAATCCGGTGGTCGTGCGTGATGTTCATGGCGAAGAGCAAACGTCCAGCCAGATTGAATATATTGCGCCACAAATGACCGGTGGCCATATCGCCAGAGCCCGTGCCGTTGTGCGTAATGACAACGGGTACTGGCGTCCGGGTATGCACGTGAAAGCCGATGTGGAAGTGGCCTCGGTGGAAGCGCGCCAAATCGTGAAGAAATCAGCCCTGCAGGAATTTAACGGTGAGACCGTTGTGTTCATCCGGGTAGGCGATATTTATGAAGTGCGAATGCCGGAATTTGGTGCCAGTGACGATAGCTTTATCGAGGTGTTGTCAGGTCTGGAAGAACACGTTGAGGTGGTCACCCAGAATAGTTTTTTAATCAAAGCCGACATCCTGAAGTCTGGCGCCAGCCATGAACACTAGGAGCCAGCCATGATCCAGAATATATTGCGACTATCGCTCAGTCGCCCGTGGATGATGATGGTCTTCGGACTGCTGATCCTCGGCGTGGGCGTCTGGCAGACATTACGACTGCCGGTTGATGCGGTTCCCGACATTACCAATGTGCAGATCCAAATCAATACGGCTGCGCCTGGTTATTCCCCGCTTGAATCTGAGCAGCGCATCACCTATCCGGTCGAAACCGCGATGGCGGGTCTGCCACAGCTGGAGTACACCCGCTCATTATCCCGCTATGGTTTGTCTCAGGTGACCGTCGTCTTTGAAGAAGGCACCGATATTTATTGGGCCAGACAGCAAGTGGCAGAGCGGTTACAGATGGCCCGTCAGGATATTCCACCAGGCATTGAGCCGGAAATGGGGCCTATTGTCTCGGGGCTTGGCGAGATTTTTTCCTATACCGTCAAAGCCACCGGCGAGGCACTGAACGCAGATGGCAAGCCTTATACCGCTGAAGATCTGCGGACCATTCAGGATTGGGTGATCAAACCCCAGCTGCTGAAAGTCAAAGGCGTGACGGAAATCAATACCATTGGTGGTTTTGTCCGCGAATATCAGGTTGCCCCTGATCTGGTCAAATTGCTGGCGTTTAAGCTGACGCTGGATGATCTTGCCGATGCCTTAGAGCGCAACAATGCCAATATCGGTGCAGGCTACATTGAACGCAATGGGGAACAATGGTTGATCCGCTCACCAGGTCAGCTGAAGTCAATTACCGAGATTGAAGAGCTGGTCGTGACAAAACGCGATGATGCCCCGGTCCGGGTCAAAGATGTCGCGCAGGTGGCTATCGGCAAACAGCTTCGCACCGGTGCTGCGACGCAGGACGGACAGGAAGTGGTCCTTGGCACTGTGATGATGTTGCTTGGCCAAAACAGCCGAACCGTGTCACAGGATGTTGCCCTGAAGCTTGCAGATATTAATCAGCGGTTACCCAAAGGCGTGCAAACGGAAATCAGCTACAACCGGGAAGTGTTGGTTGATAAAACCATTGATACAGTGAAACGAAATCTGTTTGAAGGCGCGGTGCTGGTGATTGTCGTGCTGTTTCTATTTTTGGGTAACATCCGCGCCGCCATTATCACGGCCCTGGTGATCCCGTTGAGTATGCTGTTTGCTATCTCCGGCATGGCAGCCAATAAAATGAGCGGCAATCTGATGAGCCTTGGCGCGATTGACTTTGGCCTGATTGTCGATGGTGCGGTGATCGTGGTTGAAAACTGTCTGCGCCGCTTAGGCATGGCTCAGCACCATCATGGCCGGTTGCTGACGCTGTCTGAACGGCTGGAGATTGTCTATCACGCCACAAAAGAGGTGATCACGCCTGCAATGTTTGGTGTCTTTATCATCATGCTGGTATATCTGCCGATTTTTGCGCTCAGTGGGGTCGAGGGCAAAATGTTCGAGCCGATGGCTTTCACGGTGATTGCTGCATTATTGGGCGCCATGATCCTGGCCCTGACCTTTGTGCCAGCGGCCATTGGGTTGTTTGTCAGTGGTCCTATCTCTGAGAAAGAAAACCGTCTGATGGCATCAGTCCGTCGCACGTACCATCCGATGCTGAAATTTGCCCTTGGCCAACCTTTGCTTGTCGCTATTGCTGCCCTGTTGTTAGTCGGCAGCTCTGTGTGGCAGGCATCCAGAATGGGCAGCGAGTTTTTACCTCAGCTCGATGAAGGGGATATTGCGATGCATGCCATGCGTATTCCCGGCACCGGCCTTGCCCAATCCGTTCAGATGCAATTGGCGCTGGAAGCTAAAATTGCACAGGTGCCTGAAGTGGAACGGGTCTTCTCAAAAATTGGCACTCCGGAGATAGCAACCGACCCGATGCCACCGAATGTCGCAGATACCTTCATCATGCTCAAAGAGCGCAGCCAGTGGCCAGAGCCTTCGGATACGAAAGCAGATGTAGAGCGGCGTATTAGGGCTATCGTGGAAAAAGTCCCCGGCAACAATTACGAGTTCACGCAGCCGATCGAGATGCGCTTTAACGAGTTGATTGCGGGTGTCAGAGCGGATGTAGCTATTCGGATTTACGGTGATGATCTGGATGCACTGAATGCCGTCGGCGCGAAAGTAGCTGCTGTGTTGGCTGACGTGCCGGGAGCTGTGGATACCCGGATGGAGCAAGCCGACGGGCTACCAATGATTTCGATTGAGCCGGAGCGCGACCACCTGGCATTGGTGGGGATGGATGTCGCGATGATGCAGCAGGTGATCCAAACTGCCATTGGCGGTCGGGAACTGGGCTTGATGTATGAAGGCGACAGGCGCTTTAAGTTATTGATGCGCTTACCGGAGTCACTGCGGGAAGATCCATCGGCACTGGCGCAAATCCCCGTGGCCTTGCCGGTCGATGATTCAGCAGAGCTGCGTTATGTACCACTCGGTGAAATTGCCCGCATCAATGAAATTGTGGGTCCCAACCAAATCAACCGGGAAAGTGGCAAACGTAATGTGGTGGTCACCGCCAACGTTGATGGCCGGGATATCAGCAGTTTTATCCAGGATGTGCAAAAGGTGATGGCCGATGTTGCCCTGCCTGATGGCTATTGGGTGGATTATGGCGGCACCTTCAAGCAACTGCAGTCTGCATCGGAACGACTATCCATTGTTGTGCCGTTGACGCTGCTGTTGATATTCGCCTTGCTCTATAGCGCGTTAAATTCCTGGCGGGATTCATTGGTGGTGTTCAGTGGTGTGCCACTGGCACTGACCGGTGGTGTTTTTGCCTTAGTGCTGCGTGACATGCCGATGTCTATTTCTGCGGCTGTTGGCTTTATTGCGCTATCAGGGATCGCTGTGCTGAACGGCATCGTGCTGGTGAGCTTTGTTAAGCAATTGCAGGAAGAAGGTCAGCGATGGCGTCAGGCGATTGAAAATGGCGCTTTATCCCGTTTAAGACCGGTACTGATGACGGCGTTGGTGGCAAGTCTTGGTTTTGTGCCCATGGCATTTAACACCGGGACCGGCGCGGAAATTCAGCGGCCACTGGCAACAGTGGTGATTGGCGGCATTATTTCGTCAACCTTGCTAACCCTGGTGGTATTGCCCGCGTTGTGCCGGCTTATCCGGTCAAACAAATAACCTAATGAACGCAGCGAAAGCTGCGTTTTATCCTCAAAGGAGGATGTATGCGTCTTATCAAACTGCTGTTGATAGTTACCACGGCTTTAGTGTTGTGGCCAAACATGGCCGAAGCGCACCCCATCACCCGGAAAGTCTCTCCTGCTGATGGCGACGTGTTTCCAACATGCCCAGATACGTTCTATGTCCGATTCACGCAAAAGCATAAGCTCAAGCAGTTCATGCTCTCTGATGCGAAAGGGACACTTATTGACGTCGGGTTTCAGCCAAGGACGACTACGAATTGGGAGCATCGTGTTCAGCTGCCTTGTTTACCGGCAGGCCAATATACGATTAGTTATATGGTAAAGGGACGGGATTTACACGAGATTACCAATACAGTTGGCTTCACTGTGAAATGACGTTGTTTAAGAGCCCTCGAAACTCCACTGAGCATCGAGGGCTCTAAATGAAAGCGAAGATGTTCAGGGGAGCGTTTGCAGTCAATTGTTCCTTACATAGCTATCTGATTGTCAGTCTCCATTGATGGTGGTTTTTTTACATAAAAATGTCATTGCTCGGTTTATTGTAGTGGACAGCTAATTTTTTGTGCTACATCGTTATAATCCGAACGCTTATAACTAGTAAAAAAAGAAAAAATCAATGTGCGCTTTTTTACGTTTTAACGATGTATTGAAGTCTCGAAATTTTCGAGAGCTCAGCTTTAGTTTTGGCAGGATTGTCTGCTTTCAGTGAAAAGCAGTTCTAGCGTTTATTACTTCTTTTCATGTATGGCTTGAAGAGACCATTTTTGACATCAGCCTCGGCCAGCAAGACTTCTTGGATAAATTTACTAGGTAGATCAGGATTAGCCGCTTGGGCTCGATTCACTGCGGCCTGAATTTGAGCGTCTTCCATCCGTGCATGTACACTGTCGTCAGTATCAAATTTGATTGAAATGTCGGATTTATCTTTGGATGCCATTCCGTTACGCCCAGTGTTATCAAAGTGAGTTTTGAGGTTACTTAGTGCTTGCTTTTTCTTTGAGCCCAGCCAGAAATTTGATTTTCTGTTCATCCGTTAACTTACTGAATAGCATCACTAACTCTGCTTCAGCATCAGTCTCGCAAAAGAAGTAACTAAGCGGCACAGAAAGCTCCTTTGCCATCCTTTTCATCGTTTCCAAATCAGGCAGATGCCGACCTTTTTCATAGTGGTTCATCCGGCTGCTCGCAGAGCCTGCTTCAAAGCCAATGCGCAACCCCAGCTCGGTTTGACTGATACCAGCAGCTTTCCTGGCTTGCTTAAGCCTGAGGGTGAATGGGGTGAGTTGCGACACTGATGCATACAGTTGGCCTTGAATACTTAGATTGTCTAAGGATTACCAAGCAGAGTATACTTAGGATTCCTCAGTATTTCTATGTTCATACATGCACTCCCTATGGAGAGTGCACAGATAAGGCTTTCCTTCTCATGCACCAATTGTCGGATCAGCAGTTATCTCCGACGCTCGTCGTTAGATCGCTGCTAGCTAATGGTTTTTCTGAGTTCTCGTTTGCGGATTTACATCAAGCATTTCGACCGAATTTCCCACAGCAAAGCAGTAAAACTATTTATCAATCGCTCTATCGGGTGGTCGATCGACTTGTTAAAAAAGGCTACCTGACCAGACAGCACTCGCCTGATCAAACTGCTGTTTATCAACAAACAGATTTGTTACGTGCATCCTTTGAAAGAGATAAGCCAATATCCCATGTTTCGGATGCGGGGGGTTTAGCAGCACAGATCCGAGATGACCTCGCCCGGGCAGAACGTGACCTCTGGGTTACCAGCAGTGCAGCTGATCAATGCCAACAAAAAATTCAGAATTATCCACAGCTGAGACCGCAACTGAGCAGCATGCAGATGGAATATCGAGAAAAATCATTGAGTAAACTTGCCGAAGTTGAAGTACTTAGACGACTGCTAATTGAGTGCGGCGGTTCATGAAGCTTCGCTTTTGGCAGCAAGAATGCATCGATACAGCATTACAACGCTATCAGGCTGGATGCCGACATTTTCTCTGTCTGGCAACGCCTGGCGCGGGTAAATCGTTGATGGCATCAGCGTTGGCGAAGCAGTTGCTTGAGCTGCAACAAATCGATTTTGTCCTCTGTTTTTCGCCTTCATTGACTATCGCGCAAGGTTTGAAGAATACCTTTGGACAGCAATTGTCTGATGGGTTTGATGGTAAGTTTGGTGATATCGGAACGTCATTGACCTACCAGGCCATGCTTAATTTACCGGAAAAATTCTGGTCGTTGCTGAAGCGATATCGGGTATTGGTGGTATTTGATGAAATTCATCACTGTGCCGGGGATGAAACCCATTTTAATGCCTGGGGCCAGGTAATCATGCGCCGTATTCAGGGACACGCACGCTATACATTGGCACTCACCGGTACCCCCTGGCGCTCGGACCAATTGCGAATTGCAATGGCTGAATACTCAGATCCGGATGGTCATATCCTGTTGGATTACCGATATGGTTTACGGCAGGCGATTCGTGATGAAGTATGTCGAGTGCCTCATATAGTGCTGATTGATAACAACAAAATCACCGTTAAACATAAGTCTGGCTCGCAGCAATTTACCTCGCTGGAAAGCGCTCTCAATTCTGGCGAAATTAGTTTTCAGGAGATGTTGTTTCACCCGGAAACTCAGCGATTTGTTCTCAAACAAGGTGTATCGAAGCTGACAGAACTCAAGCGGGAGCAGTATTCAGCCGCTGGGCTGGTGGTTGCTGCAAGCGTGTCACATGCTAATGAACTAGCACAGATACTTCGCAACGAATTTAAGCAAAGCTGTGTTGTCGTGACATACAACGACGCAACGGCACAGCAGAAAATTGAAGATTTTCGGACAAACTCAACGGATTGGATCATCAGTGTTGGGATGATCACCGAAGGCACTGATATACCGAGGTTGCGTGTTTGTTGTTTGTTAAGTCTTGCCCGAACTGAACTGTTCTTCCGTCAGGTACTGGGGAGGGTGTTACGTTTGCAAGCCGGATTACAGAACCGTTCGGGTTGGTTGTATTGCCTGGCAGAGCCCGGTCTTACCCGATATGCAGAACAGCTGGACGAGGAAATTCCTGACCAACAAGTCACAAGCCGGCTCCTGATGGATACCCCGGCAGTTGACACGGATAGACACAAAGATGCCACAGTCAGGGCAACACTAAACCGTTCTGAAGACTTGCTTGGCCAACAGACGTTATCTTTCGACGGCGAGTTTTGGCCAAAAACGCCCCAACTCAATAACGCTGCCGGCGAACAGCTTCTTAGTGTGTGGATGCAAGGTAAATTTACAGAGCGGGTCTTAGCACTGATTGGCTAAATTTGAGCTCGCATGAGAAGGAGATTGCAATGTCTGAAGCAACCATAAGCCACCTCGAGTATTTGGCCATGCTGGTGCAAACTGACAGCCTGTTTGACGACTATGATAGCAACAAGCATCAGATAGATCGGTTGGCACCGTTGATTGAGCAATATGAATCGACATCTCCATATTTTACTGAGTTTAATCAGTCTGTTGCAGGTCTTTCATCTTCACAATCCTTGCTGCAGGTTTTGATGGACCAGCATGGTATTGCCCCTGATTCGATTTCAGACATACTCGGTGATCCAAAGGGTTTGGCCGCAGTTCTCAATGGGCAACAAGCACTCACATCACAACAGTTGTTGGAGTTATCCAAACGGTTTGGTATTTTGCCGGGAACAGCTTTTTAAGCTGAAGCTGATATGTCACAGCCTTCATTGTTTGGATGTTTGGCCCGTGCGACCACTCCAATTGACAATCAAAAAAACCATGCGATCATAACTGTATATAAATACAGTTATTGGTGGTTATGTCCGTTTCATTTCTTGGCGAGTCCGCGATCCGCAACACTCTAAAGTTGCCACTGTTTGTCAGCAAGGTTTCGGCCGGGTTTCCTTCGCCGGCGCAGGATTATGTTGAGCAAACGCTGGATTTAAACGAGCTATGTATTAAGCGCCCGGCCGCAACTTTCTTCGTGCGGGTTGAGGGCGAATCCATGATTGAGGCCGGTATTTTCCATAACGATATCCTTGTGGTCGACCGCTCCGTCCAGCCGGTGCATGGCGATATCGTGGTGGCGCAGGTGGATGGCGAGTTTACCGTCAAAGAACTCTGCTTAAGGCCCAAGCTTATGTTGGTGCCGCGTAATAGTGCATTTCAGCCTATCTGTCTTGCGAACGACAACGAGCTGCAAATCTTTGGCGTGGTGACGAACGTTATCCGGCAGATGAGCCGCTCACATAAAAACCTGTAGCGATGAACAAAACCTTTGCTCTGGTTGACTGCAACAACTTCTATGCCTCTTGTGAGAAGCTGTTCCGGCCAGATTTAGTCAATACGCCTGTTGTTGTCCTCTCGAACAACGACGGTTGTGTGATTGCCCGTTCTAGGGAAGCCAAAGCTCTTGGGATTAAAATGGGCGTGCCGTACTTTCAGGTGCGTGAGCTGGTTGATAAACATCGTATCGTGGTGTTTTCGTCTAACTATGCGCTCTATGCCGATATCTCGTCCCGGGTGATGTCGACGCTTGAACAGCTGGCGCCTGCCGTTGAAGTCTATTCGATTGATGAAGCCTTTTTGGATTTGACCGGTGTTGAGCACGCGCAATCGCTCACTGAGCTTGGGATCAGTATCCGCCAAACCATTCAAGAGTGGATTGGTATGACTGTGTGTGTCGGCATCGCACCGAGTAAAACGTTGGCGAAACTTGCAAACCATGCTGCCAAGAAATGGCAGAAAACCGCAGGCGTGGTGGACTTAACCAGTAAAGAAAGGCAGCGTAAGTTGATGGCACTGTTGCCTGTCAGTGAAGTGTGGGGCGTTGGCGGTAAGCTGACAAAACGCCTCAACGAGTTAGGTATTCATACGGCGCTACAGCTTGCAGATGCCTCACCGAAAATGCTCCGACGGCAATTTTCTGTGGTGATTGAACGCACCGTGGCTGAGCTCAATGGTGAGTCCTGCGTGGCACTGGAAGATGTGGTAACTAACAAAAAAGAAATCGTCAGCTCCCGCGCTTTTAGCGAGCGCATCACTGACTTTTCTCATATGCAGCAGGCAGTGTCTGAATATGTTCATCGCGCCTCTGAAAAACTGCGCAGTCAAAACAGCAAAGCCAAACAACTGACTGTATTTATCCGCACCAGCCCGTTTAGCAACCACAGCCAGGACCCGTTTTACAGCAATTCTGCAACCGGCGTACTGGTGTGCCCAACGGACGACACCCGAGATTTTCTGCATCTAGCCGGCGAGCTTTTGAAAAAAATTTGGAAAGACGGTTACCGCTATGCCAAAGCCGGCGTGATGCTGGCCGATTTTTTCGATGAAGGGATTGAGCAGCTGCAGCTGTTTACCGACGCAGCTAACGCTGGAGTTAATGAGGAAGCGCCCGTATATCGGGCCAATCCAGCGCTAATGACAGTGCTGGATGAAATCAACCACAGCGGTAAAGCCAAAGTATTCTTTGCCGCAAAAGGTTTGCACCAAGATTGGGCGATGAAACGCCAGCTGTTGTCGCCGGCGTATACCACGAAGTGGGCAGAGATCCCGAAGATCCGCTAAGAGCGAAAAGCAGCTGTTCAGATCAGGCGCTCGTGAAAAACGAATCTCTGCTTTGCCTTATTTGCCGATATTCGATTTTTCGTGATCCCAACAAGTCACAGCAAACAAAAGGGCCAAATTTAGTGTCCCACTACACTTTAATGAATGAAGGCTATCTTGACGCAGTGTTGGAGGCAGACATTGGTGTGGTGATCAAATGACCGCTCGTAATCTAACTCTGGATTATAACGTGGCTAGCAGCTTCCACATTCTTTGAAGGGGATTAACAAACCAGTCCAATTGTCATTGAAAACAAATATTGCTCGTCACAACAGTAACAGTACCCAAAAAATAAAAACACCAATCGTCATGATTGGTGTTTTATAAAAACTGCATGAAAAATTTTTACGCTTTTTTACTCAAACGACGTGAAACCAGACCTGCCATTCCTAAAGCAAATATAGCCAGCGTGGATGGCTCTGGCACATTTGGAGACGGTGTTGACACGTCAACAAATGACCGCAGGTTACTGGCAACAATATAACTATTGGTAAATTTTATAGATTTTATTTCTGCTGTACTTCTCGAAAATCCATAATTCCAACCAGCATTGACAGCACTGTTACTGAATTTGCCGGTTAAATCAAACGACTCGAGGAGCACATTATTTACATCGAAAATCGAGATGGAAGCTTTTGGGTAACCAACTCCAGCGGCGTAACTAACAAAAGCAAGCACATCCCTAACCAACACATCAAAAGTGATAGTCATTGAGCCAGTAGTGTTGTTTAACCCAAGCAGGTTCATATTGTTCCAGCTACCATTCCCATTTAACCCCCAAACAGAATCATACCCATAATAACCACTATTTGTTGCAGTCCAGGTAAAGCCATTTTCTGAAACTGGGCCATTACTGTTGTAAGAATTTGATGAAAAAATGTGACTGGTAGCGCCTGCATCAATTGTTGTAATTAATGCTGCATTTGCAGCGTTTGACAGTAAGCTAGCCGACAATACTGCTGTGGCGTAAATCATTTTTAAAAAATTATTTTTCATTTAATGCCCTTATTAACCTGCTTACATTGATCTTGGCAGGTCAGATTTAAAAGAGTGGAAGAGTTTTTCTAAATAGGTCAAAGCAAGCAATATGCCAAGATGATTATTTCACTTATTTCAATAAGTTACACCTATTTAAGCTTCGCAAAAAATGAAAGTGTAAAATAAATTGACGCTACTAGTAGTTTACTGTCAATTTACCTGTCACTCATACATTTAAAGTTTGCTCTCCAGTGCATACAACTTCTGGATATGGTTAATTGCCCAATCAGCTTTGCTGGTTTTGCCTTTACCCTGCGCTTGCCGGGCTTCGATAAACTTGCGCCGTGCGTGCGCTACACAGCCGCTGACGTCGTTTCGGTTTGCTCATAGCCCGCATAGTGCATAGGTAATCGCACTTTTTAATGAAATGTGAGCATGGCCTTATCAGCTTCTATCGAATGTGAAGGGACTTTGGGTATTAATTGGCACCAAACCAGATTTTTGATCGCACACGCCAAATGCGGTGGTCAACTAATTTTAGCCATACCGTTACATTCAAAAAAACAGTGATCTCATAAAACGCAAATTGAATAATGCATGCTTTTTTTTAGTTTTTGGCTATGCGCTGATGGCTCACAATTTTCGATAAAGGTCATTTGTATATTTTCATAAACGTCCGTTTTCAATGAAAAGCACCGATTCAGTCGAGTCTAAGTGAATTTCCGCAACTGGCACAAAGCAGTGATTCAATGCCGACTGCAAACCTCCGATTGATTCCAGGTGCTTACCACTAAGCTAATTTATCCGAACTAATAAATTAGATTGCATAAATCAAAAATGCACACCTAAAATATAAGAACGCATAAATTAGTGAGTTATGGTTATGAAAGTGACGGTTAAAAAAGTGACGGATATTGGACGCGCTATCAAAATAACGCGGATTAGTCAGGGTCTGGACCAATTTACAGCAGCTGAGTTGTCTTTTGCTGGTCAAACTTTTTTAAGTCATCTTGAGAATGGTAAGGAAACCGCACATATAGGAAAGGTCTTACAAGTCCTGGAAACACTAGGGATCAGAATCGAATTAACATTGCCACCAGACGTAGACGATCTCGTCGATAGCGAGAAGACGTCGGCTGAGCTTGGCAAACGCCATTCGCATTTCTACATGGCTCCAGAACTCGAAAACGTACTCAAAGAAAACCCCAAAATGCGCGCGAAAAGAATTCGGCGCAATTAACTCAGGTTGAAACTCAAATTTTCGAATGCGATAGCGCCTAGACAACTAGTATCAATAACTTTGAGAGTTTGAAGAACAAAGAAGCCACTACTCCCACCCAATTTAATCACCTATTCCATCTACAACCACGGGTAAATAGTATGCATAGATAGTATGAGTACTATCTGATATCGCTATTAAATTGCTACCTAGCCTAAAATTAGTACGTATAGAGTAGCTCTTCCTT
>CALJUX010000036.1 GCA_937978655.1 uncultured Chromatiaceae bacterium
CTTTCTTTTGGCAAGACAAAAGAAAGGAACTCACCGACAGGTGAAATCTCTGCTAGACGGTCTTGCGGCAACAGGAAAAAATGATTCAGACAACCAAACCGCCGCCCGTAGGGCGGGAAACACAGCAAAGCGCAAATATTCCAAAACAATATATCTAATCAAATTTTCGTTCTTTTTAATTATTAAAAACCCACCTAACATCCGACTCAGCCCATTTGGAGATGTACAGACGTCCAAATGAAAAAACCTGAAGCACTGCACTGACCGGACCACCGGAAGTCGCCCAGTGATTACTGAACGACGAAACGACTGATGACAAACGGAGTATCCCATGTCAGTGCAATCTGATTTAAACCATTATTACGGCGTGAAAAGTAAAGCGCTGCAGTTCCCGACCCGCCGCTTCCGCGCTTTAAGCCCGCTGGCTGCTGCGGTCAGCCTGGCCATTTTTGGTAGTAGCCCAGTGCTGGCAACAGAGGCTGCTGAAATAGCAACCCCCTTGGCGATTGAAGCGGCCGCAGAAGACGCCAATTTAGAGGTGATCACCGTCACCGCCCGTAAACGGGTGGAAAACGTGCAGGACGTGCCTATCGCTATTTCCGTGCTGACGGCGCAGGATTTAGATAAAACCGGCACTTATTCCACTGAACAGCTGACGCGCTTACAGCCGTCTATTCAGCTGATTTCATCGAATCCACGTAATACCGCCGTGACCATTCGTGGCCTCGGCAGCGTGATTGGCCTGACCAATGATGGTCTGGAATCTGGTGTTGGTTTTTATGTCGATGAGGTCTATTACGCCCGGCCAGGCTCGGCTGTCGTCGATCTGTTAGATATCGAACGGGTAGAAGTATTACGCGGCCCACAAGGCACCTTGTTTGGCAAAAACACCACAGCAGGTGCACTGAACCTCAGCACCGCAGCGCCGACTTTTACGCCGGAAGGCAAAGCCGAAGTCACTTTAGGTGAAGATGGTTACACTCAGGGCAAAGCCATCATTTCTGGAGGTTTAACGGAAAAGGTCGCAGGCCGGCTGGCTGCATCCAGCACCCGTCGCGACGGCACTGTGTATAACGTCACCACAGGCGCCAAACAAAATGACACCAACAGCCAGGCGCTGCGTGGCCAGCTGCTGATTGAAGCAGCACCAGATTTAAAAATTAAGTTATCCGCCGATTATGCCTATCAAAACCCGAATGCCAATACTCAGGTGTTTGTGCGTTACGGCGCGACCAAACGCTCGGCCGCTTCGCAATTTCCTGCTTTAGCGGCGGCGCTCAATTACAAACCAGCCAGCGAAAACCCTTATGACCGGCTGGTTGATGTCAACTCAACCATTCAGGCGCGGCAAATCCTCAAAGGCACCAGCGCCAAAGTCGACTGGGACTTAGGCGATTACAGTTTTACGTCCATCAGCGCGCTGCGTGCCTGGGACTGGACACCACAAAACGACCGCGATTACACCGGCTTAGCCATTCGCACCAAATCAAATAACCCGTCGGCACAAGACCAGTGGAGCCAGGAATTCCGCCTCAGCTCTAATGGCAGCGGCGAACTGGACTGGGTCGCCGGTTTATACGCCTTTGGTCAGGACGTGGAAACCCACGGCACTGAACAATGGGGTAAAGACGGCGCGCGCTGGTTAATTGGTGCCAATGTGCCTTCTAACCTGATTGATGGTTACACCTCCAATACCGACGTGTACTCCAGCACCGATTCTTACGCCGCTTATGCCCAAGCGACCTGGCATGTCACCGAGGATTTCCGCGTCACGCCGGGTGTACGTTATACCAAAGAAGAAAAAACCGGTGATTTTACTCAGGTCGCCAAAGGCGGTCTTGCCACCACAGACGCGGCGCTCATTACCGCTAAACGCGGTATTGCCCGCGATCAGAAATATTATGCCGAGTTCTCCGACTCAAGCCCAACGGGTCAGCTGAATCTGGCGTATGACCTCAGCGACGACCAGCTGGTGTATCTGAACTGGGCCCGTGGTTATAAATCCGGTGGTATCAATGCGGCCGGTATTCCAACCGACGCTGCCGGCAACCCGTCACTGGTCAGCGCCACAGTGCAGCCGGAAAAATCCACCACGGTTGAGCTGGGGCTGAAATCACAATGGCTGGAGCGTCGCCTCACCACCAACTTCGCGGTCTATGACACCCAGGTCACTGATTATCAAGCCAACGTGGTCGATGCCGGTCCGGGCGCATTGCGCGGTTATCTCGCCAATATCGAAAAAGTCAGCGTACGCGGTTTTGAATTTGACAGCCGCGCGCAGCTGACTGACAGCTGGTCTGTATATGCCACCTACGCCTACACCGACGGCCAATACGATTCGTTCCGCAATGGCCCGCCACCACTGGAAGAGCTGGCATCCGGCACCGCTGCCTTTGATTTGTCCGGCCGCGATTTGCCTGGCGTGTCGAAAAACGCCGGTTCGCTCGGTACTGAATACAGCTGGGGCGGCACTGTCAGCGGCGTCGCGGGCGAATGGTACAGCGCGGCTGATTTGAGCTACCGCTCAGACTGGAACTCAGATGCGTCGGTGTCGAAATATCTGGTGGTGGAAGCTTCCACGCTGGTCAACCTGCGGCTGGGTTTCAGAACGGACAATGGCACAGACGTATCGATTTATGCCCGCAACGCCTTTGACGAAGATTATTTGAGTTTCCTCAGTATTCAGGCCGGTAACTCCGGTGCTGTGTATGGCCATGTCGGCGACCCACGCAACATCGGTCTGCGCGTCAAAGCGGAATTTTAAGCGAATTTTTAAACTGATTTAACACCTGGGCCCGGTGACAACAACGCCGGGCCAACGCCACTCAATCCAACATACTGAAATAAGGAACGCAGGTTCCACTGGAGCAACACATGAGCAAGTCCCGTATCGCGTTTCTGCTGCTGGCCCTTGGCGCTGTTTTTGCCGGCCAGGCACAAGCCAAAGAAATCACGTTACTGAATGTGTCTTACGACCCGACCCGTGAGCTGTATCGCGACTATAACCAGGCCTTTGCCAAACATTATCTGGCGAAAACCGGCGATACCGTCAAAATCGAGCAATCTCACGGCGGCTCTGGCAGTCAGTCACGCGCTATTATCGATGGCCTGAAAGCGGACGTCGCCACGCTGGCGCTGGCCGGTGATATCAACCCTATTGCCCGCATCGGCAAACTGTTACCGGAAAACTGGGTCACTGCCCTGCCGCATAACAGCGCGCCTTATACCTCGACCATCGTGTTTCTGGTGCGTAAAGGCAATCCGAAAAACATCAAAGACTGGGGTGATTTGGTGAAAGACGGCGTCGAAGTCATCACGCCGAATCCAAAAACCTCCGGTGGCGCGCGCTGGAACTACTTAGCGGCCTGGGCTTGGGCCGAGCAGAACACCGGCTCAGCGGAAGGCGCCAAAGCCTTTGTCAGCAAACTTTATACCCATGTACCGGTGCTGGATTCTGGCGCCCGCGGCTCAACCACCACTTTTGTCCAACGTGGTATTGGTGACGTGTTGTTGTCCTGGGAAAACGAAGCCTTTTTGGCCGTCAATGAGTTAGGCCCGGACAAAGTCGAAATTGTGGTGCCATCAGTGTCGGTATTGGCTGAGCCTTCAGTCGCAGTAGTGAAGAAAAACACCGACGCCAAAGGCACCACTGCCGCCGCCACTGAATATCTGCAATATCTGTACAGCACTGAAGGCCAGGAAATCGCCGCCAAGCACTACTACCGCCCGCGTGACGCTGCAGTTGCCGCCAAATACGCCAAGCAGTTCCCGGCCATCAAGCTGGTGGATATCGAAAGTTTCGGCGGCTGGGACAAAGTACAGCCAGAACATTTTGGCGACGGCGGTATCTTTGATCAGATTTATCAGCGCTGATTATTCACAGGCATCGGCAAAAACATTTGCACATTTTTCGCACTGGCGCAGTATATAAAACCGATACATTGCCGCGGTCCTAATACCGCTTTTTACCGACCAAACACCTGGAGCCAGTTTATGTCAGAGCGTAAAACCGCCCACGATTTTCATCCGGAAACCTTACGTTTATTCGACCGTTATGTGCATGGCGATATTAGCCGGCGCGAGTTTTTGACCGGCACCGCCAAATTTGCTGTGGCCGGTGTCACGGCGTTATCGATTCTGGAAGCCTTAACGCCTAATTATGCGCTCGGCCAGCAAGTGAAACCGGATGACAACGCGTTGTCGGCCAGCTTTGTTGAATTCCCAAGCCCACAAGGCAATGGCACGGTACGCGCTTATCTGGTGAAACCTGCCAACGCGACCGGGTCCTTACCAGTGGTGCTGGTTGTCCACGAAAACCGCGGCTTAAACCCGCACATCGAAGATGTGGCACGGCGTTTCGCCAAGGCTGGCTTTATCGCGCTGGCACCAGACGCTCTTTTTACGCTAGGTGGTTATCCGGGTGACGAAGACAAAGCCCGCGAGTTATTTGGCAAGCTGGACCCAAGCAAAACCCGGCAGGATTTTGTTCAGAGTGTGGCTTATCTGCAGCAGCTGGAAGGCGGTAATGGCAAGGTAGGTGTGGTTGGCTTTTGTTATGGCGGTGGTATCGCTAACTTCCTTGCTACCGAAGTACCGACGCTGGCGGCGGCAGTGCCGTTTTACGGCCGCCAGGGCGAGCTGGAGAAAGTCGCGCAAATCAAAGCGCCATTACTCATTCACTATGCCAGCAATGATGAGCGCGTCAACGTCGGCGCCAAAGCCTATGACGACGCCTTAAAAGCTGCCGGCAAAGCCGCACAAAGTTATGTCTACCCCGACACCCAACACGGCTTTCATAACGACACCACGCCGCGCTTTGACAAAGCTGCCGCAGAACTGGCCTGGCAGCGCACTGTGGCGTTTTTTCAAAAGCATCTGAAAGGCTAGATTGACCCCAAACCTGCACATTACCGAGGCACCTGATCGTCACACGATTCTCGGTGCCCGCACTTACAAAGCCAGCACAACTCTCCTATTGTATTCAGCCACTTAGCAAATTACCTAAATTACCCCTCACTAAATCCAGCATTTATCCAAAATTTATCGCACTGATATCAAGCCGGTCCGTGACAGTTTTGTTGCTTTAACAGCGCACCGACAGCGTTGTCATTTAACTGCAGCGCTGGCTGAGATGCACATCACATCTGCCAATAACAAACGATGTAAAAAAATCACAGGAAGCAACACCATGAGATCGACCTATTCTGCAGGAACACCTGCGTCCGGCTTGTTCCGGCCCCTGAGCCTCTGCGCCCTGGCCGTACTGGCGGCCACCTGCACCAGTGCAGCTACCGCACAAGCCACTACAGCAGCGGCCAGCCAAAGCAGCCGTTATATTGTGGTGCTCAAAGCCGGCGCCAAACTCGACGCCGCCGGTGCGCAGCAAACACTGCAACAACGCAGCCGGCAGTTACAACAATTTGCCAGCACGCTGCAGCTTGAAGCGCTGCAAACAGTGCCGGAGCAAAACCTCATCAGTGTCGAACTGACGCCGGAGCAGCTGCAAAAAGTCAAAACCAATCCACAAGTGACGCTGGTCGAAGAAGACCCTATTCGTTATCTGCTGGCCGAATCCACCCCTTATGGCATTGACATGGTCAAAGCGCTGCAGGTGCCGGATAATCTGGTCAGTAACCGCAAGGTCTGTATTCTGGACACCGGTTACACACTGAATCATCCGGATCTGATTAACAGTGGTGTCACCGGCGATGATGGTTATGGCAGCAACGACACCGGCAACTGGTACGAAGACGGTAACGGCCACGGCACCCATGTCGCCGGCACTATTGCTGCGGTCGGCGGTAACAATCAGGGGGTGGTTGGCGTGAACCGCAACGGCCAGCTGAAACTGCATATCGTCAAAGTGTTTAATAATGCCGGCAACTGGGCCTACGGTTCTGACCTCATCGCCGCGATTGGCCAATGTAAAGCCGCCGGCGCCAACGTCACCAGTATGAGCCTTGGCGGCAGTGCGCAGTCCAGTGCTGAACGCACCGCCTTTGAACAAAGTTATGCCGCCGGCATGCTGCATATCGCCGCAGCCGGTAACGCCGGCAACAGCACTTTGTCCTATCCGGCGTCTTATGATGCCGTGGTGTCGGTCGCGGCCGTGGACAGTAGCAGTGCCAAAGCCAGTTTCTCGCAATATAACAATCAGGTAGAAATTGCTGCGCCTGGCGTAGGCGTGAATTCGACCTGGCGCGACGGCGGGTATAAGTCAATCAGCGGCACTTCAATGGCCACTCCGCATGTCGCAGGCGTTGCCGCGCTGGTGTGGAGCCATTATCCGCAGTGCAGCAACGGGCAAATCCGTAATGCGCTGAACAAAACCGCTGTTGATAAAGGCAGCGCCGGCCGCGACGTCAATTTTGGCTTTGGCATCATCAACGCCAAAGCGGCCTATGACTACCTGGCCGGCGGTTGTGACGGCGGCAGCAGCGGCCAGAATCAGGCGCCAGTGGCGAAATTCAGCGCGGCGATTAACGGCCGCACTGTGACGCTGAGCAACCAGTCGACCGACGACAAAGCAGTGGTTTCCAGCAGCTGGACTTTGGGTGATGGCAACAGCTCCACGGCTGCGGCGCCAAGCCACACTTACGCCACCGACGGCAGTTATACGGTGACACTGACGGTGAAAGACGCGGAAGGCTTAAGCCACAGCAGCAGTCAGACACTGACAGTGTCCGGCGGCAGCACCACCGGCTGTAGCGGCCTGCCCACCTGGTCGGCCAGCAGCACTTATGTTGCCGGCAACAGCGTGGCGCATCAGGGCGTGAAATACACCGCGAAATGGTGGACCCAAGGCGAAAACCCGGCGCAAAAATCCGGCCAGTGGGATGTGTGGAAAAACAACGGCAACTGCCAATAAGCAGTGCGTCTGAAGCGAAAGCGCAGGGCTTGCCCTGCGCTTTATTGCGCTATAACAACGCCGTTAACGACACAGGCCGGGCGTAATAAAAGCCTTGCATCTGCTGACAACCGGTCCGGCGGATCTGCGCCACCTGTTCCTGCTGCTCCACGCCTTCCGCCACCATCCGGCAACCTAAATCGGCACCTAAACGACAAATGGCGGCAAACAACACAAAACTGTTGTCATCCAGCGCGATACGGTCGACAAACGACTTATCGATTTTGATTTCATTAAACCGCACCAGTTGCAGGTATTTCAGTGAGGAAAAGCCGGTGCCAAAATCGTCCAGCGACACATCGACCCCCAGTTGCTGCAATTCCTGCGTCACCGCAATAATCCGCGCCGGCTCGGTGGCAAACACTTCTTCTGTGATCTCCAGCACCAGATGAGCTGGTTCCACCTGATGGTGGGCCAGACATTGGCGGATAAAACTGGTAAACCCCTGCGCCAGAAACAACGGCGGCGACACATTGGCCGATACTTTTAACGCCGGCCCGAATTTTTGCTGCAACAAAGGAATGTCGGCAATAATCAGCTGCAGCATGGTGCGGCCAAATTCATCCATCCAGCCTTCGTCATGTAATAACGGAATAAACTGGCCTGGCCCAAGCGGCGGGTGCTGGTCAAAACTCTGCATCCGCGCCAGACCTTCAAAACCACAAATGTGACCGTCGCTGCCACACACCTTGCTTTGATAAACCGGATAAAACAGCCCGGCATCCAGCGCGTGGCGGACCCGTTGTCGCGCCAGATCGCGGGCACTGAGCTGTTGGGCCATCTGTGTGGAGAAGGTGGCAAAAGTCTCGCCGGGGCGCAAATGACTGAAGACCACCTCGGCGTTTTTCAGCAATTCGGCCAGTTCGCCGCCATGCGCCGGCGCCGACAATGCAACCGTCAGCAGGCTGACCCCGCTGAGGCCAAGATCCAGTTCTGCCTGAAACTGCTGTAATAACTGCGACGCCAGCGGCCCGACAGCGGTGTCGCCCGGCAACCAGACCGCAAACTGTGGCCCGTTCAGCCGCGCCAGCAATTGCGGCGGGCGGATCAGCGAACTGACCAGCGCGGCCAGCGCGCAGATATAGTGGTCACCCTGCTGATGGCCGTGCAACGCATTGAGCTGACGCAAGTGGGTCAGCCGCAGCACCAGCAAAGTCCCGCTACCGCCGCCCTGCAGCTGTGGGTCCAGCTGTTGCTGCAGCAAATTTTTATTGGCCGCGCCGGTCAGTTCGTCATGATAAGCCGTGCTGAACAATTGCTGGTTGATGGTTTCCAGCCGCTGAATTTTGTACCAGAGCCGCGCTTTGAGCTCAAAAATGCTGGCGCCCATCGCCAGTAACAGCAGCAAAAATGCCGCACTGCTGATCAGCCACAACCCCGGATGATTGACATCCGCCAGCACGTCCGGCGGATATTGCACGTAGCGCAGTGCCACCAGCAGCGACAACACCAGCAGGTAAGCGATACACAGCGCCGGGATCACCAACGCTTTGACCCCGGACCAGTTGCTGAACGCCAGTGCCGAGACCCCGGCCAGTATCATCAGACCGTCTGCGGTAAAAGGCCCCTGCAACACTGCGACCGCGCCAACCACAATGCCGCAGGCCATCAGCAGGGCCAGTTTCTGATCTGCCGACAGACGCCGGCGCAGCAACACACCGATGCCAAGCACCAGCCCGGCGCCACCGTCGATCAGCACCGACAATGGATAAATCTGTTCCAGTTCCAGCAATAATGCCGTGCCAATCCCAACCAGACTGCCGGTCAGCGTGATCCGATCCAGCGTTCGGGCATTCATTTGCGTCTGCATACAGCGGATACCTGAGTCCTGTAATGGGGAGGTCTTTGTGTTATAGCAGGCAAACAGGCCGGCGACGAACCGGCCGGCGGGTTTTCATCAGGCGCAGGCTGCCGGCCTGCGGGTCAACCTCAGCCCGGCTGCGTCAGCGACCAGTGCCGGGCTAACAGGCCAAGTTTCAGATCGTCGACAAAACGGCCGCCGAGGTAGAAATGCTCCCGCAGCAGGCCTTCCTGCACAAAGCCATGTTTTTGCAGCAGTTTTAAACTGGGATCATTGCCTGCAGTAACAGTCGCCACGACTTTGTGATAACCGCAGTCGCGAAAGGCAAACTGCAAAATGCTCTGTAACGCCTCGCCGGCAAAACCCTGGCCTTGCTGCGACGGCAACAACAAAAAGCCAACTTCGGCCTGTTTATTCGGCCAGTCACTGCGCACACCAATCAGTCCAACCGGTGCTTTGTTGTCCAGCCGTTCAATGACCCGTGCCATCATATCGGGGCTCTGCACTGTCCACGGCTGCAGACGGCTGTCAAAACGCTGACGGATCTGCGCCTCACTGAGCACGTCACAGACATAACGGATCACGGCCGGGTCCTGATGCAAGGCATAAAACAGCGGCCAGTCGGCCGCGGTCATCTGACGCAACATCAGGCGCTGGCTGCATGATGTTGCCTGGGGGTTATGGGTCCGTGAATGCACCGCCGCTCCTTGTGAGGTATTAATGCAACTGAATGCCATATTGCAACAAGACCCGCAGCTGGTCCAGTGGCAGCGGTTTAGCGATGAGATAACCCTGAATGCGCTGACAGCCCATCTGTTGCAAGCCGGCCAGCTGCGCATGAGTTTCGACCCCTTCGGCTACCAGCACCAGATCCAGCGCATGGGCCAGCGCACAAATCGCCTGCACAATTTTCGCGCTGCGGCTGTCATGCGTCATATGCGCGACAAAAGCCCGGTCAATTTTCAGGCAATCCAGCGGCAACTCTTTTAGCCGGCTTAACGACGAATAACCGGTGCCAAAATCATCCAGCGCAATGGACGAGCCGAGCGCCTGCAGCTGCTGCAGGCTGGCTTCCAGCCGCTCCGACTGCATAAATGCGGTTTCCGTCAGTTCAAACTGCAACTGCGGCCACAGCTGCCTGGCATCAAAATAGGGCCGCAGCCGATCCACCAGCTGGCCATCGTCAAACTGGCGCACCGACAAATTCAGCGCCAGATAAAATTGCGGTGAGATCAATCCCTGCAACAGCTCTAAATCCTTTAAAACCTGCACACATAACCAGTCAGACAAGTCCTGGATCAGATTGCATTGTTCCGCCAGTTTGATAAAACGGTCCGGCGAAATAGCACCAAGCTGCGGATGTTGCCAGCGCATCAGCGCTTCCACGCCACAGATCTGCAAGGTGTTGGCCTCCACAATCGGCTGATAATGCACCGCCAGTTGCGGCTCGCCAGTGCCATGCAATGCTGCTTTCAGATCGCGCTCCAGCCGCACCCGCAGATGGGCTTTTTCCGACAGATAAGGATTAAAAAAGGTATAGCGGTCGCGCCCGGCGTCTTTGGCGGCAAACATCGCCAGATCAGCGCACTTGAGTAATTCGGTATAGTCCAGCGCATCATTCGGGTAGCAGGCGATGCCAATGCTGGCCGAAATACTGACCTGATTGTCCCCCAGCTGCAGATCGGCCGAAATGCCCAGCAGCAACTTTTCCGCCACGGCATAACAGTCCATCGGGCCACGAATATCCGGCGTGATCAGCACAAACTCGTCACCGCCGACCCGCACCGCCACATCGCCGGCACGGGTGCACTGCAGGATGCGGCTGGCGATTTCCTGCAGCAGCAAATCGCCAACATGGTGGCCCAGCGTGTCATTGACCAGCTTAAAGCCATCCAAATCCAGATACAAAATACCCAGCATAGTGCCGGCGCGCTGCGCCCGTTCAATCTCGGTTTTTAATACAGTTTCGAGTTTGCGTCTGTTCCCCAGCCCGGTCAGGTGATCAAGATTCACCAGCGTGACCAGATGCTCTTCCGCCCGGCGCAGCGCACTGATATCCGAAAACATCAGCACATAATGACTGCGCCGGCCGCGGGTCATCGGCGCCCGGACTTTACACAAATGCTGCCAGGCCGGAAACAGCGAACCATCCTGGCGCTGGCAGGTGACCTCCCCGCTCCAGTGCGCTGCGCTCAGTTCATGCAGCTGCGGCGTGACCGGAGAATGATGGCTGCGCGGATATAAAAACTGTTGCGGTGTGGTGCCGCGAATACTGCTGAGGCTATAACCGCTGATCCGGCTGAAAGCCGGGTTGGCCAGCACCACGGCACCTTGCTCGTCCAGCACCAGAATCGCTTCGGCGGTGGTGCTGAACACCGCATGCGCCTGTCGCAACTGCAATTCATATTGTTGCTGGCGCGACACATCTTCCATCACACCAATCAGCACCGGATGACTGCGGTCACTCAAATATTGCGGCTGTGCATGGATCTCCAGAAAACGGCTGTGGCTGCCGGCAGCCAGAAACACACCACTGAAGGCTTTACCGGATTGCAGCAACTTCTCCAGCCGGCCGTGTTCAGAGCTGGCCAGCAGTGCTGACAGTGTCAGCGTCGGATCGGCAGTTGCCGGGCTCAGCGGGCCATGCAGCTCAAGCTGCCCCGACGCCAGATCCAGCTCAAAATGACTGAGGCGGGCAGCATTCATCGCCAGTTTCAGCCGCTGCTCAGAACGCCGGCAGTTCAGCTCCGCATGATGTTTGTTCGCCACCATGCGCAGCGTTGCCGCCAGCTCCCGCCGGTCAAAAGGTTTAACCAGATACCCATGCGGAAAACTGCGTTCGGCTTCCTGCAACACCGTTTCATCACAATATGCGGTCAGAAATACCACCGGCACATCCATCTGCTGTTTCAGCAACACCGCGGCTTCAGTGCCGGTCATCACCCCGGCGAGGCGAATATCCATCAACACCAGATCAGGTTTTTGCCGAAGTGCCGTCGGCACTACATCTTCGCCGCGCGACACTGTGGCCAGCACCTGATGTCCGAGGTCTTCCAGCATATTTTTTAAATCCAGCGACACGACAAACTCGTCTTCGACAATTAATACGCTGCTGTTCATCGCGCCTCCTTCTGCGGATAAAAACTGATGCGGTAACAGGTGCCGGGCTGGCGTTGTAATTGCAATTCAGCGTTCAGCTGAGCAATAAAAGCCGGGATCAGCTGCATGCCCATCGAAGCGCCACTACCAAGCTGCGCCTGTGCTGGCATGCCAATACCATTGTCACTGATTTGCAGCTGATAACGCCCATCCGCCAGCGCCTGCAAGCCAAGGCTGACTTCGCCCCGCTCGGCCGGCCCGCCCTCGGCTGCGCTCTTCACAAAGGCATGTTTCAGGCTGTTGGTCACCACTTCATTCACCAGCAGACCGCAAGGAATAGTCAGCTCCAAATCCAATAACAACTTGCTGTCCATGCCGTCATAGCTGAAGCGGATCTGGCTGGCCGGGGCCAGCGTTTGTTGGATCAGCCGGCACAACTGTTCCAGATAGACCGCCAGCGGCACTGAGCTGAAATTGCGGTTTTCGTACAATAACTGGTGGGTCAGCGCCATAGTCCGCACCCGCATCTGACTTTCAGCAAACGCCTGCTTTAACTCCGGCGCGGCATTACGCGATTGCAGACTGAGCAGACTCGACATCACCTGCAGATTGTTTTTCACCCGGTGATGCACTTCGTTCAGCAGCGCCGTGCGTTCGGCCAATAAAGTAGATTTGTCATGGACAATTTGCTGCAGGTCGCGTTGCACCGCTTTGGCATCGGTGACGTCTGTGACAGTCGCCAGCACCGACACTTTGCTGTCACCTTCGAGATACGTCAGGCCGATTTCGACCGGAAACAGGCTGCCGTCGCGGCGTCTGGCAAATAATTCTTTCAACTCGGCCATGGGGCGGGTCGAAGGATTCTGCAGATATTGCTGCCGGCTGTGATGATGGCCATCGATTTTGTCCTGTGGCACCAGCAATTCAATAGGCTGACCGATCATTTCGTGTTGCTGGTAGCCAAACATCTCCAGCGCTCTGCTATTTACCAGTGAAATATGGCCATGCCGGTCCACTGAAATCAAACCATCCGCGACACTGTCAAACACGCGCCGGAAACGTAACTCACTGTGTTTTAGCTGTTGTTCTGACCTTTTGCGGTCTGTGATCTCAATGCCTGACGGGATTAAATTACAAATGCTGCCTTCGGCGTCGAACATTGGCGCCAGCATAAAATCAATATCGATAATGCCTTGCTGCATTTGTACGCTGACATCAAAACGGCTGGTAATACCCCGTTGTGCTAATTCAACGGCCTCTTTTATCCGGGCCGCTTCTGCAGCATCATGCGTCCACCAGAAGCAGTCCCAGAACTTTTTATTCCGCACGTCAGTGAGCGTGATCCCTGCTAATTCCAGTGGAGCACGATTAGCATCCTGTACAGTCCCATCCGGCGCCAAAATACCCACGAAAGCAAACATGCTGTCCAGCACCTGTCGCAATTTATCAAGGTCCTGCTGTCGGCGTTGCTGCACGCCCCATTCCATGGTTTGATTCAGCGCAATAACCAGCACGCCCTGAACCTGTTGACCATCGCCATACAGTGGCAGGTACGAGCCAAACCAATGAGCGGTCGAGTCAACGCCGGCGTTGTCAGAGACAGGAGAATTGTTGATTTCAAAATTCAGCAGCGGTTGGCCGGTTTCCAGCACCTGCGCCAGCATTGGCGCAATGGCAGGATATAAATCAGGCAACATAGTCTCAACAGAATGGCCGAGATGGTCGGCGGCGGGGATGCTGTGAAACTGTGCCAGCCGGTCATTAATCGCCAGATACCGCTGCTGCTGGTCCAGCACGGCCAGTCCGACCGGCAGCTGCGCCATTAATAAATCAAAGGCCTGCGCCTTTAACAGGACATCCTGTTCCATCTACCATTTCCGTTCAGACCTGTCGGATCTAAAGATTAGTTGTCTGTCCCTGTTTCAGCAAGGTTCGGCCTCTGGCTTCATCTTATTGTAATCTGCCGCGAAACGACGGCCGGCGCTGCAGCAGATTAAACAGCGGCGTCGCCATCATCGTGGTGACTATCGTCATCAGTACCAGTACCGAAAACAAATCAGCTTTGATCACGCCGTTTTGCAGCGCAATATTCAGCAAAATCAGTTCCATCATGCCACGTGCATTCATCAGAATACCGACCGCCAGCGCCATCGGGTGATTTTCACCACAAAGCCGCGCCGCCAGATAACAGGCCACCGCTTTGGCAAAAATTGACGCCGCAATCACCGCCAGTGCCACTTGCCACAAAGTGCCCTCGGCCAGCAGTGACAAATCGGTTTTAAGGCCCGACACCGTGAAAAACAGCGGCACCAGCGCTATCAGCACTACTGGCTGCAGACGTTTCAACAGATGCTCCGCCAGCAAACCACGCGGCATCACCACGCCGAGCACAAAGCCGCCAAAGACTGCATGCAGGCCAATCCATTCGGTGCTGGTCACCGCAAACACCCACAGCAGCAAAATCACCAGCAATAACCGTGGCGTCAGCCGGGTTTCGCGCTGATACCAGGCTTCCAGCCGGGCGGCATGTTTACGCACCAGCGTCAGCATCAGGCCGGCGAAAATCACAGCCCCCAGCACAGCGCGGATAAACAGGCTGTCGTCGCCACTAAAACTGGCCAGCAATAACGCCATCAGACACCAGGCGGCGACATCATCAATAGCGCCGGCCGCCAGCACCAGCGTACCGAGTTTACTGTTGGCCAGCCCCTGCTCCTGAATCACCCGCGCCAGCATCGGAAATGCCGTGATGCCAATGGACGCGCCCAAAAACAACATCGCCTGAGTCCAGCTGATAGTGTCGGCAAACAGACCGCCCTGCGCGACCAGCCAGGTCGCCAGCACACAGGCCATGACAAAAGGCATCAGGATGCCCGACAGCGAAATCGCCACGGCGCTTCTGGCTTTGGCCTTAAACATCGAGGTATCAAATTCCAGCCCGACCAGAAACATATAGAGGCCAATGCCGATTTGCGCGCCGAGGTTCAGCACAGGCCGGTAATCGGCGGCAAAAAGCTGCGCCTGCAACTGCGGCGCCAGTGCGCCAAACAAGGTCGGGCCCAGCAAAATGCCAGCGATCATCTCGCCCACCACCCGCGGCTGGCCCAGTTTTAACGCCAGCGCCCCAACCAGCCGGGCCACCGCCAGGATCACCAATAACTGAATAAAAAATAAACTGACACCTGCTGGCAGTTGTTCCACAGCACACTCCGGCTTGAAAAAAACGCGGCATTGTAGCTGGGGCTGTGTGACAGGCCAAAGAATAAAACAGCGGATGTGGCGTCAGGCCGCGGCCGGACGCGTGACCTCTGCTTCACGGATTGGCAGGTTGGCCACGGCAGCGAGCGCAGCCAGCGCCATGTCGGCGTACCACATCCAGCTGTAATCGCCCTGCGCTGTCAGCGCAATACCGCCGAGCCAGGCGCCAAAAAAGCCGCCAATCTGATGAGCAAACAACGCAATGCCAAACAAAGTGGCAAGGTAACGGGTACCAAACAACTTGCCGACTATCGCCGCAGTCGGCGGCACTGTCGCCAGCCAGGTGAAGCCAAGGCCTGCGGCAAAAATGTAGAAAGTCCATTCGGTTTTGGGCAATAACAAATACACCGCAATCAACAAAGCGCGGCTGCCATACATCACCGCCAGCACCGATTTACTGCGGTATTTCGCCACGCAGGAACCGGCGTATAAGCTGCCGGCAATATTGGCAAGGCCAATGATGGCGAGTGACCAGCTGGCAACATCGGCCGGCAGGCCACACAAACTGACTTCACCGGGTAAATGCGTCACCAGAAAAGCGATATGAAAACCACAGGTGAAAAAACCAAAACTTAATAAAGCGTAACTGCGATCGCCAAGTGCTTCGCCAATGGCATGGCGCATGCCTTTGTCATCGGCGTGTTTGACCGGTGCGGCGCTGCCGCCGGTGAATTTGGCAATCAACGGAATAGTCGCGAGCGCTGCCAGCGCCAAGGCCCACATCGCGCCCATCCAGCCCACGCTTTGGATCAGCTTTTGCGACAAAGGCGCAAACACAAACTGACCAAAAGAGCCGCCCGCATTAATAATGCCGGACGCGGAGCCGCGCGCTTCAGCTGGCAGGCGTTGTGATGCCGCACCGATTAACACCGAAAAACCACTAATGCCGGAGCCGACTGCCGTTAATAACCCCACGCTTAACACCAGCCCCAAAGTACCGCTGGCAAAAGGCGTTAACGCACAACCAGCCGCCAGTAACAACAAACCACCAACCAACACCGGGCCGGCACCAAACCGGTCCGCCAAAGCGCCGGCCACCGGCTGCGCCGCACCCCAGCTCAGCTGCGCAATCGCCATGGCAAAACTGATGGCCGCAATACCCATGCCGGTCGAGCTGCTGATCGGCGCCACAAACAACCCAAACGACTGGCGGATGCCCATCGACACCATCAAAATCCCGGCAGCCGCCAGCACAATCACCAGCACATCAGGACGACGCACACTTTGAAACATGACAAAACCTTAGTGCCGGGAACGGCATTCATAGACGAGGCTTTCATGATGCCGCCTGCGGGAAAAAATCGCCAGTAGACGTTTTGGTAACAGTGCGTTGCCGCAGGGAGGTTGTGGATAAATGGTGCAAATGCCCCTTAACCAGTGAATCTGATTTTCGCGATAAATTCGCCAGCTGACTGCTCTATTTGACATTGCCAATTCAACCGATCACAAATTCGTTCAATGATCACAAGGCCATAACCATAACCTGAGCCGGTGGACCCTTCTCTAATATCATTGCTGATCGTCAATTCCTGCTCAGTAAGGTTTACGAAAACCTGTGTTTTGGCATAGCTAAAGGCGTTTTTCAGCAGATTGTTCAGTAGCACAATAACAAAGCTTGAAGGCGCCATGACAACGACCAGTGAGGTTTGACAAGAACATTCCAGCGTGCTCGCGACAAAGAGTTGGCGAGTCGCTTTAAGTTGTTGTAATAGCAACGTATCTAACTGCAGCGACGTATAATAATGACTGTCGAGCTGCTCCTTTCCAAGCAACAGAAAGGTGTCTGTCAACAAGCTGATATCAGCGCAAGCCTGAGTGATTCGTTGGCTGGCTTTATTCGCCAGCGCATGTTCCAGTTTTAATTGCGTCAGTATTTCTGCCGAGCCTTGTAATACCATTAATGGCGTTCTGATTTCGTGCGCGGCAAACCGGCTAAACTCTTGCTCGCGCCGGAAAAAGTTGGCGATACGTTTTTTACTGTCCGCCAAAGCCTGCTCTATTGCGGCTAACTCCTGATAATTTGCTTCTACGGCAAAATCAGGCTGATCAGGTGGCATTAAACGGATTTTATCCAGCACTTTCTGTAAAGGCAGCGCTATTTGTCTGACCTGATATAAACCGAATATCAGTGTTAAGAAGATGATTAATATGCCTAGCGACAGAGTAAAAAAATGTAATTTGCTTTCATACTCATCCAGATAATCATCAGCATCATCCTTAAACACAACATAAAACAATCCCTTCCCGGACGGATCTGGTCGGACTAAAAAGTGTTTATCTTCGGGTCCAAGATGATGTTCATAGAATCCGGGAACGGTATAAGATTGCAGCCAGTTGGGTCTGTACGAATCGGAAAAGTAGAGATCAAATTCATAGTGGTTTGGCACACTATTGCGATGGCCATAATTTTTATAGTCCTGCTCGAACATCGCGGCTTCAGACTCCAGCCAGTGATGCAGGCTAATCAGCTCAAGCTGATCTTCGGATATCACCACGACCAACCAGAATAATAAAATAAACACACTCCCCATTGAGCCGGTGAGCAGTATGAGTTTATGAAAAAGTTTGGCTTTTTTAATGTGTGACAAGGCGATATCCCTGACCGTGTATCGTTTGCAGCATCGGGAAACTAAAGTCTTTGTCCAATGCGTTGCGTAAAGCATAGATGTGGCTGCGTAACACGTCGCTGTCCGGCGCTTCGCCTTGCCAGACCGCGTCGAAAAGCTGCTCGCGGCTCACCATCGCAGGATGGTTGCTCATCAGAATCTTCAGGATCTCGCTTTGGATCTTGCTAAGCTTTAACACTTTGTCCGCGCGCTTTACCTGATGTAACGCCAAATCAAAACTTAACTCACCAACATGCAAAAACTGCACATCCTGGCGCAGCCCCCGTTTGGCGAGAGCTTCGAGACGCACCAACAATTCTTCCATCGCAAACGGCTTTACCAGGTAGTCATCGCCACCCGCATGAAAGGCCGCAAGCTTATCATCCAGATGATCGCGGGCAGTAAGAAACAGAATCGGGGTATTAATGTGGTAGTGCTGTCGAAGCAGAGTGACGGTCTGAATACCATCCAGTTTTGGCATCATGATATCCATCACTATGATGTCGAAACGCTGCTGTTGCAATGTAACCAAAGCTGCTTCACCATGATAGGCGCAATCTACCTGATGCCCTTTAAATTCGAGGAAATCAGCAAGTGTTTCCATAATCTGTTGATTATCTTCAACAAGCAGCACTTTCATTGCGAGCAGCCTTTTATTATTTCTTGATTACCGTTAAGCGCTTAACGTCGATTTCAGGGGACTCCAGAAAGTCCTTTTCAACATCCCCTTCAATCTGAATCAAATCTTTATCATCAAAAGGTTGAGGCGGAAACACATCTTGATCAATCTCCACCCGGATCTGATGTTTACCATCACTAAACAGGTACTTGTCACTGCTTACTTTTTTGACCAGATAACCTTGCAGCCGTGCCATGTCATCGTCGACGGGCTCTTCCAGAATCTGCAAAAGGTTAGTCTTCACCAGATTCCCAGGACCTGTGTACTGCGCCTGCCCGGGAAAACTAATTACCACAAGTAAGGTGACAATCAAGGAGACTTTTAAACATTGCATCCGCTTCGCTCCGGTTTAAAAACGATACGCCAAACCGGCAAAGGCTGCAGTACTGTCAGCTAAACTGCTGTTGCTGTATTGCACACCAACAATAGCGTCAACTTGCTGCCAAATGTTGTATTGAAGGTTCAGGCTGCCGGTAAAGCCCAGCTTGCTGTCGCTGGTCTTACCCTGAGTCAGGTATTGGTCTGCTGCATCTTCGTTATCAAGTTTATGGCTGGTTTCAAATTCAGCATCATGATGGATAACACCAGCGCCAGCTTTTAAAGTCAGCTTCTCTGACAATGGATAAAAATAGGTGAGCTGCACATCCAGTTGTCTGAGATTAAATTCAGCATCCCACTCTTCATCCTGCGTGGCAGAGATATTCACTTCTTTACCAGCATCGAGCGAGAAATCACTATAACCGAATTCCACACCGAAGTTATTGGCTAAGCGGTAACCCGCAAATAACCTTGCACTACTTCCCGCGTCATCCTTGGTCAGATCCAGAGTTTCTCCGGCGACCTGCGCTTGTTTGTAGTTCTTATCACCAATATTGGCGTTTTGATACTGCAATGCCGTGCCGACATATCCTTCAGCCAATACTGATGAACTAAATAACGCAATGAGTGCAATAAAACTCTTATTCATGGTAAAGCTCCTCTTTAAAAACTCGAGATATTTAATCAGGGAAAGCGTGAAGAAAACGTGAGGGATCATGCGGTAACAGAAAATACTGAGTCCTTTTGAGTATCAGGACTCAGGCTATCTCTGTTTAGTCATCCTGCCGGCAAGCCGACACGCGGGTACCGAGCAGATTGCACTCGAGTTCAACCCATTTGCCTTCAAAAGGTGTTAACGATTGATCCGCATCCTGATAGCCCCAGATTGCGCCCTGTGTCACCAAACCTTTAAGATCAACCCGCGGTTCATTATCGGCGCGTTCAATGGCCAGAATTTGTAACTGACCATTGCGTTGTACCCCTTCAAGTTCAAGCTCTGCGCTTTCTAAAGCTGAATGGGTTAAGCCATCATCAAACTTTGTGCTGTTGATCAAATGAAATACAAAGCCGTTAAAGAGCAGGGTTTTGCCCTCTAACCGCATCTGGCCGCTCACGGCAAAGCGTGGATCTAATTTACTGACTATTACGGGATCTGCTGGTTTAGACTGGAAATCGACTTCAACTAATTCAGACTTGTTATTCACCAACCGACTGGTCACTTCGACCACCCGTCCAAGCGCCAAATCCTGTTGCCGACCGTCTTCAAAGCGGGTTGAGGATAAAACCGAATAACTCAAGTTTTGGTTCAATTCAAAGCGTTGCTGCTGTGAATCGACCCAGGTGATAGTACCGGTAATTTCGGCCTCAGCGACATCAGCATAGCGTTCTGCTTCAATATCGAACGCGATAAGCCGCTGTCCCGCCAAACTGCCATACACTTCCACCCAACTTCCATTGGCTAAATTCGCGGGAACCCGTTTCGCCTGGGCGTAGTCTACCTGCAACCCGTTCACCACAAAGCGCTGTTGGCTTGGTTCAAGTTGCTGAACCTGTCCTTCAAGCTCAATAGTCGCAGGGATCTCCGCGCCCTTTAACACCATCACGGCCGCAGCGGATAACTGGGATGAGGAACCGACTGCGGTACTGATAGCAACATAGTCGCCGACCTGAGGCATGCTGGTTAAAGCTGAGGCATCAAGGCTCAGCGTATTTATCTGTAACTCTGTGCCAGCAATTGCAGATATTCTGCCGGAAATGTCCGGGTTCACTTCGACCTTAGTCACTTTGACGCCATCTGTACTCACCACAACTTTCATGCCTGTAGTCAGAGCAGAGCTTGTAATGGCGGTATCACCATATTGGATACTGGCACCAGAGATATCGAGAGAGCGGTCATTAATGGTCAGGCGGTTGCCCGTCAGGTTGGTAATACTGCCGCTAATCAGGGCAGGCAATTGTGACACTGGTGGTTGTTGTGGCGCTGCAGTCGTCACTTGGGTGACAGCTGAATCTGCCCCTGAGCTACCGCATCCGGCCATTATCAGAGCAGAGCTTGCCAGTGCTGCGGAAAAGATCGTTGTTAACTTCATCATATTTATCACCCTTGCGCTTAAGTTCTGAGCAAAAGTAATGGGTGGTGCGTGAAGATTTCGTGAGAAACCGCACATATGGCGAATTATCGATAAGGCGTGATGTTCTGCATACCAACATGCATCGGCACATCTGTGTGAGTCAGCAATTGATACTCACCAGAAATCTGCAGGTCTTTTGCCCTCTGCCATAAAAAAGGCCGGCAAATGCCGGCCTGCTTATTTCTTATGTACTCAAAGCGTTATTGCGCTTTTGCGACTTCTTTGACGCCCATATTCCACAGCGTGAAACCGAAGGTATCGGCGGTTTGTTCGATGGTTTTGGACACTGGTGTACCAGCGCCGTGGCCGGCGTTGGTTTCAATGCGAATGAGCTGCGGGTTGTTGCCGCCGGCTTTAGCTTGCAGCTCAGCGGCAAACTTAAAGCTGTGCGCTGGCACGACGCGGTCATCGTGGTCACCGGTGGTGACTAAAGTCGCAGGATAAGCCACGTCTTTTTTCACGTTGTGCACCGGTGAATAGCCTTTGAGATAGTCAAACATCTCTTTGGACTGCTCGGCGGTGCCGTAGTCAAAGCCCCAGCCGGCGCCGGCTGTGAAGGTGTGATAACGCAGCATGTCTAACACGCCCACGGCTGGCAGCGCGACTTTCATCAGATCTGGCCGTTGTGTCATCACAGCACCGACTAACAGGCCGCCGTTCGAGCCACCGCGAATAGCCAGTTTGTCGTTAGAGGTGTATTTCTGCGCCACCAGGTATTCGCCGGCCGCGATAAAATCATCAAACACGTTTTGTTTTTTCAGCTGAATACCGGCTTCATGCCAGGCTTTGCCGTACTCGCCACCACCACGCAGGTTTGGCACCGCGTACACGCCGCCCATCTCCATCCACACCAGGTTGGACACGCTGAAACTTGGCGTCAGGCTGACGTTAAAACCGCCGTAGCCGTACAACATGGTGGGGTTAGTGCCGTCCAGCTTAAGGCCTTTTTTGTGCGTGATGATCATCGGCACTTTAGTACCGTCTTTGGAGGTGTAGAACACCTGCTTGGACTCATAATCGTCGCTGTTAAATTTCACGGCCGGTTTGAAGTGTACTTTCGACTCGCCGGTAGCAGGGTCGTAGGCGTAAATCGAGCCTGGCGTGTTGTAGTTGGCGAAGCTGAAGTAGAGCACGCTGTCTTTAGCTTTGCCGTCAAAACCAGCCACAGAGCCAACGCCTGGCAACTGCACATCACGGACCAGCTTGCCGCTATAGTCATATTGCTGCACTTTGGAAATGGCATCGACCATGTAAGTGGCGAAGAACGAACCGGCGCCTTTGCTGACTTCCAGCACGTTGGCGGTTTCCGCGATCACGTCTTTCCACTCTGTTTGCGCCGGTTTGGTCATATCAATGGCGATCAGCCGCTGATTTGGCGCTTTGAAGTTGGTCGAGAAGTACAGCACATCGCCTTTGCTGTCGATGAAGTTGTAATCGGAGCTGCCTTCACCGTCCAGGGTCACAAAAGCGCTGTCAGGCTTAGTTAAGTCTTTCACCAGCAGTTTATTGCCGGACGTGGCGTTCGCCGCCGACACCACCAGATATTTGCCATCCTGCGTCACAACACCACCGACATAACGGTGTTTCTCCGCGTCAGTGCCGCCGTAAACCAGCTGGTCGTCTTTTTGTGGTGTGCCGATTTTATGGTAATACAGCTTGTGCTGGTCGGTTTTCGCTGACAGTTCGCTGCCTGTTGGCTTGTCGTAGCTGGAATAGAAGAAGCCTTCGTTGCCTTTAAACGAAATGCCGGAGAACTTCACATCGACCAGTTCCGGTTCCAGTTTTTCTTTGGTCTCGGCGTTAATGACAAAAACTTTACGCCAGTCGCTGCCGCCTTCAGAAATGGCATAAGCGGCGATAGAGCCGTCGTCAGTGAACTGTAAATCGGCCAGTGACGTGGTGCCGTCCGCAGAGAAACCGTTTGGATCGAGGAACACTTCAGCCGGGCCGCCGTCTTTCTGGCGATACACCACATATTGGTTTTGCAGGCCGTCGTTTTTGTAGAAGTAGCTGTAAGCGCCTTCTTTGGTCGGAGCGCCAACTTTTTCGTAGTTCCACAGCGCTTCTAAACGCTGTTTAATCTGGTCGCGGTACGGAATTTGCGCCAGATAATCAAAAGTCACTTTGTTTTGCGCTTTGACCCATTCTGCGGTTTCAGCGCTGCGGTCATCTTCTAACCAGCGGTACGGGTCCGCTACTTTAGTTTCGAAATAGGTGTCGACCACGTCGCCCTGTTTCGTCGCTGCATATTGCAGTTTTGCCACAGGTGCAGCCTCCGCGACTGTTGTGCCTGCTGCTGCAGTGACAGCTTGTTCTGGTTTTGGTCCACAGGCGGTTAATACAGCAAGCGCTACTGCGCCCAAC
Source organism: uncultured Chromatiaceae bacterium (assembly GCA_937978655.1). GTDB lineage: Bacteria > Pseudomonadota > Gammaproteobacteria > Enterobacterales > Alteromonadaceae > Pararheinheimera. The sequence goes on from CALJUX010000036.1 coordinate 23,165, forward strand.
ATCATACGTTTCATCAAAGCTCCCCTTTGCTTTTTTTGCTCCGGCTGGGAGGATAACAAAATTTTCACAGCAGACAAATGCACAGCACCGTGGCTAAGCGCGCAGCGAGTGGTTTTCGCCGCCAAAGTCCACTAAATCATTGCAGCGGCCGGGTGGCAGTGATCAGGCACGCACGCCCCAGTTACGCTGATGGGCAATTAGTGCCAGCACAATCAGCGCCATACCGCCGTATTGGCTCAGGCTTAACGTCAGGTCGTAGTACCAGAAGTCAATCAGTACGGTCAAAAGCGGGTAAACAAAAGACAAAAACGCGATGCTGGTGACGGGCAGACGCTGAAAGGCGCTATACATCAGGTTGTACATCAGGCCGGTATGCACCAAGCCCAGCGTCAGCAAAGCACCGACACTGAGCGCCGGCATCAGCAGCATTGAGGTTTTCTCCAGCGGTAACATCAAAAGCACGCCCAACACCATCTGCAGACCAGCGATTTGCGCCGGCGCCACCCCGGTCAGCTTGCGTGTGGTCAGCGTTGCGACCGCATACAAACAAGCGGCAACGGCAGCGAGGCCAACACCTTGCCATAACAGCGGATTATGCTGGTCCTGGCCAAGCCCGGTGGTACCAGCCACCCCAACAAAAGCCAGCGCCAGCCAACCCCACTTCGCCGCCGGCGGCCATTCTTTACTGCCAAAGGCAGTCAGCAATAACAGGAAAAACGGCTGCGTGTGATACACCAGCGTGGCTATCGAAATCGAACTTAACTTGTAAGCACCAAACAGACAAAACCAGTTCGCCACCAGCGCAAAGCCTCCGGCCAGCAGATAACCACTTTGCCGCGCACTGAGTTTTTGCCAGCCACGCTGCCAGCTCAGATAAGCCAACAACACCGCACCGCCGAGCAAACAGCGGTAAAACACCACAGTCGCCGTATCCTGGCCGCTTTCCACGACAAAAAGGCCAATAGTGCCCGACAGCAGCATCGCCACCAGCATGCGCCAGCTGCCAGCAAACTGCGGGTGTTGCAGGAGATTTTGCATGGGTATTCCTGTTCTGAGGTATCGAAATAATGCCCGATAGTGCGGCAGCGCGGCGCGCTAAGCAAGTCTGGCTTGCAGCAACTGTCTATTGTTGTTTTTTGCCCTGACGGGCGGCGGTTTGGTTTTAATTAATCATTTTTGCCTTGTCGGCGAGACCGCCTAGCAAAGAATTCACCTGTCGGTGAGGCACTTGTTGCTGACGCTGGTGCTTTGCCCTGCGGGCGGCTGTTTCGCTCGATGGGCAGCCTGCTGCATCAAGATTTGTCTTTAATTCATTCGGGTCAAGAGCAGTAACATCTCAGAAAACCAATTCCCCGTTGAAGCGAGCCGATGCAAATCAGCGGTTTGAGGTTTTAAGACGGCGGGTGTCTGAGCAGGCTGACGGTAGCAGCCTGCGAGTTACGCCGGCGCCTCAAACTGTTGATTTTCATCGGGCTTTCGAGCGGAACCGGGGTCTGTTTTTCTTTGGTTACTTTCTTTTGCTGAAACAAAAGAAAGTAACTCACCGGCAGGTGAACTCTTTGCTAAGCGGACTTGCGGCAGCAGGAAAAATGACTACTAACAAAACCGCCGCCCGCAGGGCAAAGCACCTGCGTCAGCAACAAGTGCCTCACCGCCAGGTGAATTCTTTGCTAGACGGTCTCACCGAAGGGGAAAAAATGATTATTGAAACCCAAACCGCCGCCCGCAGGGCAAAAAAATCAAGCCACGCGCTGCGTAGCCCCTTGCCGCCAGGACTGCAAAACTGCATCGACAATCAACGCATGATCAGCATTCAGCACCAGATGCTGGTGGGCGTGTAGCTGTGGCCAGTGTTGCCACCAGCCGCCGCAGCGGGCGACCAGATTGGCGAAATTGACTGAAGTATCGCCGGCCAGATAATTGCGCCAGTGCCGGCAATGTTTGCGTAGCATTTCACCATTGGGTTTGCGCCAGCTGACCGGGTCTATGGTGACCAGCTCATCGACGCGATAACCGCTGGCGATGACGCGGGCTGCGGTGCTGGCGCCATAACTGTGTGCGATGACCAACAGCGGCTGGCCGGCGTGTTGCTGTAAAAACCGGCTCAAGGCGCGATATTCAAACCACTGAAAATAATGCTGGCCCGGCAAGACATGCTGGCGCACCAGCCCGGTGTATTTGTCCAGCGCACCGCCGACCCAAATTACCCGGCGCAATTCGGTCACACTGTTGTGGTGAGTCATGCCGCACCTGCCTTAAAAGTCACTCCAGTACCCAGCCAAATTCTTGCAAAATCGCCTGATGTTCAGGCCCGCCATACACCTGATACCAGGCTTTTTTCAGCCGCTCCCGTACCGCAAAAGATACGCCTTTGCGACTGGCAACGATATACACCGGGTTACTGTGCAGCCGGAACGCAATCTTGTAGCGGGCCGCTAATTCAGGATAAGCACGGCTCCATTCCAGATATTGGGTTTTATCTTCCAGCATGCCAATCACCCGTTCTTTCTTCAGTAAATTCAGTTTTTGCGTCAGGCTGTTGGCGTATTGCAGGTACGGCTGAAACTCTGTTTCCAGGCTGATCTGCGCAAATTCCTCGCCATACCAGGCGTCACGAAGCACGCCAACCGGGCCTGGCAACAGCAGGATATCACTGAGTTTTTTCACTTTTGGCAGGTAGGCTTTATCCAGCACCAGCACCGTTTCTTCCAGATAATGTGGGCCAATAAAATCGGCATATTGCTCGCGTTCATAGGTGTAGGACATCGTCAGCATTAAATCGATTTTGCCGTCTTTAAGCAGCGCCAGACTGCGTGGCCAGGGGCTGCCAACCACTTCCAGCGTACAACCGGCTTTATCCGCGAGCAGTTTCAGCAAACGGTGATGTAAGTCGTACCAGCGCGGCAACTGCAGTCCGGCCGCGTCGGTTAAATCTTTTGATTCGTTCAGATGTGCCAGCAAATGACATGGCGGCAGCGCCGGTGCTGCCGGCGCGGGTTGTTCTTCTGCCTGTGCCGACCAGATCCAGCCAAGCAACAAGGCGCAGGGCCAGCACATAGATAATTTCACTGCGCCTCCGCTGACAGTTCCAGCCGGGCTTTTTCCACCAGCTGCTGGTCAAGTTCCTGCTTCACTGCCACACCCAGCTCCTTAAATTCTGCCGCCTGTTTGATCAGATTGCCTTTGCCGCTATAAAGTTGCCCAAGGGCCTTATCATAACTTTCCCGCGCCTTGTCGAGCTGTTTCCCGACGCCTTGCATCGACTCGAGAAAAGCTGCCAGCTTGGCGTAAAAACGCTCGGCGCGCTGCGCCAGCTCGGCACTGTGCTGGTTTTGCTGCTCAAAACGCCACAGCTGCCGCACTATATTCAGGCTGGTCAGCAACGTGGTGGGCGTCGCCACCAGTACATTACGTTCCAGCGCTTTTTGATACAACAACGGGTCATGTTTTAACGCTTCGACATAGGCCGATTCAATCGGAATAAACATAAACACTACTTCCGGCGAATTCAGCCCGTCGAGCTGATAGTAGCTTTTATCGGCAAGCTCGGAAATTCGATCACTGACCGCCTGACAATGTGCTTTTAATGCCTCAGCGCGTTCCAGATCCTGTTCGGCGTTCACATAACGGGTATAGGCCAGCAATGAAGTTTTTGCATCGATCACCAGATGCTTTTGTTGCGGCAAGTCAACAATCACATCAGGCCGGCGCCGGCCCTGTTCGGTCTGAAAACTGACTTCACGCCGGTAATCGACGCCGGGCCGCAGGCCGGAATTCTCCAGCACATTTTCCAGCATCAGCTCGCCCCAGTTGCCTTGCAGCTTTTTCTGGCCTTGCAGCGCGCTGGTTAAACGCGCCGCCTGGTCGGTGATAGCGCTGTTGAGTTTTTGCAGGTTTAACAGCTCAGTTTTCAGCTCACTGCGCTGCTTTAAATCTTCAGTGTGAATAGATTCGACTTTGTCGCGAAAGCCTTTCATATCGGCTTGTAACGGATGTAACAGCTGCAGCAGGCTTTGCTGGCTCTGGCGGGCAAACTGCTCACCTTTTTGCTGTAAGATCTGGTTGGCGAGATTTTCAAACTCTTGTTTTAACTGCAGTTTGCTGTCCTGCAATAACGCCAGCTGCTGTTGATACTGGCTTTGTTTTTCGCTGAGCAGCACTTGCAGCCGGTCATGTTTTTCTTTTAAACGCAGATAATCCTGTTGCTGCTGCCGTACTTCGTCCTGACTTTGCTGCAACTGCATACGGTGGTCATTCAGCAAAGTCTGCTGATGCTCCAGTTGCGCCTGTTGCCGAATGTGCTGATCGCTGAGCGCCCGGTTGGTCTGTTGCTGCCGCCACCAGGCCGCGATGGCGCCCATGCATACCAGCGCTAAAACGAGCTCCAGCCAAAGCCTCACTTCAGTCAATTCGTTCATTTTGCATCCACTTCAATGGGTTAGCACAAACACTGTATTACTATACAGCTTTTTGTGCCATTGTGGATGCAAGCCTCGCTTGCCGGGAAAAATCAACTAAGCTGCAATGACACACCAGCCTCGGGTCAAATGCCACCATGCCAGCCAATAAAACCATCGCCACCGCAGCGCCGGTATCTGACTATCTGGCGACTATCACAGACTCGGAGCGCTTGGCGGATTGTGAGCAATTACTGGCGATGATGCAGGATATCACCGGCTGCAAAGCCACCATGTGGGGCCCTGCTATCGTTGGTTTTGGCCAGTACCACTACCGCTACGACAGTGGCCGCGAAGGTGATATGTGTGTGGTGGGCTTTTCCAGCCGTAAAACGGATATCAGTATTTATTTGCTGGCTGAAAGTGAGCAACAGCAACAGCTACTGGCGCAGCTCGGTAAACATAAGATGGGGAAAGCCTGTTTGTCGGTGCGCCGTCTCAGCGATATCGACCTGCAGGTCCTGCAACAGCTCCTGCAAGGCGCTGTTGCAACGATGCAACAACGCCACGCCTGAAACCTGTTATTCGCCAGCCGGAGTGGCCGGTTTGCGCATCAGCCGGTAGACAATGGCGAGGATAGCCAGCACAAAGAGCCCCAGCGATACCAGCACCAGACCTTTGCCCAGCAGCTGATGATATTGCATCAGAAACGGCAGTTTCATCAGCGTTTCACTGGCGAGGCTCAGCACAAAAGTCCAGCACCAGGCACTGACCAGACTGATCATCGTCACGTGCAAGAAAGTCAGTCGCGTCATCCCCATCATCATCGGGGTCAGCACCCGGACAAACGGAATAAAACGCGAAGAAAACATCGCCAGCAGGCCATGACGTTCGAGCAGTGACATCGCGCGCGGCAAACTGTTGTCGGGCACGATACGCCCGATATGATGCATAAAGCGGGTATGTGCCAGCGCATAGCCCTGCCAGTAGGCCAGCAAGCTGCCAAGCCCTGCCGCCAAAGGCATGTAAAGATACACCACCTCCGGCTCAATCACGCCGGCTGCCATCAGGCCACCGGCCATCAGCACCAGACTGTCGCCGGGTAAAGGTAAAAATACAAAAGCGGATTCGAGAAACAAAATCAGTAATAAACACCCAATCAGTAAATCCACTTTCCCCAGCTGGATCAGCTGATCAAAATTCTGGTGCCAGATCGCCATGAGCATTTCTTGCATCGACTGCGGTTCCTTTGGAGGGCAGGCTCAAAGGTCTGCCGGGGATTCTGGCGGCTCCAACCCGGCATACTGCCGTGTTCCTGCGCCATCATTCCGGTCAAAAACAAACAGCTGACAAACAGCTGTGCAAAGGCCGACTTTTTAGCGGCTGAGCGGCCGTTCGTCAAACAAAGTTTTTTGGCTAAGGCGGTGCAAGCTCAGCTATTTTTCCAGCGCACCGGCCAAAACTACTGACATTTCATTGATTTTTAACACAAAGGTTCGGAAATACCGCAGGATGAACAGCGCATAAATAAACAGTCCTCAAGGTCGGCAAAAACCTTAAACCCCTTGTTTTCCGCCAGTTGAATCCTTATAACCCCAATTCATATTTTGATATTTATGGCACTCCTATGACCCGACATTTTGATTACATCGCCATTGGTGGCGGCAGCGGTGGTATCGCCAGCGCCAACAGAGCCGCCAGTTACGGTAAAAACTGCGCCATTGTCGAAGCCAAGGCCTTAGGCGGCACTTGTGTCAATGTCGGCTGTGTGCCGAAAAAAGCCATGTGGTTTGCCGGGCAGATCGCCGATGCGCTGAAGCTGGCGCCGGATTACGGCTACGACGTAGCAGCGCCGGCGCTCGACTGGAGCAAGCTGGTGCAAAGCCGTGAGGCTTATATCTCGCGCATTCACGGCTCTTACGAGCGGGTGCTTGGCAAAAATCAGGTCACTGTGATCAAAGGTTTCGCTCGCTTTGTTGATGCCAACACCATCGAAGTCGACGGCGAGCGTTATAGCGCCGACCATATCAGTATCGCCACCGGCGGTGTGCCGGCCTGGCCGGCGATCCCTGGCGCTGAACTGGGCATCGACAGCGACGGATTTTTCGCGTTGGACCATTGCCCGAAACGGGTCGCTGTGGTCGGCGCCGGTTATATCGCCGTGGAAATTGCCGGAGTGTTACAGGCGCTTGGCAGTGACACTCATTTGCTGGTGCGCCACGACAAAGCACTGCGCAGTTTTGACACCATGTTGTCGGATACCCTGCATCAGCTGATGCAGCACAATGGCATTTCGGTGCATTCGCATACTGAAGTGACCGCCGTCAGCCGCGAAGCCGATGGCTCGTTAATGCTGCAACTCAATACCGGCCATGTGCTGCAGGTTGATTGCCTGATTTGGGCCATTGGCCGCACGCCGAACACACAAAATCTGAATCTGGCTGCTGCTGGCGTCGAAACCGATGCGCAGGGTTTTATTCCGACCGACAAATACCAGAACACCAATGTGCCGGGTATTTATGCCATCGGCGATAACACTGGCCGCCTGGCCTTAACACCAGTCGCTGTGGCTGCAGGCCGGCGGTTGTCCGAGCGCTTGTTTAACGGCAAAACTGACGAGCACCTGAACTACGACTTAGTACCCACAGTCGTATTCTCGCACCCGCCGATTGGCACTGTTGGCCAAACAGAAGCGCAAGCGCGCGCTGAATTCGGCGATGCGGCAGTCAAGGTCTACAACAGCGAATTTACTGCGATGTACCGCGCTTTAACGTCACACCGCGAACCAACGCGGATGAAGCTGGTCTGCGTAGGCACCGAGCAAAAAGTGGTGGGCCTGCATGTGATTGGTTACGCCGCCGACGAGATGCTGCAGGGCTTTGCGGTTGCCATTAAAATGGGCGCGACTAAAGCTGATTTTGATAACTGTGTGGCAATTCACCCGACGTCGGCGGAGGAATTTGTCACGATGCGCTGATGGCCGGCGAACCGGCTACAGCACATCGTGAGAGTGTCAGGCCAGGCAGCCTGCAGTGCGCTGCAGGCTGCCTCTGGTTTATTCCCGCACCAGCACTTTTTTGCCGTTGGCATCAACCACCAACAGGTAAGAGCGGCCATAATCACCGCCACACAAATCAATGGCTTTGTTATTGACTTTCAACGAGCTGTTGCAGTTATCCAGGCTGTAAAAATCGGTGATCCCGCCTTTGCTGGTGGCGGCGGCATTATTGCCATTGACCGAGACCGGATAGGTACCGTCAGCAAAAATCCGCACGTTCAGTTTGCCGGACTGATCACTGCGTTTGCGATTCACCTGAGTCAGTTTGTTGTCGCCGGCTGCATCCCAGGCAATAACCCACAGATCTTCATTATTACCAAGGCCGACGTACGCTTTCTCTTCATCGTTTTTGCTGATGCTGTTGCGCACGCCCAGATTCACCATGCCATTGATGGCTTTGTATTTATAGGCGTAAACACCGCTGACTTCATTCTTAGGTAAATCGGCATATACCCGGTTTGAACTGTCAAACAGGCCGCTGAAATCGGTTGCGATGTTGCGCTTCTGCAGATGAAAATCTGCCGAATAAGGCAATGCATTTACAAATGTAAAATTTGAGGTTCTGTCCAGCTCCTTTGCCAGTTCCTCAGTTCCGCCGCAGCCTGCCAGCGCAGACAACAGTGTGGCCAAAAGCGCGGGTTTCATATATTTACTACTAAAATTCATATACATAACAATCTCCATACTGTGATTGGTCGCATTTCCCTGACAGGTTTCAGAGCGTTTTTTTACCCATCGGCCTGAGGACTACCTGGCATAGACCAGAGAAAACAACACTGTTAAAAACCGCATTTCCACATTTAATTAACACAAACTACCATCAGGCCAGCCGGGCCTCAATACGCAAATTTGTCTGCAATTTGTGTGCATTTGTAAGGTCCGCCGGACCTGCTTTACACGGGCGCAGGCTAAGGTTTCAACCGGTAAAAAACCTGTCGAAAAGTGGATAAATGCGAAACATCAACGGAATATCAAATCGGACCGGCCGCACTGCTGGCCGGCCGGTCCGTCACTTCAAACCTCCCACAGCTCCGGCGTTGCGCTGTCCTGACTGACCAGTTGCAGCAGCTGCTGCTCTGTGACAATCAACTGCGCCACGTCGCGGATGGTCTGGCACTCAAATAAGGCTCTCACCTCAAGGCTGGTGCCAAACTGCTGCTGAATGGCACTGAGCAGCCGCATCAGCAATAACGAATGGCCACCAAGGTCAAAGAAGTTTGCCGTGATACTGATAGCGTCAGCGTCCAGCGCCAGCAGCCCGGCGATGATGTCCAGCAGTTGCTGTTCAGTGGCGTTATCAGCAACCACATAAACGGCACTGCCAGTCAGCACCGGCTGCGGCAAAGCGGTTTTATCCACTTTACCGTTGGGTGTCAGTGGCCAGCTGTCGACCGGCACAAAGGCCACCGGCAACATATGCGCCGGCAACATGGCACTGAGCTGGGTTTTGAGCCTGGCACTGAAGGTGGCGACATCCGGCAACACTGTGTCGGCGCTGGTTTGCACATAAGCCACCAGCTGCGGCAAAGCGGCCTGATCCCGTATCAAACTGACATAAGACGACACGACGCCAGGCAGCAAGTTCAGCTGATGGCGGATCTCCGCCAGTTCCACCCGAAAGCCGCGGATCTTCACTTGTTCATCGAGCCGGCCGAGGTATTCAATCTGGCCATCCGCCTGATAACGCACCAAATCGCCGG
>CALJUX010000037.1 GCA_937978655.1 uncultured Chromatiaceae bacterium
ACGAGGTGGATCATAACACCTCTAATCAGATGGCCAAATTCAGTGTGCCACTACAGAGCGTGGTGGCAAATTTTTGGTAACCCTGGATGAAAGTACCATTGCTGACCTTCTTCCTGAAGATGAGCTAGGTGGCATTGAACTCGTCAAGGACATCGAGTTTTCATCAGAGTCTGAGCGTGCAGCGTATCTGCTACGCCGTTTCGGTCCGCACCGGAAGTAATTCTTGAAAATACGGGTGGTGCCTTCTAACTATTCGCTGCAGGCGCGACGGTCTTGAGCTCAAACGTTAGATGCAAAGGATGCTCATGCTCAGGTTCTTAGTTTTTAGCACTATTCTGGTGGCCTCGACTTTTTCTGCTCTGGCCAAAGGTGACTGTGATATTTCGGGTATCTGGAATCACTCAGCTAAGCCCGCAAAACTACTAATCGACTTAAACAAAGCTGAGGCCACTGTTCACTACCATGACAACAATACGAAAGCAATTGGATTAGTTGTGTTAAAAGCGATAAAGCCGACAGCAAACTCTTCGTTATGGAAAGCGCAGATCTATAGTGCAGCGGAAAATTCATTTGTTGATGTGCACATAACTTCAAAGGGTTGTAAGCAATTAGCTATTAGTTATGGCGGTGATGAGGTTTTAGTGCTTGTCAGGTAAGTTTGCATAAAAAAATCGAACACAACATCGTGCGTAAGCACTGTTGTCGACACTGGCGCGGCTGCGTTCCAACTACCCAAAACTTTACCCGAGGCCACAACCATGCCATCACCACTGGACCCGATAGTTCAACAGTTTTGGGACGCGTTTAAGGCGACGCGGACCGATGATGTCGATGCGCGTTTTTTTGAAGTTTGTGTGTTTGATGACAACGAGCCAAGTGCCAATCATTTGGCTGATTTGGTGGTGCGCGGCATCAAGCGTGCCACGGCCGGGCTGGTCTGGTCGTTTGAGGTGGCCAATCAGGCGGTGCCTAAGCCGGGCGATCTTAGTGTGGTCACCACCTGGGACGGTCAGCCGGTTTGTGTGATTGAAACGACGCAGGTGGATATCACGCCGTTTGCTGAAGTGACTGCGGAATTTGCCGCCGCTGAAGGCGAAGGCGATGGTTCGCTGCAGTACTGGCGCGAGGCGCATACGGCGTATTACGCCAGGGAGTGCGCCCGCATTGGCCGGGTTGCGGGGCCCACAATGCCGGTTGCCTGTGAGCGGTTTAAAGTGGTTTTTGCTCTTTCCTGAGCGGGCTGCTGGCGATAATACGGTCTGATTGGTTGTGCGGGCCGTGGTCAAATTTCTCCATATGTGGGGCAAAAACAACACCGGTTGCCTGAATGTTTTTTAGTCTGAGTGCTGTTTTATTTGTATCTTGATGACCTGAATCCTGTTTATTGAGCACGGAGCCTGACCATGCCTGACACCAACATGACTGAAGCCAACACTTTCACGACCAGTCGCACCTTGCCATTTCCGGCGTCGGCGATATACAGCGCTTTTGCCCGTGCGGAGCAACTGGCCGCCTGGTGGGGGCCGGCTGGTTTTACCAACCACTTTGAGCGGTTTGAATTTACCCCCGGCGGGAGTTGGCATTTTGTTATGCAGGGGCCGGATGGCCAGCAGTATCCGAACCAGAGTTTTTTTGCCGAACTTGAAGCCAACCGCAAAATTGTTATCCGCCACGACTGTGCGCCGTTTTTCACCTTAACAGTCGAACTGACGCCGCTGGAAGCAGACACTGTGCTGCGCTGGCAGCAGGTGTTTGATGATGCCGATATTGCCCAGGCGGTGCGGCATATTGTGGAACCTGCCAACGAGCAGAATCTGGACCGGTTGACGCAGCTCCTTGGCACGCTCGGCGGATAAGTTTGCCCGGACAAAAAAGCGCACAGAGCCGCGTTTGAAGCCGAGTTTAAATCGGCGTTTAAATCCGCATCAGCAGCGCAATAATCTGCCAACTTGCAGCACTTCCTCTGTTAAGCTCGGGCTTTCCCAGACCAATGATTGACCTTATGGCCGCCGACATTTATCAGCAGTTGTGGCAACAATTTTGTGCCGCCTTATCGACGCAACAACTGGAAACCGACGCTTTAACGAACGACCCGGCCGATGACCGGCGCGGCATCACGGCGCTGGCGTTTTTGCAAACCAACAGCCCGGCGGCTTGTCTGGAAGTTGAGCACTTTCAGCAGCAACTGGCCGCGTTTGAACCTGCGCAATATCTGCAGCCGGCGGCGGAGCTGCATCTGACCGTGCTGTCGATCATCTCCTGTCTCAGCGGTTTTACCCTGCAGCAGATAAACGCAGCGGCATATATCCGGGTGTTTCAGCAGGTGCTGGCGGAGCTTAACGAAGAGATCCGGCAGCAAAAAGTAGCGCCAATTCAAATTGAACTGCGCGGCGTGACTGCATCCGCGTCCTGTATTTTGCTGCAGGGTTTTGCCCAAGGCGAGGGGCTGAGCATTTTGCGCGACAAACTGCGGTTGGCTTTTGGCCAAAGTGGCCTGCGGCACAGTATCGACAGCCGTTACCGTCAGCAAAGCGCGCATCTGACGTTATGCCGCTTCACCCAGCCGCTGCAACAACCGCAAGCCGTGCTGGCGCTGTGTCAGCAGTATCGCGATTATCATTTTGGCATGCTGCCACTGCAGCAAATAGAGCTGGTGTTTAACAACTGGTATCTGCACAGCGCCATCACCCGGCCGTTAGCGGTGGCAGCGCTGACGGCCTCGCCAAATAGCCCGGCGCCTGAGTCGCACCCTCTCGGCTAACCTTGGTCAATCACTGAGTATTTTCTGGCAGAAAAACAAAAGGGCGGTCTGGACCGCCCTTTGGCATTTTAACTGATGGCCTGTGAAAAATCGTAGCGTGTTCAGCTCTTCGCTGCTGAACGCCGGCGCGTCAGCAGCACAACGCCGAGCGCGAGCAGCATCCAGTGGGGCAGACTACCGCCGCTGGATTTGTTCTCGACCACCACCTCCTGATAAGCACGCACTGTGACCGTCACTGTCGACGTTGCAGTAGCTCCAGTGCCGTCTTGCACGGTATAGCTGATGGTATCCACCCCGTTAAAACCAGCCTTCGGCGTGTAGCGCAGGCGTTGATCGGCTTCGATAGTGACAGTGCCTTGCAACGCGCTGGCTGCACTGACTTTCAGCACATCGCCATCGGCATCGGTGTCATTTTTCAGCACATCGATGAGGATTGGGCTTCGGTCATCAGTCGCGGCGCTGTCCTGCACCGCCACCGGTGCAGTATTGCTAAACACTGTGACGACCAGTTCGCTGCTCGCCGTGCCGCCTTTGCCGTCGGTAATACTGTAAATTACCGTATCAATCCCGACGAAATCAGCGTTGGGTTTATAGCTCAGCTTCTGATCCGCCAGAATGGCGACAGTGCCAAAGCTACTGGTGGCCTGCGTGACTGTTAACTTATCGCCGTCCGCATCGGTATCATTCACCAATACGTTCACATCGATGCTGCCGTCTTTTCTGACAGAAGCATTGTCTTTGACCGCCACCGGTAATTTATTTCCGTTCAGCGCCACTGCAACACCACCCGGGTCGACAATGGCACTGTTGGCAATACCGTCGGCATCGTTCGGGCCACCGTCTTCAACCCGGACCTGCACACACCAATGGCCTTCCGTTAAGCCTGCGCGCCATTCCGGACCACCCGGTGGTGGGCAGAAGCCACGCTCACCGGCCGCGCTGGACACTGAGTTGCGTTCATTGCTGACAAAATCGACCCAGCCCGTCACCTCATTGAACTTGCGATAGTTCGCATTGGCAGGTACCGGCAGGCGCTGTGGGATCACCAGGCTGTAGCTCTTGCCTTGTTCCGGTAAGCCATAGGCGATGAAGTCGTAGATGCCGCCGATATTGACCGCAACTTTATCGATTGCTACCGCATCTTTTGCTATCTGCAAGCCACCAGCATCGGTGGACGCCGCGACAGTGCCGAGCCGTAAACAGACACCTGGCTCACCTTCGGCGACAAACTGAGTCTGCCCCAGTAACTCGGTGGGCATCACGTTACATTCGTTGATGGCATCCTGATAATCCGGAATACCATCGCCGTCGGAGTCGGCAAAACCTTCCTGATTATCCGGAATTAAATCGCCGTCGCTGTCAGTGGTGCCAAGCACCGGCAGGGCAGGCCGCACCACGACAAAGACTTGTGAAGTTGCCGACAGGTTTGGTGTGCCGGTATCAGTGGCCGTATAGCTGATTTGATAAAGCCCCGCGCTGACCTGAGCCGGATCAAAACTGAATTGGCGCTGGTCGGCGCTGGTATTTTGCAGACTGCCGCCATTCCAGATTCCGCTCAGTTGATCTTGCGGATTGCTGTCGGTCACAGTCGCAGTCACAGTTACAACCCCGTCCGCAGCACCGACAGTCAGACGGTTTTCCGCTTTTTGCTGCACATTGAGTGACACCACAGGGGCAACATTGGCTTCACTAAGCACGATCCGGCTACTGCGTTTACTGCCGCGGTTGACACTGCTGTCCAGAGTTACCACTATGTCTTCAGATGCTTCTGTCACGCTGTCTTCCAGCACGTTAAAGCGAATTGTCGTGGACAGTCCGGCACTGATTTCGGCGACCCCGGATGTCAGCGTGTGATCGTTGCCACCAGCGCTGCCACTGACAGTGTAAGGCACTGTCACCGGATAAACCGGCGCCAGGCCGTTTAATATCAGTTGGATTTCGACCTCATTGCCTTCGGTCACCAGCTGATCTTTGCTCAGCGACACTAACGGATTGACCCGAACCTTTTGCGCTTTAGTGGCGGTATTGCCTTCAGCGTCAGTGGCTTGCCAGTAAACGATGTGTTCGCCGGGCGCAAAGAACAAACTGCCGTTGACAAGCCCGACGCGCAGCTGGCCGCCATTGCGGTCAACGGCTGTGGCGGTGCCGAGCGGAACCCGGGTAAACAGCGCTGTGGCATTGGTGGTGATATCGGCCGGCACTGTAATGACAGGCAGATTGCTGGCATCGCCTCCGCTAATCGTCAGGCTAACCGTGGCGGTACCACGGCCACCTTTGCCATCCGTTGCGGTGTAACGCAGGCTGACAGGACCTGCATAGAGCGCAGGTGTTGTCAGAGTTAAGCCTTGGGCACTAAAGCTGACGGTACCCACTGAACTTGATGCACCATCAATACTTAATTTGTCACCGTCGATATCGCTGTCATTGGCCAGTACTGCCAGTTGGTACTGATTGTTGGCTGTGCGTTGCAGGTTAAAGCTGTCATCAGTGACCACCGGGTCATCATTGACCGCTGTCACGCTCAGGCTGACCGTGGCAGTATTTGAGCTTAAGGCTGCGTCCTTCGCCACAAAACCAATGCTGTCGCTGCCATTGTAGTTTTCGGCCGGCGTGTAGGTCAGTGTTGCGCCTTGCAGCGTCACGCTGCCGTGCGCCGGTTGCGACGCAATTTCGTAAGTCAGCGGGTCCTGATTGGCGTCTTGTGCTGTCAGGGTCAGCGTCAGTGTTGTGTCTTCTGCCAGCGTTGCAGTGCTGTCAGAGGCCACTGGTGCAACATTTTTAGCTTTCACCGTCAGATTAAACGCCGGCAGGCTGGCACTGGCTTTGCCATCGGTCACGCTGATGACAATGCCAGAAGCGATACCCACATCCGCGCTGGTCGGCGTGCCGCTTAACTGTCCTGTCGCCGTGTTAAAGCTGGCCCAGGCCGGTTTATTGCTGATGCTAAAGCTCAGCGTATCCGCAGTATCTGCATCGCGGGCGGTCGGCGTAAAGCTATACAGGTCGCCGCTATCCACAGTGTTTACTGGCGTGCCGCTGATCACCGGTGGCTGGTTCGCCGGCAGGACCGTCAAACTAAATGCCGGCAGACTAGCAATGGCCATACCGTCACTGACACTAATGACGATACCGCTGGTGGTGCCGATATCCGCTTTGCCCGGTGTGCCGGATAAGGCCCCTGTGCTGGTGGAGAAGCTGGCCCAGGCCGGCTGGTTACTGATACTGAAGGTCAGTCTGTCGCCATCACTGTCTGCGGCGGCCGGCACAAAACTATAGCCCGCACCCTCGATCACTGTGGTCTCAGCGGAGCCACTGATGATCGGCGCTGAATTTGGCTGTTCTGGTGTCACGGCATTTGACGCCCCGGAAGCGATACTGGTACCGGCAGAATTGGTCGCCTTAACAGTGAAGGTATAAGCGCTGCCATTGCTGAGTCCGTTGACAGTCAAAGGCGAAGCATTTCCTGTTGCTGTTGCCCCTCCCGGGCTTGCGGTGACTGTGTAAGCGGTGATCGCCGCGCCACCTGTACTGGCTGGTGCAGCGAAGCTGACCGTGGCCGAGGCATTTCCTGCCGTTGCAGTGCCAATTGTCGGAGCGCCAGGGATCACAGCATTGACAGCGAAGCTGCGGGTGACTTGTGTCGCAGCCAAATAGCTGGCATTACCCGCCTGGTCGGCATTGATAGTACAAGTGCCCGCAGCCACAAACGTGAGCAGCCCACCGGACGTGATGGTACAGACTGATGTCGTTGACGAGGTAAAGGTCACGCTCAGGCCGGTGGCATCGGTGGTTGCGGTGAGTGTCGGCGTGGTGCCGAAGTTTTTCGCACCGGGATTAGCAAAGGTGATGGTCTGGATAGCCGCAGGCGTCACTGCATTCGACGCCGCAGAGGCGGGGCCATAACCAGCCACATTTTCTGCTTCGACCGTGAAGGTATAGGTTTGGCCATTGGTTAAACCAGACACCACAATGGGGGAACTTGCACCAATGACAGGTACAACGTCAGCCGGCGTGACAGAGACGACATAACCGGTGATGTTGGTGCCACCGTTATTTGCCGGTGGCGCAAACGCCACACTCGCCTGCGTATTGCCCGCTGTTGCCACCACGCTGGTTGGGACTGTGGGCGGTATCGGGTTCACGATAAAGGACCGGCTGACCTGAGCGGCTGGCAAAAATGCAGCATCGCCGGCCTGATTGGCATTGATGGTACAAGTGCCGGCGTTGACAAAGGTCAGGGTCCCGCCGCTGGTCACAGTACACACACCGGGTGTTATGGAGGTGAAAGTGACGCTATACCCTACACCAGCCGAAGAGTTGGCCGTTAATGTTGGCGTGGTTCCAAAGGTTTGTGCACCCGGCGTGTTAAAGGTGATGGTTTGCGGCGCCGCTGGTGTAGCGCTATTGGATGCCGCTGATGCAGCACCTGTGCCCGCAGAGTTGGCTGCAGTCACAGTGAAGGTATAGGACACACCATTCGTCAGGCCTGTCACGGTCACAGGCGAACCCGAACCCGTGCCCGTTGCACCACCTGGGCTGGCGGTGACTGTGTAGCCGCCCGCAAGAATAGGTGCACCTCCGGTACTGGCCGGTGCGGTAAATGCCACTGTCGCCTCTGCATTGCCGGCAGTGGCGCTACCAATAGTTGGTGCACCGGGCACTATCGGGTTCACAGTGAAGGTCTGGGAGACTGTCGGAGCCGGGCTGGTTGCTGTGTCGCCCGCCTGGTCAGCATCAATAGTACAGCTGCCGGCAGTGACAAAAGTCAGAGCGCCGCCACTGGTCGTGGTACACACCGCTGTGGTAGACGAGCTAAAAGAAACGGGCAAGCCGTCAGTACCGGTTGCTGAGGCCGCGGTAGCGGTCAGTGTGGGCGAGGTGCCAAAATTTTGTGCGTTTGGATTGGCAAAAGTGATGCTTTGTGTGCCTTTGGGGATGGCAGCGTTTGATGCACCTGACACTGTGCTGGTACCAATTGCATTGGTCGCAGTGACCGTAAAGGTATAAGGCGTGCCGTTAGTCAGGCCAGCCACTGTAATGGGTGAACTGGTAAAGCCGTTGCCCCCTGCTGTAATTCCGCCCGGACTTGATGTCACGGTATAACCGGTGATCGCGGAGCCGCCATTGTTCACAGGCGCGGTGAAAGCAACAGCGACCTGACCATCTCCCCCGGTTGCCGTGCCGATAGCAGGTGCATCAGGTGCAGTTGGGATGGCCACCGTATGACTGGTCCCACTGGTATAGGCCGCCGGGCCAACATTACCGGCACCGTCACTGATATTGGTCGAGCCGTTCAGGTTGAGCCTGATAGTGCCATTGCCGGTAATACCGCTGACCGTCACTGTCACAGTTGAACCTGAGGTTGCCGAGAGACCCGTGATAGTGCCGGAAGCGCCACCTGTTGTCCCCAGCGCAAAGTCAGTCAGAGCAATATTGCTCACCGGTTCGCTGAAGTTGACGATGAAATTGACGCTGCTAGCGGTGGACAGTGCACCGCCTGCTGGTGCTGTGCTGTTCACCGAAGGTGTTACGCCATCGACGTCCAGTGCTTTATTCGCGCCTAAAGAGTTAGCGGCGCCCGGCGTTGGCAGCGTCAGCGCGGCATCGTTGCCCACAGTATCACGAAGAGTGCCAGCGTTTAGCGTAAATGGATTGGTTAATACGTAGTCCAAATCGCTGTTGTTGTCGCCCGCCTGTATGGTGTAACTGAAGTTCAGGGTACTGGAGCCACTGCCACTGCTATAGTCCACTGTGCGGTCTGTCGTGCCGGTTTCCAAAGTTAATTGCGGTGTTCCGGTGACATTGACCACTTCGCTGAAGTTGACCTGGACATTGATCATGTCGCCAGTCTTGTAGGTACCGTCGGCTGTGCTTGCGCTTACAGAAGAGACCGTCGGGGCTACACCGTCAATGATAATATTTTTGTTGGCGCCCAGTGAATACGCACTGCCAGGACTTGGCAGGCTCAAATTCGCCGGATTCGCTGCACCATCTTTGATGGTCGCAAGATTGACCGTCAGGGCATTGCCTGACAGGTAATCCAAATCAAAGGTGCTGTCGCCGGCCTGAACTGTATAGTTAAAGGTCAGTGTATTGCTGCCGCCGCCACTTGAATAACTAGCCGTCCTATCAGTGGCACCAGTTTCCAGTGTCAACTGCGGGGTGCCAACCACATTGACTGGCTCACTGAAGCTAACCTGTACCCCAATCACATCACCCACTTTGTAAGTGCCATTCGTAGCACTGGAGCTGACTGAAGTAATAGTAGGTGAAGTGACATCCTGAACCGCATCAAAGCTTCGCAGAGTCAGCTTACCAATGTCAGAATTGGGTTGATTGACAAATACCAGGCGGAAACTGCTGAGGCTGACTCCCTCAAACTGCGCCATGTTCGCGCCTTCGAAAATAAAGGTATTCGCTGCCGAGGTATCGTTGGTAATGGGGGTAGATTCGACTTTGCCACCGCCCCAGACATAACCGACTACTTTAACGCTGGTAAATATATTGCTGCCGCCAAACGACTCAGCCGCTTCCACCCGGGTGAGCTGGAAATTGTTATGGGACCTGCGAACTTCAATGGCATTGGTACCACCAACCGTTTTATTGTTATTGGCACTGCCAGTAGTGGGGTTCAGAAATGCGTCTGAGGAACCACCGTAGTAATTGAAGATATTTACGGTAGTGCCACCCCTGCCATTGTTCCCCATAAAACCACAGACAATATAACTGTCTTTAGTCAGGGAATGGTAATTGTAAGAATAGGACGGTGAATCATCTGGACAGTGCAGGTTGACATCGTATTGTCTTAAAAAGCCAGAGAGGGTGTAAGTAGCCAGTACCGCCGAAAAATCTTTTAAGGCTTTTTCAGAAAAGGCTAATTCTGTGTCAATATTGCCGCGCTGAATTTCTAAATCCCAGTCTGCGCCTTGGGCCAGATTACCGGTTAAATCGTCCGATGCTGCCACATCCAGATGGGTGTGATGCTGGATAATCTCCAGCAGTTCTTCACCGGCGTCGTTTGCGGCTAAATCGCAGCCGTACAACAGCAAATCACCGCCTTCTTGCACAGCACCGTTCAGCGCGGCAAACATTTCTACTTCTGTTTTCAGCGTCGCGGCGGAAATGCCGGAGTTGCCAAGCTGCAACTCGCCGGCTTGCGCGTGTGACACAATGTGCACCGCCGCCAGATTTTTATAATTGGCTAAGATGGCTTTGAGTTGCGCGAGCCCGGCAGCAGAAGATGAGATTTCAACAATATCGATGCCGGGTTTTACCGCGCGGTAAAATTGCTGCTTATCCGGCACCGCCGCATCGATAATAACTAATTCGTGAGCCGGCCTTGCCGCCATGATGTCCAGCTCGTCAGTGCTGGCGACCGCCGTGTCACGAGACTTCTTCTCAGTGAATCGCGGTTTTTCCAAGGTACCGGATGCATGGGCTCTGGCATTGAGATATGAGCGCTGATAGCCCGCAGCTGAATGGGTGGGGCCGCAATAAAGCCCAAACGGCATCAACAGCGAGGAAAGCCCCATCAGTAGTTTGTTAGCCATAAAAGTTCCCTTTCCTGAATGGTGTTACAACAGACGTTGCGTCTTTTTGCTGGCGATAATATTGGCCGAGGTGCCGGTCGCATCCTGCCAAAAATCCATCTCCTGGTACTTCACAAATAAGTCAGGCGGCAAAATGCTGCGCCGGGCTTTGAACTCAACTTTTTTCCGGACCTGATGCAGGCCTTTCACCCCAAGCTGCTGGTCAAACTCGCTTTCGTTGTAGTCGACCTGCTCAAAGTTATGGCCAAACAAAGGCTCGCCAAGAAACTGATAAATCAGCTCAATAGTCCGGGCAGGTTTTTGCGTCAGCAAATCGTAATCAACCAGCAATAAGCGGTCAGAAAATTCGCCGTAATAGGCTTCTTTTAATGCGGTCCAGGCACTGCCGACAGCGCCGTTGGCGTTGATTAAAGATTCGCAGCGGCTGTATACGGTTTGCCGGGTGGCGGGGCTGAACATCCGGCTGTAATCAAAAGGATTTTTCCGGTAAATCTTTTCAAAACTGTCCATTACCCAGGCCGGATTGCGCACACAGCAAATCACTTTTACGTCGTCAAACAGTTCCACCAGCTGGTGCAGCCGGGCTGTCCAGTGCCGGTTGGTGTCAAAAACCACCGGCTGCGGTGTGTCGCTGTAGTAGGCGTGAACTAAGGCTTTGGAAATGGCTTTGCGTTTATGTTCGTCAAAGAAGGTATAGGATTCGCTGTTTGCGCCCATTTGCTCCAGCGCACTATTGACGAGCGCTGCGACAGGGCTGCTGATCGAGGCGTGAAACCGTGGATTTTGCCGGAGGATGCCAGACAATAATGTTGAACCAGAGCGCGGTAATCCTGAAATAAAATAGTACTTCTGCGTCACACTCAAATCCCTTTACAGCTTGTGCAGTGGAACTTGTGGCACCAGGTTTGTAGCTAAAAATCAGCAGTGAAATTTAAGCTGTAAACTGCGCCTACAGTTTATGTTAATAATTCGCCCCCATTTTAGGTGCAAATGGCAAAATTTGCATCATTTATCTCGGCAGGGCAGATGCTGGTCGTGCTCTCAAACGCTGGGAGATATCCACAGCTGAGCTGGCCGGCAGTGGCAGCACTGTGGTGGTTTCAGGAAAATGCAAGTGAGGCGGATTTAAGCAGGCAAATACCAGCTAAATTCAGCACTTTGACAGACCAACGCAGATTTAGGCGGCTAAGGCGCGCCCTTGCGTGTACAATAGCCGGTTCAGGCTTTACGCCTTTACTGTTGACTGCCCCTCTGTAGGAACTCTGATGAAAAAAAATTTCTCCTTCACGCACCCGAAAATTCAGCCCGCCCGTGTCGCTGATGCCGTCAAACACGAAATCAAAAAATACTTAAACCGCGAGCGGCGCAAACCATTACCGGCCGGCATGGATTACTGGACTTTTGATTGCCGCTTTGGCGCTACTGAAGATGCTGCAGAGAAAATCTTCACCGCGGAAATTAACAAGCGCATTGATGCGGCACTGGAGCAGCAACTGGCAGGCTTTTATGTCGAAATTCTGGCTCGTGCTTGTCAGCATCAGCCACGTGACGCGGCTGAATAACCTGGCCGAATTGCACAAAATGCAAACAATGCTCTGCGTCGGGGCGAAAATGCTGTATATTCCGCCGCTCTTTTTTGATAGTCGCTTTCCACCGAGGTTTTTATGCAATTTTCATCTTTAGATCTGGCCGCCGACTTACACCGCGGTCTGGTGGACTGTGGCTACAGCGAAATGACGCCGGTACAGGCGCAGGCCATTGTGCCGGCGCGTCGTGGCAAAGACTTACAGGTCACAGCCCAGACTGGTACCGGTAAAACCGCCGCCTTTGCCGTGCCTGTGCTGCAACGCATGCTCGATACACCAAAAGCTACGGCAGAAAAACGCCCACGCACGTTGATTCTGACGCCAACCCGTGAGCTGGCGGAGCAAATCGCCGACAACATTCAGGCTTATGCTAAGTACCTGCCATTCAAAGCCACAGCGCTGTATGGCGGCGTCAAACTGGGTGGTCAGGCCGCCAAACTTAATGCCGGTGTGGATATTGTGATCAGTACCCCGGGCCGCCTGTTAGAGCATCTGACGCTTGGCAATGTGATTTTATCTGACGTTGAATTTGTGGTGCTGGACGAAGCTGACCGCATGCTGGATATGGGCTTTAGCACCGACGTGCTGAAACTGCTGCAACTGACCGCCAGCAAACGCCAGACCATGTTGTTTTCTGCCACGACATCCCCTGCGGTCAACGAGCTGTCACACAAAATCCTGCATAACCACCAGCAAATCAAAGTGACCAAGGTCAACAGCACCGCCGACACTGTGCACCATGTGGTGTATGAAGTGGAAGAAAGCCGCAAAATCGAATTGTTTGAACAGCTGCTCGAAGAGCAAAACTGGTTCCAGGTGCTGGTGTTTACCAGTACCAAAGACCAGGCCGACCGCTTGTTAGCCGGTTTACAGCAGCGCAGCATTAATGCCGCGGTGTGCCACGGCGATAAAAGCCAGGGCGCCCGCCGCCGCGCTATTGCCGATTTTAAATCAGCCAAACTGCAGGTGCTGATTGCCACTGAAGTGGCTGCCCGTGGCCTGGATATTCAGGGCCTGGATTATGTGGTCAACTTTAATCTGCCGTATTTACCGGAAGATTATGTGCACCGCATTGGCCGCACTGGCCGCGCCGGCGCGGCTGGTAACGCCATCTCTTTTGTCAGCCGCGAAGAAGAGCTGACCTTAGAGCGCATCCAGAAGCTGATCGGCAGCAAAATCAGCCGCATTGTCAAACCGGGTTTTGAAGTCAGCAACCGCGGCTCTTTGCTGAAAAGTATTTCGAAGAAAGTGGTAACAGGCCGCGCGAACAAAGCCAGTGAAACGGTGATTGCCGTCGGCAATGCCGAAAAACCAAAAGCGCCACGTCGTGCCAAGCCTGCGCCAGCAGCGCCTATCGGTGGTAAAAAGCCATCTGCAAAACCACAAACAGGCAGAAAGCCGGGTTCGCGTTAAGCGCTAGTTATCTTTAGAACAAAGCCGCCTGATGGCGGCTTTGTATCGTCTATCAGGATGCAATAGCAAAAGTATTGCGTAGCGGCCACTCCCAAACGTCCTTATCAAATCGCTGCTTCAGCGTTATTGCCCGACATCTGAATTCCTTGAGCTGTCTATTTTGTTACGATATCGTAACTGCTCGTTAAACATATCATTTCACGACATGGAAGGAACCATGCGTAAAGTGGTCATTTTCAGTAAAACGAAAAACTGGTGGGCAGAAGAGCCTGATATTGAATTGCTGAATCAACAAATTGCAGAAGCGGAGCAGGCAGGCTGGACGCTGGTATCGATCAGTGCCAACACCTGCATATTTGGCTGCGAATTCAATTATGCTGATCGTGTGTTTGATCTGCAGCTCGCATTGTGCTGGCGCGCATTGCTGTATTATTGCATTTTTCGCATATAGCTGATTTAAAAGAACCTGCTGGAGCCGTGATAAACTGAAAGGTTGAACATTTCAATTGGATTGAATCTAGGAGCTACAGCAATGCAATGGAAGCTGATGTTTTTGTTGATGGTTTGCCTGTCCTGTCGGGCAGAGGATGAATTTCACTGGCGCATGGCTGATGGCCGTGCGGCGCCGCAGCAGGAGAATCAGAAAAGCCGAGATGGCTTCGGCGCTTGGTTGTTGCTGACACCGGATGCCGATTGGGAGCAGAAATGGAATACGCCAAATGAGCATGTCCCTGAATTTTCAGTTGTGAAGGAAGTTCTGCGCGGCGAGCCGGTGCATGTGCTGCCGTTTTACGCCAATCCAAAGGTCGGGCCGGATGGTAATATCCGCGTTCAATGTGATTTCCGTTTACAACGCCCAGATGGTACTGCGGCCTTTGCACAGCAAGGCTTGCCGTGCGCAAGCGGCCCGTTGACAATGGACCCGAAAACCATTTTTCTGACCCAGCAAGGCATGACCATCAGCGGTGACCCGGATGATCAATTCGGGACCTGGACGGTATTTATTCGGATGACCGATGACATCCGTCAGGTGTCATTGGATTTGCAGTCATCCTTTCAGTTGGTTGCGAAAAAAACACCGGCCAGTAAAACGCCACAGGAACAGGCCAAAGATACTGCTGCAGCCAGTCTTGCCAAAGTAGTATTGGGCCCGGTGCGCAATGGGGAAACGGCGCACTATACCTTTGAAGCAGTACCGCTGCAGGTGGCTGGAAAAAATTTGGGCTTTATCGATGCTGGCTTGAAAGTGCAACCTTTTGGCGAAAACAATCTGGTCTATCTAGCCTGTAGTTTTAGCGACGAGCCGGGCGAACCAGATGCTGGCTGTGAAGAATGGCGTTTGTATCACAAGGATACCGGCACAATTCAATCACTGAATTCACTGCCTGATTTTTCTGCGATGCATTCGCTCCCGGCATTACATTGGCCTTTTATCGGGTATGTCGCGCTCAAAGCTGGTGAAAAGCCAGAGTTCGCTTGCGTGACTTATCATTGGCAATACCGGCGGGAAGTCAAACGCCAGCCGTTGCAGTTTGATCCAATTTTGTTGGCTACTGATATGCCCGGTGCATTTGGTAAGCCGCAATTTAGCCGAGATGGTTCAGTTTTAACATGCGATGCTGACTTGGCGTCACCCTGATGCCAGTCGCATTTTTGAATGTAGTTGTTTGTCTTTATAAGGAGTATCCGCTTTGAAATTTTTCGCATCCTGCTTGCTGGCCCTCAGTACTTTTTGGGTTCAGGCTTCTGTGTTACCCGATTTCCCTTTTGTCGCCGTCACCGGCCAAAGCAGCAAACAAGTGGCGCCGGACAGCGCGACACTGAGTTTTCGCATCACGACTTTTCATCAAAGCAGCGATGTCGCCAATGCCCAGCTGGCGCAGGCCAGCAGCAAAGTGTTGGCGCTGCTCAAAGCCAATGGCGTTGCGGACAGTCAAATCAGTGCTTTTGAGCTGGAGAAAAGCGAAAAGCGCAAAAGAGACGAGCAGTACAATGAGCTGGAGGTGCTGGGGTATGATCTGAACCGCCGTTTTGACTTCATGCTGGCAGATTTAAAAAAGTATCCGGATTTAATGACTCAGCTTTATGCAACTGATTATGTTCATGATCTCAGCACCAGTTTTGATAGCAGCGACAGAAGCAAGATTGAAACCGCTTTAATTGCCGCGGCGGCTGCTCAGGCGAAGCAAAAAGCAGAGCAAATGGCAGAAGGCCTTGGCGTAAAAATCCACAGCGTGTTTGCCTTTAACGACAACGGCTCGTTTGAGCGGTTTTTTGCCACTTTTGCCGCCGGCGAAACTGGCATGGCCAGCAGCGCTATGATGGCCGACCGATCGGCTGGCGCGCAGCAGGTGTTTATCCCACAAGCGATTGAAATCTCCAAAACCGTCAATGTGATTTATAAAATTACGCCTTAAGTTGTGGAGCAAGGCGCGACCAGCGAACTACCTAAAACAGAAGGAATGGAGCTTTCGATGAATGAAAAAGTAAAAGGACCTGCATCGTATTTTCCATCGATTGAACAAAAATATGGCCAGCCGATCAGCCACTGGCTGGATCTTGTGGCTAGTTTACCGCCGATGAAGCATATGGAAATTGTGGCTTTGCTGAAGTCTGAACATGGTTTGGGCCATGGGCACGCCAATGCGATTGTTGCTTATGTATTGGCGGGTAAAGCATAACGAGGGCGCAGGCAGCGGTGTACTGATGCTTTTTTAAGCCGGAGATGTAGCAATGTCTGAAGCGCAACACGCAAAACCCAGCCGCCTGATGTTGTTCCCGGATGCGCTGCCATATCAACCAGCCATCGATGACTGGTTTGCGGCAAAGCCGGGGCCGCTTGGTGACATAGCCCGGCACTGGTTTGGTGTGTTGCGCCAATGCGGTTCTGATGTGCAGGAGCTGCTGCACGACGGTCATCCGACCGCTTGTGTTGGCACTGCGGCTTTTGCTGAAGTGAATGTGTTCACAGCCCACGTCAATGTCGGGTTTTTCCTCGGCGCTTTATTGCCAGACCCGCAGGGGCTGCTGCAGGGCAGTGGCAGGTTTATGCGGCATGTGAAGTTAAGGCCCGCTGAGCCGGTTGATGCTGCAGCTTTGCTGCAATTGATTCACACTGCCTATACGGGTATGAAAGTACGGGCGGAAGCTGCATAGCTGGTCTTCGTTATGTGCTTTGTACGGCGGCGCTGGCGCTCGCCGGTACCTACTTGCAGATGCTGTACAAAGACGCCACCGGACAATGGTCCACCAGCCTGATGGTCGATTAGTCTTTCGCACTAAGCTCCAAAACACCGCCTTGCACCAGCGCCTGATGCGTGACAAAAGGCGTTGGCAGCGCCTGTTGGTTCCACAACAGTTTACCGCTGGTTTTCTGTTTGATTTCAATCACTTTCCCCGGATAAAACCCAGGGGCTAAGGCGATGCGGGCGGCTTTAACCCGTGGCTGAAACAGTGTGTAATTTGGGGTGCCGGGTTCGGTCGGGTACAGGCCGAGCATGCTGAACACCAGCCAGGCGGACAGCGTGCCGGCGTCGTCATTGCCGGGTAGCCCAGCGGCGCTGAGGCCATAGTGCTGCTGAATTAACTCATGCACTCTTTGGCTGGTGGCGGCGCGGCTGCCGGTGCGCTCTGCTTCTAGGTAATTGTATAAAAACGGATAGCTGATATCCGGCTCATTCGCCATATCAAACTTTTTTTGGCCGAATGTCTGGTCAAGCGCTGCACGAAAGACGTCGGGCCCGCCGTTTAAGGCTATCAGCTGTGGCATCGCATGCGGCAGGTAAAAACGGTAATTCCAGGCGGTGCCTTCGATATAACCGGGCGTGGGCTCAAAATTACGCCCGCCGTCCGGGTTAAAGTTTGGAAGCCATTCACCATTTTTTTGTTTGGGTCTGAACATGCCGGTTTTAGTGTCGTATAACCGCATAAACAGCTGCGCCTGTGCAGCAAACCGCGCCGCATCGGCGTCGTGGCCTAAGGCTTTGGCAAAGCCGGCGAGGTTAAAGTCAGCGAGATAATATTCCAGACTGGTCGAGACCGAACCATCAAAGGGGCCTTCATCATCAACCGGCACATAACCCAGTTGCAGATAATCGCTGTTTTCTGGCCGGACCGGGTTTTTTGCCTGCATCCGCGCGGCTTGTTGCTGGCCAGGTTTGGCGTTGAAATCTGGTTTGCTGACGCTGGACGGCGTCAGCGCTGCGCGGCGCATCGCCTGATAAGCGGCGTTGTGGTCAAAATTTGTCAGGCCACGCTGATAGCTGTCGTTCACCATCACAGTCGCCGGATCGCCGACCATCACGGCTTTTTCCATACCAGCTAATTCCCACTTCGGCAGATACCCGGCTTCTGTGCCCATCCCAACGACTGAGCGCAGCATCTGGGTCTGAATGGCCGGATACACCAGGCTCAGTAGCGGATGCAGATTGCGGTGGGTGTCCCATAACGAAAACACGCTATAACGCGGGCTGCTGCTATTGCCAGTGCCGCTGCCGGCCGGGCCAAATTTGGGGTAATCGCCGTTCACGTCACTGATCACCGACGGGTGAATGAGGCTATGGTACAGCGCAGTGTAAAAGCGGATTTTGTCTTCAGTCGTCGCGTCGATGTCGATGCGGCTTAGCAGTTGGTCCCAGGCGGCACGGGCTTGCTGGTGCGTTGCATCAAAGGCAAACTTTGGTTGTTCACGCTCCAAATTTTGCCGGGCGTTGGCGATGGAGACAAAAGAAATCGCCAGCTGCAGTTCCAGCTGTTCGTTTTGCTGTACGTCATAACTGAAATAAGCGCCGATATCATCGCCGGCCAGTTCCTGCCGGTAATTCGGGTAGGGCTTGTAGCTGGCGTTGTGTGAGCTCCAGTCGGCTTCCACCGCGCGCACTGCCGGCATTTTTTTGTAAAGGCCTGCGACTTTCGGCTTTTTATTGACCCGCGCGACAAAATACACCGGCCGCGCCTGTTCGCTGTGATAACAAAAAGTGCCGATTTGGCGGTAACCTTCCACTTCAGTGTCGGACACCAGCTTCGCCATAGCGCCACTTTCATTACTAAGGCCAAGGCCTAAATTCAGCAGAATATGCGCTTGCCCGGCCGGAAAGGTATAACGGCTGATGCCACTTCGCAGCGTGCTGGTCATCTCAGCGCGCGTCTGATATTTGCTTAATGTGGTGGCGTAATAGCCAGCGCTCGCGCGCTCATTCTGATAGGTGCTGCCATATAACGCCGGGTCGAGTTGCAGCGCGCCGGTGGTTGGCATCGCCAGTAACACACCTAAATCCGGGCAGCCGACACCGCTTAAATTGACATGACTAAAGCCGGTTAAAAACTGGTTTTCTTTGATATAAACCCGCGAGTTCCAGGCGGCGTCTTTATCAAAAGTGTTTTGTTTGCCGCCAAAAGCGACATTAAAGGGCGCCACCGATAACAGCGCATGCGGATACTGCGCGCCGGGGTGGGTGGCGCCGAAGTTGGCGGTGCCGATCATCGGGTCGACATATTGCGACGGGGCTGGGCTGTAAGGCGCTGGCGTTGCTGCAGGGCGCTCAGGGGCCGGCGCAGCAGTCAGTGGCCCGCTGCAGACCGTCAGTAACAACACCAGCGTTTTACGCATAAACCAAATTCTCCCGGTTGATTCAATCGAGGTGTGCCGTCGCACTCATGTCAAATTCCAGCACACCACCTTGCAGCAAGACCTGATGTGAAATCACGGCGTTGCGCAGCGGTTTGCCATTGAGCCGCACTGCGTTGACATACGGATGCTGCTCATTTTGATTATTCGCGATAATTTTCAGCACTTTACCATTACCAAGTTGAAGCGTCGCCTGGCTGACCAGCGGCGAGCCCAGCACATAATCGCCCGACACCGGGTCGACCGGATAAAAGCCTAAAGCACTGAACAAATACCAGGCCGACATCTGGCCGGCGTCTTCATTACCGGCGAGGCCATCCGGAATAGGCTGGTATAACGTACGCATAATTTGCCGCACTAAAGCCTGGGTTTTGTCAGGCCGGCCGGCAAGGGCGTATAAATAGGGCACATGGTGGCTCGGTTCATTGCCATGCACATATTGGCCAATAAACCCGGAGATCCATTCTGGCAGGCCGTGGTTATCGCCAAGTGAGTTGACGCTATGAACCGGATCTGCCGCGCCTTTTTTCTGCTGGCCGGTTAAAAACATTGCATCCAGTTTGGCAACAAACGCCTGCTGGCCACCATGCAGGCTGATAAGGCCGCTGACATCATGCGGCACAAAAAAGCTGTATTGCCAGGCGTTGGCTTCACAATAATCTTCCGGGTGATAAGCCTCGGGGTCAAACGGCAAGCGGAACTGGCCTTGCTGGTCTTTGGCGCGCATAAAACCGCTGGCGGCATCAAAGTGCTGGCGGTAGTTTTGCGCGCGGCGGTCAAATTCCGCAGCAATGTCGGCCTTGCCAAGCCGGTGGGCGAGGCGGGCGATGGCTGAATCGTCAAAGGCATATTCCAGCGTCAGTGCGACGTTCCAAGGGCGCTCGCTAAAAGGCACATAACCAAGCTCACGATAACTCTGGATGCCGAATTTGTGGTCGTTGGCGCTGACCAGCGCCGCCTGCAAAATCAACGCGCCGAGGCTGCCATCCGGATCTGGCAACAGGCCTTTGAGGTAACTGTCGACCAGCACCGGCACGGCGTGATACCCCAGCATCATGTCGGTTTCATTGCCCTGAAAATTCCATACCGGCAGCCGGCCGGCAATTTGATAATGCTCAAGCAGGCTCAACATCATCGCCTGATGGCGTGGGGTGTCGAATAGCGTTTTCCACGGATGTTGGGCGCGAAAAGTGTCCCACAAGCTGAAAAAGTCATAGTGTTGATTGCTGCTAAGGGCTTGGTTGGCCACTGTGGTATTGCTGCGCTGCAGCTGATGCACCTTGCCATCCGGGCCGCGGTATTGACCGTCGGCGTCGCTGTAGACCCGCGGTGCTAAAGCACTGTGATACAGCGCGGTATAAAACTGGGTTTTGGTTTGGGCATCGGCGTCAATTTCTACTGACGACAGTTCAGTACGCCAGGCCGCTTGGGCCTGTTGCAAAGTGACGGCGAAGTCGCTGGTTTGCTGTTCGGCTGCCGAAGTTTGTGGCGCAAGATCGGCCGCTAAGTTGTCCGCAGCACCGGCGACACTGACAGAACTCAGCGCGGTGCGCAGTAATAATTCACGGCGTGGAGTGTTGCTGTCGCCAGCGCCATGGTGAGAAAGGGGACCAGCAAACTGCGCAGTAAATAGCGTCGGGTCGCTTTGGGCGCATTGGCTTAAATCCGCCGGCAACGTCTGTGGCAGTGCTTTTGCCGGCACCAGCGGCACCGAACTTTTACTATAAAAAAATACCTTTTGATCTTTAGCCCAGCCGCTGGAAAAGCGGTAGCCGGCGAGCGTGTAAGCGTCTGGCTGATATAAACAAGTGGCAGTGGTGCTGTCCCAGTTGCGGCTGTAAGTTAAATCCAGCTGCAACATCGCCGGTGCACCAGGCTTTAAATAACGATAGCGTTGTAAGCCGGAGCGCAGTGCGGCGGTGAGTTCCACCTCAATCTGGCTGTCTTCCAGCAACACCCGGTAATAACCTGGGCTTGCAGCTTCACTGGCGTGGCTGAAGCGCTCGCTGCGCACCAAAGCCTCTTTACCGCCCGCAGCCGGTAAGGCTTGAAAATATTCGCCGCTGAACGGCAAAAACGAGATGTCGTATAGATCACCGGCACCGGTGCCGGATAAATGCAGGTGGCTGAAGCCGGCGATTTGGCGGTCCGGGTAAAAATAACCGCTGATCCAGTCCCAGCCACTGCGGCCATTGTCGGGGCTTAATTGCACCATGCCATAGGGCACAGTGGCGCCGGGGTAGGTTTTGCCTTTGCCGTCGGTGCCAATGAACGGATTGACCCAATGCAGCGGGTCGGTGCTTTCCCTTTCTGGCGTTGCTGCCTTTGCAGGCGCTGAGGCAGAGTGTTGCTGCTGACAAGCACTCAGCAGCAAGCCTGACACCGCTAAACCTGGAACAAGCCAGACCCACCGCAACTTCCGACCCCGGCCCATATTAAGCCTCGCTGCCTGTAACAGATGCTGCAACAGACGCTGAAACAGACGTGACGCCCATACCACGCAGCACTTCAATCACCGCGCACAGCGTGTGGTAATCGCATTTGGCGCCGGCAGCGGATTTTTCATTGCTGAGCTTGTGGTTCGCACGCGTCAGTAAGCGGAACCAGGCGCCATACTGGTGATCAACCATGTGTTCCCAGCTGTATTGCCACAGCGCCTGATACGCCGCCATGTAGCTGATATTGTTGGTGGCCTGATACAGCAACGCCGCGGCCGCCATAGATTCGGCCTGCACCCAGAAATATTTGTCATCGTCACACCAGCGGCCATCCGGCGCAAAGCCATAAATCAGGCCGCCGTGCTCGTGGTCCCAGGCTTGTTCATAAGCGCGGTCAAACAAGGCGCGGGCGCGGTTTAACATCCAGTCTTCTGGCTGGTGACGGTGCAGAATTAACAGCAGCTTGGCCCATTCGGTCTGATGGCCTGGCTGGAAACCCCAGGGCCGGTACAGGTTTTTCGGGTCGTCTTTGTTGTATTCCACATCGATTTTAAACTCAGGCGTGTAATGCTCCCACACCAGACCGTCGGTTAAATCGGCCTGACGCACGGCAATATTGGTCGCCAGTGTATAAGCGCGGTCTAAAAATAACGGCTCGCCACAGGCTTCAAACGCGGCCAGCATAGCTTCGCACAAATGCATATTGGCATTTTGACCGCGGTAGTTGCTGAGCACCCCTTGTTGGCTCAGCTCGTCGGCATAGAGGCCAAAATCAGCCTGCCAGAAACGTTGTTCCAGCAGCTGATAGACGCGGTGCAGCGTGGTTTTATCGCGAAGGCCGGCTTTGACCGCAGCGGCATACGCCAGCATCACAAAGGCATAACCATAAGCCTGTTGCGTGTTATCAAGCGGCTGGTGGTCCTGCAAAGTCCAGGCATAACCGCCACTGCCGTCGGCCATCAGCTGCTCGCGCCAGTGCACCTGCTCCAGATACTGCAGGCCGTGTTCGGCGACGGCTATATAGTCGTCACGGCCAAATAACAGTGCGGCGCTGACATAGTTAACGATAATGCGGGTGCTGCTGACCAGCTGGCGAAAGCCCGGCGCAAACAAAGTGCCGTCATCCAGATAGTTATGAAAATAACCACCGGACGGGTCGACCACTTTGTCGTCGTAAAACTTCAGGATGTCCTGGCAATGCTGCAGTAAAAACTCAGAGCTGTAAAAATTCATCAAATCACCTTTTTCGAAATCAAATCAAACGGATACGCGGCTTTGCCGCCAGTGCCACCATGCAAAACCGGCGATATACACATAAGCCAGCAGCGGCACGATAAAACTGTGTTGCACGCCGATGCTGTCGGCAGCGACGCCCTGTAGCAACGGCAATAAAGCACCGCCAACAATGGCCTGACAGAGCAAGCCTGAACCCCGGCTGGTCAGGTTGCCGAGACCGGCGATGCCGTGGGTGAAAATAGTCGGGAACATAATTGAATTAAAAAAGCCGATGCTAATCACGGCCAGTGCGGCCAGCATGCCGGTCTGGCTCATCGTCAGCAATAACAGCGCGATAGCCACAACGGCATACAGGGCTAATACCAGTAAAGCATTGATATACCGGGTGATCACGGCGCCGGCAAAACGACCGAGCATGGCGCCACCCCAGTAATAACTGACCCATGTACTGGCGGTTTGTTCGTCTAAAGCACCCAGTTCCGGCAGTGCCAGATAGTTAATCAGAAAACTGCCAATCGACACTTCGGCGCCGACATACAAAAAAATCGCGGCGACTGCGCCGTAAAACGACAGCGGCAAGCGTGCCGGCGTGTCAGTCACTGATGCTGCTGCCGCTTCGGTGTTTGATTCTAAAGCTGGCAGTTTCAGCCTTGCAAAAATCACCGCCACTAGCAGACAAAAACCGGCGAGCAATAAATAAGGCAGCTGCACCGCTTTGGCATCATTTTGCGCAGCGGCAAAAATCAGCGCCGCGCCAAACAGTGGCGCCAGCGTATGGCCCAGTGAATTGACCGCCTGCGCCAGACTGAGCCGGCTTGCCGCCGTGCGCGCACTGCCTAGTGCCGCCACATAAGGATTGGCCGACACCTGCAGCAAAGTCACACCACCGGCCAGCACAAACAGCGCGGTCAGAAACAGCGGGTAAGTCGCCAGTTCCGCCGCCGGATAAAACAGCAGACAGCCACTGGCTAACGTCACCAGTCCGGCCAGAATACCGCCTAAAAAGCCAATGCGTTCAATCAACCGGCCAGCCAGCGGCGACAATAAAAAATAGGCGCCAAAAAAGCACAGCTGCACCAGCATGGCCTGGGTGTAGCTTAAGTCAAACGCCGCTTTGAGGTGCGGGATCAGAATGTCGTTCAGCGCTGTGACAAAACCCCAGATGAAAAACAACGACGTCATCGCCAGAAAAGCGAAGTGGCTGCGGCCAGTGTCGGCCGTCGTGCTGTTGGATGTTGCTGCCGGGATAAATGCCATTAGTGGGTGTCCTTGTTTATGTGGGTGTCCTCGGAGGAGGAGGTCGCAACGGCTGGCGCAGTGGATACCGAAAATGGCCGGCTTTGTTCATTCACACCACGGCTGGTATTCGGTTCAGCGCTCACGTCAAAACGCAGCTCGCCACCTTGCAGTAGTGCCTGATGATTAAGGAAATTCTGCGCAACCGGCTTGCCGTTGAAATGCAGCGCCTGCACATAAGGCCGGTCTTGTTGGTTATTTAATGCATTGATTTGCAGCACTTTGCCTTGCGGCAAAGTCACAGTCACCGCATTAAATAGCGGGCTGCCAATAACATATTCCGGCACACCGGGCGTTACCGGATAAAAGCCCAGCGCGGAAAACACATACCAGGCGGAAGTCTGGCCATTATCTTCATCGCCGGCATAACCATCCGGTGCAGCGCTGTACAGTTGTTGCATGATACGGCGCACGGCCGCCTGAGTGCGCCAGGGTTTGCCGGCATAGTTATACAGGTAGGGCATATGCTGAATCGGCTGATTGCCATGGGCATAATTGCCAAAATCGACGATTTGCATCTCGCGGATTTCGTGGATGGTAAAGCCGTAGTAAGAATCATCAAAAGCTGGCGCCATGTTAAACACGGTATCGAGCTTGGCGCTGAAGGCTTCGTCGCCGCCCATCAGTTGCTTCAGGCCAGCAATATCATGAAACACCGACCAGCTGTAATGCAGGCTGTTGCCTTCAGTAAAAGCGTCGCCCCACTTCAGCGCATTAAAAGGCCGCTGAAAGGCACCATCTTTGTTGCGGCCACGCATCCAGCCGCTGTCGGCATCAAATAAGTTGCGATAGTTCTGCGCCTGCGCGATAAAACGGTTGGCGTCGTCGGTTTTGCCTAAAGCTGTGGCGAGGCGCGCCAGATTAAAGTCGGCAAAGGCGTATTCCAGTGTGCGGGCGGCGTTTTCGTGGATGCCGGCATCATAAGGCACATAACCGAGCTGATTGTAAAACTTCAGGCCTTCACGACCAACCGATTTGGCCGGGCGGCCAGCCTCGACCTGGGTATTTTTCAGCGCGGCCTGATACAGCGTGTCGACATCAAAACCACGGATGCCTTTGGCATAAGCGTCGGCGATGATCACCGCGGAATTGGAGCCAATCATCACGTCGCGATGGCCGGGACTGGCCCATTCCGGCAACCAGCCAGATTCTTTATAGGTATTGACCAGGCCTTGCATAATGTCGCTGGCAAGCTCCGGGTACATCAGGTGGAAGAATGGAAATACGGCGCGGAAAGTGTCCCAAAAACCGTTGTCGGTGAACATCTTACCGGCCAGCACTTGGCCATTGTACGGGCTGTAATGTACGGTTTGACCGCTGGCGTCGGTCTCATAAAACCGGCGTGGGAATAACAACACCCGGTACAACGCCGAATAAAAGGTTTTGATATCATCAGGATAACCCTGTTGCACCCGGATGCGGCCCAGCTGTTGTTGCCACTCGCTGTCGGCTTTGGCCAGCGTCTGGGTAAAGTTATCAGCGCCAATTTCCTGCTGCAGGTTCAGTTCGGCCTGCTCGGCACTGATAAAAGACGACGCCACTTTCACTTCAATCTGTTCGCCTTTGGCGGTGTCAAAACCAAGGATAGCGCCGACATGCTGGCCGTTTTGCTCAAGGCTGGCGGTTTTTAACTGATAACCGTCGGCAAAAGTGTGCGTCAGCTTAAAGGCTTTACTGAATTCCAACACAAAATAGTTATGGAAATTACCCGGCACACCGCCGTGGTTATTGCGCGCGTAGCCGACGATTTTGCGCTGCGCCGGCAGGATTTTCACCATCGAGCCTTTATCAAAAGCGTCCAAGACAATGTAAGAGGCTTTGTTTTCCGGAAAGGTAAAACGAAATTGCGCGGCGCGGGCGGTCGGCGTCACTTCCGCCGTGACGTCATAATCAGCCAGATAGACTTTGTAGTGATGCGGTTTGGCCGTTTCGGTTTTATGTGAATACCAGGACGCACGTTCATCCTGGTTAAACTTCAGCGCGCCTGTGACGGCCATCAAGGCAAAAGCGCCGTAATCATTGAGCCAGGGGCTCGGCTGATGGGTTTGTTTGATGCCGCGGATTTTGTGCTGGTCATACTGATAGGTCCAGCCATCACCGATTTTTGCCGTCATCGGCGTCCAGAAATGCATGCCCCAGGGCATGGCGACCGCCGGGTAGGTATTGCCGTGCGACAGTTCAAAGCTGGAGTCGGTGCCCATCCGGGTGTCGACATAGGCCAATAAGTTTTGTTGCGGCCGGATTTGATCAGCTGGCAGCGACTGCACCGCCGCAGCAGCGGCGGCAGACGAAGTGGCCGGTTGTTGCTGACAGCCGAGCAGGGCGGTGACGCCCGCGCAAAGAATTAAAGCTCTGATTTTAAACATGAAGTTCCAGTCTCATTCAAAGTCCTTTTGCCCTTCTTTGGCTATAGAGCGGTGATAAAACGGCGACATCTTGGCGTTAAGCCAGCCGGCAAACCTCAGCCAAAACAGTGGCGGACGGATAAAATTTGCCCGACTGTAATCGATTACATTTAAAATTGTCCAGCGCATTTTCGGCTGGTACAGCCAGTACTGGCGAAAGCTCAGCTGTTACGCGGTGTGTGAATTTGCTGCTATGCTGAATTTTGTGTCAATGTTAAGGTTTACATTGGCTAATGTAACAACACTTGCGGATCGGCAGCGGCAGTGGTTATATACCTGTTGTGGCGTTTGAATTCGCGCTAAGATAGTTAAGTAAGCCGCTGATCTTAAATAAGATGATCTTGTTACAGCTGTTACTGAAACAACTGTAACTGTTTAACAAAATCAGTGTAACCAGATGATAAAGCTCTGCTGTGGGAAGTTTGTGCGATGACCAATATTAAAAAAGTCAGTGAGCTGGCCGGTGTGTCAACCGCCACAGTGTCCCGCACGCTGAAGTCACCGGACCAGGTGTCTCTGGCCACACGGGAAAAAGTACTGGAAGCGGTCAAAGCGGCCGGCTATCGGCCGAACTGGCTGGCCAGCAGCGTGAAATCCGGTCGTTCCAATACCATTGTGGTGCTGGTGCCTAACCTGGTAAACCCGTTTTTTATGCGCATCATTGGCGGCATTGAGCAGGCGGCGCAGGAAAAAGGTTTTTCGGTGTTATTGGGAGATACCCAGGGTTCACCCGCGCGCGAACATGAATACGCCAGCATGGTGCTGACCAACCGCGCCGATGGTTTAATTCAGCTGGACCATTCTTTTCCATTTTCCGCCGCTGATGCTGATTTGGCCGAAGATTTGCCGATGGTCAGCGTCTGTGAACGCATCGCTTCAGAGAAAAAATATCCGGTGATTGAGCTGGATAACTACGCCGCCAGCCGCGCCTTAGCGCACCATTTGCTCGGTTATGGCCACAAACATTTTGCCGCTATTGTTGGCCAGGTCAGCAGCCAGATTTACCGCGAACGGTTAGCCGGCATCCGCAGTGTGCTGCAGGAAGAACAGATCCCGTTTGAACAGGCGCAAATCACCGGTGGCGCTTATACCATCGAAGCCGGCATCGCCGGCGTTGAACATCTGCTCAGTTTGCCGCAGCGGCCGACGGCGATTTTCTGTTTTAACGATGACATTGCGATTGGTGCTGTGCACGCCATCAAAAAAGCCGGCCTGCGCGTGCCGGAAGATATCTCAGTGGTCGGTTTTGATAACATCAAAGTCTCGGCTTTTATCGACCCGCCGCTGACCACAGTTGACCAGCCGGCTTATGATATGGGCCGGCGCGCAGTGGAAGTACTGGTCAGCCAAATTCGTGGTGAACCCTTGGTTCGTAGCAAAGAAGTTCTGCCATTTCAATTGATTGAACGCGAAAGCAGCGGCCCGGCGCCGCTGTGATTCGGCGTTGGGTTGTGACTCGGGTAACCGCGCTCGTGTGACGACCAAAGCCCCAACAAGCCAAACATCCAGACGTCTGTTACCGATTACAGCAGCAGTTAAACGACAGAAAATACTGGTCTGAACAGCCCGCCCATGGCCGTTTTTTTGTCCCCATTGCACCATTCTGATGCGCCTTTCTAAACTTAAATAGCTGAAATTAAACACATAATATTGCATTACATTTTGTTTGCACTGATTTGAACTTTTCGCGATTGTACAGATTGACAGCAATTTGTTGCTTCGCTAGTATCAATGGCGTCATGTAATCGATTACATTTGATCGACAGCGACACAACACAACAGACCCATTTTTTGATGGCGTTGCAGGGGAGACGGATTAGCCAGGCGGTTATGACGGCAGATCTTAATCCAACACCATGAAAATTAAATAAAAATAAAGGGACAAACCGGACTCACCGGTGCGTTTTCACATTTCACTGTGGAGAAGACCATGGTTAACAGGATCGACAGGCCAATTCGGCAACAACACTGGCAGCAGGGCTTAAAAATATCTGTGCTGTCGCTGGCGGTGATCGCCAGTCTGAACCCGGCTTTTGCCGGCCAGACCGCAGAACAACAGGCTGCAGCGCAAAGCGAATCAACCAAGACCGCAGCCACTGCCGCAGCGAAGAAAAAAGCCGCTGCCGGCGAAAAAATCGAAGTCATTGAAGTGCGCGGTATTTTGTCCAGTATGAGCGAAAACTTACTGAATAAACGTGCCTCCGACAGCGTGGTCGACGTGATCACTGCTGAAGACATCGGTAAATTCCCAGACAAAAACGTCGCCGACTCGCTGCAACGCGTGCCGGGCGTGGTGATCCAGCGCGACGGCGGTGAAGGTGCCACTGTCAGTATCCGGGGTCTGTCCTCCGACTTAACCTTAAGCCAGCTCAACGGCAATTTTATTGCGTCCTCACCGGGCGAACC
Source organism: uncultured Chromatiaceae bacterium (assembly GCA_937978655.1). Classification (GTDB taxonomy): domain Bacteria; phylum Pseudomonadota; class Gammaproteobacteria; order Enterobacterales; family Alteromonadaceae; genus Pararheinheimera. Next base: position 28,718 of record CALJUX010000037.1, read on the forward strand.
GAGCCGGTCATTCTCTTACGCTTTATTACCGTCCACGATGATTGAACGCTTAGAAGTGTTTAAATCCTCCGAAGCACGCCTCGATGAAGGCGGCATCGGCGGTACTGTCATCATGCACAGCCGTAAACCGCTGTCGATGGAGCAAAGCTCAGGCGTGCTGAACGTTGAATACAGCAACGCCGACATCACCGACAAAAATGAACCGCAGTACAGCGGTATTTATTCGTGGAAAAACGACGCTGAGACCTTTGGTATGCTGGTCGGTTACACCCGTCAGGACCGCACCAACCGCTCGCAGAGTTCACGCGTCAATATCATGAACAAAAACTTCCTGTATCAGGAGCGTAAGGACAACCAGCTGGTGGCGAATGGCGCCAAAGGTTATGCCGCGCAAAGTATGGTGCAGGAAGTGCTGGAAGAAGAACGTAACCGTGAAGGTTTCCAGTTCACCAGCCAGTGGCGTCTGACCGACAAACTGGAAGTTGGCATGAACTATTTCCGCTTCACGCTGGGGCAGAACTCGATCCTGAATCAGCTGGAATATCCGGAGTGGAACAACAACGACAACTACTGGACCGACGTGCGGGTCGACGCAGAGTCTCAGTTTGTTACCGGCATCGATTATTCCACTGGTGTGTCTGGTGCGCAGAAACTGTCGCAGGTACCGCGCATTAACGGCGAATACAAAATCGAAGAAGCAACCTCCGATACCTTTGATTTTTATGCCACTTACGAAGGCGATGATTTTAAATCCAAAGTCACTTTTGGCCGCACTGAAGCCGAAGGTGGCCCGTCAGAGAAATACCGCGCCGCTTATTATGCCAACGAAGCCTCCAGCTATTATGGCTATGACTTATCCGGCAAAAAAATGACCACCTACATGGACCCGAACATGATCAATAACCTGGTGGCAGGTATTGGTGGTCAGGCCGACGTCGGTGCGACAGATTCAAGTTTTATCACCGGCACCCAGGAAGAGAAATACGCAAGTTTGGATGTGGATTATTTTGCCGACTGGGGCATCGTCGACACGCTGCGCTTTGGCGTGAAATACCGCGATGGCAAAATCCACCGCGATTCACGCAACACTTTCTATTTAGCTAAAGATTTTGATGTCGCAGCAGCTGAAGCTGCCGGTGGCATTGACCTCGACGATGACTACTCACGCAACGGCGGCATTCCGCCTATTACCAGCGTGGTGTTGCCAAACTCGCTCGGCAATTTGTCCAGCGTGATCAATACCAACCTGTTCCCGGCCGTGAACTGGCACAAATATCAGCAGCATCTGGTAGATAACTTCCAGAAATATACGCGAATTGAGCCGAACTACGTCTACGGTGTCCAGGAAGAGATCAGCGCGGCTTATGCCCAGGCTGATTACAAATACGAAAACCTGCGCGGGAATATTGGTCTGCGGTTTGTCCGCACCACCACCACTTCAGGCTCGTCAGATAAAATTCTGTATCGCTTAGACTGGAAAGACGCCAACGGCAATCTGTTACCGGAAGCGCAGCAACGGGTGGAGAATTTCGTATATATCGAAAAAGAAAACACCGAAAACAAAGTGCTGCCAAGCGCCAACTTAGTCTGGGATATCGATGATAACTGGGTCTGGCGTTTTGCCGCGGCCAAAGTGATTGCCCGGCCGGGTTATGACGACATCGGTCAGTTCCAGACCCTGCGTTACACCTCCAACGAATACTCTGCCGATCGCTCGGCAGCCGATGACTTTGACCCAATTTACGACGGTGAAGGCTGGGTCGGTTCAGGCGGCAACAGCGCGCTGAAACCACTGGAATCCACGCAGTTCGACAGCTCGTTAGAGTATTACTACGGCAAAGGCTCTGGCTTTGGTGTCGCGGTGTTTAAGAAAGACGTCGACAACTTCGTGGTGCCGTTGATTATCGACACCATGCGTGATTTGCCAGTGGTGAATTTCACCCTGCCAAACGCCGGTGGCAAACAAGTTACGGCCGGCGGCGATGGCCTGACCGTGCGTAACTTCAGCACTGTAGCGAACGGCACCAACGCCACATCGAAAGGCGCGGAAGTGTTCTGGCAACATTTCTTCACCGGCGGTTTTGGTGTCTATGCCAACTACACGCGCAACAATACCAACCAGGCTAATGTGGAGCTGGATGGGCAGAAAGTCGGTGAGTCGCCATTAATCGGCAGCTCGAAATACCAACTGAACTTCTCAGCGTTTTATGAAGACGACCTGTTTAACTTACGGGCTTCTTACAACAAACGTGGCCCCAGTGTTGGCGGTTATAACGCGTCGTGGGAAACCAACTACTACAGCGCGGCTTATGATCAGGTCGACCTGAACGCCAACTACAACCTGACCGAAATGCTGGTGTTATCAGCCTCTGTCATCAACCTGACCAAGTCAGAAACCTATGTCCACCTCGGTAACGACACCGACAAGCGTTTTATCCAGAACGCGTACGGCGGCCGTCGTTATTACATGGGTGCGACTTACCGGTTCTAAGGCAGCGCGTTTCGCGCCGGTTAGGAAAAAATACAGAGGATTAAATGATGAAACAGTTCAAAATCAACATGATGTATGGGGTTGTCGCGCTGGCGCTGACCTCGCTGTATGGCTGTGGCGGTGCGGGTGAAGCCGATCCGGCCAATATTCCGGTGACTTTAGATAGCACTGCGGCCGATATCAGCGGCTCGGCGGTCAAAGGCACCTTACGCAATGCCAAAGTTACAGTGTCACAGCTGAACGGTTCTGCGATCAGTGTCGGCAGTAGCGATCGCACTGGTACCAACGGCAAAGTGGCGTTTTCGGTGACGGCGAAAGAAGGCTTTGGCCTCAATAGCATGCTCAAAGTCGACGTGGTCGCTGACGCGCAGTCCAGCATGGTCTGTGACGCAGTCAAATGTGGCCCTGTGGCTTTAGGCGAAGTGTTAAGCGGTGCGCCATTAACCGGCACCACCTTCTCGACTTTGACCTGGGTGCAGATGCCGTATGCGTCCAAATCTGACGGCGTTGCCGATGCACGCTTCCAGGCCAATGCGCTGACGACGGTCGCCAGCAAACTGGTGGCGGCAGACGTGGCGGCGGGCCGTAATGTGTCGGTACGGCCATTGTATGAAATGGCGCTGGCAGATGGCTCTGCAGTGCTGCTCAAAGCCTTGGGTGTGGCCAGTAAAGCCAACGTCTTTACCACGGATTTAGTCAGTGCCGAGGCCTATGCAAATATGGTCACCGGCGAGACTTGTGAAAAAGACGTCTGTAAAGACACTTTAGTTGCGCCTGATACCATCAAGCTCTCACTGTTAAATGCCGCTTTTGCTGCCCTCGGCGAAGGTGAGACTTTTAACCAGCTGATGAACGACGTCGCTGCTGCCATTCCATTGGCGCAAGAAGGTGATGTCACCGTCTTAACGCCACTGCGCGAACGTATGCTGGCGGCGATTAGCGGCCTGCCATATTTAGCTAAAGTGGGCCTCAAAGCTGAAGACGTGGTGGATGTGAAACTGGCCTTTATTGATGCTGCAGTCAGCTCTGGCCCGGTACGCGAAATCACCACAGATGCCGCAGTGGCCAGCGCCGTGATCACCGGTAGCAACCGCATCAGTGCGGCCGAAGCCGAAGCGATGGCCTTTGATGGTAATAACAACACCAAATGGCTGGACCACCATGACTGGAAAGGTGCGCCGAGTGTCGCGAACCCAAGCTGGGTGCAGGTGAAGTTTGCCGAGCCGCAGGCAGTAAATACGCTGGTTATCACCAGCGCCAACGACGCACCGGCGCGTGACCCGGAAAACTTCCAGGTGTTAGCTTCCAACGACGGCACCAACTGGGTGACGCTGGCCGAGTTTATCGGCGAGAGCTTTGACAAACGTTTTGAGCGTAAGCAGTTCCGTTTTGTGAACGGCCTGGAGTTCAGCTACTACAAAGTCAACATCAGCAAAAACAAAGGCGATGACACGCTGATGCAAGTAGCGGAAATTGAGTTTGTTGGCCCGGTTTACACCAGCGCTGACCATACAGATCCAGTCGGCACCGGCATCATCACAGCGCGCAACCGCATTGGTGATGGCGAAGCTGAAAGCAAGGCTTTTGATAACGACGTCAATACCAAGTGGCTCGACCACAACGACTGGAAAGGCGCGCCAACAGCGGCCAACCCTTCCTGGGTGCAGATTGACCTGCCGGAAGCCAAAGCGGTGGATACACTGGTGCTGACCAGTGCCAACGACTCACCAGCGCGTGACCCGGAAAACTTCAGCCTGCAGGGCAGTAACGACGGTGGCAAGACCTGGACCACACTGTCGGCTTACCTTGGCGAGAGTTTTGACAAACGTTTTGAACGCAAACAGTTCAGCGTCGCCAACAGCCTGGCTTTTAGCAGCTACAAGTTCAATATCAGCAAAAACAAAGGCGATGACACGCTGATGCAAATCGCTGAGATTGGCTTAGTCGGGCCAAAACTGCCGGACTTAAACCATGCGCTGATGGCCGGCGTGACAGTGACAGCCCGTAATGCCATCGGTGATGCGGAAGCAGGCAGCAAAGCCTTTGACGGCCGTACTGATACCAAGTGGCTGGACCACAACAACTGGAAAGGCGCACCAACGGAAGCCGCACCAAGCTGGGTACAAGTGCAGTTCCCAACGCCGGTAACGGTCAACAAACTCGGTTTAATCAGTGCCAACGACGCCGCAGGACGTGATCCGGAGAACTTCAATATTGAAGCATCAAACGATGGCAAAAACTGGGTGAAACTGGGCGGCTGGATTGGCGAGAGTTTTGACCAGCGTTTTGAACGCAAAGTGTTTAACTTCAGTAACGATCTGGGCTTTAGCTACTATCGCTTTAACATCACCAAAAACAAAGGTGATGACACCCTGATGCAAATTGCCGAAATCGAACTGATTGGCCCGCAATATCAGTCGGTGGACCACTCGGCGGCAGCCGGCGTGACCTTCACAGCCCGCAACCGCATCGGCGATGCTGAAGCAGAAAGCAAAGCCTTTGATAATGATATCAACACCAAGTGGCTGGACCATAATGACTGGAAAGGCGCACCGACTGAAGCCAATCCGTCCTGGGTGCGGATTGATTTACCAAAAGCGCAAATTGTCTCAAGCCTGGCTATTACCAGTGCCAACGACTCTGCTGGCCGCGATCCGGAGAACTTCAACGTCGAAGGTTCGAACGACGGCGGTGTGACCTGGATACGTTTAGGCAGCTGGATTGGCGAAAGTTTTGACAAACGCTTTGAACGTAAACTGTTTGAAATGGGTAACGGCTTCGCGTTCAGCAGCTATCGCATCAACATCAGCAAAAACAAAGGCGATGATACTTTGATGCAAGTGGCTGAATTTGAACTGATTGGCCCGGTTCTGCCATAAGCAGGACGCTGCGCACGGCCCGGCGCATTTAGCGCAGAGGGCCGTGACGTCAGGATGCCGGTTCGCCGGCGTTTTGCCTGAGATATTGACTGAAATGTTGCCCGAGTTGTTCTCTGGTGTGCCCGGGGTTCGCCCCAAATCCTGCCAAACCGTAATGCGGTTCGGTATTTCCCCCGGTGCAGTTCGCTGCACCGGTTTTTTTCCGCGAAAAACCGGCTGTAACTGGTTTTTCTGTTGAGGATCTTTATGTATTCAATCGCAACTGCCTTCAACCCCGGGACTGCCGCTGATCTGGCGCAGCCGGTTGGTATTGGTATTGATGGCGGCGGCAGCCATTGCCGCGCCTGGGTGTTTAATGCCAAAGGGCAGGTGCTGGGGCAGGGCCAGAGTGGCCCGGCCAACCCGGTTGGTGGTTTAACCGAAAGTTTTGCTGCTATCAGCGACGCTGCGCAAAAAGCCTTGCTGGATGCGGCTTTACCACCAACGATGCTGGCGCAACTGCCGCTGGCAGCCGGTCTTGCCGGCTTGCATTTACCGCAGTTTTATCAGCAATTTCAGCAGTGGCAACATCCGTTTGCCAGTTTGCATCTGACCACAGATTTACAAATCGCCGCCTATGGCGTGCATCAGCAACAGGATGGTGCCGTGCTGATTTTAGGCACCGGCTTCAGTGCGCTGGCGAGCGTCGGCACTGAGCGCATCGAACTGGGCGGTTATGGATTTCCAATTAACTGTAATGCCAGTGGTTCCTGGTTTGGTTTAGAAGCAGTCAAAGCGGTGTTACTGGCGCGCGACGGCCTGGCACCGGCCACGGTGCTGACCGGGCTGCTGCCGGATGCACAGACTTCGGCCAGTCTCGCCAATCAGTATTTAGGCCAGGGCCCGGCGGTGTATGCCCGGCTGGCGCCGCTGGTATTGCAGGCGGCGCAGGATGGCGATGCGGTGGCGCTGCGTATCCGCAATGAAGCCGTACAGTTTGTGGAAACTGTGGTGCGACGGTTATTGCAGGTCGGCGCGCCAGCTGTGGGGCTGGTCGGTGGCATCTCCGGTCAGCTGGTGCCGCTGTTGGACCCAAGCCTGCCTTGTTCTTTTATCAGCAATGCCGGCGAGCGCGGCAGCTGGTGTTTTTTAGCCCAACAACTGGCTGAGGTGCCGGCATGACTAAGCCCACGAAAACCCGGTCTGAGACGTCGCAGCAACATAAATCACTGTTCCAGGGCCGGCGCGATTTATTGAAACTGGCGGCGGCGTTACCGCTGGCCGGTGGTTTGACGGCTTGTGCCAGCGCGACTGCGCCGGCAACACCAGACAATGCAGCCGCAACGCCCACGCCAAAACCATCTGCTGTGCGCAAACCCATAGTCGTGTCGACCTGGGAACATGGCATGCCGGCCAACGCGGCGGCCTGGCAGGTGTTAGCGGCCGGCGGCAGCGCGCTGGATGCGGTCGAGCAGGGTGTGCGGGTGCCGGAAGCTGATCCTGCGGTGCGCACTGTTGGCTACGGCGGTTATCCGGATGCGTCCGGTGAAGTGACTTTAGATGCCTGCATCATGGACCATCAGCTGAATTGTGGTTCTGTCGCTGGGCTTAAGCGCATCAAACATCCAATTTCTGTGGCGCGCGCTGTGATGGAAAAAACGCCGCACGTGATGCTGGTCGGCGAAGGCGCGCTGGAGTTTGCCAAAGCACAGGGTTTTGTTGAAGAGAACCTTTTAACCGAACAAAGCAAACAGGACTGGCTGGTCTGGCGCGAGCAAGGCAAAGCCAAGTCACAGATTAACCTCGAGAATCACGACACCATCGGCATGCTGGCGCTCGACAGCGAGGGACATCTGGCCGGAGCCTGCACCACCAGTGGCGCGGCCTATAAATTACCGGGCCGGGTTGGTGATTCGCCGCTGATTGGTGCTGGTTTGTATGTCGATCAGGATGTCGGCGCTGCGACAGCGACTGGTCTTGGTGAGCTGATGATTAAAACCGTCGGTTGTCATCTGGTGGTCGAACTGATGCGCCAGGGCTTAAATCCGCAGCAGGCTTGTCAGCGCGCGGTCGAACGTATCGCGGCAAAAATCCCCAATGCCGCAGAGGCGCAGGTTGGTTTTCTGGCGTTAAGTGTCAAGGGTGAAGTCGGCGCTTATTGTCTGCATGGTGGTTTTAACTTTGCGGTGCAGGATAGCAGCGGCGCGACGCTGACCGATGCCATTCACCTGCTGCCCGGAGTGGTGGCATGAAGGCTGTGGTATTCATGCTTGGGCTGCTGCTGGTTGCTGATGTCCTGGCCCAGGCTCAGATCCAGTCACCAAGGTCTGACCTGATCCCGGACCAGCCGCCGTTTGCGCTGACACTGGCACAGGCCAAAGCCTGGACGCCACATGGCGCCACAGCCAGCAAAGCCAATATTAGTCAGGTGCCGCTGGCGGTGCGGCTGCCGGCACCACTGAATGCTGCACAGGCACAAAATCAGCCGGCGCAGCTGCTGTACGCGCCGGATGGCATGAATAACTTTGGCAATTATTTACAAGCGCAGCCCAAAGCCAATTTATACAGCTTCAGCAACTGGTCGCACATCGACATCCTGAACTGGTTTGCCGGCACCGCCGATTTAACCGTACAAATTCCGGCGCGGCCCTGGGTGGAAACCGCGCATAAAAACGGCGTCAAAGTACTGGGCTCGGTGTTTTTGGGCATCGCACAATGGGGCGGTAGCCCGGAAACCGTGGAAAAGCTGCTGGAGCAAGACGCGGCTGGCAACTTTGTCGTTGCCGATCAGTTGCTGCGCATGGCCGCTTATTACGGTTTTGACGGTTGGCTGGTGAATCAGGAAACCGATTTAACTGTGGTCAAAGACGCACAAAACCAGCTGGTAATGGCGGCCAATGGCAAACCAATGCGCGACAAAGTTCGTGGTCAGCAGCTGGCGGCAAAAATGCTGGCTTTTATGCAATATCTGACCGCCAAAGCGCCGGCTGGCATCGACATTCATTGGTACGACGCGATGATCGCCGATGGCACTGTGCGCTGGCAAAACGAGCTGAATGATAAGAATCAGGCCTATTTGCAGACGGATGCTGCGCCTGCCGGCTCGCATGCCATGTTCCTCAATTACTGGTGGAATGGCGCTATGGTCAAGCAGTCAGTGGCACGGGCAAAAGCCGCCGGGCTGTCGCCATATCAGCTGTTTTTTGGTGTTGATTTATGGCCGGAGCGCGACGCGCAGCAGGCTTTTGTTGAGACGCGGTGGTTGCAGGACTTGCGAGCTCAGGCAGGCGATGCGAAAGGCGTGATGCAGACTTCTATCGCACTGTTTGCGCCCAATGTGAACTTCAATTTTGCCGGCAATAACACCACGCCGGCTTACAGCACTTTTGCCAAAGACCCGCAGGATATTCAGCGCTTTTATCAGACCGAGCAGCGGCTATTCAGTGGTGACGACCTGAATCAGGCAGTGACGGACTCCGGCAAAGCCTGGCCAGGGGTTGGTGCTTATTTACCGGCCAAAACCGTGTTAACCAGCCTGCCGTTTGTGACCAGTTTTAATACCGGCCAGGGGCTGTATTGGTTTGAGCAAGGTCAGCGCCAGCGCGCGCCGTTTCTGCAGGACAGCACTGCAGGTTTAGCCAAAGACAGCTCAGTCAAAGACAGCACCGCGCCCGCAAACACAAACAGCGGCTGGACCGATATCAGTCAGCAGGACATTCTGCCAACCTGGCAATTTGCGCTGCAAGGCCAAGCCGCTCGCGGCGCTAAGCTGCAATATGATTTCCAGCAAGGCTGGTTGGGCGGCAGCAGTTTATGGCTGCAGGTACAAAAAGCCGGTGACCTGACGGTGCCGCTCTATCAGTTTGCGCTGCAGCTGCCGGCAAAACCGCAGCTGCAACTGCAACTGCAAACCGATGCGCCAGGCGCTGTGGCGCTGCTGCTCAGCACCGACCAAGGCCAATATCGGTATCCGCTCGGTGGCTCTGCTGTGGCTGGGGCGTCGAAGTGGCAGGCGCAGCAAGTTGATTTATCTGCTTTAGCTGGCCAGACGCTACAGCGGCTGAGTTTAGAACTCGGCACAACACGGCCGGCGAAACTGCAGCTGAGGCTCGGGCAAATCGCGCTGACGGACAGTTCAGTGCAAGGAGCCAAGCCATGATCAAGCTGGAACTTTGCCTGCAAACCGAAACGCATCTGGCGGCCAATGTCGCACTGGCGCGCGAATTTGGTGTGGCCCGGCTGGAACTGTGCAGCCGGATGGATCAGGACGGCCTGACGCCAACCCCGGCGCAGGTTGCGCTGGCACGACAGCACTGGGGCGACGGTCCGGGGCTGGTGGCGATGTTACGCCCGCGTGGTGGCGATTTTTGTTATCAAAAAAGCGAGCAGCGCCAGATGCAAAGCGAGCTGGTGCAACTGGCGGCGGCCGGCGCTGATGCGGTGGTGCTGGGGGCATTAACGCCAGCGCAGCAGCTTGATCTTGCGGTATTGACCGAACTCTGTGGTTTTGCCACCGATTTGGGCCTCAGCGTGGCGGTGCATCGCGCCATTGACGCCTGCGCTGAGCCCCTGCTGAGCTGGTTGCAATTAACCCGGCTGCCGGTCGCACGGGTGCTGAGCGCCGGCACGCGCTGGGACAGCAAATTGCCCGCTACGCAGGGCCTCGCACAATTACAGGCATTTCTCAGCGCTGGCGGGCCTGAGCTGGTGATTGGCGGTGGCGTCAATGCCGGCAATATCGCGGCTATTCGCCGCCAACTGGCGCCTGATGCTGTTACACGCGCTGAGCCCGCGTATTCCTTCCACCTGCATTCTGCGGTGCAGCGCCAGGGGCTGGTCGCGGCCGATTTGCTGCAGGCAGTGCAGGCACAGCTATGTTAACCGCCGCGCAGCTCTTCGAATTGTCGCCCGCCGTACCGAACCTTATATGGCCAGTCAGGCTGAGTTTTTTCTGAGGATTATCGTTTGAATACAAATACTTCTGCTGGTGCTGCGGTGTCAGCGACTACCCAGGTTCTGTCTGCCGTCAACTCAGAACGGACGCTGACTGGCTGGCAACTGCGTCAGCTGCCAACGGCGGCCACGCCGTTTTTACGCATCAAAGACGCCATCCCCGCTACAGTGCCGGGTTGCAACTTCACCGATTTATTTGCCGCCGGCGCTATTGTGGACCCGTTTTTTGGCGCCAATGAAACACAACTGCAGGATATTGAACTGAGCGACTGGTTGTATCAGTGTCAGTTTGAATTGAACGCCGCCGAGCTTAAACAAGGCCAGTGGTTGTTGCAGGCCGATGGCCTAGATACTTTCTGCGAAGTGCGCTTAAACGGCGTGTTGCTGGGCGAGACCAACAATATGTTTGTGCCCTGGTCTTTTGTACTCAATGACGCCTTACAGCTTGGCAGCAATCAGCTTGAGCTGACGTTTCGTTCGCCGATTTTGCGCGCAAGGCCTTTGCAGCAGGCAGCCGGGCTGATTTATCCGGCCGAGAATGACAAGTCTGACGACAAACTGTCGGTGTTTGTGCGCAAAGCGCCTTGTCATTTTGGCTGGGACTGGGGCCCGCGTTTTGTTTCCAGCGGCATCTGGCGGCCAATTTCATTGCAATGTGTGCCGCTGGGCCAGATTGTCGACAGTCATGCCACAGTGTTGTCGGTCAGCGAAACAAAAGCAGAGCTGCTGATTGAGGCCGAGCTTGAACTTGGCACTGCCGCTGAATTACAGCTGGCAGAACTGCTGCTTGAATTGCGTTGTGATTTGCTGCAAAGCAGTCAAATTGTTACAGTCTCACCAAAAGCCGGCAGTCAGAAGCTGCAGTTTAAAGTTCAGGTCGACAACCCGCAGCTGTGGTGGCCCGCCGGTTTTGGCGACGCGTTTTTATATCCGTTTGTGCTGCGGCTACAAGTTGGCGGTGCGACTACTGGCGGTACCCAGGCCAGCACAACGATCGCCCAGCAGGATTTACCGGTTGGCATTCGTCAGATTGAAGTCATCAACGAACCAGACGCCGACGGTGTTTGTTTTTACCTGAAAGTGAACGGCGTGCCGGTATTTTGCAAAGGCGCGAACTATATTCCGGCTGATGCCTTTCCGGCGCAAATCAGCAAAGCGCGGCTTGATGCCGAATTCGCTGCGGTCACCACCGCCGGCATGAATATGCTGCGGATTTGGGGTGGCGGTTATTATCAGGACGAGTATTTTTATCAGCTGGCCGACCGCCACGGCGTGTTGATTTGGCAGGATTTTATGTTCGCCTGCAGCCTGTACCCGGCCACGCCGGACTTCCTCGCCAATGTCGAGCGTGAAGCACGTGCCAATGTGCGGCGTCTGCGCCGCCATCCGTCGGTCGCGCTCTGGTGCGGCAATAACGAAGTGGATATGGGCATTGCCTGGTGGGACTGGCCGGCCAAATTTGGCTACAGCGACAGCCAGTGGCAGCAGCTGAAACAGGATTACCATGTGTTATTCGGCGAGTTATTACCCAAGGTGCTGCAGGAGCTAGACCCAAGCAGCTTCTATCTGCGCTCCAGTCCACAGGGCTTTTGGGAAGATAACACTGACCATATCGGCAACCAGCATTATTGGGGCGTCTGGCATGGCGAAGCACCTTTTAGTGAATTCGCTCGTCGTGTGCCGCGTTTTATGACCGAATATGGTTTTCAGTCATTTCCGCTGCCGCAGAGTTTCGAGCGGTTTCTGGCACCTGCCGACTGGGATTTACAGGCCAGCGCTTTTAAAGTGCACCAGAAACACCCGCGTGGTAATCAACTCATTCAGAGTTATATGCAAGGTGAATATACGCCGCCGGCGGATTTCACCGCGCTGACTTATTTAAGCCAGGTGCAGCAGGCGCAGGGCATGCGTCAGGCCTTTGAAGCGCACCGTAAAGCCATGCCGTTTTGTATGGGCACTTTGTACTGGCAGCTGAACGACACCTGGCCGGCCGCCAGCTGGTCTGGCATCGATTATTATGGCCAGTGGAAAGCGCTGCATTATCAGGCCAAACGCTCCTTTGCGCCGCAGTTGCTGGTTTTTAGTGCGTTAGATAGTGAAGGCGCTTTAGCCTTACAGCTGGTGTCGGACAGCCGCGAGGCGCTTGAGGCCACGCTTGAGCTACAGCTGCTGGATTTCTCCGGTGCTGTGTTGTGGCAACAACAGCAGCAGCAGCTGCAAGTCCCGGCGCTGCAAAGCACACAAGTATGGCAAGGCCAGCCATTCGTCGATGCGCCAGAGCGTGCTGTGCTGCAGGCCCGGTTAGTTGGTGCAGCACAACAGCTGCTGGCAGAACAGTTGTACTACTTTGTGCCGCCACTGGCGCAGGATTTAAAGGCTGGTACGCCAGCACTGCATTGGCAGCGGCACGGTGAACAGCTGCAGCTGACGCTCAGCAGCGACTGGGTCTTGCGCCAGCTGTGGTTGTCAGTGGCTTTGGCAGAAGCTCCGGGCCGGGTGTGGAACTTCTCCGACAACTTCTTTGATTTGTTGCCGGGCCAGGCCCGCACTGTGACGCTGGATGTGACAGGCCTCAGTGATACCGCCTGTCAGCAGCTGATGGCATCCCTGCGCTGCTACTCTATCGCCGACACGACAGCTGATACAGCAGCAGAAAACACAGGAACAGATTGATGGATAACGGACAAACCGCGATGCAACTGGGCTGGCTCGATGGCGCCGTCATTGTCGCTTATTTGCTTGGCACTTTGTGGCTCGGCCTTTGGGTGTCACGCCGCGCCGGTGCCAACTTGCAGGAGTATTTCCTCGCCGGCAAAACCATGCCCTGGTGGCTGCTGGGGGTGTCCAACGCGTCCGGTATGTTTGATATCGCCGGCACTATGTGGCTGGTGACTGTTTGTTTCCTCTATGGCCTGAAAAGCGCCTGGTTGCCCTGGGTCTGGCCAATCTTTAATCAGGTGTTCCTGATGGTCTATCTGTCAGCCTGGCTGCGCCGCTCCAACGCCTTAACCGGCGCCGACTGGCTGAAAAGCCGCTTTGGCGACGGCCCCGGCAGTTTGTGGTGTCAGGGCGTGGTGGTGTTATTTGCCGTGGTCAGTGCCATTGGTTTTGTTGCTTATGGCTTTCAGGGCATCGGTAAATTTGCCGCAGTATTCCTGCCATGGGATTTATCCTCCGACACTTATGCGCTGATTATTTTCGCCCTGACCACCTTGTATGTGATCAAAGGCGGCATGTACGGCGTGGTGATGACCGAGCTGCTGCAATTTGTGCTGATGACCTTTGCCGCTGTGGCGGTTGGTGTTATTGCGATGCAGCAGGTAAGCCCGGAACAACTGGCCGCCGTGATCCCGGCGGGCTGGGATTCCTTATGGTTTGGCTGGAATTTAGAGCTGGACTGGTCGGCGCAATTGCCGGCAGCTGCGGCACAGATTGAAAAAGATGGCATGCAGCTCTTTGGCATCATGATCATGCTGATGCTGTGTAAAGGCGTGCTGTTCAGCATGGCCGGCCCGGTGCCGAACTACGATATGCAGCGCATTCTGGCAGCCAAATCACCGAGTGAAGCGGCCAAAATGAGCGCCGTGGTGTCCTTGGTGATGTTTGTGCCACGTTACCTGATGGTGGCCGGTTTTGCTGTGCTGGCGCTGGTGTATTTGCGTCCGGAAATTGCCGCAGCCGGCAGTAGTTTTGACTTTGAGCGCTTGTTGCCGGTGGCGATTGAACGGTTTGTGCCGGCAGGCCTCGCTGGGTTGTTAATCGCCGGTTTGCTGGCGGCTTTTATGTCGACCTTCTCGGCGTCGCTGAACGCAGCGCCTGTGTATCTGGTGCATGACGTTTACCGCAAATTTATTAACCCGCATAAATCTGAGCAGTTTTATGTCAGCCTGAGCCGTTATGTTGCGGTGGCGCTGGTGCTGGTTGGCACGGCCTTGGGCCTGATGCTGAGCAGCATCAACGACATTATGCAGTGGATTTTTGGCGCCTTGTTTGGTGGTTATGCCGCCGCCAATTTACTGAAATGGCACTGGTGGCGTTTTAACGCCTGGGGTTATGCCGCCGGCATGCTGACCGGCCTGATTGCGTCGCTGGCACTGCCGCTGCTGTACCCGGAATTACCACCGCTGCAGGCTTTCCCGTATCTGTTGCTGGCGGGTCTGATTGGTTCTGTCGCTGGCACTTTGCTGACCCAACCCGAACCTGACGCTGTGCTTTGCCAGTTCTATAAACAAGTGCGGCCCTGGGGTCTGTGGGGGCCAATTGCCGCCAAAGTACAGGCCGCTGATCCAGCCTTTGTGCCGGATCAAACGCCGGGGCGCGACGCGCTGAATATTCTGGTCGGCATGGCCTGGCAACTCTGCCTGGTGGTGTGGCCGATTTGTCTGGTGATCCGCCAGTGGTCCGGCTTTTGGGCCGCGACCGCACTCTTTTTGCTGACCAGCCTGTGGCTGTACCGCTTCTGGTATAAAACCCTGAAGGACTAACTTAAATGCTGAAAATTTCATCAACAGCGCTCGGCTTTGCCGCAGCGCTGACGCTCGGGGCTTGCTCATCGCCGGCTGAAACGCCTGCCAAAGCTGCTGTGATTGCCAGCGCAGAGGTGCTGCAATACGTCGACCCTTTTATCGCCACCGGCGGACATGGCCATGCTTTTCCGGGTGCTGTCGTGCCTTTTGGCATGGTGCAGTTAAGCCCGGACAATAAATCCAAGGGCTGGGACTGGACCTCGGGTTATCACTATTCCGATACCGAACTGCTGGGTTTCAGCCATACCCATTTGTCCGGCACTGGCGTTGGTGACTTGCTGGATATTTTAGTGCTGCCGTTTCACGGTGATTATGCCGCCAGCTTAAAAAGCCCGGCCGGCCGCCCAGTGGCGACTTACAGTCATGCCGATGAACAGGCGCGGCCCGGTTATTACGCGGTGCAGCTCAAAGAGCAGGGCATCAGTGCCGAACTGACCACCACCGAGCGGGTTGGCGTGCATCGTTATCAGTTCAGTCAGGCCAAAGACGCCCAGTTGCTGCTCGATTTAGGCTATGCGCAGAATTACGACAAAGCTGTGGTCGGTTTTATTCGCCAGTTGGATGCCCAGACGTTGGTTGGGTATCGTGTGTCGACCGGCTGGGCCAAATTACAGCCGCTGTATTTTGTCGCGCGTTTTAACCAGCCGTTTCAGGCAAAGCTCTATCAGGACGGCGCTGCGGTAACAGGCACTTTGCTGCAAACCGAAAAAGCCGCCGCTGTGCTTAATTTTGGTGACTTGCGGCAAAAACCGCTGGAAGTGGCGGTGGCGCTGTCGTACGTCAGTATTGCAGGCGCGCAGAACAACCTGGCGGCTGAACTGCCGGTGCTGGATTTTGCCACAGTGAAACAACAAGCCGCCGCCAAATGGCAGGCGCAGCTGGGCCGTTTTCAGGTTGATACCGGCGCCGACGCGCAGGGCGCCACCAATAAAACCAAGTTTTATACCGCGCTTTATCACAGTTATTTAGCGCCGCAGTTATTCAGTGACGTCGATGGCCGCTATTTTGGTGCTGACGGCGCCGTGCATGCCGGCCAACACAAAGCGCCGCGTTATACGTTGTTTTCGCTGTGGGATACTTTCCGTGGCCTGCATCCGCTTTTGACCATCACCGATCCGGGCCGTGTCGATGGCATGATGCATTCGCTGTACGGGTTTTATCAGGAACAAGGCCTGCTGCCGACCTGGGATTTAATGTCGAATGAAACCGACGTGATGATTGGTTATCACGCCGTGCCGGTGCTGGCCGACGCCTATTTTAAAGGCCTGACCACATTAAGCGCCAGACAGTTGCTGGAAGCATCTTTGGCCTCAGCGCGCCAGTCACGCTTTGGTATCGATTTGTTTGGCAAATATGGTTATGTGCCTTCGGATTTGGACGTCGAAGCGGTGTCAAAAACGCTGGAATACGCCTTTGACGACCATGCGATTGCGCGTTTAGCCACAGCCGCCGGTGATACAAAAACTGCAGCAGAGTTCAGCCAAAGAGCCACTGCCTGGCAGCAACTCTTTGATAAATCCACCGGTTTTATGCGCGGCAAAACCGCCCAAGGCGCTTGGGTCAGCCCGTTTAACCCGATTTATGTCGCGCACCGCACCACCGATTACACCGAAGCCAACGCCTGGCAATACAGCTTTTTTGTGCCGCATCAGGTCGATGCGATGATCAACAGCTACGGCGGCGCCCAGGCTTTTGTCGCGCGGCTGGACCAGATGTTTGACATGAGTTCGCACATGGACGGCGACGTGTCACCGGATATCACCGGCTTGATCGGCCAGTACGCGCACGGCAACGAGCCGGTGCATCATGTGCCTTATCTGTATGCCTTAGCCGGTGCGCCGGCCAAAGGCGAAGCGCGCATCCGCCATATCCGCGACACCATGTACCACGCCAAACCGGACGGCCTCGCCGGCAACGACGATTTGGGCCAGATGTCGGCCTGGTATGTGCTGAGTAGTCTCGGTTTTTATCCGGTGAATCCGGTGGATGCTGGCTATGTGCGCGGCACGCCACAATTTCAGACTGTCACTTTGCAGCTGGATAATGGCAAACAACTGCGCATTCTGGCCAAAGGCGACCGGCTTAAACCAGTCAAGCGCTGGACCCTGAATGGGGTTGAGTTACCGGTCAGTGTCGACTATCGTCAGCTGATGCAGGGTGGGGACTTGGTGTTTGAGTTTTAGCCCAAAGTTTTAACATCGAGGTGAAGGATGCTGCAAGGACGTTCAGGGAGTTGGTGTGCGGTGCTGGCGTTGTTGCTGTTCTCCAGCAGCGGCGCGCTGGCTGATACTTTTAAAGCGCTGAGCTGGAATATCCGCCTCGACACACCCAACGACGCCGAGCTCGCCTGGCCGCATCGCGCCGGTAAGGTGATAAGCCAACTTGAGCAGCAAGCGCCCGATATTATTGGCCTGCAGGAAGTGATGGTGCATCAGCTGGTACGTCTCGAAAGTGCGCTGCCAGGCTATCAGCGCATCGGCGTCGGCCGTGACGATGGCAAAAACGCCGGCGAATTTAGCCCGCTGCTAATTCGCCGCGACCGTTTTGTCATAGAGGACAGCGGCACTTTTTGGTTTCACCCGAGCTGGGATCCGGCAACTGCCCGGATTGAGCCAGCACAATCAGGCACTGAATTAATCGGACCTGATTTAATTGGCCACGAATTAATAGGCAAACCAGGCTGGGACGCCGCTTTACCACGCATTTGCAGCTGGGCTTTGCTTAAGGATAAACACAGCGGCAAGCAGCTTCGGGTGTTAAACCTGCACCTGGACCATCAGGGCGCAGAGGCGAGGCGCGAATCCATCAAGCTGATTGCCGCAAAAATCCGTCACTGGCAACAAAGCTCCTGGCCACAAAACTCCGGCGCGCCGGTGATAGTGATGGGTGATTTTAACCCTTCAGCCGGCGACGGCCTGCTGGCACAAATCCAAACGGCATTGCCACAATATCAGGACGCGCTTACACAAACCAAAACCCCACAAGGCCCCAACTACAGCTTTATCCCTTGGCGCGGCAGCGAAGCCGACGCCGTGCGGCTCGACTATATGCTGCTGCGCGCAGACCAATTCAAAGTACCAACCGCCGGCATCCTCGCCGACGGCCCACCGACACAGCTTTCCGACCATTTGGCTTTGTGGGCCGAGCTGGCGTTTTAAAGCAGCGCAGCGCCTTGCGGTGTGCTTTAAGGTAGTTAAAAATCAAAAAACGGTAACAAACTGCCGAAAGTAAACCTATTTTTGCTTGAAAGCGGTATCAAACTACTGTTCATCAGAAAAGAACGGGCCTAAACTACCGTTTCATTTCTTTGAGTCAGGTGCTTAACCATGTTACTGCAATTGTACTGGGCAGGGCGCTGGCATGACGCTGCGACATTAAGTTTTGCCGGAACTGGTAAAGACAGCCCCGTTTATATCGACTATTTGCCAGATTATCTGCGAAATCAGGCAGTGCAGTACCATGCACTCAGTGAACAAGCCGTATCTGTCAACGCTGCGGTGACGGCAATCCCAACTGAATACCCACGTTGGCCAGGTCTGCTGGACGATTTATTGCCTGCAGGTAAAACTCGACAATGGTGGCTGAACCGGCTCGATATCAGCCACTTGCCGGTGTTTGAAGCCGATTGCCGGTTACTGCGCCATACCTGCATGTCGCCGGTTGGCAATATCCGGATAAAAGAAGCCGTGCAACCTGCAGAACAGGTGCTGATGCGCTTTCCT
The DNA here is from genome assembly GCA_937978655.1 of uncultured Chromatiaceae bacterium. Lineage (GTDB taxonomy): Bacteria > Pseudomonadota > Gammaproteobacteria > Enterobacterales > Alteromonadaceae > Pararheinheimera. The sequence goes on from CALJUX010000037.1 coordinate 47,268, forward strand.
ATCCGGGAAGTGTGCAGCTTGCAACATGATTTTCTTGAGTACGCCAATAGTCAGGGGGCTGCTGTCGGTGGTGCCACAGGTGCAGCCGGCGTTGCACCCAAGTTATTGCTGATGCTGGAAGGCAATGAGGTTTATATCGACGGTGATTTTGCCGGTAAACCCTGTGCCGCAAGGCCATTTCTGGTGAAGTTCGCCCGCAATCTGCGTACAGCGCGTGACAATCAGGTGCTGCTGGCCGAAGGCGCTTTTTACCGGGTGTTGCCAATGCTGCTGCAACAGAGCGGGATCCGCAGTATCGACAGCCAGCAGATGCAAATCCATCAGGTGGAAGGGCAGGTCAGCTTGTGGTTACCCCGGTTTGACGTTGTCGAGCAGGATGGTTATTTGCACCGCCTTGGTATGGAAAGCGTGTATTCAATCCTGGATGCCGGCCCCGGCAGTGCATGGGACCACTTCGATGTGGTGCGGCAGCTGTGGCAAAAGTTGGCGGAATTACTGGAACAAAGCCGGGAGCAGTTTGTCACCGAATATGTGCTGCGCGACTTGCTGAATCTGGTGTTTGGCAATTCCGACAACCACGGCCGGAATATGTCATTCCTGAAAAACGCCGGTAAAGTCTGCTTTGCACCGATTTATGATTTCGCGCCGATGAAAGCCGATCCTGAACAAGTCACCCGGCTATTTAAATGGGGTCAGGGTGCGGAACTGGCCGGAGAGGTCAATTTTGAGCGCGTCGCCGCAAACCTTGCCGATTTGGTTAACCCGGACCTGTTGTTAACGGCGCTGCGAGCCATGGCTCAGCAACTGTTGCAGGTGCCGGAACTATTAAAACAACATGGCTGCCCGGAAGAGATCCTGCATTTCCCGGCAATAGGCTTTGCACATTTGCCTGAAAAACTGCACAGGATGAAACTGCGATGACACCCGTAGAAAAATTACAGTGGCAACAGCACCTTAAGGACCAACTCAGTAGTGGCGAGCTGACTTTAGGTCAGGCGGTGCAACGGATCCGCACCGAGCTGTATCAAATGACCCAGGCCGAATACGCCCGTATCTGCAAAGTGTCAGAGAAAACCCTGCGCGAAGTCGAAAAAGGCAAAACCGACCCACGTCTGTCCATCATCGAAGGCTTGCTTAATCCCGGTGGTTTTGCACTCGGCGCAAGGCTGAAAGTGAACCGGGTCGTGCCAATGGCAGAGCTGGTGAAGCGTGCGGGGGGAAAGAGCTGATACAAACTGGCTTTCATCCGGGTGATTGGGCTTCTGTGTTTTATGTTGTTTTTTCGGGAAACCTCTGTGCATTATAAATTTGTCACAGGAGTTGTAATGCATGGATGTATTTTCCCCCTCAGATCTGAAAAGTATTCTTCATTCTAAACGCGCCAATATGTATTACCTGGAACATTGCCGGGTATTGGTTAATGGTGGCCGGGTTGAATATGTCACCGACGAAGGCAAAGCGTCGTTGTACTGGAATATTCCTATAGCGAATACCACTTGTTTGTTGCTAGGCACCGGGACTTCGATTACGCAGGCGGCCATGCGGGAATTGGCCAGAGCCGGCGTGTTGGTTGGGTTCTCAGGCGGTGGTGGCACACCGCTGTTTAGTGTTAACGATGTTGAAGTAGAAGTTGCCTGGTTTACCCCTCAAAGCGAATATCGACCTTGTGAATATTTACAGCAATGGCTGAATTTCTGGCCTGACGACGCTAAAAGGCTGGCTGCGGCCAAAGCTGTACAGCAGTTTCGGATTAACGTCACCAAAAGGCATTGGCTGCAAAACAAAAATTTCCGGACAAATGGCTTTGAGGTGAACGAAGCACAGTTAGATGCTGCACTCACTCGTTTTGAAAGTGATGTGGCCATTGCTGAACACACCCAGGCGCTGATGCTGGCTGAGGCCCGGCTGACGAAGTTGTTGTATAAAATCGCCTGTAACACGGTGTCGCATCCGGATGATTTTAGCCGGGTTAAAGGTGGGGCTGGTGTCGACCCTGCCAATCGTTTTTTAGATCATGGCAATTACCTGGCTTATGGTTTAGGCGCCACGGCCACCTGGGTGTTGGGATTACCCCATGGTTTCTCAGTGTTGCACGGCAAAACCCGGCGTGGTGGTCTGGTATTTGATGCCGCAGATTTAATTAAAGATGCACTGGTATTACCTCAGGCTTTTATCAGTGCGATGCAAGGTGATGACGATCAGCAGTTCAGGCAACAATGTATTGTCAATTTTCAGCAAGCCGAAGCACTGGATCAGATGATTGATTGTTTAAAACATATCGCCGAAACCCATGGCGGTTTGTGATGAATATTTTGTTGGTGTCACAATGTTCTAAAAACGCTTTAACTGAAACCCGCCGGGTGATTGACCAGTTTGCCGAAAGATGCGGAGACCGCACCTGGCAAACCGCTATCACCCAACAAGGGTTGGATACTCTGAGAAAACTGCTTAAAAAATCTGCCCGTCGCAACACTGCGGTTGCATGTCATTGGATCCGAAGTAAAAACCATACCGAGTTGTTATGGATTGTCGGCAATCAACGCAAATTTAATGCCGAAGGCGCAACTCCAACCAATAGTACCAGTCGCAACATTCTACGTGCTGATGATGAAAACAGCGGCCAATTTACGCAGGTCATCGCTTTGTTGGCGGGTATTGCCGGTTTATTTCACGACTTTGGCAAAGCGAACTTATTGTTTCAGCGCAAGATAGATCCGAGCATCAAAACCCCGGCTTTTGAGGTGTACCGGCATGAATGGGTGTCGTTGAGGTTATTTCAGGCTTTTGCCGCTGATAAAACCGATCAGCAATGGCTAACAGAACTGTCGCAAATAAGCGTTGCCAGAGAACAATCCATGCTGGCACGTTTACAGCAGGATGGCAGCTCTGTGTGCTGTCAGCCGCCTTTTGCCGGTTTGACGCCGCTGGCAGCCACTGTGGCCTGGCTGATTGTGTCTCATCACAGACTACCGGTGTCAGATCCCCGGGCCCAACAAAAGCCTCAGATAAGCGAAGCTGAGTTCTGGTTGGAGCGGCAATTTACCGCGGAATGGAATTCCACTTGTACCAACAACAATTGGACCGAAACTGAGCGGCAGCAAAACTGGTTGTTTGCACAGGGTACACCTTTTCGCAGCAAAAGCTGGCAGGCAAAAGCACAACAACTGGCAAAACGTGCGTTGCTAAGCCCAAGGTTATTTGAAGCTGAAAATTTTTTGCAGCAACGTTTTGTCAGTCACTTGGCACGACTGAGTTTAATGCTGGCCGATCATTATTACTCGTCGTTGGAGCCAACCGAAAAATGGTGGGATCCGACTTATCTGGCTTTTGCCAATTCGTATCGGGAAAAATCCAGAGTTAGTGGCAAAGCCAAAGGCGCACTCAAACAACGTTTGGATGAACACAATATTGGCGTGGGGCACCATGCTTATTTATTGGCCCGCGCGTTACCAACACTGCGACAGCAATTGCCAGCTATTACCCGGCATAAGGGGCTGAAAAAAAGAACCGAAAACCTTAGCTTTCGCTGGCAGGACAAAGCTTATGATGCGGCTTGTGGCGCCAGAGAACGTTCTGTTCAGCAGGGTTTTTTTGGCATCAATATGGCCAGTACCGGCAAAGGTAAAACTTTAGCCAACTGCCGCATTATGTATGGCCTTGCCAACGAAAAATCAGGTTGCCGTTTTAGTGTGGCGCTAGGGCTTCGCACTCTGACATTGCAAACCGGTGATGCGTTAAAACGGCAGTTGAATTTGTTGGACGAAGATATTGCAGTGCTGACCGGTTCATCTGCGGTGCAGCAACTGCACAGCATGAATCAGCAGGCTTTGCTTGCCGAGCAGAAAACCAGCACAGATCGCGGCGGCAGTGAGTCTTTAGCAGATGAAATGGCTGAACATTTGTATGTCAATTATCAGGGCGCTTTGTACGACGGCCCGCTAAAAGACTGGTTAAACAGCAGCCCTAAACTAAACCAGCTGGTGAGTGCGCCAGTGTTGATCACCACTATTGACCATCTGATGCCTGCAACTGAAGGTGTGCGGGGCGGTAAACAAATTGCGCCGATGTTGCGTTTGCTTACCGCAGATTTGGTGCTCGATGAACCCGATGATTTTGACACTGCAGATTACCCGGCCTTATGTCGGCTGGTGAACTGGTGTGGCATGTTGGGTGGCCGGGTTTTGTTGTCTTCTGCTACTTTACCGCCAGTGTTGGTTGCAGCCTTGTTTGACGCATACCGTAGTGGCCGGGAGTATTTTAATCAGGCCAATGTGGCCGGACGCAATCAGTTGCCAGTGTGCTGTAGCTGGTTCGATGAATTTGCAGTGCAGTCTGCTGACTGCCTGAATAAAGCTGAATTGCAAAAACAACATACTGCTTTTGTGCAGGCGCGTGCGAAACAGCTGAGTGTTGAACCTGCGCTTCGTAAAGCAGCGTTTCTGACGCTCAGAAGCACTGATAACAGTGCTGCCGCCTGTATCAGTGCTATGGCGGCCACCATTCAAACCGGTCTGTTGCAATTACATGCAACTCATCAAAACATTGCGCCCTCAGGCCAAAAAGTGTCTTTAGGGCTGGTGCGGATGGCCAACATCAACCCGTTAGTTGCTGTGGCAAAACAGTTGATGTCGCTGCAAGTTCCGGCAAATCACCGTATTCATTTTTGTGTTTATCACAGCCAATATCCATTAGCGGTGCGTTCGGTCATAGAGCAAAAACTGGATGCTGCGCTGACCAGACACAAAGCCGAAACCTTGTGGCAACAGCCGGAAATAAAACAAGCACTTGAGAAGCATCCTGAACAAAATCATCTGTTTGTGGTGCTGGCGACGGCAGTTGCTGAAGTGGGGCGTGACCACGATTATGATTGGGCCATTGCTGAGCCAAGTTCTATGCGTTCGTTAATTCAGTTAGCGGGACGTATCCAACGCCACCGGCAAGAGCCACCAACCAGTGAAAATCTACTGATTTTGTCGTCTAATTTTAAAGCGCTCAAAGCCGCACGGGATAAAAACGGCAATCTGCTCCCCGCCTACTGCAACCCAGGTTTTGAGCATGAACATTTGCGACTGCGCAGCCATGATTTAGAAGATATTTTACAGCCAGCGCAGTACCAGCAGATCAGCGCATTACCACGAATATCGCCGCCTCCGATGCTTCCCAGCAAAGTTGCCCAACAAGCCGCAGAAAATCTGGTTTGGCTGGAGCATTTTTCCATGTGGCAGCGGTTATTTATCAAACCTGGGGTGAAAGAATTTGGGCATGTGTTTTGGCCAGAAGATGTGGCTGATACCTGGTGGCAACAGCATTTAAGCTGGTGCGGGGAACTGCAAAAACGCACGCCGTTTCGCCAGTCAACGCCGGACGAAGGCTATTGTTTTGTCTGCACTGACGATGAAGAAATCCTTTTTTGCCGGGTCAATGACTATATCTGGCCCGCCGAATATCCGGAGGCTGAAAACATCAGCGCCGACGACTGGTCGCCATCACCACCAAACCAGTTTTGGCTTGATCTGAATATTCACTGTGTGTACCAGCAACTGGCAGAACGCCTGGATTTGTCGCCAGAGCAAGTCAGTTACAGATACGGCGAAATCCGCTTACGACTGAATCAACATCCGGTGCAATGGTTGTATCACCCGATGCTTGGGGTATTTAGCGCACTCGATTGAGTGCGCTCTACCTGTACGGTAGTGAACCTGCTTCATATTGCAATTTATTTCTGAGCTACCTTTGGCGGTAGTTTCTTGATTCTAAAACAATTTCTAATGTTCAGTCTAAAAAAATATAAAAATTATCTTCATATTGTTATTTAGGTTTGTTTTTTGGGGTTGAGCATATTATAGTCATTTCATCGATCTTAATCAGTTCGGTGAGCAGATGAACATTCAAGTTACGGCCATAAAGGAGCAGGGAGTTACATTGGCTATAAGGTCGCAGAAATTTGGTCACAATTTCTGGTGAGGCTTCATCTGAGTCAGATCCCATGGCGTGAGTTCAGTTTCTCTTGGACCATGGTTTGATATAAAAACATATTAATATCAGGAGGATATATGCAACTGAAAGGATTAGCTGCGGTGATCGCTGATTATATCCATCAGCGCAGGCAGCAAAAACTGGAACCGCTGGAAAAAGAGCTGGAAAGGGCACTCAAAGGCGCATCGGATGAAGTGTCTGTTGCGACCATTCGTAGTGATTTTGCTAAACAAATTCAGCAGTTGGATGAGCAATTTAATATTGCGAACTGGCTGGACGATGCGGCAAAGCGTGCCAAACAAATCAGTCTGGTCACCCACGCATTAAAGTTTACTCACGGTGATGCCCGTGGCAGCAGTGTGTTGTCGTTGCAATATTTACCCGAAACGGATTATTTGGTGACAGCAAACTTAGCATCGCCAGCTATTGATGCCGTGGGCAACGCTGCTGCGCTGGATGTAGCTAAGTTATTGTTGCTTGAACATGAAGGCACGAGTCTGGCGCAAGCGCTGAGCCATGATGATTTCAGTGCTTTAAGCGGTTTTAGCAAAACAGCAGGACAGCTTAATGACTGGTGTAGCGGTTTAAAACTGGCCCTGGCGGACAAATCCCTGTCGAGCCATACACTGGCAAAACAGCTGTATTTTCCGGTAGGAACCAATCAATACCATTTGTTAAGTCCGGTATTTGCCACGTCTTTAGCACATGCCTACAGCGAAAAAATAAATGCGACCCGCTACGGTGAAGAATCAAAACAAATCCGCGAAGCACGCAAAAACGATAAATTTCACCCGCAACCGGATGTCCGTTTTATCCAGACGGCTTTGCAAAGTTTTGGTGGCTCTAAACCGCAGAATATCTCTCAGTTAAATAGTCAGCGTGGTGGCAAAATGAACTTGTTGCCTTGCACCCCACCCAACTGGCAAAGCAGTTTAAAACCACCAGCACACCATAAAAGTATTTTTGCCAGCCGGGAAGTTAACCAAAGCTGTTGGCGCGAAGTGCAGGAATTACAGCGGTTTTTAAGCAGCGTAAAGCAACAAAACAGCACTTTGAATATTCGCCGGGCTATCGCCGCCAGGGTCAACGATGTGATTGATCAGCTGCTGCATTATGCCGCTGAAATTCAGAGTCTGGATGCACACGCAGGCTGGAGCCAGCAAAACAGCGTGTTAAATCAGGCCGAAAAACTGTGGTTAGATCCAAAAAATCCAGACATGCAATTTCAGCAGCAAAGAGCCTTGCACAACTGGCAGCAACAGATTTGTGAGGCCTTTGGCAGCTGGTTAAATCATAAGCTCAATCATGGGTTAAAACATGACGGTTTGTTGTTTGCCAAAGTACAGCAGCAACACTGGAGCAAACTGCTGGCACCCCGGTTACGTGAGTATGAATTGGGTACTGAAGTGTTTCAACAGCAGCCAACACTGGCAGAGGTGCAGGCATGAGCCGCTATTTACTGTTGGAGAAAGTAAAGATTCAAAATGCCAACTGCATTGCTGGTTTGACTTATGGTTTTCCGGCCATCAGCCACTTTTTGGGTTTTACGCATGCTTTATCGCGCAAGCTGGCACCAGACTTTGGTATTGAACTGAGCGGCTGTGCCGTGGTGTGTCATCAGCATCAGGTGCAGGCGTATCAACCGGATGGTTGGGGGGATTATATTTTTGCCCTGACTCGCAATCCATTAACCAAAGAAGGTAACACAGCCCCTATTGTTGAAGAAGGTCGGATGCACCTGACAGTGTCGTTAATTATTGAATGCAAGGGCATTTTAGATGCAGCGGCCGTCGCGAGATTTACAGAAGCAGTAGCCAGCCAGTCATACCGGCAGCGAATGGCTGGCGGGCAGATTGTATACCTGCATAACGTAAGTGTGTTTGCCGATGACGATATTGCCAGCCTGAGCAGGCAAGTCATGCGTAAAGTGCTGCCAGGATTTGTGTTGGCAGACCGGTCGTCATTGCTGAAACAGCATTATGCGCAGCAAAAAATGGTCAAACCGGATATCACGATGCTGGATGCCTGGCTGGATTTTGCCGCATTAACGTATCAGGCGGTACAACCGACATCGACAGGCTCAGCAGCTGCTGAGCCGCAAAAAGTGTTATGGCAATACCAGCCAAAACCTGCACCTGGCTATCTGGTACCTATCACCATTGGTTATAAAGCGATTTCGCCTTTGTATCCGGCCGGCGCTGTGGCCAATAGCCGTGACCCGCAATCGCCATTTTGTTTTGTAGAGTCCGCTTACGGCGTCGGCGAGTGGTTAAGCCCGCATCGAATATACAATCTTGCCGACGTGATTTGGCGTTATCAGCACAGTGATGGTTGGTATACCTGTGGCACTAACGGCCAGCAAATAAATCCGCAATTGCATCCGGAGCAAGAGATATTGCTCGAAGATGAAACTGAAATGACTTATTAAAACTAGAAGGAACTGAAATTATGAGTACAAATCTTAAAACTGCTTCAGTGCTGGCGTTTGAAGCCAAACTGGCTACTTCTGATGCTGTCATGGCGAGCGGCAATTGGCAGGACCGCAATCAGTCCGAATTATGGTATCCCATTCACATTGCAGAAAAAGCTGTGAGGGGGACCATTTCAAACCGCTTAAAATCTGCATTGGCCAGCGACCCGGCAAAAGTTGACGCCGAAGTGCAAAAAGCTAACTTACAGACGGTCGACAATGCCGCGTTACCTTTTGAGCATGACACCTTAAAAGTGAGTTTTACCTTAAGAGTTTTAGGTGATTTAGCGACCCCTTCTACCTGTAATGCGCCGGATTACCAGGGGGCACTAGCCCAACTGATCAATGGTTATATCAGCCAGCATGGTTTTGCTGAGCTGGCCCGTCGTTATGCCTGCAATATTGCCAATGGCCGGTTTTTGTGGCGCAACAGAGTTGGCGCAGAAGCAATAGAAGTGCAGGTGACAACAAAAGATCAGCGGTTGGTGTTTAACAGTCACAATTTTAATCTGCATGACTTTACACAACAGAGCGCAGAGTTAAATGCATTGGCGGCAGTAATTGAAAGTGGTTTGGCAGGGCACGCTTATGCTCTGTTAACTGTGTATGCTTTTGTAAAATTGGGGGCAGGCCAGGCGATTTATCCATCGCAGGAATTGGTGATGGCTGCTGGTAAAGAAGGTAAAAGTAAGTTTTTGTACCAACTCAATGGTGTAGCCGCAATGCATTCGCAAAAAATTGGCAACGCCCTGCGTACTATCGACACCTGGCATCCGGAAACCTCGGATGTCGGAGCTATTGCCGTGGAGCCTTATGGTTCAGTGACAAACAGAGGCAAAGCTTATCGTCAGCCCAAAGATAAACTGGATTTCTACAATTTACTGGACAACTGGGTGCTAAAAGGCAAAGCACCTGAGGTTGACCAACAACACTATGTGATGGCGATGTTTATCCGTGGTGGTGTGTTTGGTGAAGCGGGCTAGGAGGCGCTGATGGATAGTTATATTGAAATCCGTTTACTGCCAGACTTCGAACTGGACGGCAACTTTCTGCTCAACAGTTTGTGTTCAAAGTTGCACGTAGTCCTGAGTAATGCTGGGGCAGGGCGAATCGGGCTCAGCTTTCCGGAGTTCAAGCTGTACGGGCGCTCCTTAGGGCAAAAAGTCCGATTGCACGGGCACGCAGCAGATCTACAAAAATTGATGGCTGCGAACTGGCTGCAGGGACTGCGCGATTATTGCCACTGTAGTGAAATCGCCACAGTACCGGCCAATGCCAGACAGTGTTATTTCGCCAGAATTCAACAAAAAAGCGCTGAAAACAAAAGGCGTCGGTCGGTGAAAAAAGGCTGGCTGACTGAAGAGCAGGCGCTGAGTCAAATCCCCGAAAATGGCCAAAAGCAGTTGCGACTGCCGTATTTACAGCTAAAAAGCCGGACGACCCAACAGCAACTGATGGTTTTTATTGAACAAGGCCCAGTTACAGATCTTCAGGTTATTGGCACTTTTAACTCTTACGGCTTAAGCCGAAGTAGTGAAAAAGTAACGGTCCCCTGGTTCTGACCCTTTTTTTGTGAGCCGCTGCGCAGCCCTTTATTGATAAGGGCTGCGAGTGCGCATAGAAAAAATGGGTTTAGCACTGCAAGTAGGGGAAGCTCTTTTAAAATCAGATGTTTATTGGTTTAATTCGTTAGTTCACTGCCGAACAGGCAGCTCAGAAAATACCCGGTACCATCGCTAACTGCTGCTGCGGGTTCACTGCCGAACAGGCAGCTCAGAAAGTTGCGAAAGCGCCTTCCAGCTGATAGCCGATGTTCACTGCCGAACAGGCAGCTCAGAAAAGAAACCGCGCTGCCTGAATCGCTGAGGCTTGGTTCACTGCCGAACAGGCAGCTCAGAAAGCTTGATTGTAAGGGCGATGTGTACGTGTGGAAGTTCACTGCCGAACAGGCAGCTCAGAAAATCTGGCCAAGTTCTTTTCGACGTTCATCGAAGTTCACTGCCGAACAGGCAGCTCAGAAAGTGCAGCTGCGAATAATGCCGTCGGGCTGCTTGTTCACTGCCGAACAGGCAGCTCAGAAAATCCGGCAAATTATCAGCGAGTGCCAACGCGAGTTCACTGCCGAACAGGCAGCTCAGAAAGGTGGCGGTAAGACCGTCGTGCTATCGGATATGTTCACTGCCGAACAGGCAGCTCAGAAATGTAGTCGCCCGTGCTGTCGCTGATTGCGTTGGTTCACTGCCGAACAGGCAGCTCAGAAAACACCGCACGCGCCCGGTTAGTCACGGCGTGGGTTCACTGCCGAACAGGCAGCTCAGAAAAACTACGCGATCCCCTACGAGCTGAACCCTGCAGTTCACTGCCGAACAGGCAGCTCAGAAAAAAGTAATGCGACACGAGCCCAGGCGTGCACTGTTCACTGCCGAACAGGCAGCTCAGAAATGCGACGCTACCGGCACGCCGTGCGATGGTCAGTTCACTGCCGAACAGGCAGCTCAGAAATTAGAGGTCGCCACGCCTGTAGCTGCACCAGTGTTCACTGCCGAACAGGCAGCTCAGAAAAAGTGATGCAGCTGCGACCATACCAGCTTAAATGTTCACTGCCGAACAGGCAGCTCAGAAATGGTCGGCTATGCCATCGACGCCGAGCTGCTCGTTCACTGCCGAACAGGCAGCTCAGAAACAGCTGTACACTTTGATCACGCCGGAGGTCTGGTTCACTGCCGAACAGGCAGCTCAGAAAACAGCATCGGGGCTATTCTCTACACCTAATGCGTTCACTGCCGAACAGGCAGCTCAGAAACAACCAGTGAGCGCCGTTCTGAGTGGTATGCAGTTCACTGCCGAACAGGCAGCTCAGAAATGGGCGTCCGTCTGTGCCGTTGATACCTGAACGTTCACTGCCGAACAGGCAGCTCAGAAAAACACCAAAACCGGCGACGTGACAACGGCAGTGTTCACTGCCGAACAGGCAGCTCAGAAAATACCAAGTGCAGACACAGTGCGAATGGCTTGCGTTCACTGCCGAACAGGCAGCTCAGAAAACACCTGTCAGCGCTGGCAGCACAAAGCTTTCGTTCACTGCCGAACAGGCAGCTCAGAAACAGCTGAGACTTGCCACCACCTCCAGCGGTAATGTTCACTGCCGAACAGGCAGCTCAGAAAAGCATGATGGCGGCCTTAGTCGTCGGTTCTGCGTTCACTGCCGAACAGGCAGCTCAGAAAGAATGAAAAACCGGCGCGAACATTGGGTACCGCGTTCACTGCCGAACAGGCAGCTCAGAAAAATTTGCGGTGATACCCTTGCGGGTCATTTTGGTTCACTGCCGAACAGGCAGCTCAGAAAGGCCTGAACCCAAAACGATACAGCGGATCCGTGTTCACTGCCGAACAGGCAGCTCAGAAAGAAAGCCGTGCCGACCTGACCAGCCCCTAGTAAGTTCACTGCCGAACAGGCAGCTCAGAAATGCTGCAGGGCATTAATTCCTTGGCCTATTGAGTTCACTGCCGAACAGGCAGCTCAGAAATGAATTCAACTTATCACAAGGTTTGTGTTTTAGTTCACTGCCGAACAGGCAGCTCAGAAAAGCAAATTCCCAAATATCAGCAGATGGTTGGGGTTCACTGCCGAACAGGCAGCTCAGAAATTGCTGGCCGCGGGCGGCTGGGAAACCAAAGCGTTCACTGCCGAACAGGCAGCTCAGAAAACAAGCACAATATTTTGACTCTTTAGGCGTACGTTCACTGCCGAACAGGCAGCTCAGAAAAATTACCTTTTCAGCAGCCAGTTGCATCAGATGTTCACTGCCGAACAGGCAGCTCAGAAAAGCGGTAAATGCGCTTAGTGTCGCATCAAGGGGTTCACTGCCGAACAGGCAGCTCAGAAATATGCGCCTGAGCAGCTTGAAGAAGTGGTTGAGTTCACTGCCGAACAGGCAGCTCAGAAATGGTGGTGCAGATGGCGTGACATTGATAATCAGTTCACTGCCGAACAGGCAGCTCAGAAAGGCTCATTAAAACCTATCTCACTGGCCATCATGTTCACTGCCGAACAGGCAGCTCAGAAAAACACTGCGCGCCCGCGCACTGGTCACGCCAGGTTCACTGCCGAACAGGCAGCTCAGAAATCGTTGAAAATCTGAGTTAATCGCTTGAATGGGTTCACTGCCGAACAGGCAGCTCAGAAAAAACAGGATGCAGGCCCGGATAAAGGCCCAAAGTTCACTGCCGAACAGGCAGCTCAGAAAATGACCACCGAAATCAAATACGAGGTCACGCCGTTCACTGCCGAACAGGCAGCTCAGAAAATTATTAAAAGAATGAGTCATATCTCGGGCACGTTCACTGCCGAACAGGCAGCTCAGAAAAAATATCATGATAATGAGGATGGAAACCATTAGTTCACTGCCGAACAGGCAGCTCAGAAATGACGGATGCGGACTTTGTAAAGCGGTACATTGTTCACTGCCGAACAGGCAGCTCAGAAAGTCACAGGCACACTGATATGCCGGCAAGAAAAGTTCACTGCCGAACAGGCAGCTCAGAAAGGGTACCAATGGACCCTGCTGAACGACTGCATGTTCACTGCCGAACAGGCAGCTCAGAAAAAAACTTATGTAGTTGTGGTGCGTGTTGAACAGTTCACTGCCGAACAGGCAGCTCAGAAACATAGTGGCGGTGCATCGAGAGGTACTCTTTGGTTCACTGCCGAACAGGCAGCTCAGAAAATAGTGGTGCCACCGTTCACGCTGGCCAGCTTGTTCACTGCCGAACAGGCAGCTCAGAAACATATCCACCAAAGCGCGGCGCGCCAGTTCGCGTTCACTGCCGAACAGGCAGCTCAGAAAAAACTGATGCTTGTCATCGCGGTTTCCTCTAAGTTCACTGCCGAACAGGCAGCTCAGAAAATGCTGCAGCGGTTTATCAGGGGTGCGGTTAAGTTCACTGCCGAACAGGCAGCTCAGAAAATAAGAGTAACCAGCAGCCGATACCACCCCATGTTCACTGCCGAACAGGCAGCTCAGAAAATCGATAACCCGGTACCAGCATCATCGAATCGGTTCACTGCCGAACAGGCAGCTCAGAAAACAGATAAATCGTCTGTACTGGCAGCGGTACCGTTCACTGCCGAACAGGCAGCTCAGAAAGAAAAAATATGCCGAAAAACTGGAAACCTTGAGTTCACTGCCGAACAGGCAGCTCAGAAAGTTTCAAAGTGTCACACCCTAAACATATGATTGTTCACTGCCGAACAGGCAGCTCAGAAAAATACATCACGGTTCGGTAAATCATCAATGATGTTCACTGCCGAACAGGCAGCTCAGAAAGTTCGATGCGTTCACCTAGCTTCTCTACTTCGGTTCACTGCCGAACAGGCAGCTCAGAAATGATGCAATCATTGTAGTCACTGTTATAACAGGTTCACTGCCGAACAGGCAGCTCAGAAAAGGTACCAGCATCATCGAATCGTTATTATCTGGTTCACTGCCGAACAGGCAGCTCAGAAATGTTGCATCAGTGCATTGTTGGCGGTCATGTCGTTCACTGCCGAACAGGCAGCTCAGAAAATGCGGTCTTTATCTGGTTTTCCGTTGATGCCGTTCACTGCCGAACAGGCAGCTCAGAAAATATTCGATTCGGCTCCCGCTGATGCTTGCTGGTTCACTGCCGAACAGGCAGCTCAGAAATTGTCCAGCCGGTAACGCACGCGCGTGCCGATGTTCACTGCCGAACAGGCAGCTCAGAAATATAGGCCAACCAAGACCAACTTTGCTAATTGGTTCACTGCCGAACAGGCAGCTCAGAAATGCAGATAGCAAACACAAAATGCGGCTGGCGAGTTCACTGCCGAACAGGCAGCTCAGAAAGAGCTGTTTTAAGCTGTTAAACAGGCTTTCAAGTTCACCGCCGAACAGGCAGCTCAGAAAGGGCAAAGATGCCAGAAAAAGCAAAAAGCTTCGTTCACTGCCGAGCAGGCAGTTCAGATACGCTGGCTCAGAAATGGCCCGGTACTTTCCAGCGCATCGCATGCCGATCCAAAGCCAAAATGAATTGTTCTTCACTTGATCATCACCCAGCACCAATCGTCTGCATCAGCCACCCATCGCAACACCAGTTGCTTTTCCTGCGAAATGGCGTATGGTGCGGTTTCATCTGGTTGTTATGCATGGCGTGCTGATGCGCGGGTTGCTGACCAGTTTCCTTTTTCCCAATTCATTCAGAGGTTGTAGTGTCGCTGTTTATCGCGCTGATGCTGTTATCTGTGTTTACTGCCTGCCTTTCTTAAGCCGGTTCCGCGCTGCGGGGCCGGCGCTGTCTGTGTTTTCTTCTTGATGGTTCATAACTGAATTTGTGATTGCTGAGCCGCTGTCTCAGCACCGGCGCCGGATTTAAACCGGCCTGTGGTGCTGCGCGCTGCTCAGCAAAATGGCGGAATTTATGCTGAAGTTTTTTGCGTTACCGGCGCTGGCCGGTACTGCGGCTGCGCGCTGGCTGGCGCTGCGGTCGGTGTGGCCATTGCGCGTGGCTGCGCTTTGGCGGGTGCAACAGTTTGTGCCGGCAGAGGTTGCGGCCAATGCATCAGCGGGTGCGCAGCCTGGGCATTGGTTGTTGTTAAAAGAAAGCCAGAGTGGCCGCCAGCAATGGTTGCAATTGGTCTGGCCGGCACAGGCCAGGCCGGCGCATGGCCGTATTTCGGTGTTATCGCCGCTCGGGCAGGCGCTGTCGGGTCAGTTGCCGGGCGCAACTATCCACCTGCGTGTGCTTGGCGTGCAGTTTCAATTTCAGTTGCAGGAAATGCTGTTGGTGCGGCGCAAGCCGCCGCGCCGCGGTGCCTGACTGAATCACCCCGCCGGTCAGCACGGCTGGCGGATTTTAGCTGTGAAGGAGTGTGTATGAGAGAAAAACTAACGGATATTACCTTGTCGCTGAGCGACTTTGACAAATTGGAGGCCTTGCTGGACAGCCTGCCGCCAGCCGACCCGGCCCGGCAGGAAAAAGCCGGCAGCTTAAGCCATGCGCTGGCGCGGGCCATGCTGTGCCATGCCAGTGAAATGCCGCCCGATGTGGTGACCTTACATTCCAGGCTGACCGTGCGGCTTGGGCAACGCGAAAGTAAAACCCTGACGCTGGTGCTGCCGGATGAACAGCAGGCCGGCCGGACGGATTTGTTGTCGGTGCTGGCGCCGGTGGGGACAGCGGTGTTAGGGCTTAGCGTCGGCGCTTCGGTGTTATGGCCGATGCCAAACGGCATTTTGCAGCACATTGAAGTATTAACGCTGCATTATCAGCCGGAGCGCGACCTGCATCATGGTGCCGCCGCGCGTCAGGACAGTCAGGGCAAAATGCGGCTGCTGCCACAGTAGCAGGACTGCAGTCGTTTAAAGTACAAAGCGTGTGCAGCAGCATTGCCGGGGGGCAGCGCTGCTGCGAACGGCTGCCTCATTGCGCCGGCAGACGAATAAGGAAACAACAGCCGCTTTGTTGTGGCACATACTCCAGGCTGCCGCCAATCGCCTGTAGTTGGTTATAAGCGATATTCAGGCCGAGCCCGAGATTGCCCTGGCCCAGTTTAGTAGTAAAAAACGGGTCAAAAATTTTGTCCAGCAGCTCGGGTTTTACCCCCTGGCCATTGTCATAAAAATACAACCGCAACTGGTCGCCGGCGGGAGCAGGCTCCAGCTGCAGGCGAATTTGCAGCGTGCCTGCGGCCGGCTCCGCATGTTGCAGCGCATTGTCCAGCAGCGCCGACAGCACCTTGCCAAGCACTGTGGTGTCGAGGCGCCACTGCATATCAGCCCCGTCAAGCGTTAGCCCGGTGTCGCGCGGTTGTAACGCCAGATGGCTTTGCAGCCACTGGCCGGCAAACTGCAGCACCAGCACGGCTTCGACCGCCGATTGTGGTGCCGTGGCGGAGATCAGTTTAAAGCGTTCGACCAGACCGGCGGTACGCTCGGCACTTTGTTCGGTCAGCGCCATCAGCTGTTGTTGTTCGTCGATAAACTGTTGTAGCTCCTGCAGGTTGAGCTTTTTATCGGTCAGTTTTTGCAGCAACAGCTGCAGCTGCTCACGGCTGCAGGACACCGCCGTCAGAATAGTGCCAAGCGGCGTATTGAGCTGATGCGCCATACCACTGACCAGCTGCGTCAGTGCGGCCAGTTTGCGCTGTTCCACCAGCTGCTGACGGGTTCGTTCCAGTTCGTGCAGGCTATGCGCCAGTGCGCGGTTTTTCCGGCGGATTTGCCAGCTGAAGCCCAGGCTTAACGTCAGCACCAGCAAAGCGGCACCGATCAGCAACCACAACCGTTGCTGGCGGGCCTGATTCTGCTGCTGGTCCGTTTGTTGCTGTTGCTGCAACCGGCTGATCTCCAGTTCGCGGGTGCTGATGCCAAGCTCGGCACTCTGTTGTGCCACCGTTAAGCTAAAACGTTGATCAGCAAGTTGTTGCTGCGCCTGCAGTGCCTGTTGCATCGCGATCGCCGCCTGGGCGTATTTTTGCTGGCGCAGCGCGAGGTCGGCCTGCAGTTGCCAACCTTGCAGACGCAGCGCATGCGCCTGCAGCCGGTCGGCCAGTTGCAGGCTTTGCTGCAGCTGCTGATCAGCTTCGTTCAGCGCGTGATCCTGCAACAAGGCCTGTACCAGCAACAAACCGGCCTCTGCCTGTTCCAGCGCGTGCCGGCTCTGGCGCAAGGCTAAAGCGTGCCGTGCCAGGAACACTGCGCTTCGGCTGTCCTGCTGCGCCAGCGCAACCCGGGCCAGATTCAGATAAGACCAGGATGCCTCCAGCTGATGCAAACCGCGCAGGGCCAGCGCTTGCTGATGGTAGCGCTGTGCTGCGGCCACATCACCGCCTTGCAGTGCAGCTTCGCCGAGGTTATTCAGTGCTACCGCCTGGATACTGGCGTCCTTCGTCTGCAAACCCAGCTGATAAAAACGCTGAAAATATGTGGTGGCCTCACCGGTCTGGCCGAGTTTCAGTAACACCAGCGCCAGATTGTTTTCGGTCTGATGCAAAAACATCGGATTGCTCAGCAACGCCGCCAGCGGTAACGCCTGTTGGTAGTGGCTGAATGCCTGCTGATACAGGCCCTGATCGGCAAAAATGCCGGCCAGAATATTATGGTAACTGTACAAAATGCTGCGGTCGTCTGACTCCAGACTGAGGCTTTTACACCAGGCCAGCGTTTGCAGCGCGGCGTTGGTCTGATTGCTGCGTTGCTGGAATATCGCTTTGTGGTAGTTCAGCCGGATCTGTTGTTCCAGCGTCAGGCTGAGCCGATATTGCGTCAGCAGGGCATCGGTTTGTTGCACCGCCGCAGCGTAGTTGCTGCCGGCGTTTTTCAGTAAAGGCCCGCGCAGTTTGTCAAAATCGGCTTCCGGTATGGCGGCCAGATCGGCACTGAACAGCGTCAGCCCCAGGCCCAGTGCTTTCAACAAATTCAGTGTCATCTTGGTAGTTCCAGAACAAAACAAGCGCCGCCATGTGTGGCCGCGCCGGGCTGCAGACTGAGCTGACCGCCCAGTTCACGCGCACTGTTGTAGGCCACCACCAGACCAAGGCCAACGCTGCCCTGGCCCGGTTTGGTGGTGAAAAACGGCTCAAACACCCTACTGCTGTGCTCCGCGCTAATACCGCAGCCATTGTCCTGCAGCTGCAGGACCACAGTCGTCGGGCTGGCGCTGATCTGCAGCCACAGCTGCGGTTGTGATGGTGTCTGCCCGGCGAAGGCATGCACCAACGCATTGTCCGCCAGAATTTGCAGAATATTGCCAAGCAACAATGCCGATGTTTGCAGCTGAATGGCCTCGCCGCTGACCTCCAGCTGCACCTTGCTGTGGTGCAGCGCCATTTGTAAGCGTTCTCGGGCAAATGGCAGCAAATCAATGGGTTCGGCTTGCTGGACCTCCAACTGCGTGGCGATTTGCTTAAAACGTTCAATCAACTTAGCCGCCCGGTCTGAATTATGCTGCGCCAGCTGCACCACTTCCTGGCTTTGCTGCAAAAACGCCTGTAACTGACTGGCATTCAGGGTTTTGCCCTGAAAATGACTGGTCAGCTGTTGCAGCTGGGCATCGACACAGCTGATGGCGGTGATCACAATGCCAAGCGGGGTATTCAGCTGATGCGCCATACCTCCAACCAGACTGGTCAGCGCTGCCATTTTTTCTGCTTCGACCAGTTGTTGGCGGGTGCGGGTTAATTCATCGAGACTGTGCGCCAGCGCGCGGTTTTTACGGCGGATCTGCCAGCTGAAACCGGCGCCGGACAATATCAATAATAAGGCCGCCGCGGCGGCCAGCGCATAAAGCCGGTCGCGCGCCTGCTGTGTCTGTGTTTGCTGCTGTGCACGGATTTGTAAGCGTTCGATTTCGGCCTCGCGGGCGGACAAGCCCAGTTCGGCACTGGCCTGTGCCAGGGTCAGCTGAAACGAGGTTTCATTGGCGGCTTGCTGCGCCTGCATCGCCTGGCGCATCGCAACCACGGCCTGGGCGTATTGTTGTTGCTGTTCGTTCAGACTGGTTTGCAGCTGCCAGGCCCGGCTTAGCTGGAAATAGTCTTTTAACGTCATCGCCAGATGGATGCTTTGTTGCAACTGTGCGGTGGCTGCATTCAGTTCACCTTGCCCCTGTAATGCCAGCGCCAAATCGAGGCCCGGTTCGATGCGATCGCGCGGCTGATGATCAGCCCGCGCCGCCAGCACCTGACGCAGCAACCGCTCCGCCTGTGGATATTGCCGGCGTACTAAGGCCAGTTTGGCCAGGTTATGCCAGGAAAAACTGATGTGATAGTTCAGTTGATGCTGCTGGCGAATCGCCAGCGCCTCTTCATGGTACTGCTCTGCCGCGGCATAGTCTTTTTCTGCCAGCGCCAGCTCGCCGAGGCTGGTCAGCGCGATGGCCTGCCGGGCCGGGCTTTTTTGCCGGACATAATCAAGATAAGCGGCGAAGTACTGACGCGCATCGGCATATTGCCCAAGGGCTAGCATGACGTGGCCGATGCTGTGCCCGGTGTCCTGTTGCTCGTCGGGGTCCTGTAACGTCGCGGCCAGCTGCAGGCTTTGCTGCAAATGTTGCAGTGCCAGCGGATAAAGCCGCGCATCGGTAAATATGGTGCCGAGAATATTGTGATAACGGGCCAGCAGAAAGTGGTTGGGCTGGCTCAGCCCCAGCGCTTTGGTGTCGGCTAAAAGCGCCATGGCTTCCAGTGTCTGGCCGGTTTTATATAAAAACCAGGCCTTGGCCAGTTGCAGTTTGATTTGTTGGTCGATGCTCAGTGTTGCCTGATGGGCCTGGAGGATCTCATCAACCTTGGCAATCGCCAGCGGGTAAGACTGACTGGCCAGCGGCCGGATCTGCCGGTCCAGTTGTTCAAATTCCGGCTCTGGCATTGCGGCGACGGACAGGCTCAGCAATGCCAGCAGTCCGTAGCAGCAATATTTCATCCGGTGACTTCAGTCAGGTGTTTTTGCCAGTATAGCGATCTGGTTGCGAAGCGCCAGACCGGCAGGTTCAGGCAGATTTACTCTGCCTGCAGTGTCCAGTTCAGGGTCTGGCCGGCATAAAACGGCACTATCGGGCTGCCGTCCGGCAGGGTGATTTCTTCCGGCACTGTCCAGGCTTGTTTCACCAGTTTGATCTGGCCGCTGTTACGCGGTAAACGGTAGAAATCGGCGCCGTAGTGGCTGGCAAAACCTTCTAACTTTTCAATAACGCCAAGTTCTTCAAACACTTGGGCATAAAGCTCAATCGCACTCCATGCGCTGTAACAGCCGGCGCAGCCGCAGGCCGTTTCTTTGCGGTGTTTGGCGTGTGGTGCCGAATCTGTGCCTAAGAAAAACTTCGGATTGCCGCTGGCAACCACGGCGCGCAGCGCTTCCTGATGCGTGCGGCGTTTCAGTACCGGCAGGCAGTAGTTGTGCGGCCGGATACCACCGACCAGCATGTCATTGCGGTTCAGCAATAAATGTTGTGGCGTGATAGTGGCGGCCACATTCGGCCCGGCGTTTTTGACAAATTCCACCGCATCGGCAGTGGTGATATGTTCCAGCACGATGCGCAGCTGCGGGAAACTGGCGACGATTTGGCGCAGGTGCTGCTCAATAAATACCGCTTCGCGGTCAAAGATATCGACGTGGTGATCGGTGACTTCACCATGTACCAGGAACAACATATCCTGTTCGGCCATCGCTTCGAGCACCGGGTACAGCTTGCTTAAGCTCGATACGCCGGAATGCGAATTGGTGGTTGCACCGGCCGGATACAGTTTGGCAGCCAGCACGCCGGCGGCCTTGGCGTCACGGATATCCTGCGCTGTGGTGGTGTCGGTCAGATAAATGGTCATCACCGGTTCAAAGGAACTGCCGGCCGGGCGGGCAGCCAGAATACGCTCACGGTAGGCGCTGGCCAGCGCACCTGTGGTGACCGGTGGCACCAGGTTGGGCATTACCACAGCACGGCGGAAACAACGGGCTGTCGCCGGAACAGTTTCTTGCAGCATATCGCCGTCGCGAAAATGTAAATGCCAGTCATCGGGGGTGGTCAGCAGCAGTTCGGTCACAGCAGGCTCCTTCGGTGAAAAATTAACTGTCGCAAAAGATGACGAAGTGTATCATTAACCAGAGTTTGCAGGCAGCGTTCAGCCCGCCTGATTTGTGCAAAACAATGTGAGCAGGAATATGTTGCGCTCAGGGGAACAAGGAATAAGCCGGTTGCAGGTGGCGATGTTGCTGCTACTGGTCGTGCTGTTTGGTGCTGTGGCGGAGTATCTGGCTGCTCAGGAACAGCAAAGGGCGCAGATGCTGCAACTGCGGGATACGACCGAAAGCGCCGCCCGGTTGCGGGCGCTGCTGGAAATGGAACTGAACAGCCCGCTGCAACTCAGTCAGGGCCTGGTGGCGCATGTGCAGGCTTTGTCCGGCCGGGCCAGTGCCGAAGACTTCCGTACTTTGCTGCCCAACCTGGTGCGCCAGGGCAAACATATCCGCAATATGGGCGTGGCGCCCGGCAACCGGCTGACCTATCTGTATCCGCTGACCGGCAATGAAGCGGCACTGGGTCTGTATTATCCGGATTTACCGACGCAATGGCCCGACATCGAACAAACCATCCGCAGCCGCAAAGCGAAGCTGAGCGGCCCGCTGGAGCTGGCGCAAGGCGGTCGCGGTTTTGTCTACCGCATTCCGGTGTATCTCGACGACGGCAGTTATTGGGGTATTGTCAGTACGGTGCTGAATGTCGACGACGTCTGGCGGTTGTTAAAACAAAAAGCGCAGGAGCTTGACTGCGGCGTCGCGGTGCGCCGTGCCGATGGCGAAAACTGGGGCGAAGTACTGCTGGGGCAGATCAGCCATTTTCAGCCGCCCTCGGCCATTACTCAAATCAGTATTGCCGGCGCGAACTGGCAACTGGCGGTCTGGCCGCTGCAGCAGGTCGACAGTCTGGCGTCCTGGTTCCGGCTGGCGGGCTGGGGGCTGGCGCTGGTGCTGGTGGTGTTAATTGCCGGTGTGTTTCGTGCCAATCAGCGCTGGCAGGCAACCAGCCACGCTTTTGAACAAAGTGAAAAGTACTACCGCACCGTGCTGGATAATGTCGACGACGCCATTGTGGTGTTAAATCAGGCCGGTCAAATCCACACTTTTAACCGCGCGGCGGAGCATATTTTTGGTTACCAGGCGCGGCAGTTGCGCGGCCTGCCGTTTCAAATTCTGTTTCCACAGCCGCCGGAACTGCAGGCCGGACGCGGCGCACAGGAACTGACGGCGCAACGTTTGCAAGGCGATACCGTGCAGGTGGAATTACTGCAGACGCAAATTCAGCTGCAGGCGGCAACGTTGCAGGTGCTGTTATTTCGCGATATCACCGAGCGCAAACGCATTGAAAAACTGAAAAGCGAGTTTGTCTCAACGGTCAGCCATGAATTGCGCACGCCGCTGACGGCCATTAACGGCGCACTGGCGCTGGTGACGGCAGGCGCGGTCGGCGCTTTGTTACCGGCTCAGCAACAAATGCTGGATATTGCCCGCAGCAGTGCCGACCAGCTGATCACGCTGGTCAATGATATTCTGGACATGGAAAAACTGCAGGCGGGT
This sequence comes from uncultured Chromatiaceae bacterium, assembly GCA_937978655.1. Taxonomy (GTDB): domain Bacteria; phylum Pseudomonadota; class Gammaproteobacteria; order Enterobacterales; family Alteromonadaceae; genus Pararheinheimera. The sequence goes on from CALJUX010000037.1 coordinate 69,801, forward strand.
AAATTGTCGTTGCAGCCTGAACAACAAATGCTGCTGCCGTTGTTGCAGCAGGCGCTGCAACGCCACAGCGCCCTGGCGCAGGCCCGCCACGTCACGCTGACGCTGGAGGCGGCGATCCCGCCGGATCTGCACCTGTATATCGACGGCAGCCGCTTGTTGCAGATCCTGGCGAATCTGCTGGCCAATGCCATCCGCTTCTCACCGCCCGGCGGTACTGTGCGGCTACGGGCATTACTGACCGGTGCCGTGCTGCAATTGCTGGTCAGTGATGAAGGACCGGGCGTGCCGGCGGAATTTATCCCCCGGCTGTTTCAGAAATTCTCACAGGCGGACAGTTCAGACAGCCGGCTGCAAAGTGGCAGCGGGCTGGGGCTGGCCATTTGCAAAGAACTGTTAGATCGCATGCACGGCAGTATTTTTTATCAGCAGGCCGACTCTGGTGGAGCCTGTTTTTATTGTGAATTACCGCTGCACACCGGGGATGTCCCGGCCGCAGCTTTATCTCAGGAGATATCGTGAGCTGGCAGCAGTTTCCGTGGCTGGATGTGATAGCCGTATTGTGGTTTGCCGGAGTCTGGGTAGGTTATACCTTATTTGCCAAGCGCCGGGCCCGTGAAGTCAGTTGTTTGTCCTATGAATTGCGCCGCAAACGCACGGCCTGGATGGAGCAGATGATTATCCGCGAAAACAAAATGGCTGATGTGGCGCTGATCTCAACGCTGGAGCGCAACGTCAGTTTTTTTGCCTCCAGTTCGATGTTAATCCTGGCCGGTTTGCTGACCGCACTGGCGTCGAGCGACAAAATCGCCACTGTGCTGATGCAGGTGATGCCGTGGCTGGACCATGTCGATGGTTTGTTGCAGTTTAAAATTCTGTGTCTGGTGCTGATTTACGTCTTCACGTTTTTCCAGTTCACCTGGTCGTTACGCCAGTATGGTTTTGGTGGGGTGCTGATTGGCGCGGCGCCGGATGGCCGTGAATTACCGCAGGCAGAGCGTAGCCAATACGCCAATAAAGCCGCCAAAGTGATAGATCAGGCAGCGCATTCGTTTAATTACGGCCTGCGCGCGATTTATTTTTCGCTGGCAACGCTCGCCTGGTTTATTAATGTCTGGTTATTTATGGCGGCAACCATCGTGGTGTTGCTGGTCATGAAGCATCGGGAGTTTCATTCTAAGGCGCTTAAAGCCTTGCAGGATGTCTGAGCACGGCGGAAAACAGGGTCAGGACCGGGCGCCTGACCCTTGCAAACACTTAGTTATATTGCGTTTCAAATGCCTTAATCACCCGCGACACGCCATTGACATGGCGGGCAATTTCGACCGCTTTGTCGCCTTCCTGTTCGCTGACCAGCCCCATCAGAAATACTTCGCCGTTTTCGGTGATGACGCGGATATTTAACGCGCTGATTTCTTTGTCCGCCAACAGCAGCGACTTGACGCGGGTGGTGATCCAGCTGTCGCGGCTGCGGGTGGTGAATGAGGTTGGATTGCCGACGCGGATTTGGTTTTGCACATCTTTGGCACCTTGCACCGGCCGCACCAGTTCGCCGGCGGTTTCCACCATCGCAGCGTTCGGCGCCTGGCCGGTCAGCAGGATAATGCCGTTATAGCTGTACACATTGATATTGGCCTGTTCGTCCAGTGTTTTGTTGGCTTCAATCGCATTGCCGGCTTTGACCACAATACTGTTGTCGTCAATTTGTGAGCCGAGTGTGCGGCGGTCTTTGGCGGCACAGCCCTGTAGTGCCACTGCCAGTGTGGCAAGCGCGGCCAGTTTCAGCAGATCACGCAGCTTGAACATCATATTCTCCTTCAGATGGGGTCAATATCTTGCTGTGGAAACAAGGTGTTATCGATCAGTTCGACAACACAGTGTAATAAAAACGCATAACATTCATAAACGCGGGCCGGACGATGCGCCGGAACGCGCAGTTCAACATCGGTGTTGCCGAGTAAACCGGACAATTCGCCATTGTTATCAACGGTCAGCGCAATCACAGTCATATCTTTGGTCAGCGCTGCTTCGACGGCGCGGATCAGGCTGTTTTCGTCGCCACTTAATGACAACACCAGCAGAATATCACCTTCCTGACCGAGCGCCCGCACCTGGCGGGCGAGAAAGTCCTGCTGTTGTGACAGATGGACCAGGCCTGAGCAGTCGTTACTGAGCGCGCAGGCCGGCAGGCAAGGCCGTTCGGTTTCAAACTGGTCCAGCAGCAGCCGGGCAAAATGGCCAGATAAGGCATTGGCTGCGCCTTCGCCGGCACAGAGTACTTTGCGGTCGTTGATCAGCGCCTGCACAATCGTCAGGGCGGCACTTTCAATCGGGCCGGCCAGAGCTTCGCCGGTGGCGATCATGGTCTGAATATTTTCGGAAAAAAGCTGCCGGATATGTTCCTGCATGAATAATGGTCCTCAGAACGCGTTTTTCAGCCAGCTGAACTGATAAGGCGCTTCGCCTTCAATCGCCAGCACATCAAAGCGGGCGGCGCCGCGCCACTGCTGCTGTTGCAGATACCACTGCGCGGTGCTGCGTAATTTTTGTTGTTTTGCCAGCGTGACCATCGCGCCGGCACTGCCAAAACTGGCCGATTTGCGGTATTTCACTTCGACAAATACCAGACAATCCTGCTGACGCATCACCAAATCCAGTTCACCGTAACGGCAACTGACGTTGTGCGCCAGCAATTGCAAGCCTTGCTGGCACAGATAGTGCCCGGCTAATGTTTCAAAAAACTGTCCCTTGGCCTGACTCACGGTGTTTTCTTGTCAAGCAGCTGCAATTTCCCCTGACGGTACTGCGCCAGCGTTAACTGCCGCTGAACACTGTGGCCATCGCTGAGGCGCAGGCTGCCGGTCAGGCCGTGGTAAGCCATCGCCGGGAACTGTTGCTGCTGTTTTAAATGACTGACCAGCATCAGCGCGTCATGGCCCATGGCAAACAGCCGTTGCAGTTGCTCGTCCTGCTCGGCAAACAGGCTGTCAAACTCTTGTCGCAGCGGCGTGGCAGTTGCCGCCTGCGGCAATAACCAGGGCATTTCTGTCATCGTCAGACCAGCCAGATCGCGTTGATCGGTTTTGTCGACTTTCAGGCTGTGGCTGCGGGAGCTGGTAAAAATGGGCAGCCGGCGTGCGGTAGGACTGACGGTGACGTCGATAAAAGGTTTAAAAAAACGCGTCTGGACCGGGTCGGCGAGCAGATAAATCGCATCGATGTCCTGGCGGCTGTGCAGCTCAGCTTTAATTGACTGGCCAATCAACCGGTTGATTTCTTTTGCTCTTTCTTCACTGGCTTCGGCTTCAAGGAATTTATTAATCAGCGCCTGCAGTTGCTCCTGCGAGCTGTAGCTGTAGGTTTCAACCGGCTGACCGCCACTTTGTTGCCAGCGGCTCTGAAAATGCTGGGCCATGCGCTGACCGATGGGATTGACCGCATAAATCAGTACCGGATGGCGGTACTGGCGCTGGCGGAATACCTGAACCATCTGGCTGGCTTCGTCTTCCCAGGCCAGCGCAAAGAAATATTGTTCCGGCTTCACCGGTAATTCGCCTTTGCCGTTTAAAAACAGCGTGGGCCATTGCCAGTCCGGCAATTGCTGGATTTTGTCGATATCTTCGCGCAGCAAAGGGCCGATGACAAACTCAGCCTGTGCCGCCGCGACTTCGGCCTGCAGTTCGGCGGCCGGTTTCGCTGAATCGATAAACACCAGCGTGCGCTGCTGTTTGGCTGCAGCGGCAGCCATGCCATATTGCACCGCATCACCGAGCGCCTGCAGCGGCCCGGACAACGGCAACAAGACGGCGATCCGGGTCGGGTTATAGGCCGGCGTCTGGCTTAGCAGCTGGATATCTTTAGGCAGTTTGTCGGCGGCGGGCAGCATCGGGTGGCGTTGTTGCCAGTCAGCCAGCGCCTTGGCAATGGCTTGCTGATCACCGGCAAAACCCTGAGTCAGCTGCAGCAGCTCCAGCCAGGCCTGCGCCCGCGGGTGGCTCTGTGGCCCGAGTTCCCGCAGCTCCGCATCGGATAATTTCACCAGCTGTTGCCACAGCAAGTCCTGCGCTGTGCTGTCGGTGCTGTTGCCAAGCCAGGCATCCAGCGCCAGTAAGATCCGGGTGGCGCTGACATTGTCATCCTGCTGGCCAAAATGCTGACTGAGCGCCAGCGCCCAGGCTTGCCGATCGTTTTCCGGCACATCGGTCAGCGCGGTCTGAGTGCTCAGTTGCTCAATCAGGGCATATTGTTTGTCGGCGAGCGCAGATTGTAACAATGGCAGATGATTGAGCGCGCGGATCTGCGGGTACTGTGATTGTTGCAACTGGTAAGTGATGGCCAGTGTGCGCTTCGGATCTGTGCTCAGCGCCGCTTTGGCCTGTGTCAGCAACTCGCGCTGATGTTGTTCGGCCTGATCCTGTGGCACTGCCTGTACCGCGGGTTCCACCTGCTGATAACTGACATTGGCCGGTGCTTGCTGCAATGGCTCAGCCACGGCGTCCGGTTCGGGCTCGGCGCGCACCGGCACTGTTTGTTGCGCAGCAGCGGCAGGGACAGATTCGACCGGGGCTGGTGTACTGCCACAGCCGGTCAGCAGACTGACTCCCAACGGCAGCAGAACAGATAAACGAAGCTTGAGTTTGCTGGATTTCACAATGCGCAGGTACAATAGCTGATTGAATGGCCGTTAGTTTATACCATTTGTCCGGACCGGTCATCCTGCGAGACATGCAGGGTGCCCAGCGACAAAATGGTATTTCCGCTGCGCCGGCCGCAAATCTGTTAGGCAACTCCCGGGAATTCTGATGTCTGTCACTGAAGCCGTTTTATACATTGTCGCCACGCCCATTGGCCATCTGGATGATATCAGTCAGCGTGCCGTTGCCATCCTGCGCGACGTGGCCTGGGTGGCCGCCGAAGACACCAGACACAGCGGTAAGCTGTTGAGTCATTTAGGCATTTCGGCGCGGTTTTTGTCGTTGCACGATCATAATGAAAAACAACGGGCCGCCAGTCTGGTGGAAAAAATCAAGGCCGGCGACAACGTGGCGTTGATTAGCGATGCCGGCACACCGCTGATTTCCGATCCGGGTTACAGTCTGGTCCGGTTGTGCCGGGAAGCAGGCGTGCGGGTCGTGCCTGTGCCGGGGCCTTGTGCCCTGATTGCGGCGCTGTGCTGCGCCGGTCTGCCAACCGACAAGTTCCATTTTATCGGCTTTTTGCCGGCCAAATCCGGCCAGCGCCAGCAGGTCCTCAACGACATCCCTGCCGGCGTCGGCACGGTCATTTGTTATGAAGCCGCCCGGCGTATCCTCGACACTTTACAAGATGTCATTGCGGTATATGGCGCCGAACGTGAACTGGTGCTGGCCAAAGAGCTGACCAAGACCTTTGAGCATTTTGAGCACGGGACCGCCGCGCAAATTATCGCCTGGCTGGAAGAAGACCCGCAGCGTTGTCAGGGGGAAATGGTGCTGATGATTGCGCCGCCTGCAGAAAAAGCCGCCGATGATATTGCGCTGGCCGCCCAGCACACGCTGCGGTTACTGATGGCGGAACTGCCACTGAAAAAAGCCGCGGCGCTGACGGCCGAAATTCATGGCGAAAAGAAAAATGCGTTGTACAAACTGGGGTTAAGCTGGGCTGGTCAGGCAGATTGAGCCCGGCTATGCGGGCTCTTTATTGTCAGCCTTGCGGGGTCAGAACGCGTAGCTGGTTTTAAACGTCAGCGCTTTGGCTTCGGTCTTGATGTTGAGGTTGGTCAGACGGTCATTAAAATCGTCTTCAGGCAACCATTGCTGTTCCAGTGCCAGTTTCCACTGTGGGGTTAACAGGTACTCAGCACCGACACCATAACCGGCACCGCTGGCAGTGAAACCGGTGGTGGTGCCGCCAGAGCCGTTTGGGCTGGCTTGCATGCTGTAGTTCGAGCGGACATGACTCAGGGTCGCGTAGACGCGCACTTGTTCCAGCACCGGGTAATGGACCCGTGCCTGTAAGTGGAATTCACTGCTGATCTTCAGTTTGACCGGGCCAATGGCATCGCTGTTACTGTTTTTCAGCGCGCGACCTTCCAGTGCAAAATATTCACCGAACTCATAGCCCAGTGCCAGACCAGTCATCACTGGCTCAAACTCAGCACTGCCGCTGGCCGCTTTGATGGTCAGACTGTTGCTTTGCAGCAACAACGCCGCATAGCCTGGGTGCGCCACTTCGGCCTGTGCTGTCGCACATGCCAGCAGTGCGGTAACTAACATTGATTTTTTTAACATCTTTTATATGTCCTTATAAAAATAAAAGCGCTTGATGTTACACAATTAAACTGATTTTCCCAATAGCTTCCTGCTTTAGCGCCGTTACCGCACTTTTACTGCAGGCCGGGTGGAACAAAAGCTGTGCTTTGATGCAGATCTGCGTATAATCCGCGCCGTGAGTTGGCCAAGGCAATCGCTGCCTGCGCAAGCAGGGGGAGGAAAGTCCGGGCTCCACAGGGCAGGGTGCCAGGTAACGCCTGGGGGGCGTGAGCCTACGACCAGTGCAACAGAGAGCAAACCGCCGATGGCCTGCGCAAGTGGGATCAGGTAAGGGTGAAAGGGTGCGGTAAGAGCGCACCGCGCGACTGGTAACAGTTCGTGGCACGGTAAACTCCACCCGGAGCAAGACCAAATAGGCCCCCTTTGGCGCGGCCCGCGTTGGGGGCGGGTAGGTTGCTTGAGGCTTACGGCGACGTAAGTCCTAGAGGAATGATTGCTACTCTGGCAACAGAGCACAGAACCCGGCTTAACGGCTGACTCACACCTCATTCAAACAAAAGGCACCGCAGTTTACTGCGGTGCCTTTTTTGTCGCGCTGTTTTTCTGCTGGCTAGCGGGTCACTACCGGCAAACTAATCGCCGATGGCGCTGCTGCACTGTGGTATACGCTGACCGTAGCCTTTTGATAGTCGGCCTTTTTCGCATAAAAAATGTTTTCAACATAGGTTTGTGGATTGCGGTCATACAACGGGAACAGGCTGGACTGCACCTGAACCATGATTTTATGACCCGGCAAAAACACATGGTTCACATGCGGCAGGCCAAACTTAAATTGGGTGACTGCACCTGGTTTTAGCGGCTCTGGTTTGGCAAAACTTTTGGCGTAACGGCCGCGGAAAATCTCAATTCCTACCGGCATTTCAAAACCGGCCAGGCTTTCTTCCAACGCGCCCTGCACTAAACCACCGGTACTGGTATTGGGATACACATCAATCAGTTTCACCACAAAATCACCGTCGGTGCCGCTGGTGGAAGCAAACAGGTCCACCAGCGGTTGCCCCATGATTTGCAGCGGCTGGTCCAACACGTCGGTCTGATACACCAACACATCCGGCCGGCTCGACGCAAAACGCTGATCTTGGACTAACCAGGGTTTCCATTGTCGCGCATCATCCATATTGATAGGTCTGGGGACAAAAGGCACGGGTTTAGCCGGGTCCGCCACATAGTCATCTTTTGCCGGCGCACCTTTGGCCGGTGGCGTAAACGATAAGCCGTTATTTGCCGTCAGATACAATTTTTTCGCTGTGCCTGCCGGCCACTGCTGGCTGACCTGCCATTGATTGGCGCCTGTGGCATAGGTCAGCACTGGTGGTGTTTTCGGATCCGGCGCACCTTTGAGGTGATGGTCAAAAAACGGTTTCATGTAGTTGATGCGGAACTCCTGCGCGGTATCGCCACGGAAATTCAGTGCGCCCAGTTTATAGCCGTAATGATTCACGCCGGAATGACGCCAGGGGCCAATCACCAGCGATAACAGGTTGTTGTCTTTATCCTGCGACTCCAGCGCTTTATACATCGCCGGAGCGCCATACGAATCTTCCTGATCCCATTGGCCGACGACCAACATGGTCGGCACTGTCAGTTTGCGGCTGGCCATCAACTGGTCCACCGCCTGCAGCGACCAGAATTCGGTGTACGCCGGGTTTTGCATCAGCTTCTGTACAAATGGATACTGCTCAAATCCCCAGCGCTTGGCAAAATCCGCGGTAGAGCCGGCTTCGAGGTAACGGCTGTAATCATCAGCCACGCCCATTGCGGCATGCCCCTCCGCTTTGGCAGTGCTTTGTGACACCGCGTAACTTAAACTGTTGTTGCGAAAAGCACCGTAGTGAAACCAGTCGTCGCCCATCCAGCCATCCACCATCGGGCTTTGTGGGACCGCAGCTTTCAGCGCGGGATGTGGATTGATCTCGGCCATCAGCGCGGTAAAACCCAGATAAGATGAGCCAACAATACCGACGTTGCCGTTATTCTCCGGCAGGTTTTTCACCAGCCAGTCGATGGTGTCGTAGGCATCTGTCGATTCATCAATGCCGGTTGAATTGAGCGGGCCAGCTAATGGCCGGTTGGTGACATAGTCGCCTTCTGAATTGTGCAACCCCCGGATATCCTGATAGACGCGGATGTAGTTGTCTTCGACAAATTCGGCGTCCATCACCGGCATGATTTCAGTAATCGACTGGCTGGCCACCCGGTTCACACTGCCTTTGGCATCATAAGGCGTGCGGCTTAATAAAATCGGCGCGTTTTTCACACCTTTTTTCATCACCGTGACGGTATAGAGTTTGACGCCATCCCGCATTGGGATCATATCGACTCTTTTAATAAAATCAGCATGTGGCCGTATTGCATCATAGCTGTCGACATTGTCGACAGTCATCGGCGTGACGCGGCCCGGTTCTGCTGCCACAGCAAGCCATGGCGTCAGTGCCAGGGCGATATACACAGACAAAAGTTTCATGTTTTTCCTTTTTACCCGATAAGGCGAATCGTGTGAAGGCGGGGGGAGTGCCGGTATTTTCAGAGCCAGGCGGGCGCGGCAACAGTCCGCGTCAAATTAAATAATCGGCCATGCCGAAAAACTAAGGCAATCAGCGAGCATTCGGGCCATTTTGCGACCAGTACAAGCCTGGCTACGACGAAGCACCCAACTAAATATTTTGTTGCATTTAATCCCTCTCCCGTCCCAGATTTGACTGGGAATTTCAGCCTTGCCTCATATACTCGGGCCATTATCGTAGTGGAAGACCCGTCATGAATCTGACCCGTGCAGCCTGCAAAAATCCTGCAGCTACTTTTGTGCTGGTATGCCTTATTTTGTTATTTGGCATCCTGGCATTTGTGAAGCTCCCTATTCAGCTCCTGCCGGATTTAGACCGGCCGCAAATTTTTATCAATAATGGCTGGCGGGCCGCTGCGCCACAGGAAATGGAAGCCACCATCATCGAGCCGCAGGAAAACACGCTGCGTAATGTGCCGGGTGTGGTTGAAGTTCAAAGTAATGTCGGTCAGGGCTATGGCTCTATTTCGCTGACCTTTGAAGTCGGTCAGGACATGCAGCGCGCCATGCTGGATGTGATTAATGCGCTGAATCAGGCGCCGCCACGGCCACGCGAAGCGCAGGAGCCGCAGATTAATGTTGGCAGCGGGCGTGGCAATGTGGCGTCTATTCTGATTAAACAAATGAACCCGGCGGCTGGTGATGATTTTGGCCCTTATCTGAAGCTTATTCGCGACAACGTCGGGCCGCGGCTGCGGGCGATTTCCGGCGTCAGCAATGTGCAGCTGGCGTCGGATTTGCCGCGCGAACTGCATATCACTTTTGACCCATACAAAATGGCCGCACTTGGCATTGGTATTGAGCAGCTGCAAAGCAGCATCAGCCGCTCGGTCAATATGTCTGGTGGTTTTGCTGAAGTCGGCCGGCGCCAATATACAGTGCGCTTTGAAGGCCAGTTTGAGCCGGCGGATTATGCGCGGATGATTGTGTCTTATAACCAGGGCCGGCCGGTGTATTTGCAGGAAATTGCCGAAGTGGAACTCGGTTATCCGGAAATTAACGGCTTTACCAAACGCAACGGCCTGCCGGCGTATTATCTGACGCTGGAGCGCGGTGAAAACTCCAATACAGTCGCCATTTTAGACGAAGTGAATAAAGCCATTGTGGAGCTGAACCGCGACATTCTGGCGCCAAAACAGCTGGAGATGGAACTGAGTTTTGATGCTTCTATCCATATCCGCCGCGCCATCGCGCTGGTCAATTCCAATTTGTGGCTTGGTGTCGCGCTCAGTCTCGGCATTTTGTACATCTTCCTGCGCGGCTGGAAAGCCACGGCCTTGATTGGCCTGACCATTCCGGTCTGTCTGCTGATTGCTTTTGTGGTGCTGCAGGCGTTTGGCCGCAGCCTCAATGTGATTTCGCTGGCGGGCCTGGCTTTTGCCGTGGGCATGGTGCTGGATGCGGCTATTGTGGTGCAGGAAAATATCGTCCGGCTGATGCAGCAGGGGCTGGCGCTTGGCGCGGCGATTAAACTGGGTTGCCGGCAGGTCGGTGGCGCTTTGTTAGCCTCCACCGCCACCACAGTGGCGATTTTCCTGCCGGTGCTTTATATGCAAGGTGTGGAAGGCCAGCTGTTTTATGATTTAGCCCTGACGCTGGCGGTGTCGATTTCCGCTTCGATGCTGGTTTCGCTGACCTTGTTACCAGTCTGTACCATGCTGTGGTTTAAACCGAGCGATATCAAACCAGATCCGCTGGCGGCAAAATGGGCGCAGCTGAGCCGTGGTGTGATGCGCCTCACCCAAGGCAGAATCCGTGCTGTCGGCTGGTCTTTGGCGTTAGTGCCAGGCGCTATGCTGCTGATGCTGCTGTTATTACCCAAAGCGGATTTCCTGCCACAAGCCAATGGCGACGGCATTTTCACCGGTTTTACCCTGCCACCGGGCGGCAATATTAAAGTGATGGAGCAGGAAATTGGCCAGTTACTGGTAAAGCGCTTAAAGCCTTATTACGAGGACAAAAAGTATCCGGCGATCAAAGGCTACAACCTGTCGATGTTCTCGGCTTTTAATGTGTTGTTTGTTTATCCGGAAGATCCGCGTTCAGTTAACGATATGCTGACCTTGCTGCGCACCGAGATTTTAAAGGACCTGCCGGATACCGAATCCTTCAGCTTCCGCGCCAGTTTACTCAATTTTGGCTTTAACTCCGGCCGCGAAATGTTTGTTGATTTTCAAGGGCCTGATACTGATTTTCTGATGGCGCAGGCCGCCGCCGCCAAAACGCTGATTGAACAAAAATTACCGGGCGCTAATGTGCAGGCTGAACCGGGGCTGCAACAGAACCAGCCGGAACTGCGTATTTTGCCGGACGAACATAATATTGCTCAGGCCGGCGTCGACCGCTTTTCAGTCGCGACCGCGATCCGGGCTGTAACCGACGGCATTTATGTCGGTGAGCAGTTTGATGGCAACGAGCGGATGGACATTATTCTGCGCGCGCCGACCTGGGACAACCCGGAGCAGTTACAGGCCACGCCGATCTTCACCCAACAGGCCGGTGTGCAAACGCTGGGGCAGCTGACACAAATGCAGCGTACTGTCGGCCCTACCACGTTACTGCGCGTCAACGGCCTGCGCACGGTCAGCCTGCAGGTCTCGCCGCCTGCGACGATGGCGCTGGAAGATGTGGTCAATGTGCTGCAACAGGACATAGTCCAGCCGCTGCGTAACAAACATGGCAACGATATGACAGTACAATTTCGCGGCAGCGCTGACCGGCTGGAAAAAGCCATGCAGGCAATGCTGGCCAACTTTGTGGTGGCGGTGCTGATCCTGTTTTTACTGATGGCGGCTTTGTTTAAGTCCGCACGCGACAGTCTGCTGGTGTTGCTGACGATGCCAATGGCGCTGGCTGGTGGCGTGCTTGGGCTTAAATTGCTGAATTTGTTTGTGTTCCAGTCGCTGGATTTACTGACGATGATTGGTTTTATCATTCTGCTGGGCTTAGTCGTCAACAACGCCATTTTGCTGGTGGAGCAATATCGCCAGTCGCTGGCGCTTGGGTTGGCGCAGCTGGAGGCCATTGAATTTGCGGTGCAAATTCGGGCAAGGCCGATTTTTATGAGTACCTTAACCAGTATTTTTGGCATGTTGCCGCTGGCGCTGATCCCGGGCGTTGGCACCGAGATTTATCGCGGTCTGGCTATCGTGATTGTCGGTGGTATGACGTTTAGCATGTTGTTCAGTCTGATTTTAGTGCCTGCGATGTTGCAGGCCTTGCCGGCCAAACGCCGGGAAAAACCTGTTTATGTTACCGAGGTCGCCCATGAAATTGCCTGAAAAGAAATTACTGCTCAATCTGCTGTTTGGCATTGTGCTGACAGCACCTGGCCTTGTTGCCTTCGGCGTGCACGCACAGGAGCAGACACCGGCCCGGGTGGTCAGCACCGCGCCGGTGCGGACCATGCAGATAGCGCCGACCATGATGGTGTCCGGTCAGGTGCAAAGTAAATATCAGTCGAATTTAAGCACCGGTGTCGATGGCCGGCTCGACTGGATAGCAGAGCCCGGTCAGCAGGTAAAGGCCGGTGAAGTGCTGGCCCGGCTGGATTTAAAACCCTTGCAGCTGCGCGCCGCAGAACTGCAGGCACAGCTGAAACGGGCGCAAATTCAGTCGCTGCGGCTTGACAAAGAACTGGTGCGTCAGCGCAGTTTGCTCAGTAAAGCGCTGGTGTCGCAGACGCTGGTCGATCAAACCCAGGCCGAAGCGGATCTGGCACGCGCCGACATCGAACTGAGTCAGGCATCTTTAGCGCAACTGCAGGATCAGCTCAGTCGGGCTGAGCTAAAAGCACCTTTTGCCGGTGTGGTCAGTCAGCGCTTTCATCAGCTTGGCGAAGAGATCAGCCGCAGTGCGCCTTTGTTGCAGCTGGTCAATCTGGATCAGCTGGAAGTACGGATCTATGCGCCGCTGCAATATGCGCCATTTGTGCAGCCGGGCCAGCAGGTCAGCGTGTTTGATCAACAAGGACAACGTTCGCTGAAAGTAGTGTCGATCATTCCGGTATCGGACAGTCGTTCACAAACTTTTGAAGTGCGGCTGCAGGCCAAAGACAATGGCTTTCAGGTCGGTCAGCTGGTCAGTGTGGGTATTCCAACTGCAGTGGCAAAAGAAAGTCTGGTGATCCACCGCGATGCGCTGGTGCTGGCGCAAACCCAACATTCGGTGTTCCGGGTGGCCGCCAATAAAGCGCAGCAGGTTAAAGTGGCTTTAGGTCAGGGCCAGGGCGAATGGTTGCAGGTTGAAGGCGAACTGCACAGTGGTGACCAGCTGGTGGTGCGCGGCGCCGATACGCTGACCGATGGCGCCGCAGTGCGGGTACTCAGTGCTGACGAATTTAAACTGACCGGCAGCCGCGCCGGCGTGCAATAACCCGATTCTTGTACATACCATGACGCCGGATCGTCGGTAGCGGCAAGCGCAGCCCGCTGGCCACCGCGTACTGGCCATCACGTGGCGTGCATCACAGGATGCCGCTATTGCATATCAGGCACTGAGTAACGATCCCCTCGTGCCAGCCATCGTTGCGTCTTTAACCAATCCCTACAGATGGCTGGACAGCCATCTGCTCTGTCGTGGTCAGCCGTTTTATTCCATTTGGTTACGCGGTACTTTTCAGCATTGATCTGCCGATCAGTGGTTTTTTCTCCCACTTTCTCCCCCTTTTTTCCCACCTTGGCCGCAAGCCGCATTTTTATTGGATCTTATTCGATCGATCCAATGGGGTTTCGCCTTGACAATGCGGAATTTGACGCCCTAAACTGTGACATTGTGGAAGATTGTGGGTCAGTGTGGATCTTCTACGGATCAAATAATAACCAAGTGGGATCAATTCATGTTTCGTGGGTCTTTTGCTCTGAGCCTGGACGACAAGGGACGGTTAACGCTGCCAACGCGTTACCGCGACCTGTTGTTATCCGACGCCAGCGGCCAATTGATCTGTACGATTGACCATAAAGATCCCTGCCTGCTGCTGTATCCGTTATCCGAATGGGAAGAAATCGAAGAAAAGCTGAAACGGCTGTCGAGCTTTAACCCACAGGAACAACGCTTAAAACGCTTGTTATTAGGCCATGCCACCGACTGTGACATGGACAAAAATGGCCGCATTCTGCTGCCGGCCACGCTGCGTTCACACGCGCACTTAAGCAAAGGCCTGCGACTGGTGGGGCAACTGAACAAATTTGAGATCTGGGATGAAGAGACCTGGCATCAGCGCGTAGCTGAAGACATGGCCGCTGAACAGGAACTTGCCCAGACCGGTGATGCCGGGCTGTCTGAACGTTTAATGGATTTGTCCTTATGAACCAGCCCGCACACATTTCAGTCTTGTTAACCGAGACCATCGAAGGCCTCGCCATTCGGCCAGACGGCATTTATGTCGACGGTACTTTTGGCAGGGGAGGGCATAGCCGCGTCGTGTTAAGCCAGCTCGGTCCACAAGGCCGTTTGTTTGCTATTGACCGTGATCCTGCCGCTATCGCTGCAGCTGCCGCCGATGAATTCGCCAAAGATGCCCGTTTTCATATCAGCCATTGTGCTTTTGCTGCGCTTGCCACAGTGGCGGCAGAGCAACAAATCACCGGTCAGGTTGACGGCATTTTATTGGATCTGGGCGTGTCGTCGCCGCAACTGGATGACGCCGAACGCGGTTTTAGTTTTATGCGTGACGGCCCACTGGATATGCGGATGGACCCGACGTCGGGCATTTCAGCAGCGGACTGGCTGGCCAAAGCCGATGTTGAAGACATCACTTTTGTGCTGCGCGAATACGGTGAAGAGAAATTTGCCTGGAAAATCGCCAACGCCATTGTTGAAGCACGTGCCACTGAGCCTTTTACCCGCACTGCGCAGCTGGCTGCGTTGATTTCCCGCGTGGTACCAAAAAGTTTTAAAGAGAAAAAACATCCGGCCACCCGCAGTTTTCAGGGCATCCGCATTTATATCAACAGCGAACTGGAGCAGGTGAATCAGGCGCTGGAAGCGGCGTTAACGGTATTAAAACCTGGCGGCCGTCTTGCCGTGATTAGCTTCCATTCACTGGAAGACCGGCTGGTGAAACAGTTTATGCGCAAACACAGCAAACCGGCGCAACTGCCCAAAGGCATTGTGCTGACTGAAGCGCAGATGCGACAGGATTTAGCTCTGAAGCTGATTGGTAAAGCCATGATGCCGTCGGACGCCGAGCTGGCGCTGAACCCGCGTTCCCGCAGCGCGGTGTTGCGTGTTGCCGAACGGATGGGGAGTCACAAGGCATGAGTGCTATCCGGCTGAACCGGCTGATTTTACAGGATTTAGGTCAGCACAAGCTGGTGATCCTGTTGCTGGTTGGTGCTATGGGCTCGGCACTGGCGGTGATTGAGCTGACCCATATGAACCGGCAGCTGACTATCAGCCAGGACAAGTTATTTCAACAAAGAGATGCGCTGGATATGGAATGGCGCAATTTATTGGTCGAACAGCGTGCGTTGTCTGAACACAGCCGCGTTGAAGAGCTGGCAAAGAAACAGCTGCTGATGGTTCGTCCGCTTGGACAGCAAGATATAGTGGTGGATGAACCATGAGAAAAAGCACAGGCCGTCAGGCCAAAAGCCGTAAACAACCGACCCTGATCAGCTGGCGGTTTGCTTTTGTCGTGATGACATTGTCTACCATCTTTGTTGGCTTAATCGCCCGCGCAGCCTATCTGCAAGTGATTGAACCGGACAAACTGATCGCGCAGGGCGACTTACGTTCACTGCGGGTCAAATCGGATGAAGTGCTGCGTGGCATGATCACGGATCGCAACGGCGAAGAGCTGGCGGTCAGTGTGCCGGTTGAATCTATTTATGCCGACTCCAAAATGGTGATTGAAGCCGGCGCCAATAAAGATCAGCGCCGCTGGCACGCCTTAGCGGAAATGCTGCAAATGACACCGGAAGCGCTGAGTAAAAAAATCGCCTCGGACAAGAAAAAACGTTATGTCTACCTGCAACGTCAGGCCAGCCCGGCCACAGTGGATTACATCCGCAAATTAAAAGTGCCGGGTGTGTACTTCAAACAAGAATCCAAACGTTATTACCCGGCTGGTGAAGTCACTGCCCACATTCTTGGCTTTACCAACGTCGACGATCACGGTGTGGAAGGTGTTGAGCGCCAGTACGACAGTATTTTAAAAGGCACACCAGGGCGCAAGCTGGTGCGCAAAGACGCCAAAGGCCGTGAAATTGAAGTGCTGGAGCAAGAAGAAGCAACCGCATCGCGTAACCTGCAGTTGTCCATTGATCAGCGTATTCAGGCGGTGGCTTATCGTGAGCTGAAAAAAGCCGTACTGACCTTTGGTGCCGCGTCTGGCTCACTGGTGCTGGTGGATGTGCATACCGGTGAAGTGCTGGCGATGGTCAACAGCCCGTCTTATAACCCGAATAACCGGAAAAATACCGCGGTGCACCGCTTCCGCAACCGCGCTATTACCGACACTTTTGAACCGGGTTCAACCATTAAACCACTGCCAGTGCTGGCGGCGCTGGAGAACGGTACCGCCAATATGAATACGGTGATTTCGACCGGCTATGGCGCCATTATGGTCGGCGGGCGTCGGGTGCAGGACACTAATGGCTATGGCGATCTGGATTTGACCGGCGTGATGCGTAAGTCGTCAAACATTGGTGTCACCAAGCTGGCACTTGGCATGCCGCATGAAGATTTGCTTGATATGTATTACAGCATGGGCATCGGGTCGGAAACTGGCCTGGGCCTGATTGGTGAAAGCAGTGGCATGCTGCGGGAGCGGGCGCGCTGGTCAGATCACGAACGGGCGACTTTGTCGTTTGGTTATGGTCTGTCGGTTACAGCTGTGCAGCTGGCGAAGATGTACTCTGCTATTGCCAACGGCGGTGTGGTACGGCCACTGACGTTATTAAAAACTGAGCAGCCACCGGCCGGCAAACAAGTAGTATCTGAGCAATATGCCGACGCTATGGTGGAAATGCTGGAGCAGGTCACCGAAAAAGGCGGTACGGCCACCAAAGCCAGAGTCGCCGGCTACCGGGTAGGCGGTAAAACAGGCA
The DNA here is from genome assembly GCA_937978655.1 of uncultured Chromatiaceae bacterium. Classification (GTDB taxonomy): domain Bacteria; phylum Pseudomonadota; class Gammaproteobacteria; order Enterobacterales; family Alteromonadaceae; genus Pararheinheimera. The sequence goes on from CALJUX010000037.1 coordinate 86,723, forward strand.
CGGCGAAAAAAGCCGTGGCCGGTGGTTATGGCAACGATTATATCGGCTCCTTTGCCGGGATCGGGCCAATCTCCAGCCCACGCCTGGCCTGTGTGGTGATTATTAATGAACCGAGCGGTGATTATTATTACGGCGGTGAAGTGGCGGCCCCGGTGTTCAGCACCGTGATGGGGGCAGCAATGCAACTGTTGAATTTACCACCAGACGGCAATGACAGCCGTATTACCAAGGTGACCGGAGGTCCCGATGCAGGTTAACCGACTTCAGCGCTGGTTGACTCCGTTCAAAGCGACTGCCGCAGGGCAGTCGCTTTGTGCGTTAGAGAAGCTGCCAGAAATAAGCAATACTGCAGAATTGCAGTACAACTCTAAACAACTGAAAAGCGGCGATATTTTCCTGGCGCTGCCCGGTGTGGGCGGCCACGGCAACCGGTTTATCCGCCAGGCGCTGAGCCAGGGCGCAGCTTTTGTGTTGACGGACAGTCTGGCCAGCGCAGACGCGCAACTGGCGCTGGAACCGCAGGTGTGTGTCTGGCCAGATTTGCCAGACGTACTGCCGGCGCTGGTCAGCAGCTTTTATCAGGACGCCGCCAAGCGGCAGGAACTGATTGGCATCACTGGTACCAATGGCAAATCCAGCACGGCGATTTTTGTGAATCAGTTATCTGATTTGCTCGGCAAACCGGCCGGCGTGATCGGCACTTTGGGTTATGGTTCCTATCGCAACCTGACGCCTTTGCAAAATACCACGCCGCATCTTGCCGACTTGCACCGGATTTTTTATCGCGCCTGTGAACAAGGGCAGCTGCGCACCGCGATGGAAGTGTCGTCGCATGCTCTGGTGCAGCAGCGGGTTGCCGGTCTGCAGTTTAAAGTCGCGGTGTTTACCAACTTAAGCCGCGACCATCTGGATTATCATGGCACTATGGAAGCCTATGGTGCTGCCAAAGCGCTGCTGTTCAGCCCAGAGCTGTGTCAGACCGCAGTGATTAATGTGTCCGATGAATTTGGTCAGACACTGGCGGCGCAGTGCACTGTGCCGCTACTGGTGTATGGCCGGCGCGCCGATTGTGCCGGTTATGCCCATTACCTGGCGTACGACCATCTACGCTCTGACGGCAAAGGTTTCAGTCTGCGCCTGCACAGCCATCTAGGCGATTTTGACCTGCAGATCCCGTTGCTGGCAGAATTTAACGTGCAAAACGTGTTGGCCGCAGTCGGTGCTTTAGTGCAGTGCGGCCATAAATTGTCTGCCATTGTTGACGCGGTAAAAAAACTGAAAGCGGTCGCCGGCCGGATGGAACTGTGGCACTTTCCACAGGATGTTGCTGTGGTGGTGGATTATGCCCATACACCTGATGCACTTAAGCAAAGTTTGCAGGCGCTCAGGCAACAAAGCCGCGGCCGGATCTGGTGTGTGTTTGGCTGTGGCGGCGATCGCGATAAAGGCAAACGGCCTTTAATGGGACAAATCGCCGAACAACATGCAGATCATGTTATCATTACCGCCGACAACCCCCGCACTGAAGCTGTTCTAGATATCTGTAAAGACATTGCTGCCGGCATGCAAACCGGTGCCAACTGCCAGATCGAACCTGATCGGGAATCGGCGATTAAGCTGGCCCTGATCGAAGCCCACGCGCACGACATGATCCTGGTGGCCGGTAAAGGCCACGAGACCTATCAGGTATTGGGGAATACGGTGCGGGACTACGATGAACGTAAATTTATCAATGATTTATTGGCGGAGATGAGCTGATGATCACCTTAATGGCCAGTGAAATTGCCAGCGCATTATCGGCACAGCTGATTGGCGCAGATATCGCTGTGAACAGCGTCAGTACTGACAGCCGGAATATTCAGCCCGGCGATTTATTTATTGCCCTGCAAGGTCCCAATTTTGACGGCCATAAGTTTGCCGAAGAAGTGCTGAATAAAGGAGCCTGTGCGCTGGTGGTGACCCGGCACCTGGATGTGCCGGTCCCACAATTAATAGTGGCTGATACCCGTATTGCGCTGGGGCAGCTGGGCGCGCTGGTAAAAAGCAAGTTGGCGGTAAAAACGGTAGCAGTTACCGGCAGTGCCGGCAAAACCACAGTCAAAGAGATGATCGCGGCAATTTTGTCGCGCATCGGTAATGTGCTGGCAACCGCCGGCAACTTTAACAACGATATTGGTGTGCCGCTGACGCTGTTGCGACTGGATCAGACGCACAACTTCGCTGTGATGGAACTGGGCGCCAATCATCTGGGGGAAATTGCCTACACCACGTCGCTGGTAAAGCCTGATGTGGCGCTGATCACCAATGTGGCGCCGGCGCATCTGGAAGGCTTTGGTGATTTATTTGGTGTGGCCCGGGCCAAAGGTGAGATTTACAGCGGTCTGGCGCAAGGTGGCATTGCCATCGTGCCGGTCGATTCTGAGTTTTTTGGCTACTGGCAGCCGCGTCTGGCGCAATTGCAGCTGCAAAGTTACAGCGCCCAGCAACATGCGGATTTTTATGCCGACAACATCATGCTCGATAGCCAGGGCTGTGCCGGTTTTGAACTGCATACACCATCCGGCCATTGTTTTATCCAGCTGGTGATCCCCGGCCGGCACAACGTACACAACGCATTAGCTGCAACTGCAGCTGCGCTCGCGCTTGGTGCCAGTCTGACCGACGTCCAGCTTGGCCTTGCCGCGATGCAACCGGTCAAAGGCCGGATCAATGTGCATCAGCCTCAGCCTGGTTTACGCATTATCGATGATACCTACAACGCCAACGTCGAGTCGGCCAAAGCGGCCATCGATCTGTTAGCCGCGTATGGCGGTCAGCGCATACTGGTGCTGGGCGATATGGGTGAATTGGGGCCAGATGCGCGGATTTACCACGAAGAAGTTGGTATCTACGCCAAACAGGCGGGAATTAATGGGCTGTTCACACTCGGCGTGTTATCACAGAATGCCAGTGAGCAGTTCCACCAGAACGGGGCGCATTTCAGCTCGCGCACCCAGCTGGTCAGCCGGTTGCAGCCGTTATTACACAGCAACGAAGATGTATCCATTCTGGTCAAAGGTTCGCGCAGTGCCCGGATGGAGTTAGTTGTCCAAGACTTGCTAGAAAGATGTCAGCAGGAGACAAGCGCATGTTAGTCTGGTTAGCCGAGTTTCTGACTCAATATATCAATGCTTTTAACGTATTCAGTTATCTGACGTTCCGCGCCATTCTTGGCGTGCTGACGGCCTTATTGCTGAGTCTGTATTTTGGGCCGAAGCTGATCGCGGCACTGCAACGCCTGCAGATTGGCCAGACGGTCCGGAACGACGGCCCGGAAAGCCATTTTTCAAAAAAAGGCACTCCGACTATGGGCGGCTTGCTGATTTTAGGCTCAATCGGCATCAGTACTTTGTTATGGGCCGACCTCAGCAACAAATATGTCTGGGTGGTGTTGTTTGTGCTGGTCGCCTACGGTTGGATTGGTTTTATTGACGATTACCGCAAAGTGATCCGCAAAGACCCCAAAGGCTTGATTGCGCGCTGGAAGTACTTCTGGCAGTCGGTATTTGCACTGGCGACCGCAATATTCCTCTATGCCTCGGCTGAACGGCCGGCTGAAACCAGTCTGGTGGTGCCATTTTTAAAAGATGTCTTACCACAGCTCGGGCTGTTTTTCCTGGTCACCACCTATTTTGTCATGGTCGGCTTCTCCAACGCGGTGAATCTGACCGATGGTCTGGACGGCCTCGCCATAGTGCCCACTGTGATGGTGGCGGCGGCTTTTGCCATTATCGCTTATGTCAGTGGCAACGTTGTCTTTGCCAACTATCTGAATATTCCGCATTTACCGCTGGCGTCGGAGCTGGTGGTGGTCTGTACCAGTATCGTCGGTGCCGGACTTGGCTTTTTATGGTTTAACACTTATCCGGCGCAGGTGTTTATGGGCGATGTCGGATCCCTGGCGTTAGGCGCTTTACTGGGCGTGATTGCTGTGCTGGTGCGTCAGGAAATAGTACTGATTGTGATGGGCGGTATTTTTGTTATCGAAACCCTGTCGGTCATTTTGCAGGTCGGTTCTTACAAATTACGTGGCCAGCGCATTTTCCGTATGGCGCCTATCCACCATCACTACGAATTAAAAGGCTGGCCGGAACCACGGGTGATAGTGCGGTTCTGGATCCTGTCGATTATTTTTGTGCTGATTGGTCTTGCTACCTTAAAACTGCGATAACGCATAGGAATTTCCACGCATGACAAAACTGTTTCAGGGCAAAAGAGTGGCGGTGATTGGCCTTGGGGTGACCGGACTTGCCACTGTCCGTTTCCTGCTGAAACACGGCGTCAAGCCGGTGCTGATGGATACCCGGCTGAAAGTCAGTGGTATTGATGCTATTGCGGCAGATAAAGTCGATGGCATCTATTTCGGCGAACTGGACGCCAACCGGCTGGCGCGGATGGACGTGCTGCTGGTAAGCCCCGGCCTTGATACCAGCCATCCGGCGATCCGTTTTGCTACAGCGCAAGGCGCCCAGCTGATGGGTGACGTTGAACTCTTTGCGCTGTGTAATGAAAAACCCGTGGTGGCGGTGACTGGTTCAAATGGTAAATCCACCGTCACGACTTTGACCGAACATATGCTGAACTGCAGCGGCATCAGCGCGCTGGCGGCCGGCAATATCGGCCTTGCAGTGCTGGATGCGCTGGAAAGAACTGACGCAAAAGTTTATGTGCTGGAGCTGTCCAGCTTCCAGTTAGAAACGACCCACAGTCTCAAACTCTGTGCGGCCGCCAATCTGAATGTCACCGAAGATCATCTGGACCGGCACGGCACTATGGCGGCGTACGCGGCGGCCAAACAACGCATTTACCTGCATACCGACCTTGCGGTCTATAACGCTGAAGACGCGCTGACCCGGCCACTCGGCTGTGCTGCGCCGCAGATTGGCCTCAACCTGCGCCAGCCACAGGATGGTTATGGTCTGGTGCAGCATCAGGGCGAAAACTGGCTGCTGGTCGCGGGTGAACCTTTGTTACCGGTCCGTCAGATGTCGATAGTAGGCCGGCATAATCAGTTCAATGCGCTGGCGTCCTGTGCCCTGGCACTCGCTGCCGGCTGCAGCCGCGATGCATTAGTGCAGGCACTGCAGACCTATCAGCCGCTGCCACATCGCTGCACCCTGGTGGCAGATCATCAGGGCGTACGCTGGGTCAATGACTCCAAAGCCACCAATGTTGGCGCAACACTGGCCGCTATTGCCGGCCTGCGTGCAGATGTACCAGGCAAGCTCATTCTGATCGCCGGCGGCGACGGCAAAGGCGCGGATTTCAGCGAACTGGCCACTGTACTGCAACAGCAGGTTGACCAGGTGATTACCTTAGGCCGTGACGGTCCGGCGATTGCTGCGCGCGTGCCAGGCACTATTGAAGTCGCGGACTTGGCTGAGGCGGTAAAACGTGCCGCCGCGCTGGCCAGATCCGGCGATATGGTGTTGCTGTCGCCAGCCTGTGCCAGTCTCGATATGTTTAAGAATTATGAAGAACGCGGCCGCTTGTTTGCTGAAGCAGTGTTGCAGGTGCTGAAATGAAAGCCTGGTTGCAGCAACAGACTGAACGGCTGATTGAACACTGGGTGGACTGGTGGCGCGCTGAAGACGGGGTCAGTTATGACCGCTTTTTCTTCACGCTGATGGTGTTGCTGCTGGGCATTGGTTTTATCATGGTCACCAGCGCCTCAGTGCCAGTGGCCGAGCGTTTGTTTGGCGCGCCACTGCATTACAGTATCCGCCATCTGGTGTATATCCTGATCGGCATCGGCTTTGCCTATCTGGCATTAAATGTGCCGATTGAACGCTGGTTGCAGGGCAGTATGGTGTTGCTGGTGCTGGGGATTCTCGGTCTTATTGCTGTGTTGGCGTTTGGCCGCAATGTGAATGGTAGTACCCGCTGGCTCTATATCGGTCCTATTGGGATACAGGCAGCGGAACCTGCCAAGTTATTCTTTTTTATCTATTTATCCAGCTATCTGGTGCGCAGGCACGAAGAGGTTATTGAAAATTTTAAGGGCTTTCTGAAACCGTTGGTGGTGCTGTTTGTATTTGCCGTTTTACTGCTGATGCAGCCTGATCTTGGCACCGTGATCGTGATGTTTGGTACCAGCGTGGTGCTGTTATTTTTAGCCGGCGCCAAGCTGTGGCAGTTTTTTGGTTTAATCCTGACCGGTCTGGCGTCGATGGCAGTGCTGATTGTTTACAGCGAATACCGCTGGCGCCGGGTCACGGCTTTCCTTGACCCCTGGGCCGACCCTTTTGGCAGCGGTTATCAATTAACCCAATCACTGATGGCCTTTGGCCGCGGTGGTTTTTATGGCCAGGGCCTGGGCAATTCAGTGCAAAAGCTCGAGTATCTACCCGAGGCGCATACTGACTTTATTCTGGCGATTATCGCCGAAGAAACCGGTCTGCTCGGCGTGCTGGCCGTGGCGGGTTTATTGTTTCTGATGCTGGTCCGGGCGTTGTGGATTGGCAAACGCGCGGTGCAAAAAGGCATGAGTTTTCATGGTTTTCTGGCTTATTCGATTGCGATTTGGATTGGCTGTCAGACCTTCGTCAATATTGGCGTGGCGACTGGTGCGCTGCCGACCAAAGGTCTGACGCTGCCTTTTGTCAGCTCCGGTGGCAGTAGCCTGATTATTATGCTGGTGGCGGCGGCGATAGTGCTGCGCATTGATTTTGAAGTGCGGCTCAAAGGCCGCCATGCGATCAGCGGAGGTACACATGCCTGAATCTGCTGAGCGCGCACTGGGCTCGTTGCGTCCGACCGTGTTGATCATGGCCGGTGGCACCGGCGGGCATATTTTCCCGGCACGGGCCGTGGCTGATGTGCTGGCTGCTGATGGCTGGACCATCCACTGGCTCGGCACTGCCGATCGGATGGAAGCGCATTTAGTCCCCGGATTTGGCTATCCGCTGCACACCATCAGCGTGGCCGGGCTGCGTGGCAAAGGCTGGCGCTCATTGCTGCAGGCGCCGCTGATGTTGTGGCGTTCGTTAAGTCAGGCGCGTCGGCTGATCAGGCAGCTGGAGCCGGACTTGGTGCTGGGCTTTGGCGGTTACGCCAGTGGTCCGGGTGGGGTGGCGGCCTGGCTGGCCGGTGTACCGCTGGTGATCCATGAGCAAAATGCGGTGGCCGGTACCACCAACAAGCTGTTAGCCCGCATTGCTGATCAGGTGCTGGTGGCCTTCCCACAAGCCTTTTCCGGCCTTGCCCGGCGGCTGGTGTTGGGAAATCCGGTACGGAAGACGCTGATAGGGCTCAATCCGCAGAATTATTTGCAGAAAAGCTTAAATATTTTGATCGTCGGTGGTAGTTTAGGAGCCAGGGTTTTTAACCGGTCACTACCGCCGATCCTGAAGCAGGCCGCGGCTTGCGGCCAGATCAATGTCCGTCATCAGACCGGGCAGCATGAACAGGCGCAAACTGAATTGGCCTATGCCGGAAAACCGGCAACTCTTGAAGTGCAAGTCACTGCTTTTATTGACGATATGGCGCAAGCCTATCGCTGGGCTGACGTGGTGATTTGCCGGGCAGGTGCCTTAACGGTCAGCGAAGTTGCCTGTGTTGGCGTGGCTGCGGTGTTTGTGCCGCTGCCGGGCGCGATTGATGACCATCAGACGGCGAATGCCAGTGTGTTGGTGTCAAAACAAGCGGCGGTGTTGCTGCCGCAGGCTGAGTTAAAACCGGAAACATTAGTGCCGCTGTTGCAAAGCTGGTTGTCAGATAAGACGCCGCTGGCACACATGGCACAACAGGCACGTTCTTGTGCCATCGACGATGCAGCCGAACAGGTTGCAGCTGTTTGTCGACGTATAACAGGTGTGAATTAATATGATAATGAAAACCATGCACCCGGAAAAAACTGCAATGCGTCGTGTTGACCGCATTCATTTTGTCGGGATTGGTGGTGCAGGCATGGGCGGTATCGCCGAAGTCCTGCTGAACGAAGGCTATAAAATTTCCGGCTCAGATCTGGGCCCGAACCCGGTTGTTGAGCGCCTGGCGGCGTTAGGCGCCGAAATTAAGTTTGGCCACGATGCCGCGCATATTCAGGGCGCCAGTGTTGTGGTCGTCTCCAGCGCCATCAAAACCGACAATCCGGAAGTAAACGCGGCACTGGAACAACGCATCCCGGTGGTCCGTCGTGCCCAGATGCTGGCCGAACTGATGCGCTATCGCCACGGCATTGCCATTGCAGGCACTCACGGCAAAACCACCACTACCAGTTTAGTCTCATCCATTTTTGCTGAAGCCGGCGCTGATCCGACCTTTGTCATCGGTGGCCTGCTCAATTCGGCCGGTACCAATGCCCGGCTGGGCTCTGGCCGTTTCCTGATCGCCGAAGCCGACGAAAGCGACGCCTCATTCCTGCATTTGCAGCCGATGGCGGCCATCATCACCAATATCGAACCTGATCATATGGAAACTTATCAGGGCGATTTTGAAAAGATGAAAGCCACTTATCTGGAGTTTTGCCATAACCTGCCATTTTACGGCGCTGTGGTGCTTTGTATTGATGACCCGGTATTACGCGAGCTGATGCCCCGTATCGGCCGCACTGTGATCACTTATGGCTTCAGTGCCGATGCCGACTATCGCATCAGTGATTTCAGCCAGGCCGGCACCAGAACGAATTTTGTCGTGACAGACCCAAGCGGCCAAGCCCGCACAATCGAATTAAATCTGGCTGGCCGCCACAACGCTTTAAACGCCACTGCGGCTTTTGCCATGGCGCAGGACGAAGGTGTGCCAGAAGCCGCAATTCTGGCGGCCTTCAGCAAATTTGAAGGTATTGGCCGGCGCTTTGAACAATATGGTGAATTCGACACAGGCCGCGGCAAAGTGCTGTTGGTCGACGACTACGGCCATCACCCAAGTGAAGTGGCGGCCACTGTCGCGGCGGCCCGCAATGCCTGGCCAGAGCGCCGCCTGGTGATGGCGTATCAGCCGCACCGCTACACCCGTACCCGCGATTTATACGAAGATTTTGCCAAAGTATTGTCCACTGTCGACAGTCTGTTGTTGCTGGAGGTCTACAGTGCCGGTGAAGCGCCAATTGCCGGTGCCGACAGCCGCAGTTTATGCCGCAGCATCCGCGCCCGCGGTCAGCTAGACCCGATTTATGTTGCGACTCCAGCAGACCTGCCGGCAGCACTAGCAGATGTGTTACAGGATGGCGATGTGCTGATGACGCAGGGCGCCGGTAATATCGGCGCGCTGGCCAAACAGCTGGCGGCCCAACAACTGAATATTGAGACGATGAAACAATCCAGCGGGAGCCAGTCATGAGCAGTAAATTTGGCAAAGTGGCCGTGATGTTCGGTGGCACCTCCGCCGAGCGTGAGGTGTCGTTAAAATCCGGCGCGGCGGTATTAAAAGCGCTGCAGGCGCAGGGTATCGATGCCCATGCCTTTGATCCAAAAGACCTGCCACTCAGTGCGCTGGAAAGCGCAGCTTTTGACCGGGTCTTTATCGTATTACATGGCCGCGGTGGTGAAGACGGCACTATGCAGGGCGCATTGCAATTGCACGGCATCCCTTACACCGGTTCTGGTGTGCTGGGCTCAGCGCTTGCCATGGATAAAATCCGCTGCAAATTTCTGTTCAGTGCCCACGGTTTACCGACAGCACCGTTTCGGGTGGCACAAAAAGGTGAACACATTGATTACGCCGCGATGCTGGCAGCGCTCAATGGCAAAGTGATGGTCAAGCCGGCCAATGAAGGCTCCAGTATCGGCATGTCAGCGGCCACGACCGCTGCAGAGCTGGAACAGGCTTTAGCACTGGCGTTTGAATATGATGATGCAGTGTTAGTGGAGCAGTGGATCAACGGTCGCGAATTTACCGTGTCCATGCTGGACGGTCAGGCGTTGCCGGTGATTGAAATGCGCACGCCCCGGGCTTTTTATGATTACGAGGCCAAATACCAGTCGAACAGCACTGAATATCTGTGCCCGGCGCCTATCAGCGCTGAACAAACAGCCAGCTTGCAACAAGCGGCGATGGCAGCGTTTAAAGCGGTGGGCGCCAGTGGCTGGGGTCGCGTCGATGCGATGCTCGACAGCGACGGTCAGTTCCGCCTGCTGGAAGTCAATACAGTCCCTGGTATGACTGAAAAGTCGCTGGTACCGATGGCAGCCCGCGCCGCCGGTTACAGCTTTGAGCAGCTGGTGGCAAAAATATTAGAGCAGGCGCTATGAGTGCATTGCGTCAGAGCCAGAAGACACCTTATACGCCGGCCTTTGTCGGCGGTGTGGTGTTTTTTCTCTGCGCAGTCGCGTTAGTGATCTGGTTTGGCGTCAAAGTCGGCCATTGGGTGACGCACCAGCAGACGGCTCCGATTAAGCAAGTGAAGCTGTATGGTGATTTTGGCCATATTCAGCCCACTGCGCTGCACAGCAAACTGCAGCAGCACCTGGTTGGCAATTATTTCAAACTGGATGTCGACGAAGTTGCCACCTTTTTACAGCAGCAACCTTGGGTGCATCAGGTGGCGGTGCGCAAACAATGGCCCGGGACGCTGGTGGTGGTCGTGACAGAACACAGCCCGGTTGCGATTTGGAACAAAGAATATTTGCTGAATAAACGCGGCGAAGTGTTCCGCGCGCCGCTGGAGCAGCTGCAGGCAGCATTGCCAAAACTGAATGGGCCGGAAGGCGCCGAGCAGGACGCGCTCAGCATGTACGGCAAAGTACAGGCGCTGCTGGCGTTACATCAGTTTGAGGCGGCAGGTTTGTCGGTCACTGAACGCTTTGCCTGGGAAGTACAGCTCAGCAATGGCATCGCGCTGAAATTGGGTCGCGAAGATACATTAAAACGGGTACAGCGATTTATCGACCTGTACCCGGTCGTGGTGAAACATAAACCGGAAGCGATAGTACAAGTCGATTTACGGTATGACACAGGATTGGCGGTGCAGTATGCGCCTCCGGTGATAACGGAAAAGAGAAAAGCATGACCAAGTCGTTAGATCGGGATCTGATTGTTGGTTTAGATATCGGCACTTCGCAAATTAAAGCCGTGGTCGGTGAGATCACCGCAGATAACCAGCTCGCCATTGTCGGTGTCGGGACCCATATTGCCCGTGGTATGGATAAAGGCGGTGTCAACGATCTGAATCTGGTGGTGCAGTCGGTGCAACGTGCCATTGATGAAGCCGAACTGATGGCGGATTGCCGCGTGTCATCGGTGTATTTAGGCATTACCGGCAAACATATCCGTTGCCAGAATGAAAGTGGCATGGTGCCGATTAACGACACTGAAGTCACCGCTGAAGATGTGGCCAACGTGATCCATGCCGCCAAATCTGTGCCGATTTCGGCCGAACGTCGGTTGCTGCACGTGTTGCCGCAGGAGTTTTCCGTCGACATGCAAGAAGGCATCAAAAGCCCGATTGGCATGTCCGGCGTGCGGATGGAAGCCAAAGCGCACATCATCACCTGTGCCAATGACATGGCAAAGAATATCGAAAAATGTGTTGAACGCTGCAGTTTGCATGTTGATCAGCTGATATTCAGCTCGCTGGCGTCAAGCTTCGCCATCCTGACCGAAGACGAAAAAGAACTGGGTGTCTGTGTGGTCGATATGGGCGGCGGCACTATCGACATTTCGATTTACACCAACGGCGCGTTACGTCACACCGCTGTGATCCCGGTGGCCGGCAATCAGGTCACCAGTGACATCGCCAAAATTTTCCGCACGCCGATTGGCCATGCTGAAGATATTAAAATTCAGTATGCCTGTGCGCTGCGCAGCATGGTGGGCAAAGAAGAAAGTATTGAAGTGCCAAGCGTAGGCGGTCGTCCCGCCCGCAGCATGTCACGCCATACGCTGGCCGAAGTGGTCGAGCCGCGTTATCAGGAATTGTTTGAGCTGGTGGTGGAAGAAATTCGCGCCAGTGGTCTGGAAGAGCAAATCGCCGCAGGCGTGGTGCTGACCGGCGGTACCGCCAAAATGGAAGGGGCCGTTGAGTTTGCCGAAGATATTTTCCAGATGCCGGTGCGGCTGGGCTACCCGGCCAATATCACCGGTTTAACCGAGTATGTGAACGACCCGGCTTATGCCAGTGTGGTCGGTCTGTTATTGTATGGCAAAGATGCACGTGCCCAGCAGAAAAAAGCAGTGGCGGCACGGGAGTCGGTGGGCGGTTTTGTCAAGAAACTGACCAGCTGGTTTAAAGGCGAGTTTTGAGTAAGCGTAAAACGGAGAGAGCAACATGTTTGAGTTAATGGAAAACCACAGCGAAGAAGCTGTCATCAAAGTGGTTGGCGTCGGTGGCGGTGGCGGTAACGCTGTCGAATACATGGTCGCCAGCAACATTGAAGGGGTGGAATTTATTGCCGCCAATACCGATGCGCAGGCGTTGCGCAATTCATCGGCTAACGTCACGTTGCAGCTGGGTGCCAATGTCACCAAAGGATTAGGCGCCGGCGCCAATCCTGATGTGGGTCGCCGTTCTGCCGAAGAAGACCGCGACACCATCAAAAAGACCATCATGGGCGCCGATATGGTATTTATCGCTGCCGGCATGGGCGGTGGTACCGGTACTGGCGCGGCGCCAATTGTGGCGCAGGTTGCCAAAGAGCTGGGTATTCTGACTGTTGCTGTCGTCACCAAGCCATTCCCGTTTGAAGGCAAAAAACGCTCAAGCTACGCCGATGAAGGTATCAACGAACTGGCAAAACACGTCGATTCTTTGATCACCATTCCAAACGACAAGTTATTAAAAGTATTAGGTAAAGGCACCAGCCTGCTGGACGCGTTTAAAGCGGCCAACAACGTGCTGCTGGGCGCGGTGCAAGGTATTGCAGAACTCATTACCCGTCCTGGTCTGATTAACGTCGACTTCGCCGACGTGCGCACTGTGATGTCTGAAATGGGCACTGCGATGATGGGGACTGGCCGCGCTACTGGCCCGGACCGCGCTGAAGAAGCGGCTGAACAAGCGATCTCCAGCCCGCTGCTGGAAGACATCGATTTATCCGGCGCCAAAGGCATTCTGGTTAACATTACTGCCGGTTTAGACCTGACGATTGAAGAGTTTGAAATTGTCGGTAACGCGGTCAAAGCCTTTGCATCAGAAAACGCCACTGTGGTGGTTGGTGCGGTTATTGACCCGGAAATGTCTGACGAGCTGCGCGTGACTGTCGTTGCAACTGGTATTGGTGCAGAGCGCCGGCCGGACATCAGCCTGGTGCACGGTCATCACCGCGCCGAACCGGTGCGTGGCAGCTACAACAGCGGCTCAGCGGCAGTTTATGGTCATGCCGGTAATGTGTATGGTCATGCTGGAAATACGGCCCGTGAAATGCGCGAAGTGCAGCCTGCGATGGCCGCCGTCGAAGCGCCACAAAACAAGCCGCAGGCCGATAACAAAGCCAATATTGATATTTTTGATATCCCGGCGTTTTTGCGCAAGCAAGCCGATTAATCGAAAAAATCGCTGGATTTAAGCTGAAACTTTCAGTCATAAAGCCAGTCTGAAGTCGGACCTGTAGCATTGGCATTGTTGTTAACATATGCTATGCTGCGCCGCCGTTTGGGATTGTTCAGTTTTTGAACAGGAAAAAATGATGATTAAACAACGTACTATCACGAAGACCATCAGCTCCATCGGAGTGGGTTTACACAAAGGCGAAAAGGTTACGCTTACTCTCCGGCCTGCGCCCGACAACACAGGTATTGTGTTCCGTCGTGTTGACCTCAACCCGGTTGTCGACTTTAAAGTCGCGCCAGAACTGGTGGGTGACACAGTGATGTGTACCTGTCTGATTAATCCTCAGGGCGTCCGGTTATCTACTACTGAACACCTGATGGCGGCGGTCGCCGGCCTTGGGATTGACAACCTGATTGTCGAAGTCGATTCCGCCGAAATTCCAATCATGGACGGCAGCGCCAATCCATTTGTTTATTTGTTACTTGAAGCCGGTGTCTCCGAGCAGAAACTGGCGAAAAAATTCATCCGCATCAAAAAAGCAGTGCGGGTCGAAGACGGTGACAAATGGGCTGAATTTAAGCCGCATCACGGTTTCCGCATTGATTTTGCCATCGATTTTGACCATCCGGTCATTGCCGAGACTCGTCAGCACATGAAAGTCGATTTCTCTGCTGCCGGTTTTATCAAAGACATCAGCCGCGCCCGTACTTTTGGTTTCCTGCAGGATATTGAATATCTGCGTGCCAATAATCTGGCATTAGGCGGCAGTTTTGATAATGCGGTGGTGCTCGATGAGTTCCGCGTGTTGAACCAGGATGGCCTGCGCTACGACGACGAATTTATCAAACACAAAATTCTTGATGCCATCGGCGATTTATACATGGCCGGTTATAGCATCCTCGGCGAATTCAAGGCTTATAAAACCGGTCATGCACTGAATAATCAGCTGTTGTGTGCCGTGCTTGCCAACCAGGAAAACTGGGAGTTTGTCACGTTCGACAAACCAGCGCAGCTGCCAATCTCGTATCTGGCACCGCAACTGGTCTGATTTAATCTGTTGCGTAAAAGGTGGCAATGGCCACCTTTTTTTTATGCTGCGGCTGGCCGTTTGCTCCGGCAGGGGCTGCGGGATTATGTTTTCCCGCGGGCCGCCAATGCCGCCAGTTTTCTCAGTTTTGCTGCCAGAACCGGATCGGCATTTTCTGCACTTGCCAGCAAATAGTTTGCTGCTTGTTCGCTGATTTGGCGGGCGGGCGGTATCGTCGCCTCATCTGGTGCGGCAGTCTGATAACGTAAATCCAGGTTTGGATTGACTTCAATATCAATACCCATACATTCGGGCAGGACATTCTGGCGGAATTTCGTTAGAATATCGCCGTTTTGCATTTTGAGGCGCATCGCCCAGCTCGCAGAGCTGCACATAATTTGTACCCGGCCGGCCTGAACCCGGTTCACCTTACAGAAAGTCAGCTTTTCCAGTTGCAGAATCTGCATTAATTCGGTATTAAGGTGTCGCACTATATCTGCTTGCTGTTGCCCCTGATACACAGGGTTTTGTTGCAACAGCGTCATCAGGTCGACCGGTTTGCGCGAATAGCGGGCCATAACAAAAACACAGAAACTGAGGTCCCATGAGTCTAACAGTTTTTCCGGACGACCGACATCATCGCGGCCGTTTTGGAACCACCGCCAGTCAGCGGCTGGTCAGTGCGGCGTTGTTGTTTTGCATTGCCGTCGGCGCCGGTGTGGCGCTTGGCCGGATCTGGACAGATCCGGCAACATATCCACTGAGCCCATTGCCGGGCGCGTCTGCTGAAACTGCAGAATTGATTGCCATCAGGCAACAGGCAGAACATCAGATCGCGGCTTTAACGGCAAAAGTTGCCTCGTTACAGGCACAGGTCAACCGGCTCAATATGGTCGGCGAACGATTGATTGATGCGGCTGATTTACCTTCCGAGCAATTTAACCTTCGCCAGCCACCGCCAATGGGCGGTCCAGCGCAAACCAGCAGTGAACAGAGTTTGTTTGAGATTTCTGACATGCTGCAACGCATGTCACAGCTCGAACAGGATTTGGTCTATGAACAATCGCGCTTCAGTCTGCTTGAATCTCTGGATCTGAATCACCATATCGGTTTGAACAGTCAGCTATCTGGCAGGCCGGTACAAGCTGGTTATTTATCATCAGCCTTTGGTGTGCGCACCGACCCCTTTACCGGCGAACCGGCGATCCATCAGGGCGTAGATTTTGCCGGTGAAGAAGGCAGCGCTGTGGTGGCTACCGCCGGTGGGGTCGTGACCTGGGCTGGTGAGCGCTTTGGTTATGGCCGCATGGTGGAAGTTGAGCATGCTGGTGGCTATCGCACCAGGTATGCCCATGCGAAAGCGGTGAATGTCCAAATTGGACAGCTGGTCGAAAAAGGCCAGCAGGTTGCCGTGCTTGGCAACACCGGGCGCTCGACCGGCCCGCATGTACATTACGAAGTGCTGAAAAACGGCAAACAAATTAACCCGCAGGCTTTTATCGGCCCGCATCAAAACAGATTTTATGGCTCTGCCAGGACCGCACTGCGGTCTCAACATTAAAATAGTGGTACCAGGACAATGTTAGGAAAGCTTTTTACCAAATTAATTGGTAGCCGGAACGATCGTTATCTGAAAAAACTGCGCAAAACGGTTGAACAGATCAATGCAATGGAAAGCCAGTTTGCCGCATTGTCGGATGCCGAGCTGCAACAAAAAACCGCTGAATTTAAACAGCGTTTTGCAGAGGGTACCTCGCTTGATGATTTGTTACCTGAAGCATTTGCCACAGTCCGTGAAGCCAGCAAACGGATTTTTGGCATGCGTCATTTTGACGTACAGCTGATAGGTGGCATGGTATTGCACCAGGGCAAAATTTCCGAAATGCGCACCGGTGAAGGTAAAACCCTGACCGCGACGCTGCCAGCCTACCTCAATGCCTTAAGCGGCCGTGCAGTGCATGTCATTACAGTCAACGACTACCTGGCCAAACGTGATGCGGCCACCAACGAACCGCTGTTTAATTTCCTTGGGCTGACAGTCGGCGTCAACGTGCCGGGCATGCAACACCTGGAAAAACAGCAGGCGTACAATGCCGATATCACTTACGGCACTAACAACGAATTCGGTTTTGATTACCTGCGCGACAATATGGCATTCAGTATGCCGGATCGGGTACAACGCGATCTGGCTTTTGCCATTATCGACGAAGTCGATTCGATCCTGATTGATGAAGCCCGTACCCCGCTGATCATTTCAGGTCAGGCCGAAGACAGCTCAGAGCTGTACCGTCAAATCGACATCGTGGTCCCGATGCTGCAGCGTCAGGACAAAGAAGACGAAGAAGGTGAAATGGGCGATGGCCATTACACTATTGATGAAAAAGCCAAACAAATTTATCTGACCGAACGTGGCCAGATCCGCGTCGAAGAAATTTTGGTAGAACGGGGCCTGATGCAACCAGGCGACTCGTTATATTCCGCCAGTAATATCACGCTGTTACATCATGTGTATGCCGGGCTGCGCGCGCACAATCTGTTCAAGAAAGACGTGGATTATGTGATCAAAGATGACCAGATCGTCATCGTTGATGAACATACCGGCCGTACCATGGAAGGCCGCCGCTGGTCTGAAGGTCTGCACCAGGCGATTGAAGCCAAAGAAGGCGTGCGCATTCAAAACGAAAACCAGACGCTGGCGTCTATCACCTTCCAGAACTATTTCCGCCTGTATGACAAGCTGGCCGGCATGACCGGGACCGCAGATACTGAAGCCTTTGAATTCCAGACGATTTATGGTCTGGAAACAATAGTTGTGCCGACCAACAGAGCGATGATCCGTAAAGACATGCCGGATCTGGTGTATCTGACGGCGGAAGAAAAGTATCAGGCGATTATCAAAGACATTGAAGAAACCCGTGCGCTGCAGCGGCCAATTCTGGTTGGTACTGCATCGATCGAAAGCTCGGAGTATCTGTCGTCGTTATTGCACAAAGCCAAAATCCCGCATCAGGTATTAAACGCCAAGTTCCACGCCAACGAAGCGCAGATTATCGCGGAAGCCGGCCGTCCGGGCACCGTCACTATCGCCACTAACATGGCCGGTCGTGGTACCGACATCGTGTTAGGCGGTAACTGGCAGTCGGATGTGGCTAAACTCGACAGTCCAAGCGACGAACAGGTTGCGGCATTAAAGGCCGAGTGGCAACAACGCCATGATGCGGTTATTGCGTCGGGTGGTTTACATATTATCGGTACTGAACGCCATGAATCCCGTCGTATCGACAACCAGCTGCGTGGTCGTGCCGGTCGGCAAGGTGATGCGGGTTCCAGCCGGTTCTATCTGGCACTGGATGATGCATTAATGCGTATTTTTGCCTCAGACCGGATGGCGGGCATGATGCGCAAGCTGGGGATGGAACCTGGCGAAGCGATTGAACATCCGCTGGTCAGCCGCGCGATTGAAAATGCGCAGCGCAAAGTGGAAGCCCGTAACTTCGATATCCGTAAGCAATTGCTGGAATTTGACGACGTTGCCAATGACCAGCGTAAAGTTGTGTACGAACAGCGCAATGAATTACTGGCCGCAGATGACATCACTGAAACTATCGCTGCAGTGCGTCAGGACGTGGTGGAATCGGTGATCAATCAATATATCCCGCCACAGTCACTGGACGAAATGTGGGATATTCCAGGCCTGGAAGCGCGCTTCCGCAAAGATTTTGCCATTGATATGCCAATCGCCAAATGGCTGGCAGACGACAATAAACTGTTTGAAGAAAAGCTGCGCGAGCGCATTCAGGATGTGGTCGAAAAAACCTATCAGCTCAAAGAAGAAATGGTCGGGGCACCGGTGCTGCGCCAGTTCGAAAAAGCCGTGATGCTGCAAAACCTGGACACCCACTGGAAAGAGCATCTGGCGGCGATGGACCACCTGCGTCAGGGCATCAACCTGCGCGGTTATGCACAGAAGAACCCGAAACAGGAATACAAACGTGAGGCGTTTGAACTGTTCTCCAGCATGCTGGATGCACTGAAACTGGATGTGATTGGTGTGTTAAGCCGGGTGCAGATCCGTGCACCGGAAGATGTGGACGCTGTAGAAGAGCAACGCCGCAAAGCGGAACCGGCACAGGTGCAATATCAGCATGAAGAAGCTGAGCACGTTGGCGGTGAGGTGCCGGCGGTGCCTGCTGGCCCGGTTTACCGTGAGCAGGACAAGATCGGCCGCAACGACCCTTGCCCTTGTGGTTCCGGCAAAAAATACAAACAGTGTCATGGCAAGCTGAGCTGACCGTACCTGTGACAACCTGATCATAAAAGCAGAGCCCGCTCTGCTTTTTTTATGCGAAAAACGCAGCGATGCTGGCAATGCCGCCTTGTGGTGGCTGGCTGCCGGCTGCTGCAAAACATAAGTTTGCTCCAGAGGAGACACGATGAAATCTATCCATGTGGCGGTTGGGGTGATCACCCGGGGTCAGCAGGTGTTTATCAGTAAAAGGCCGGACCAGCTGCATCAGGGCGGACGCTGGGAATTTCCCGGTGGCAAAGTGGAAAGTGGCGAAACTGTGCTGCAGGCTTTGCACCGCGAGTTATGGGAAGAAGTCGGGCTGACAGTGACTGGTGCAGTGCCGTTATTACAGCTGGAATATGACTATCCGGAAAAACGCGTATTGCTGGACGTCTGGCATGTGCCGGACCCACAAGGTGACGGCGAGGGGCGCGAAGGCCAGCAAGTAGCCTGGGTACATTACAGCGCATTGGCGGGCTATCAGTTTCCGGATGCCAATGCGCCGATTCTGGCGGCCGTTGCGACGCTGTTTTAGCGCCAGGGCCGTTCAGTCTTTAAAAAACTGATTATCCTGCTGCATTAATTCATCTTCCAGTGCCAGCAAGTCGGCGTCACCGATGCCGGCTTCGATCGGCTGCTTGTCGGCAATACGCCGGCTTTCACTGGCCCATTCGCCCAAATCAATTAACCGGCAGCGGTCACTGCAAAAAGGCCGGAAACGCGATTCACTGTGCCAGATAACATCGGTCTGGCAGGTCGGACATTGAACGACAGTTGGGGACATCAGAGTTACTCATTGCAGGAAAAATAGCAGGGCATTATAGCGGATCTGCCGCTTAGCAACAGGCTAATTCAAAGCCAATCTGCTGGTCGGTGGTGGCGCGGCCCTGCGTGTCGCACAGCTGCATAAACCGGATGGCATAGCGGTATTTGTTGCCGCTGATGGTCGGATAGCAGCCGTAACTTAACGGGTAACGCAGCCGCAATAACTCAAATTGTTCGGTATTACTCTGATAAAAACCATTTTCTGCGCTGACCGGCTGAAACTGGCCGCGCTCGCGGATAAAAGTCAGCACAAAACTAATGGCCTGTTCGACCAGGGTTAACTGAGAGATCCAGTCTTGCGCTTGTTTTTGCCGCGCCGCCAGTTCTAAGGTGTACCAGTATTGCAACTGCGGCAAGTCAAAATAGCAGGTGCCGCCGGGGATAAAAAAGCGCTGGCGCAATGGGCCAAGGAACTTGTCATCCTTGAGTACATTGGCGAATTTGGCGCCCCGCAGTAATTCACTTTGCAGCCGGACGGACTTTTGCAGCATGCTGCTGAGCAGCTCATCAGAGATGTGTGGATGGCGCGACCAGTTCACTAAAGCGCCTTCACACCTTTCCACATCTTTAATTAAATCGGGTCGGATATCGTTGCGGTCTAACACTTCAATCAGGGCAAACAACGAGGTGAAAAAACCGAGTTGCTGTGATTCGTTGGCCAACGCCAGCTGGTGGTGCACCTGCTGAAACAAGTATTCGACACGCAGATAGGTGCGGACTTTTTCATTCAGCGGATGTTCGTAGACCAGGCTGCTGTCAGTCAATGGAACCATACTCCGGTAATCAGGGGGAATTGGAATAAAATAACTCTAAGTTAACGATTTGGCTAGTTTTTCTTCGGCAAGACGCAGAAAGATCTGATGCAGCTTTGCCACTTGTTGCGGCAGTTCTGTTGTGGGTCCGTCGTTATCGATGACAAAATCGGCGCGCGCCAGGCGGCCGGCTCTGCTGCTCTGTGCCGCCATAATTGACTGCACTAAGGCCTGACTGCTGCCATCGCGGCTGGTGGTGCGCTGCAGTTGGGTTTGTTCGCTGACATCGGTCACTAACACCAGGTCAACCAGCGCATCCAGTTGATTCTCCAGCAGCAGTGGGGCCACCAGCAACACATAAGGTGAAGTGGCCGCCGCCAGCTGACGCAGCAGCTCGGCGCGGATCTGTGGATGCAGCAACTGGTTAAGCCAGGTTTTGGCGGCCGTATCGGTAAAGACGATCTCCCGCAACCGGGTGCGATCAAGACTACCGTCGGCGCTGATCACCGCAGTACCGAAATGCTGGCGGATAGCCGCCAGTGCCGCAGTCCCGGGTTCCACCACTTGTCTGGCAACGATATCGGCGTCGACCAGCGTGATACCAAGCGCGGCAAATTCGTTGGCAACCGTGGTTTTACCACTGCCGATGCCTCCGGTCAGTCCTACCAGCAACTGGCGCATGGATTGGTTACAAGCCGATGCTGCGTAAGTACGCATTGCTGATATCATTGCCCCACAGCATGGCTATCCAGCCGGCAGCTGCGATATAAGGCCCAAATGGGATAGCAGTACTTTGTTCTTTGCGCTGCACTGCCAGCATCACACTGCCAATCACTGCACCGACCACCGATGACAGCAAAATGATCAACGGCAATTGCTGCCAGCCCAGCAAGGCGCCAAAAATCGCCATCAGTTTAAAGTCGCCGTAGCCCATGCCTTCTTTGCCGGTCAGCAGTTTAAAACCCCAATAAACCGACCACAGCGACAGGTAACCACAAGCGGCACCAATCAAGGCCTGATCCGGCGCTATACCAACGCCAAGGGCCGATGCGATTAATACCAGCCACAACAACGGCAGGGTAATTTGATCCGGCAGCAGCATTTTATCAATATCGATAAATGTCAGCGCCACCAGACTCCAGGTCAGCAACAGCATTAAAAAACCGTCTGCAGTAGCACCGGTTTGCCAGATCACCACAGTAGACAGCACGGCGGTCAGCAGTTCAACGGCCGGGTAGCGGCGGCTGACCGGTGCGTGGCAATACCGACATTTGCCGCGTAGCGACAACCAGCTTATCAGCGGAATATTATCCAGCGCGCTGAGCTGTGTATTACACTGTGGGCAACGTGAGCGTGGTGTTGCCAGATTAAAAGGCGCTGTTGGGGCTGTGACCGTATCCGGATGAAAATACTCCTGATATTCCTGACGCCAACTCTGCTCCATCATCTTCGGCAGCCGGTAAATCACCACATTCAGAAAGCTGCCAATACACAGACTGAAGACAAATACGCAGCCCAGTAACCAGGCCGGATGTTGTTGGAGAAATGCCAGGATCAGCGTGAATTGTTCGATAAGTTGCATTATTTAATCACCGCGCCCATTTGGAAGATTGGCAGATACATCGCAATGATCAGGCCACCGATTAATACGCCCAGCACCGCCATAATCATCGGCTCCAGCAGTGCTGTCAGGCCGTCCACCGCGTCATCCACTTCCTGTTCGTAAATACTGGCCACCCTCGCCAGCATATCATCCAGCGAGCCGGACTCTTCACCGATGGAAACCATCTGGATCACCATTTCCGGAAAGCGGTTAGTGGTTTTCATCGAGCTGAACATCTGGCCGCCGGCCGAAACGTCGGCGCGGACTTCCATAATGGCGTTTTTGTAGATTTCATTACCGGCAGCGCCGGCGGCCGATTCCAGCGCTTCAATCAGCGGGACACCGGCGGCAAAAGTGGTCGACAGGGTGCGGGCATAACGCGCCACTGCGGCTTTATTCAGAATGTCGCCAACCACCGGCGCTTTGAGCAGCATCGCATCAGCGCCGGTTTTAAACTTCAGGCTGGTGTTGTAGAGCTTACTGAAGACTTTCAGCGTAATCACGATGGCGCCGACCACGACCCACCAATACGCCTGCATTAGCTCGGACAAGGCCACGACAAACAAGGTAAATGCCGGCAGTTCGGCGCCAAAACCGGCAAAAATTTCCGCAAACTGCGGCACCACAAAAATCAGCAGAATGGAGGTGACGATCAGCGCGACAATAATGACGGCGACCGGATAAAACATCGCCTTTTTAATTTTGGATTTCAGTGCTTCGGCTTTTTCTTTGTAGATAGCAATACGGTCAAAGATCCGGTCCAGCGCACCGGACTGTTCGCCGGATTTGACTAAATCACAGTACAGTTCATCAAAATATTTGGGTTGCTCACGCAGCACTTCTGACAGCGGCAGGCCGGACTGCACTTTCAGCGAGACTTTTTGCATCAGCACCCGCAGGTTTTTCTTTTCTGAGCCGGACGCAATCAGGTCTATCGACTGCACTAACGGCACGCCGGCGGCCAGCATGGTGGCAATTTGCCGCGTCACAATGGCGATATCCAGCGGCACAATTTTCGGGTCGCCGCCGAATAATGGTTTGGCTTGTTTGCGCACCATCGACGGGGTGATGCCTTGCTGGCGCAGCAGTGCTTTGGCTTCCATCACCGAACTGGCTTTGATTTCGCCCTGCGTTTTTTTGCCGCGTCGGTTAATGCCCTTCCAGTCGAAATTGTCCAGCTCTTTAATTTTTGGCGCTGCCATGATAAATCCTTAGTGCTGTGCCCGTCAGACGTTGGTCACCCGGTTGATTTCTGCCAGACTGGTCAGCCCTGCAGCCGCTTTTAACAGGCCGGACTGTCGTAAATTGTTGATGCCTTCGCGTTGGGCTTGCTGGGCGATTTCCAGCGAATTACCACCCGCCATAATCTTCTCGGCGATAACCCCGGAGATCGGCATCACTTCATAAATACCGACCCGGCCTTTATAACCGCCGGTGCAATATTCACAACCGACCGGTTTAAACAGCTTGATGCCAGGCAGTTGTTCGGCAGTGAACCCTTGCTTCAGCAGCTCTTGCTCTGGCAGCTGTTCAGGCGCTTTACAGTGATTACATAAGCGCCGGGCCAGCCGCTGGGCAATGATTAAAGACACTGAACTGGCAACGTTGTAGGCTGGCACGCCCATATTCAGCAAACGCGTGAGCGTTTCCGGGGCCGAGTTGGTGTGCAGCGTACTTAACACTAAGTGACCGGTTTGCGCTGCTTTAATCGCGATCTCCGCGGTTTCCAGGTCCCGGATCTCACCAACCATGATCACATCCGGGTCTTGCCGCAAAAAGGCTTTTAACGCGATAGGGAAGGTGAGACCGGCTTTGGTATTCATCTGTACCTGGTTAATCCCCGGTAAGTTAATTTCCACCGGATCTTCGGCCGTCGAAATATTGGTCTCTTCGGTGTTGAGGATATTCAGACCGGTATAAAGCGACACGGTTTTGCCGCTACCGGTAGGCCCGGTCACCAGGATCATGCCTTGGGGTTGCTCCAGCGCGTCCAGATACAGCTGCTTTTGACTGGCTTCATAACCGAGGATATCAATGCCGAGCATCGCGCTATCGGAATCGAGGATCCGCATAACGATTTTTTCGCCCCACAGTGTGGGCAAGCTGCTGACGCGAAAATCGATGGATTTTTTCTGCGACAGTTTCAGTTTGATCCGGCCATCCTGCGGCACGCGTTTTTCCGCGATGTCGAGTTTGGACATCACTTTCAGCCGGGCCGACAAACGCCCGGCCAGCGCGACCGGCGGCGAGGCGACTTCATGCAAAATGCCGTCGATGCGAAACCGGATGCGGTAACTTTTTTCATAAGGCTCAAAATGCAGATCCGACGCGCCTTTGCGCACCGCATCATGCAGCATTTTGTTGATAAAAGTGATGATAGGCTGGTCTTCAGCTTCACTGCCGGGCTTTTCGTCCAGCTCGTCATTGTCGCCAACGCCCAGTGAGGTCAGGTCCCAGTCTGAATGGCTGAAAGTGTCGGCGTTTTTACTGTCAAAAACCCGGTCGATCAGTTTTTGCAGTTTATCAAATTCAACGACAATCAGTTCGGCGTGCAGGCCAGTGCTGAATTCAAAATCTTCCACCGGTTGCATGTCGGTCGGATCGACCACGCCGAGGAATAAGGTGCGGCCACGTTTACCCAGCGGCAGCACCAGATGTTTGCGTACCAGTTTTTCGTTACGTTCCTGCTCGGGCACAAATTCCAGATCATAAAAATCTAAATCGAGCAGGCTATGCATGGTGGAAGTGGCAATGCTTTCAGCCAGTGCTTTGGCTGTGATCAGCTTTTCGGTGATCAGAAAGTCTGCCACTGAGTTGTACTGATGATTTTTTTCAGCGGCCAGCCTGCTGCACAGTCCTGCATCGATCAGGTTCGCCTGAGCGAGGCGCTTGAGCAGAATCGACTGCTGATTAAAAGCCATATACGACAAACCCCAGTGAAAACAATGGTAAGGCTAAAAAACGATTATGACAGCCCGGCGCCGAAATTCAACAGCTTAGCGCGGGCAATTCTGAAAGTGACAAAAGAAAAAGCCAGCTGTGCAGCTGGCTTTGAGATCAGGTTAAACGCTGATTAGCAGAGAGTGGTTGGCGTACAGGCTTTGGCCCAGGTCACAGTTTTGCTGCCCGCATCTAATGTTGGTGTCATCACGAAGGTAGCATTTAACACATCGCCAGTGGCGTCTGTTGGTGCCCGTGCAGTGATCACGCCGTCAGCAACAGTTACACCTGGGATGCCAGTACCTGGCGCCACAGTTGCGGCAATACCGTTAGTGCCAGAGTCACAGTCAGCAATAGCTTTGGTCTGTACACAAACCGCCACTGAAGAAGTCACTGAAGAAGTCGCGTTTGTTACTTCAACAAACTTAGCTTTTGACGTGTAGTTCTGGTAGGCCGGCAGCGCAACTGCTGCAAGGATACCGATGATTGCAACAACGATCATTAATTCAATTAAGGTGAAACCTTGATTACGTTTCATAGTACATCTCCGTTTGTGTGTAGTTAACCCGGGGGGCTGTTTTCTATTCTGGCCAAATTTAAATGTTACGCAAGAAAAAAATTCGTTTTTGTAATTATTTATTTTTTTTCATTCTAACGTCATGAAAATAAATATTATTTTTTGGTGTTTTCTCGATTGGGAACTGAGGTTTTTGGCAAGTTGGTTTAACTTTTGAATAAAATGCAAATTTTAAGCCAGCTCTCATTACTCATTGAAAACAATAGAGAATAAGTTTTTGTTAATAAATTGATTGGTTGTGGCACTGTGCTGGCTGGCCCGAGCCGCACTTGACAGCTTTCCATTTTTTGGTTCAAGCGCCGAAAAAAAAGCCAGCGGCTGCCGGCTTTTTGCTACTGCAGCGCTGTTGCGCGGCAACGGATGACGAAACTGCGTCACTCAGCGGCTGCGCAGCCGCATCGACAGGTCAATCGCCTGCACATTTTTTGTCAAAGCACCGCTGGAAATATAATCGACATTAGTGCCTGCCAGCGCTTTTAACGATTCGGCGGTGACATTACCGGACACTTCGAGTTTGGCTTTGCCCTGATTGAGCGCCACCGCCTGAATAATGTCAGCGATATGGAAATTATCCAGCATGATAATGTCGGCGCCGGCCGCCAGCGCCTGTTCCAGTTCGGTCAAATCTTCCACTTCAACTTCCACCGGTTTGCCGGGGAAATTCTGCCGCGCGCTTTGCACCGCTTTGACAATAGAACCGGCGGCGGCAATGTGATTTTCTTTAATCAAAAAGGCGTCGTACAACCCAATACGGTGGTTTTTACCGCCGCCGCAGCTGACCGCATATTTCTGCGCCAGTCGCATACCCGGTAAAGTTTTACGGGTATCCAGCAGACGGGTTTTACTGCCGCTCAGCAGCGCGACATATTTTGCGGTGGTGGTCGCAGTGCCGCTTAACGTCTGCAGGAAATTCAGCGCGCTGCGCTCGCCCGTCAGTAAAATGCGTGCTGGTCCGCTGATTTCGCATAACACCGTATTGGCGGTTACTTTGTCGCCGTCTTTGACAAACCAGTGCAATACCGCCTGATCTGACAGCTGGGCAAACACTTCGTCGACCCACATGGTGCCGCAGACCACACAGTCTTCGCGGGTGATCACTGTGGCGGTTGCCTGTTGCTCGGCCGGGATCAGGGAGGCGGTAATATCCCCTTGCTGAATAGGTAAATAACCTAAATCTTCCGCCAGGGCATGGCTGACGCCACGACGAATTTCCTGCATCAGGCGTTCCTGATGGCTCAGTTCAGTATCAGTACTTTGCATAACATTCTTATCTTTGGATCAGGCGCAGCTGTTGCTGCTGTTTGGTAAATTCTAAATGGTTTAATGCGCTCATTCCTAGCAAAATCTCCGCGCCGGCCAGATTCGGCACAATGCTGGCTTCTAAATCCCGTAACACGATGTCGCCGAGTCTGAGTTCACCGATGCGACTGCGATGCACTGTCACGACGCCATTGGCGGTGGAACTTTGATAAGGCGCACCTTTGACCATGCCAGTGCGCGCCGCCACCGCTGCAGAGACTGCGACAGCCGTGGCGCCGGTATCGAGCAGAAATTCGGTG
Organism: uncultured Chromatiaceae bacterium; assembly: GCA_937978655.1. GTDB lineage: Bacteria > Pseudomonadota > Gammaproteobacteria > Enterobacterales > Alteromonadaceae > Pararheinheimera. Next base: position 113,762 of record CALJUX010000037.1, read on the forward strand.
GGCTGGCCGTTCAGTAACAGAGTTCCGACATAATGGCCCTGGCGGTTGGCATCAAGCACCACCACGCGTTCGCCGCCGGCGCCTTGTTCCTGTTGCAGCTGTTGATTGGGATTGCGTTGCTGCGTCAGTACTCCGTCGAAAAACAGATAAATCAGCCCCAGGACCAATAACCAGGCAATCCAGGCGAAGCCACGGCCGAAACGGGCGGCGTGGTCCGGCGATGCCGGTGGCGGGGTGGAAGAGGACGGATCCGGAGCTTGCATTCGACAGCCATGACGCAGAGAATAAAGCCACAGCATAACCAGTGAGGATTGGCTTTGCCAAGTGCGGCTCCAACCGAAGCGACAGACGTATCTGCGCCATTGCCCCCGTTTGAAATCATCACACGGCCTTGTACACATTATGACGACAGGCCCGATCCGGCGGATATCAGTCTGCTGGTGATCCATAATATCAGTTTGCCGCCTGCAACTTTTAATACGCCTTATATTGACGATTTCTTTGGGGGCCGGCTCGATTGCAGCGCGCATCCGTATTTTGCCCGCTTAGCCGGGGTGCGGGTGTCGGCGCATTGTGTGATCTATCGAGACGGCCGCATCTGGCAATATGTGCCTTTTGCCAAACGCGCCTGGCATGCCGGGCTTAGCTTGTTTGCCGGCCGGGATAAATGTAATGATTTTTCTATTGGTATTGAACTGGAAGGCGCTGATGATGTGCCTTATACCGAGGCGCAATATCAGGCGCTGGCCACGCTGAGCCGGCAGTTGTTACAGCAATACCCGGCACTGCGTCCGCAGCGGATTGTCGGTCATTGTGACATTGCGCCTGGACGCAAAACTGATCCGGGCCCGCTGTTTGACTGGCCTTATTATTTCCGGTTGCTCGGTGTTGCAGCGACCGCCACAGACCCACGCGCAGGAGAGCCCGTATGACGTTGTTAAGTATGCTGATCGCATTAATAGTGGAACGCCTGGCGGTGCGCGGTCCGGCCTGGCAACTGGTGACTTATTTACGGCCTTATCTGCAGCTGAGCGGCTCTGGCCCGGTCAGTGCCGTTCGTCAGCAGCCATATTTTATGATGCTGTGGTGGTTGTTGCCGGCGGTGGCGATTGCGCTGCTTATATATAGTGTGCAGTTCTGGTTGTTTCAGCTGCTGCTCAATACGCTGGTATTACTGCTGTGTATTGGCAGCTGGCATTACCGCCAGTGTTATAAGCAGTTTTTAAACGCCTGCCAGCGCGACGACCAGGAAGCGGCTTTTTTGCATATGCAGCAGATCCGCAGCGCCCAAGGAGCACCGGAACTGAGTTATGGTTCACAGCTGATTTGGCTGAACTTCCGTTATTACGCGGCGGTGTTGTTCTGGTACGCGCTGCTGGGGGCTTTTGGTGCTGTGGCTTACGCCTGTTTGCGCCAGCTGGCGGAGCCGCGGACCTATGACAAGACCAATGGCGCCGACAACAGTGTTGAGCCTGACATGAACAACACGGCTGACGGCAGCGAGCCGGTCGAAACTGTCCAGACTGGCGCCGGGCAAGCAAACCGCTGGCAGCATTTTGCCGAGGACATATTACACTGGGCCGACTGGCTGCCGGTGCGGCTGTTTGGCCTTGGCCTGGCGCTGGTGGGCGATTTCAGCCGCACATCGGCCGTCTTACTGCAACACGCGGGCGCGACGCAGATGAGTGCAGCCCAGCTGCTGACAGAGCTGAGTCAGGCGGCAGAGCCAGTCGCGGAAGAGCAGTTAAATTCGCCGGACGCCGCCGTTAGTGCTGTGGCGCTGGCTAAGCGCAATGTACTGTTTTTTCTGGCATTAATTGCCGTATTAACCTTAAGTGGCTGGCTCAGTTAAGGCATTCGTCCCAACCAGCTGATGGTGTTTGCGGCTTGCTGTGTGTGGTTTAACACCCAGCCCGTCGCAGGCGCAGTCTGCTGGCCGCTATTCCTGATAGCTAAGCCTGCGATGCAATGGTCTGACCAATTCTGTTTTTTCCTGTGAACACTCATTGATTAGAGTTTTAACTCTAACTATTCTGCGCAAAAATTCAACGCTACAGCTTGCCCTGATTTACAGTGCGGGCCTTTTCTGCTAATTTGATGCGCAACAAAGTAAAATGGTCTTACCAATTTACACGGTGTTGATGTTTCAATATCGACAATAACAGCAGTCTTGGACAGGAATGACAAACAGCGGCGCTTTGCTACGCTGTTGAAGCCATGAAAAACGCACTGAAAATCAAACCGGCAAAATTGTCGGATCAAATTGTCGGACAGCTGGAGCAAATGTTGCTCGAGGGCAGTTTTGCGCCTGGCCAGAAATTACCGACCGAACGCGAACTGGCTGAACAATTTGAAGTGTCGCGGCCCTCAGTGCGCGAAGCGCTGCAAAAGCTCGAAGCCAAAGGGCTGGTCAGCCGCAAACAAGGCGGTGGCACTTTTGTCTGCGACACCTTAGTTGGCGGCCTCACCGATCCGTTATTTGAACTGATTGGCCGCCACCCTGAATCCCAATTTGATTTACTGGAATTTCGTCACGCCTTAGAAGGCATTTGCGCCTATTACGCTGCGCTGCGTGGTACGGCCAACGATTTCAGTCAGATTAAACAACGCTACGACGAAATTTGTCTGGCGCAGCAACAGCATGACATCAATGCCGAAGCTGCTGCGGTCGGACGCTTTTATTCAGCAGTGGCAGAAGCATCCCATAATGTGGTGCTTTTGCATCTGGTGCGCGGCTTAACGCCGCTGGTGGAGCAGAATATCCGGTTGAACCTGGAAATTCTGCAGCAGAAGGACGGCATTGTGGGCCAGCTGAATTCACATCGGCAACGGTTAATGGAAGCGGTGATCAATGGTGAGCCGGAACAAGCCCGGCAAGCCAGCAACAGCCATCTGGCCTTTATTGAAGAGGCTTTGCTGGAAGCCGACCGGGAACGCTCACGACTTGAACGCTCGCTGCGTCGTTCGCAACAGAACTGAAACAGCACAGCAGAACAATAACAGCAAGGTCCTGCGCGGCAGGACGGTTTGAAAGGAAAATTGATATGTCTGAAGTCAATAAGCTTGACGTCGACGTGCTCGAAACCCAGGAGTGGTTGGAAGCGCTGGAATCCGTAGTACGCACCGAAGGTGTCGAGCGGGCGCAGTTCCTGCTCGAGCAGGTGCTGGAACAAGCGCGGCTGGAAGGGGTCGACATGCCAACCGGCATCACCACCAACTATATCAACACTATTCCGCCGCAACAGGAACCGGCTTATCCGGGTGACGTGAATCTGGAGAAAAAGATCCGTTCCGTCATTCGCTGGAACGCCATCATGATCGTGCTGCGCGCCTCGAAAAAAGAGCTGGAACTGGGCGGCCACATGGCGTCTTACCAGTCTGCTGCTGCATTCTACGAGACCTGTTTTAACCACTTTTTCCGCGCGCCGAACGAAAAAGACGGCGGCGATTTAGTTTATTACCAAGGCCACATTTCACCGGGTATTTACGCCCGTGCTTTTGTTGAAGGCCGCTTAACCGCAGACCAGCTGGACAACTTCCGCCAGGAAGTCGGTGGTGAAGGTTTATCCTCTTACCCACACCCGAAACTGATGCCGGAATTCTGGCAGTTCCCGACGGTGTCGATGGGTTTAGGCCCAATCACCTCGATTTATCAGGCGCGTTTCCTGAAGTACTTACACGGCCGTGGCATGAAAGACACCAGTGCACAGCGCGTGTACGCCTTCCTCGGTGACGGTGAGATGGACGAGCCGGAAAGCCGTGGTTCGCTGTCTTTTGCGGCGCGGGAAAAACTGGATAACCTGTGTTTCCTGGTCAACTGTAACCTGCAGCGTTTAGACGGCCCGGTAATGGGCAACGGCAAAATCATCCAGGAACTGGAAGGTTTATTCCGTGGCGCCGGCTGGAACGTGATCAAAGTGGTATGGGGCAGTGGCTGGGACAAGCTGTTGGCCAAAGACACCACCGGCAAACTGCTGCAGCTGATGAACGAAACCATCGACGGTGATTATCAGACTTATAAAGCCAAAGACGGCGCTTATGTGCGTCAGCATTTCTTTGGCCGTTACCCGGAAACTGCGGCCTTAGTTGCCGACATGACCGACGAAGAGATCTTCGCATTAAAACGCGGTGGCCATGAACCGTCAAAACTGTACGCTGCCTTCAAAGCGGCGCAAGAGACCAAAGGCCGTCCGACCGTCATTCTGGCCAAAACCATCAAAGGTTATGGCATGGGTGAAGCCGCTGAAGGCAAAAACATCGCCCACCAGGTGAAGAAAATGGATATGACGCATGTGCTGCAAATCCGTAAACGTCTGAATCTGGAAGAATATCTGTCAGAAGAAGACGTGCACAGCCTGCCATACCTGACGCTGCCGGAAGGCTCGCCAGAGCATCAGTACCTGCATGCGCGTCGTAATGCGTTAAACGGTTACACGCCGGTTCGTTTACCGAATTTCACCAAGCCACTGACACTGCCGGAATTGCCAGTGTTTGAAGGCCTGCTGGAAGAGCAAAAACGTGAAATCTCTACCACTATGGCATTCGTGCGTGGTCTGAACATTCTGTTAAAAGACCCAAATATCGGCCAGCAAATTGTGCCGATTATTGCCGATGAAGCCCGTACTTTTGGTATGGAAGGTCTGTTCCGTCAAATCGGTATTTATAACCCGCACGGCCAGACGTACACGCCGGAAGACCGCGCCATTGTTTCTTACTATAAAGAAGAAACCTCAGGCCAGGTACTGCAGGAAGGTATCAACGAGCTGGGCGCGATGGCATCCTGGGTGGCGGCGGCAACGTCGTACAGCACCAATGACCTGCCGATGATCCCGTTCTACATTTATTACTCAATGTTCGGCTTCCAGCGCGTCGGCGATATGGCCTGGCTGGCGGGTGACCAACAAGCGCGTGGTTTCCTGTTAGGCGCTACGGCTGGCCGCACCACGTTAAACGGCGAAGGTTTACAGCACGAAGACGGTCACAGCCATATTCTGGCCGGTACAGTACCAAACTGTATCTCTTATGACCCGACTTACGCCTACGAGCTTGCCGTGATCATGCAGGACGGTATCCGCCGCATGTATGGCCCGGCACAGGAAAATATCTATTACTACATCACAGTGATGAACGAAAACTATCATCACCCGGCGATGCCACAGGGCGCCGAAGAAGGCATCCGTCGCGGCATTTACAAGCTGGAAACGCTGACTGGTAACAAAGGCAAAGTGCAGTTATTAGGCTCAGGCACCATCCTGAACGAAGTGCGCCGCGCTGCTGAGATTCTGTCTGAAGAATATGGCATTGCTTCTGATGTTTATTCTGTGACGTCTTTCAACGAACTGGCGCGCGATGGTCAGGACTGTGAACGTCACAACATGCTGCATCCGAATGAAGCAGAGAAAGTGCCGTACATTGCACAAGTGCTGGGCAAAGAGCCAGCGATTGCGGCCACCGACTACATCAAAAACTATGTCGACCAGGTCCGCGCTTTTGTGCCGGCAGTGTCGTACAAAGTGCTGGGCACCGACGGTTTTGGCCGCTCTGACAGCCGCGAAAACCTGCGCCGTCACTTTGAAGTGAATGCTGGTTATGTGGTACTGGCAGCGCTGCGTGAGCTGGCCAAACAGGGCACTATCGACAAACAACTGGTGGCTGATGCGATCGTGCGTTTTGGCATCGACACCAACAAGCCGAACCCACTGTTCGCATAAGAGGAATGGCAATGACAATCGAAATTTTTGTGCCGGATATCGGCGCGGATGAAGTGGAAGTCACCGAAATTCTGGTGAAAGTCGGCGACACTGTCAGTGTGGACCAGTCGCTGCTGTCGGTCGAAGGCGATAAAGCCTCGATGGAAGTACCAGCCGCTCAGGCTGGTGTGGTGCAGGAAATTCGGGTAAAGGCTGGCGATAAAGTCAAAACCGGCTCGCTGATTATGGTATTTGCTGGTGCCAACGCGGCCGCTGCTGTGGCTCCGGCTGCTGCACCGGCGCCTGTTGCCGCTGCTCCTGCCGCTGCGCTAGTTGCAGCAGCTGCTACAACTGAAAGCAAAGACGTTAAAGTGCCGGATATCGGCGGCGATGCGGTCGAAGTCACTGAGGTACTGGTGAAAGTCGGTGATGTGGTTAAAGCCGAACAATCGCTGTTATCGGTCGAAGGTGACAAAGCTGCGATGGAAGTGCCAGCGCCATTTGCCGGGACTGTGACGGAAGTCAAAGTCAAAGTTGGCGACAAAGTCCAAACCGGCTCGTTAGTCTTTGTATTCTCGACCGGTGCGGCAGCGCCAGCAGCAGTTGCAGCAGCGCCTGCTCCGGTTGCAGCTCCGGTCTCTGCACCTGCCGCCGTTCCGGCCGCTGCTCCGGCTGCATCAGCTCCGGCTTCGACCCCAGCTGCTGCGGTCAGCGACAACGAAGTGACGCAAAGCGCTGCTTTTGCTCATGCATCGCCTGTCGTGCGTCGTTTAGCCCGTGAATTTGGTGTTGACCTGTCGAAAGTGGCAGGCACAGCGCGTAAAGGCCGGGTGCAGCGTGAAGACGTGCAGAATTATGTGAAAAACATTATTGCCCAAGTTGCAGCAGGCAAGGGCAGTGTGGCCAGCAGTGGCAACAGTGTTGGCTTTGATTTGATTGCCTGGCCAAAAGTTGATTTCAGCAAATTCGGCGCTGTGGAAGAAAAACCGCTGTCGCGGATTCAGAAACTATCTGGTGCCAACTTACACCGCAACTGGGTGCGTATTCCGCATGTGACGCAGTTTGATGAAGCTGACATCACAGATCTGGAAGATTTCCGCAAAGAGCAAAACGCGCTGGCCGAGAAGAAAAAACTCGGTGTGAAATACACGCCGCTGGTATTTATCATGAAAGCGGCTGCCAAGGCGCTGGAAGAATTCCCGACCTTTAACAGCTCGTTATCAGAAGACGGCGCGAGCCTGATTCTGAAGAAATACGTGCACTTAGGCATTGCGGTCGATACACCCAATGGCTTAGTGGTGCCGGTGGTGCGTGATGTGAACAAAAAAGGCATCATCGAGCTGTCGCGTGAGCTGCAGGAAATATCGGTGAAAGCGCGCGAAGGCAAACTGACCGCGGCGGATATGCAGGGTGGTTGTTTCACCATTTCCAGCCTCGGTGGCATCGGCGGTACCGCCTTTACGCCTATCGTGAACGCGCCGGAAGTGGCTATTCTCGGGGTGTCAAAATCCGACATTAAACCGAAATGGGATGGCAAAGCCTTCCAGCCGCGCCTGATGGTGCCGCTGTCGGTGTCTTATGACCACCGCGTGATCGATGGCGCTTTGGCGGCCCGCTTTACCGCGACGCTGGCATCATACTTAGCTGATATCCGTCAGATTATTATGTAAAACGCCAAGCGGCAGCTTCGGCTGCCGCTGCTGTTGTCGCGGGGCAACAGCACTGCCGATATGGAGATGGCTGATGTTGATGTGGCTGAAAAGTTACGGGACATCTTTCAGGCAGGGTGCTAAAATCCGCCAACTTTTACGCTGTGCCACCGGCGCTGCCGTGGCAACCTACGAGCCCGATGCAAGTAAAATTGCAAGCTAAAATAGCAAGGTAAAACAATGAGCAACGAAATCAAAACTCAGGTAGTAGTGCTGGGCGCTGGCCCTGGTGGTTATTCAGCTGCATTCCGCGCAGCAGATTTAGGTCTGGAAGTGACCTTGGTTGAAGCCCGCAGCACCCTCGGCGGTGTTTGCTTAAACGTTGGCTGTATCCCGTCTAAAGCCTTATTACACGTTGCCAAAGTCATCGATGACGCCCGCGATATGGCATCTCACGGCGTGACCTTCGGTGCACCACAAATCGATTTAGATAAAATCCGTGCCTGGAAAGACAAAGTGGTTGGTCAACTGACCAACGGTCTGAACGGCATGGCGAAAATGCGTAAAGTCAAAGTTGTGAACGGTTACGGCAAATTCACCGGCCCGAACACACTGGTTGTTGGTGATACCACTATCACTTTTGACAGCGCCATCATCGCGGCCGGTTCAGAGCCGGTTGCACTGCCATTTATTCCAAAAGATGACCCACGGGTGATCGATTCTACCGGCGCACTGGAATTAAAAGACATTCCAGGCGAAATGCTGGTATTAGGCGGCGGTATCATTGGCCTGGAAATGGGCACTGTGTACCGTGCTTTAGGTTCGAAAGTGTCTGTGGTTGAATTCGCTGACCAGCTGGTTCCTGCTGCTGACGCTGACCTGGTTAAAGCCTACACCAAATACAACAAAGACAATTACACGCTGATGCTGTCCACCAAAGTGACTGCAGTCGAAGCCAAAGCGGACGGCCTGTATGTGACTTTCGAAGGCAAAAACGCCCCGGCGTCACCAGTACGTTACGACAAAATCCTGGTGGCAGTGGGCCGTCGTCCAAACGGTAATCTGTTAGATGCAGCGAAAGCTGGCGTAAACGTGGATGAGCGTGGTTTCATCAACGTCGACAAACAACTGCGCACCAACGTGCCACACATTTTCGCCATCGGCGACGTGATTGGTCAGCCAATGCTGGCGCACAAAGCGGTGCATGAAGGCCATGTGGCTGCCGAAGTTATCTCTGGCATGAAACACTTCTTCGACCCGCGTTGCATTCCGTCTGTGGCTTACACAGATCCGGAAATGGCCTGGGTGGGTATCACTGAAAAAGAAGCCAAAGAGAAAGGCATCGCAGTAGAAACTGCTACTTTCCCATGGGCTGCTTCTGGCCGTGCGATCGCCTCAGCGCGTACTGAAGGCTTCACCAAACTGATTTTCGACAAAGAATCACACCGTATCCTGGGTGGCGCTATTGTCGGTATCAACGCCGGTGAAATGCTGGGTGAAATTTGTTTAGCGGTAGAAATGGGCGCCGATGCTGAAGATATCGCACTGACTATCCACGCGCACCCGACGCTGAACGAATCGATTGGTCTGGCGGCTGAGATGTACGAAGGTTCAATCACTGACCTGCCAAATCCAAAAGCGAAAAAGAAATAAGTTCGGTTCGAACCGTAACTGATTTGCTTAAGTAACAAAGGCCGCAGCAGCGGCCTTTGTTGTTTTTATTCCGCCCCTATTCCTGCTTTTGGTGAAATACATCCTGCTGTGCACCGACCAGCCGCAAATTCACTGCCACAGACCAAGGTTTACGGTACAATCAGCGCCAAATTCTAATGAAGCAGCGACTCATGGTTTATCGAAGATAAATGATGATTTCGAATGCTTTCGATAATAAGATATACCCAAATTTTTGCAGATTTGGTCAGGCAGACAACACCGCCAGATCTGCAAGGAAGAAGGGTATAAACACCAATGTCCCAACAGGAGGCTTTATGCGCAATTCCGCGTTCCTCAGCCATATCCAGCACCAAATCGATGACGTCAAAGCCGAAGGCCTGTACAAAGGCGAGCGGATCATCACGTCGCAGCAATTCTCTGATGTCACAGTCAATGGCGAGCAGGTTTTAAACTTCTGTGCCAACAACTACTTAGGCTTAGCCAATTCACCAGAACTGATTGCTGCGGCGCAGCAAGGCCTCGACAGCCATGGTTTTGGTGTGGCCTCAGTGCGGTTTATCTGCGGTACTCAGGATATTCACAAAACCTTAGAAGCGCGTATCAGTGCGTTTTTAGGCACTGAAGACACCATTTTGTATTCGAGCTGCTTTGACGCCAACGGCGGTTTATTTGAAACTATTTTAGGCGCCGAAGATGCAGTGATCTCCGATGCACTGAATCACGCTTCTATTATCGATGGCGTTCGCTTGTGTAAAGCCAAACGGTATCGTTATGCCAACAACGACATGGCGGAATTAGAAGCCCAGTTACAACAAGCCGATGCCGATGGTGCACGCTTTAAACTGATCGCCACCGACGGTGTATTCTCGATGGACGGCGTCATTGCCGACCTCAAAGCCATTTGTGATTTAGCCGACAAATACAATGCCTTAGTGATGGTCGATGACAGCCATGCCGTCGGTTTTGTTGGTAAAAACGGTCGCGGCACTCATGAATACTGCGACGTGTTAGACCGCGTCGACATCATCACCGGGACTTTGGGCAAAGCCTTAGGCGGTGCCTCCGGCGGTTATACCTCAGGCAAAAAAGAAATCATCGAGTGGCTCAGACAGCGGTCGCGGCCATATCTGTTTTCGAACAGTCTGGCTCCTTCTATTGTCACCGCGTCGATCAAAGTGCTCGACATGCTGGCGCAAGGCGACGCGCTCAGAGCTAAACTCTGGGATAACGCGGCCTATTTCCGCGAACAGATGACCGCAGCAGGTTTTACCCTGGCTGGTAAAGACCATGCGATTATTCCGGTGATGCTGGGCGATGCCAAAGTTGCCGGTGAATTTGCCCGCCGCATGCTGGAGCAAGGCGTCTATGTAGTCGGCTTCTCGTTCCCGGTGGTGCCAAAAGGCCAGGCGCGTATTCGCACGCAAATTTCGGCGGCACACAGTAAAGCGCAGCTGGATAAAGCCATTGCCGCTTTTATCCGCACCGGTAAAGACATGGGCGTGATTTCTTAAGGTATCCATATGAAAGCATTAGCGAAATTAAAAGCAGAACCGGGTATTTGGCAAACCGAAGTGCCGATGCCGGAAGTTGGGCCGAACGACGTTTTAATCAAAATCAAAAAGACTGCCATTTGTGGCACTGACGTCCATATCTATAAATGGGACGACTGGGCGCAAAAAACCATTCCGCATGGCATGGTGGTGGGTCATGAATACGTCGGTGTAGTCGTTGGCATGGGCTCAGAAGTGCGCGGTTTTGCTGTCGGTGACCGCGTCTCCGGCGAAGGCCATTTAGTCTGTGGCCATTGCCGCAACTGTCGCGCTGGTCGGGTGCATTTGTGCCGCAACACTATTGGTGTGGGCGTGAACCGCCAGGGTTCTTTTGCTGAATATCTGGTGATCCCGGCCTTTAACGCTTTTAAAATTCCGGACAATATCCCGGATAATATCGCCGCCATTTTTGACCCGTTCGGCAATGCCGTGCATACCACGCTGTCGTTTGATTTAGTCGGCGAAGATGTGCTCATCACCGGCGCCGGCCCGATTGGCATTATGGCGGTGGCTGTCGCGCGTCATGTGGGCGCCCGCCATATTGTCATCACCGACGTCAATCCGTTCCGGCTCGAGCTCGCCATGAAAATGGGCGCCACCCGCGCCGTGGACGTCAGTAAACAGAATCTGACTGATGTGATGGCCGAATTGGGCATGACCGAGGGCTTTGATGTTGGTTTAGAGATGTCCGGTGTGCCTTCGGCGTTCCGTTCTATGCTCGACACCATCAACCACGGCGGTAAGATTGCGATGCTCGGTATTCCACCATCGGATATGGCGGTAGACTGGAATAAAGTGATTTTTAAAGGCTTGGTGATTAAAGGCATTTATGGCCGCGAAATGTTCGAGACCTGGTACAAGATGGCGAGCCTCATTCAATCCGGTCTGGACTTAACGCCAATCGTCACCCACGAAATGCCGGTCGCTGAATTCCAGCAAGGCTTTGACATTATGTGTTCAGGCCAGAGTGGTAAAGTGGTGCTGAACTGGGAGTAGGGCAGCCTGCTTCGATATTGAACACGCCGGCCTTGTGCCGGCGTTGTTGTGTTGGTGGCCAAATATCAACAGCTGCTGGCTAAAAATGCCACTTCAGCAACAAGTTGACGTTGTTCTCGTGGCTTTTGAGCTGCGAGCTGTCGGTTACACCGAACTTATGCCGCCACCAGACATATTCCACACCGAGCCAGACCTGGCTCCGGCCTTGCCATAGATTACTTGCCAGCCACTTGAACTGCGAGGTCCAGTTAAAGTTGGCGTGCTGATCCACGCTGCCACTGGCCCAGTCGATAAAGCCGTCGTACAAAAATTGCTGCCCGCCAAGCTGAAAGGGCGCGCCCCAAACCAAAGTTGCTTGCCAGTTATCGGCGAGCTGTTCGTTATTGCGCCGGTAAAAATTCAGCTGAGTGAATTTCAGGCCGGGGATCGCCAAATCAAGCCCAACGCCGTACAGCAAATTAGTCCGCAGCGATGACATTTCGAGATGGCTTGCCAGCAACACATCTTTAATCAGGCCGCCTGGACTCTCCAGCCAGCCGTTTTTGCCAAGGCTAAAGCGCGGCTGTAGTTCAGCGTAGTTACTGTGCTGGCCGTTGGCGTATTTCATATGATCAAGGAAGAAAAAACTGTCGCCCCAACTGGTGGCGGCGGCATGTTCAATGGTCAGCACCTGACGGTTCGGGTCGCCAAGCCGGTAATGACTGCCGTTTAAATAAGTCAGGCGAAAGTCCTGCCATTGCACTGCGGCCTCAACAGCGGGCAGCAGCGGCAGCAATAAAAGCACAGCCGTATGGCGCAGCATAAAAAAGACCTGTGATAACAAGTCTTTGCAGTATAGTCGGTCACTTTTGCCGCTGTGGCTGGTCAGATCAGGCTTGTGGCGGCCCCAGCACCAGCGTGATCTCGAGCTGGCCCGTTTCGATGGGCAGACTCAGGTCCGTTTCGAGCTGAGTTTTTAATTCATCATAAGGCCGGTGCAGAGCCACCAGACCATAACCCCGGTTACGGCCGTGCACTTTGCCCATATACAGCGCCATATCGGCCAGTTTCAGCGCTTTTTCCCAGTTCAGCTGTGTTTCGTCGATGCCGGCAAACGGCAGGGTCAGAAAGCCGGCAGAAGCGGTCACGGCGATATGGAGCTGTTGATAGGGCACCGGTTCACTGCCAATCACCTGCAAGGCGCGATTGGTAAAGCTGGTCAGGGCCGTCTGATTGAGGTTTCTGAGCACAATCAGAAATTCCTCGCCGCCCCAACGCAACACTATGTCGCCAGGGCGCGTCAGTTGTTGCAGGCGCCGGCCAATTTCAATCAGCACTTTATCGCCGGCGGCATGGCCGTGGTGGTCGTTGATATGCTTAAAGTAGTCGATATCCAGCAGAATAAAGCCATCAGTGGTCGCGGTGGGCAGTTGCCGGCGTTCGCCTTGCTGATCGCGTTTTTGCATAAATTCCTGCAAAGACCGGCGGTTCAGCAAGCCGGTCAGCGGGTCATGTAACGAGTTATACGCCAGCTGATCATTGGCCTGGCGTAATTGTTGATTAGCATTGCGCACTTTGCGATACAGCAGGTACAACAAGACTGTGACCAGCAGCACCACCAGACCAAATAAAAACATCACCCGTTGCTGCAGTTGTTTTTGCGCAATTTCGGCGCTTTTCAGCTGATTTTGTTGCTGCAGACTTTCAATTTGTTTGGCTTTCTCTTTGGTCGAAAACGCTTCCTGCAGGGCGTTCAGCTCCTGATCGCGGTCTTTTTGGAAAATGCTCTGGCGCAGCTGGTTATATTCGCGCAGCAACCGGGCTTCATCAGCATGTGCCTTGGCGATGCCATAGGCATCGGCCAGTTCACCGACGTAAGTGAGCAGTTCAGTATCGGCCAGTTGTTGCTCGCGCGCCTTTGCGACGATGGCGGCCATTTGTTGCAGGCCGTCGCTGCTGTTGCCTTGCAGGACCTGGATATAACCGAGATTAAATTCTGTGGTCAGCAGCATCGGCTGCAGTTTTAGTTTCGCCGCCAGCTGTTTTGCTTCTGTAAACAATGGCGCGGCGGCGTCATATTGGCCTTGTTTCAGCCGTAAATCACCGAGATTGTTTAATAAAGTGGCGACAGCGTAATCGTTGTGCAGCTGCCGCGCCCAGTGCAGGCCTTGTTGGTTCGCCTGCTCTGCTTCTGTGCCGCGTTGTTGCGCTGCATAATTGACCCCAAGCTGCAAGTACAAGTCTGGCAGCATAAAGTGAAGTTCCGCGTTGTCTTGTGCTTGTTTGATGGCCTTTTGCAACAGTTCGTCGGCTTGTGGGTATTGTGCCAGCACGGTGTTCAATGCGGCGATAGCGCCCTGCAGGTAAATCTTACGTTGGGCGGTGCGGGGGTGAGCAGAATTTTCAATGGCATGAAACGCCTGATAAAATGCCTGCAACGCTTCCTGATAACGATCTTCTGACTGCAGAAAACTACCCAGAGTATTGGCGGCGTAATAACACACCCGTTCGAGATGGGCACTTGCCAGCGCTTCCTGCAGCTGCGGGATTAACGCTCTGGCTTTGCCGGGCATTTGTTGGGTCCGGTACAGTACTAACTGGTCGGTCAGTGCTTCGGCACGAATATCTTCACTCTGGGTTTGCTCTGCCAGTTCAAGACTGAGGTCGATATAATGCTGGGCTTTGCTGAAATCCTGCTGGTTGCTGAAATCGCCCCCCAGATAAGACCAAAGCCGCGCCCGGGTCAGCGCCGGTGTTGCCGGGGTTAACTGCGTTTCGAGACTGCGGATCAATGCAGTGGCCTGCGCCGGCTGTTCATTGGTCAGTTGCAGATATTGGTCAAGCTGGTCATCCAGCGGATCGGCACAGAGGCTGGCTGACCATAACCCTAAGGTCAGCAGGCTACAGCCGATCAGAGATAAAAAACGGTTCAAACGAACTCCCCGGCGAATTTATTGTCGTTGTAATAGTACCTGTCGCAGGCACTTCGCAGCTGTGTTGTTGCTGTTATCTTAGCCAGAAATGGCTGGCCAGCGGTAGTCCCAACACAAGATTCCGGCAAAATTTAGTTACAAATACAGCGCTGGCGGAAATCATCGCCTCGGGCTGAAGCCTTCTGTTAAGATATTGGCCTTTCTACCAAATGAGGTTGTTTGATGCAGGCTGTCCAGCATCTTGTGCGTCAGATTCTGACTTTGTTATTGCTGCTGAGCACAGTTCTGCTGCTGGTTGCGCTGTTGTTACTGGAGCGCACACCTTTGCTCAGCGACACAGGCCAGCTGAACGCGGACGCGCTGCGCAACAGCCAGCAATTGCTGAACCACCTGAATCAGTCGATGCGGGACCCGGGTCAGCAACTGGTGATAAAAACCAATGCGGAACAACTCAATGCTGCCTTTACGCTGGCCAGTCGCACCTTGCCGGGATTTCAGGGCAGAACGCAAATCGACCCGCACCAGCTGACCATTCTGATGACCATGCCGCTGGAGGCATTTTCCGAGCGGCTTTATCTGAATGCCAACCTGCAGATTGAACCCGCGGTCGGGCCATTGCAAGTGCGAAAGGTACAGATTGGCCGGCTGACGTTACCCGGTGGCATGGCGCTGAACCTGCTCGGCTGGGTGGCCGATCAGCTGTGGGGCCCCGGTCAGGGAGTGGCATTGCTGGCAAAAGTCCGCTCGGTCACAGTGCAGCCGGACGGGGTGAAGGTGGAGCTGAGCAAGCCTGAAGGCTTCAGTATCAGCCAACTGAAGCAATCCGGTGTCAGTTTGTATAAACAATGGTTCAGTTCGGACCAGCAAACGGCGTTGATTGAACATTATTATGCGCTGGCGCTGGCACACAGCCAGCAACAGCCGGCGGCAGATCCGGCGCAGCCGCAGCCACCGCAGAGCCTGATCAGTTATCTGCAAGTGCTGATGCGTGAAGCCGATCGGCGCAGCCAACATGCACCGGAGCAGGCGGTGCAGGAGAATCAGGCGGTGATCCTCGCCTTAGCGCAACTGCTGGGCGGGCGTAATCTGCAGTTGCTGGTCAATGAAGTGAAAGCCAGTCCGGATGGCAAAGTGCCACGGGTCACGCTGGCGCGCCGTCCTGATCTGCAACAACATTTTGTTTATTCCGCCAGTTTGCAGGTGCTGGGAAATCAACGCTTATCGTCGGCCGTCGGTGAGGCCAAAGAATTACTAGATTCGTTAAAAGGCGGCAGTGGTTTCAGTTTCGTCGATTTGCTGGCAGACCGTGCCGGTATCCGTTTTGCAAAAATTTGTACCGCTTCACCACGATCTGCCCGGGCGGTTCAGCAGTTTTTTGCCACACAGGCGCGCACAGAGCAGGAGTTGTTTCCCAGCAAAAGCCGTTTGCCGGAAGGCTTGCCACAAGCCTTGTTTGAACAGCAATATCAGTCGATCGATTCCGACCTGTATCGGCAGATGGTGGCTGAAATCGATCGACGGCTGGCCGCGTTACCGCTGTACCAGATTAGCCCCTGAGGCCGCGTCAGCGCATCAGCCCGTTCAGCTGCTCCAGCGCGTCTGACCATTCCGCATCCTGATAGAATGCGTCGCGCAGAAAACTGGCTTGTGCCGGCGTCCAGAATTCAGCCTGGTACAGACTTTGCCCGTCACTGAGCCGGTAATGCCGGGCGAAGCGCTCAATACTGGCGTTGTCGCTGGGCAGCCCCAATTGATCAAACAGTGTATACAGATTGTGTTTACTGGTATCCATCATTGACCTCCGCTGTACGATTTAACACCTTTTCAGCTTAGCTGCTTTGCCGCTGATCCGCCTGCCCCCCGCTTTATTCGCGATAATTCACTTTTTCATTGTTTAGTTAAAGTTAAATAATTGTGTCTTATGATAAATTTAAATTTGCTTTAAAACCTTAAATATGTAAAAAATCAGTTCAAGAAGTGTTTAAATGTAACTTTTGTTAATTGTTGTGTTAAATATTTCTGCGTTAACTCTGTCCGTTTTTATAAAAAATTGACTCAACCTCCGGGGAGTCTGTGGGAAATAACATGAAACATAAAAACTATCTGAATAAGCTGGCACTGGCATTTGCAGCCGTGTACGGCTTGCACACACCGGCCTTTGCCGATAACTCGTCTGGTTCTGTTTATGGTCAGGCCAAGGCTGGCGCCACGATTTCGCTGGTTAGCCCGCAAACGGGCTTAAAACGGCAGGTGACTGCTGATGCCAGTGGCCGTTATCGTTTTGTCGCCTTACCTGTAGGGAAATATCAGGTCAGCAGTGGCGCTGAAAAATTTGATGTGAACGTCAATATCGGCACCGGGACTAACGTTGCCTTTGGCGACGGGACGACGGAAGTCATTAGTGTGGTTGGCCAGCGGATCTCGGCAATTGATACCTCATCCGTTGAATCCACGACGGTGTTTGGTGCCGATGAGCTGGCCAGTTTACCTGTGCCACGCAACCTGACCTCTGTTGCCTTACTTGCGCCGGGCACTGTGGCTGGTGACACTGGTTTTGGCGATAAAAAAGACGGTTTTTATGCCGCGATCGGCGGTGCTTCTGTCGCGGAAAACGGTTATTACCTGAATGGTTTTGATATCACCAATGCCCGCACTTTATTAGGTTTTGCCACATTACCCTTTGAAGCTATCAGCCAACAACAGATCAAAACCGGTGGTTATGGTGCTGAATATGGCCGTTCATTGGGTGGTGTGATCAACGTAGTTAGTAAAAAAGGTACTAACGAGTGGGAATTCGGTGCATCGGCTTATCTGGCACCAGCTTCCTGGCGCGCATCTGCCCGTGACGCGGTGTCTGTTGATCCGGGCACTAAGCAGTATCAGGCATTCCGTTCTGCCGATACCTCTGATACCCGTAATTATGTGTTGCAGAGCGGTGGTCCGCTGCTGGAAGACAAGTTGTTTATCTATTCGGCGGTGGAACTGACCGATAACGAGTGGCATGACTATCAGCCGCTGACCCACAACAGCGGCCGTATCACGATGGCTGAGAACACCACTTCTCCGCGTGGCCTGCTGAAACTCGACTGGCATATCAACGAAAATCACTTATTTGAATTCACCGGTTTGCTGAATAAACGCAAAGTGCAGCAGGTGGATTACGAGAAGCCGGAAGCAGAAGCCTTTACCGGTCATCATGGCACGGACATCCTGGCGGACCGCCAGCGTCATGACGGCGGTAGCCTGCTGATTGGTAAATACACCGGCATTATCACCGATGATTTTACCTTGTCGGCAACTGTGGGCCGCTTGTATGCGGAAATTTATGATAGCCCGGATCAACTGGAAGGCTGGGAATGTCCGCGGGTCTGGGACGGCCGGACGAACCCGGCACTGGATTACAAAGGTTGCTGGAATACCCAACAAGTTGATATCCGTGACCCGAACTTCGGCCCGGATACCGACCAACGCGTGGCGTTCCGGCTGGATGCAGAATATCGCTTTGGCGACCATACCCTGCGTGCCGGTGTCGATATGGACGAGTGGGAATCTGGCGTGGCCGGTAAAGTACAGACCGGTATTGGTCACAACAACTACTACTACCGCTACTACAAAACCGGTGCCAATGGCGGCACTGTCAACCTGGTGAAATTACCGCCGAATACTCAGTACATCCGGACCTGGGACCGCGGCACCGCGTCGGCAGAATACACAGTACAAAACAGCGCGTTTTATCTGGAAGACAGCTGGCAGCTGAACGACCAATGGCTGATTTACGGCGGCTTGCGGCTGGAAGGTTTTGAAAATACCAACGCCGATGGCGTGAATTTCGTCGAAGCGAAAAATAACGTGGCACCACGTCTGGGTTTCACCTACGACCTGGCCGGCGACTCCAGCCAAAAAGTGTTTGGTACCCTCGGCCGTTATTACATTCCGGTGGCCGCCAACACCAACGTCCGTGCGGCGGGCGTCGAGTGGTTTGACACGCGCTACTGGCTGCATACCAGTGCTGAAGATCCAAAAACCGGCGCTCCGGTGGCGCTGGGCCCTGAGATTGGTAAATTTATTCCGGCCGATCGCAGTGCTGCCAACCCGGCAACTATTGCCGCGTCAAACTTAAGCCCGATGTATCAGGATGAACTGATCCTGGGTTATCAGGCCGAGCTGACTGACGAATGGACCGGCGGCGTGAAGTACATTAACCGCCAGGTTGGCGACGGCATGGACGACTACTGTTCAGCCCAGCCATTTGTCGACTGGGCAGAAGATAAAGGCTACAAAGACTTTGATTATGGTTCGCTGTCGCACTGTATCATCCTGAACCCGGGTAAAGACCTGCGCATGCTGATCGATGTGGCTGGCGATGGCAAACTGGTGGATTCAACAGTGCCAAACAGCTACCTGAAACTGCCAGAATACAAACGCGAATACCAAGGGCTGGAATTCACCTTAGGCCGCGCCAAACGTGATGGCTGGTATCTGCAGGCGTCTTATTTGTTGTCATTTAGCAAAGGCAACGCCGAAGGCTACGTCAACTCGACGCTGGAACAGGATGACGCCGGCCTGACGCAGGACTTCGACCACGAACGTTTTATGACTAACACTGAAGGTTATCTGCCAAACGATCGCCGCCATGCGCTGAAACTGTTTGGTGGTTATGATCTGACTGACGAGCTGATGGTCTCGGCGACACTGAACGTGACTTCAGGCCGTCCGGTAAACTGTAACGGGTACATCCCACTGGATGGTCTGGGGGTGGATCAGTCTAACCTCGGTAACTATTCAGCATCGGCGTTTTATTGTGTGGATGACAAAGGCGAATCTAAAGCGACGACCCGTGGTCAGTTTGGCCGCACGCCGTGGACCAAAGATGTCGGCCTGTCCTTACGTTACATTCCGTCCTGGGCGAATGATCAGCTCGAAGCACAGTTAAATGTGCAGAACCTGCTGAACAGCTCTACCGTCACCAAGTACAACGAAACCGGTGATTATGGCCGTACTGAAACCCGTAAAAACCTCAACTTCCTGACGCCGACTGATTTCCAGGCGCCGCGTTATGCTGAAGTGGTGTTACGCTACAAGTTCTGACGCTGATCCAGCCGGAACCTGATGACCAAGCCGCAGCAACCCTGCGGCTTTTTTATAACCATGGATGGTTGGTATAGTGAATCAGGGGTTTCGTCACGCCAAACTGTTGGCGTGACGCCTGATGAACGCCATGAGCTGCGCGAATGGCCAGGGCAAACGCAGGGAGCCGTTTGTGGTTATTTTCGCCGCAGGCGGAAATACAACAAGACAAAACCGCCCAGGGTAAATCCCAGCGCACTGCCGGCACTGATGATCAACAGAGGATGATTAAAGTCGCTCCGGTCCTCGTAATCCATGATATGCAGCATCCAGAAGAAATCATATAAACGCCAGGTGTCAGTGCGCACCCGCAGCAGTTGCCCGGTCACCGGGTGGAAATAAAAAACGCTGTGTTCGGCGTCACTAAACTGCACCTGCCATAGTGGCGCTGTTAATCCGCGCACTTCCACCGGCGCCAGCGTTAACAATTCGGCGCCTTGCACTGTGCCAGCCCCTTGATAGCGCTGCTGTGCCAGTATCCGCACTTCAGCGTCACTCAAAGGCGCCAACACCTGACCAGAGATGGCGCTGATAAACAGCTGTTGGTCATTTTGTTGTAACTGATAGACCGGTTCAGCCCCACGTTGACTCAGGCTCAGCTGCGCCTGGCGAAATGGCGCCGGCGCTTGCTGCAAAGCGCTGGCCGGAGTGACCAGCGCGTCGTTCCAGTTGGCTGTCGCGGCAGGTCGCTGCAAATGCTCGCCCCGGACTTGTTCTATCGGAAACCAACTCATCACGACACCGCTGGCAAACCAGGCGACCAGTTGTAAAGACAGCACCAGTCCGAGATAAAAATGCAGTTGGCGCCAAAAACGCTCGTGGCGCAGACTTGGAAAGACCATAGCTAAGGCTCAGATTTTCATTAGAAAACTACTTTAACAGTGGCCAAGAAATTAAAAAGCCCCTGCGACAATAAGTCGCAGGGGCTGTCACCTTCACAGGTTGCGTTACAACTTGCCGTTTTTAGCCGGATACCCCAGCACTGACGCATTGGCCCAGTTGGCGCACACGCCGGGTTTGCCGTTCACGGTACGCAGGCTTAACAGGCGAATACCACGGATATCCAGCTCGGGTTTCACCACGGCCGGCGCCTGCACCAGGCCTGAATCGTACAGCAGCTTATCGTCGCCAAAGATCTGGAACTGCACACCGCCTTTGTCGCGGCAGCTGTCGTCGATGCCGACATCAGCGCGCAGCAGCCGCCATTGGCCGGTCAGCTGATAGTCAACGCGGCTTTGCGCGGCCACGCCAAGGCCCTTACGGAATTTCAGCCCGTTCATCGACATCACACTGCCATCATTGGCTTGGTTGCCGCCGTTGCTTTGATTCAGCTCGACCGGTCCACTTGCGTTATCGCTTCGCTGCGGTTTTTGTCCGGCTAAAAACAGCTGTACAGGTTCTGTTTCCGGCTCTGGTTGTTGCAGCACGCGGAACTCGGAAATGGCAATCGGGCTCACCACTTTTGGCAACAAAGCGTTATAGGCTTTGGCGCTGCCTTGCGCTGCAGCTGTCACCATTGGGTCAGCTTCGGCTTGATCTTGTGTGCTTAAGATACGGAAGCGGAACAAACTGCCGGGCTTTGCCTCAAACTCGACCTTTTGTTTTTGCTGCAGTTTTTGCAGACGGCCACGCGCCACCGGCTGGCCCCATTCGCCATTGTTCTCAGCCAGATAGACTTCATAATCGGCGACCTGGCCATATTGCCAATGCTGGTCATTGCGCGGTGCGATTTCAAAGCCATTCACCATCCGCCGTTCTCCCAAAGCCAGCGTGAACTCATGGGCGCCGGTTTTCAGCGACTGGTCGCGTTTGGTGCGAAACCAGGTGCCGGGTTTGCCGTCAAAAGCGTTTTCCAGCACATGACCGGATTCCTCCGCCGGCCGGTTCAGCACCAGAATGCTGTCGGCGGCGATTTCATTGCCAAGGTCCGGTGCTTTGGCATAGCCTTTGGTTGCTGCAAGGCTCTGTGCGCCATTGATTTGCAAGGTGAAACTAATCGCTTGGCGGATATCAGTTTTGGCGGTTTTAACATGCACCACACCATATTTTTCACTGCTGAAATACCAGCCGCTGCCTGCTTTGGCAAAGGCTGTTGCGTCAGTCAGTGCCGGCAATGGCTTGCCATTGAGTTGCACCGCATCGGGTTTCACCCGGCTGTGTAATTGCAGCTGATAAACCCGTGCTGGTTCCTGGCCCTGATATTGGCCTGTGACCGGCGCGATATCGACCTGAATGTCGTCGGCTTTGCCGTCAGCAAATGACGGGGCTTTGACACTCAATTGCTGCGTGCTGAACGCGCCTTGCTGGTACTGCCTTGTGTTGCCGTCATCTTCGTACAAGCTGAATGTGCTATCGCCATGCGGGTAGATATCCAGCGTCAGCACATCTTTGGGTTTTTCACCGTCATACAACATGGCGTCGTACATCGGGATAATAGCGCCGGCGCGGACAAACAGCGGAATCGTCTTTAAATCAACCTGATAGTCCAGCAGCTGGCCGGCAGCTGGCGCGTCCACGACGCGGCCATCCCAATAATCTATCCATTGGCCCTGCGGTAAAAACACGTTTTTGCGCCAGCCCTGACTGGCGGTCTGCGAGCGGTACACCGGCGCCACTAACATATCACGGCCGAGTAAAAACTGATATTTATGCGCTTCGGTTAAGGCTTTGGCTGTCTGCGGATAATCCCACATCAGGCCACGTACTATGGGCGCGCCGGTTTGTTCGGTCTCACGCGCCAGCGTGTACATATAGGGTGTCAGGCGCATTTTCAGTTTTAAATAATCGCGGTTGATGCTGCGGTAGGGCTCGTCATACCACCAGGGGTGTTTACGCGCCGCTTTCGACCAGCCGGACATGCCCATCAACACCGGCGTAAAGGCTTTCCATTGTAAATCACGGGTGTAAGTCTCAGGGCTGCCGCCAAAAATCGCATCGACATCGCCGGTGGCGTAGGCCTGACCGGACAAGCCAGAGCCAATTAACGTTGGAATATGCCAGCGGATATAATCCCAGCTGGCGGACTGGTCGCCGGTCCAGGTCACGGCGTAGCGCTGCATGCCAGCCCAGCCCATCACTGTCCATAAAAATGGCCGTGAATCTGAGTTATTTAGAATGCCATCAGCCGCGGCTTTATTGGCATCTAAGGCAAACTGATAACCCTGGCCGGTCCAGGCCACATCGAGTTTTTGCGCGCGGCTGCCGGCAGTGCCGACTTCCCAGGCAATTTTATCGACACCGTTTTCAGTCCAAAGCCCGGTTCTGAAGCCATACTTGGCCAGGCCTTTGACCACTTTGGGTAAATCGGTGTAACCACAGCCGTAGCCGTCGTTGGGTAGAATCCAGCCGCCCGGCATGTCGTGTTCACGGTATTTTTTGGCAACAGTTTCAATCACATCCGGCGTGGTACCGGTTGGGCCGTCGGTCCAGCCATCCGGCACTGTGCCGGGTTTTTTCACGTTGTCGCCGTCGTTGTAGCAATCGGCGTCGCCGTATTCAAAGGCCCAACGCGGAATTAAATTGGCGCGGCCGGTCAGTTCGGTGTAATCGCTGAGCACGTCTTGTATCGAGCCGCCGGCAAAGAAATAAACATCAAAACGGCCTTCCTGATGCGATAAATTCAGATATTCAGCAGAGCGGAAGTCGTAGCTGCCGTTGGCCCAGGTATTGCGCAGTACGCCATAACCTTTGCTGGATAAATAAAACGGCGCAGGGCTTGGTCTGTCACCTTCTTCCCAGCCGCCGGAATAGGAAATCTCCATACTTTTGCCTTTAAATTCAAAGGCACCATTTTGCTGACCACCGCCGTAAAAGCGCTCGTCCGGCGCTGTGCTTAAAGTCTGCACGCTTTGCGCGCTGCCTTTGCTGTCACTGAGCTCCAGCGGCTGCAGCTCTTGTACTATCAGCGTCTGGTTGTCGGCTTTATAGAGGGCAAAAGTCAGCGGTTTTTTATAGATGCGAAGCGCGATGGCGTCGGTACTGACCAGCTGATAATCGCCCATATCTTTGAGTTGGTAAGGCACAGGCGCATAGTCGGTTTTAATCACAATAGACGCGGCTTTGCTGCCTTCGTCGCTGAGCGTGCCATTGATACCGGCGCGGATACGCAGTAAATCTGGTTTTAACAGCTGGACTGTCACAGCGACTTTGGCGTCGGTAGATATTTGAATTAATCCAGCCTGTTGTTGCAGCGCGCTCAGATTGCCGACCGGCGCCGCGTGGACTGTGTGGCACAGTGGCACCGACAGCAGCAAAACAGACATAGAAAAGGCCAGCGGGCGTTTGGGGAACTTTTTATCCAACAGTAACTTAGCAGCCGACATCAGCATTTTTCAGAATTCCTCAGATAAAGCAGTGCCGCACGGAACGGCGGCATTGAATGATGCTGCCCGAAAGCCGGGCAGCGTACAACTTGTTTACAGCTGGCCATGCCAGCGGGGTTAGTTAAAATGTGCCGCGCACGCCTACCGCCACCTGGGTACCAAAGCGTTCCAGCCAGTTCACCTGATCCGGTTGTTTGACATAGCCCCAATATCTTTCATTGCTGAGATTTGAGGCCTCAGTAAACAAGGTCAGCTGTGGGGTCAGTTCATAACTGACGCTGGCATCCAGCTGGCCGTAAGCCGCGACCCAGCTGGGGCCGCCCCAGTCTTCCGCCAGTCGCAGCGATTTGCCGCGCCAGTTGTAAGCGAGCCGGGCCTGCAGGGCGTCCTTTTCGTAATAAATGACCGCGTTATAGGCATTTTTTGACATATCCTGGAACGGCAAATGCCGGCGTGTCGGATCGTCATATTCGCTGTCGACCCAGGTGTAATTCAGCTGAAAACCCAGACCGTCAAATGGTGCACTCAGCAGCTGCTCCAGCGACTGGCTCCAGGCGACTTCTGCACCTTTGACTTTCGCGCCATAAGGCGAATTTTTTGGTTTGTTGATGTAATACGCGCTGCCAAAATCGCTGCCGGCCATGCCGCTGGTTTCGATAAAAGACTGAATGTCTTTGATAAAAAGCCCACCCGCCAGCTGGCTGCTGTCGGCGATGTACCATTCCAGCGTTAAATCAGCCTGATTGGCAAGTTACGGCGGCACATCCGGCTGACCGGTGGTGAGCTGGGGCAGGCCATTTTTCCGGTTGGTAAAATCGAGCGCAACCCAGGGTTTTAAATAGTCCAGTTTGGGCCGGCTCATTACTTTTGCTGCGGACAAGCGTAATAACAAATCGTCGCGCAGATTCAGTTTAAAGTTCAGGCTGGGCAGGACCTTACGGTAATCGCCGTCATGGCTGACCGGCGTGGTTTGCCGCCAGGCGTTGCCAATCGGCTGGCCTTTGTCGTCAAGCCGGATGGACGCCAGATCCTGCACAAAACCTTCTGAGCTGACTGCGGTTTGACTGGCGCGCAGCCCGAGGTTCAGCATATAAGGCAAGCCGGCCAGTTCCTGCTCAATCTTCAGCTGAATATAGGCGGTGCTGACGGCTTCGGTAATAGTAAAAGCGCCGGCCTGATTCAGGCTCGGGACTATGTTGAGATTAGCGGCGTCGGCGTTGATGCTGCGGTAATAAGCCAGCAGGGCGTCGTAATCAAAACTTGGCCAGGGCGCAGGATGAATGCCTGGCTCGCCGTCGAGGAAATTGCTGAAATTAGCCGGGCGGAAGGCATTCTGTGGGATCTTAAACAGTTCAAAATCGCCTTGTTTAAACACCGTGCTGTTATCAAAGGCAAATTTGTTTTGCGTCAGGTAATAACCGCCACGGCTGAACATGCTGGGATTTTTTGAGGCGTACTGTTGCTGACTTTTTTCCTGCCGGACATAGTTCAGACCAAATTCCAGCTTGCTGAACCAGCTGTCAGCCGGCGCAAATTCGGCAAACACTTTGGCATCGTCAATGCTGTCTTTGACACCGGTACCGGTATTGCGGCTGTAGTGCGCGCCGAATGGCTGATTGGCGTTTAATTCAGGCGTCAGCACCACATCCGGGATTTTGTTACCGGTGTTGTAATTGATGGCAATAGAATCGACAAAACCGCGCGCGACAATAAATTTATTATCGCCGTCGTTTTTATCCTGGGCTTCAGAATGCGACGCATCGGCAACTAACTGCCATTGTTCGCTCAGCTGCCATTTGCTGTTGGCGCCCAGCATCCAGGTATCCGTTTGCCGGGGTTCCGACAAATTCAGCAGTTCCACCATCGGTTGGTTACTTTGTTTGACGGCGACCACCCGGCCGTCGTCACCAAACACCGCATCGGTAAACAGCGGCGTGCCCGGCGTCCAGGATTCATCATAGTTCACCAGACCAATCTGATATTTGGCGCCGTCTGTGGTGTAGCGGCTGTACAAACCATCCACTAACAGCTCAAACCGGTCATTCGGCTGATACTGTACGGCCAGGGTGGCGCCGCTGCGCTCGCGCACATCCTGTTGATTGGCAAAATAGATGTAACCGGGAATTTTCGACGGAAACAACTCATTGGCAGCGACAGTGCCGTCTTTATTCTGGTCAACGCCAATCGTGGCTTCGTCAGTCACATTCTCGGCCGGATCATAAAAGCCGGACGCCTCATAGGTATCATTGCGCAGGGTTTTGCGTGAATAGGCGGCAGATAACAACACGCCGAGGCTGCCGTCCTGATAAATATCTCCCACCAGCATCGAGGCGTGTGGATGCACGTCGCTGGTGCGTGATTCGTAAATGCCTTTGGCAGAACCAGTCAGGGTGAAACCGCCTAAATCCAGTGGTTTGCGCGTCTGCACATCAATGACAGCACCAATACCGCCTTCAATCAGCCGGGCTTCCGGTGATTTATATACCGCCAGGGTGCTGACCAGTTCGGACGCGATAGTGTCATAGTTAAAGTCGCGGCCGCTGCTTTCGGAGGCGAGCTTACGGCCATTGATCGTGGTGACGTTGTAACCTTCGCCCATGCCACGCACCATAATTTTCTGGCCTTCACCGCCGTTGCGGCTGATGGTAATGCCCGGCATCCGCTGCAGCGCTTCGGCCAGGTTTTCATCGGGGAATTTACCGATGTCTTCGGCAACGACCACGTCCACCACGCTGGTGGCATTTTGTTTGATAAACAAGGCTTCTTTAATACTGCTGCGAATGCCGGTGACCTGAATTTTTTCGACTTGCTCGGTTTTAGCTTTGTTCTGCTTTGGTTTGCCGCTGCCGGCATCCGCGGCGAATGCCTGCTGCGGTGCCAGTACGGCCAGCATCACCAGCTGCGCCAGCTTGTGATAACGAAATGTACCCTGTGACATAGTCCCTCCACGCTGTGGTTATTTTTGTTTTGAAAATTCCGAAAGCTGATATCGTCAGGATGTCAGTTGGCGTACACTGCATCGAAAGCAACAGCTGGCCACTTTTGCTGAGATCAACACAAATCAAAATCTTTCGAATATCTTTATAGTGGTTAATCGAAATTTATCGCAAGTTTTATTTTGGTTTCGTTTAGAAGATTTACTGAGGTTTTTATCTGCTTTTAGATCGGGAAGTTATCGGTACAGGCCGGTGTTTATTGATGTTGTGTGTTTAACTTATTGATTTAGTTTATTTTTATGGGTTGTTTTCAGCTGTTGATAATTTTGTGGCGCAGCCAAAGTGACAGATACGATTCGAAAACAAATTAATCGAAAGATATTGAAA
The DNA here is from genome assembly GCA_937978655.1 of uncultured Chromatiaceae bacterium. GTDB lineage: Bacteria > Pseudomonadota > Gammaproteobacteria > Enterobacterales > Alteromonadaceae > Pararheinheimera. The sequence continues at coordinate 141,005 of CALJUX010000037.1, forward strand.
GTTTCATTTTAACTGGTAAGGTACAACACAACAGCCCGGCAGCGGGCAGGGAGATGAGGTGGAAGCCTTAAATACAATTGAGCGGCAGCAGGAAATAGTCCGGCTGACCAACTTGCACGGCAAAGTGTCGGTGGCGGAATTATCGCAGCGTTTTGCCGTGTCTGAAGTGACGATCCGCAGCGATTTGGCGGTGCTGGACAGCAAACGGCTGCTGGTGCGCTCCCGCGGCGGCGCGATGGTCAACGACGACCTGAGCCGTGAATTATCACTGAAAGAAAAACGGCAGAAACATTCGGAACTCAAGCAGCGGCTCGGCCGCGCGGTGGCGGCGCTGATTAAAGATGATGAACGCATCATCCTCGATTCCGGCACCACCACTGAAGAAGTAGCAGCGAATTTACGCGAGCATAAAAACCTGATTGTGATGACCAATGGGCTGAACATCGCGCTGGAGTTGTCGCAGGTCGACAAAGTCGAAGTGATGATGACCGGCGGCACGCTCAGGAAAAAATCGATGTCGTTTTATGGTGCGCAGGCCGAGCAGGCGCTGAAGCACTATCAGTTCGACAAAGTGGTATTAGGGGTGGACGGCTTTGACTTAAAAACCGGGCTGTCGACTCATTTTGAAGCGGAAGCCACGTTAAACCGGCTGATGTGTGAAGTGGCGCGGGAAATTATCGTGGTCACCGACTCATCCAAATTTGAACGGCGTGGTTTTCATCTGATTTGCAGTGCCATGCAGGTGCACACCCTGGTGACAGACGCCGGTATTCCGCCGCTGTATGTCGAAGAACTGGGCCGGATGGGGGTGCAAGTGCATATCATCAGTCCATAAGGAGTGTTATGAACGCTTTGCTTGAATTGCTCAGGGCCAATAAACAAGGCCAGAGCAGCGGAATTTACGCGGTCTGTTCGGCGCACCCTTGGGTGCTGAAAGCCGCTATCCAACAGGCAAAAGCCGATCATTCACTGCTTTTGGTGGAAGCGACGGCCAATCAGGTGAACCAGGACGGCGGTTATACCGGTATGCAACCGGCTGATTTTATAGCATTTGTTAATAAAATGGCGGCAGAGCAGGGCCTAAGCGCCAGCCAGCTGTGTTTTGGTGGCGATCATTTAGGCCCGGTGTGCTGGACCGCCTTACCCGCGGCGGCGGCGATGGCCAAAGCCGAAACGCTGGTTGCAGCTTTTGTCCGCGCCGGTTTTCACAAAATTCACCTGGATACCAGCATGCCCTGTGCTGACGACCCAACGCCGTTGCCCGATGCGCTGATCGCAGCACGCGCGGCGCGGTTGTGCCAGATTGCCGAGCAAACTCTGGCGGAAAAAGCGCTGGCGGAGCAAACGGCGAGCAGCATGGCAGAGCCTGCCAGCCTGTGTTATGTCATCGGCACCGAAGTGCCGGCGCCCGGCGGTGTCTGCAGTCTGGAACAACATCTGCAGCCCACCCCGGTCGCCAATGTCGCGGACACTATAGCCGTGCATCAGCAGGCCTTTGCCGCCTTGGGTTTAGGCGCGGATGTCTGGCGAAAAGTGATTGCCGTGGTGGTGCAGCCTGGTGTCGAATTTGATAACACCAGGGTACATCGGTTTGACGCGACGGCCAGCCAGCCACTGGCAGATTTTATCGCCAAAGAGCCGCAGCTGGTGTTTGAAGCCCATTCCACCGATTTTCAGCCGCCGGCTTGTTATCCGCAGCTGGTACAGCAGCATTTTGCCATTCTCAAAGTGGGGCCGCAGTTAACTTTTGCGCTACGCGAAGCCTTGTTTGCGCTCTGTTATATCGAGCAGCAGCTGGTGGCGGTTGAGCGGCAGTCGCATCTTATCGCCGTGTGTGAGCGGGTGATGCAGCTGCAACCAGGCCACTGGCAGAAATTTTATCCGGGCACAGTGGCGGAACAGCAACTGCTGCGCCAATACAGTTTCAGTGACCGCGTGCGGTATTACTGGCAGCAGCCGGCATTGCAGGCCGCGGTCAGCCGGTTGTTAGAGAACCTGCGGCAGGTGCAGATCCCATTGCCGTTGCTGAGCCAGTTTATGCCGCTGCAATATCAGGCGGTGCAGGATGGCGTGCTCGCGCCGTTGCCTGAAGACTTACTGCAACACCATATTCGCCTGGTGCTGCACACTTATGCCAGCGCCTGTGGTCTGGTCCGTTCACTGCCTGCGCCGCGGCAAGCGGCCTGAGTTTCCGGGAGTATGATGGTGGTCGCTTTTTCTCATTCTGAGTCAACAATCCTTGGGCTTGCCAGCCAGACTTTACAGGCGGCCGGCGCCGCGTGGACCGCGCGCGAAATTGCCCAGCAGCCAGAGGTCTGGCAGCAAATTATCAGCCAAATCAATGCTGATACTGAACTGCAGCAGTGGTTTGCGGCCCAACTGGCCGAGCCTGGCCTGCGGATCATTCTGACCGGTGCCGGGACTTCTGCTTATATTGGTCAGGCCTTGTTGCCGGCATTAACGTCGACGTTGCCGTGCCCGACCCAGCGGCTCGAAGCGATCAGCACCACAGATCTGGTCAGTAATCCGGCGCAGTATCTGCCGGCCCGCTATCCCACCTTGTGCATTAGTTATGGCCGCTCCGGCAACAGCCCGGAAAGCCTGAAAACGGTTGAGCTGGCCGATCAGCTGGTCGCGGATTGCCGCCATCTGATCATCACCTGCAACAGCGCCGGGCAGCTGGCGCAATACGGCCGGGCCCACCGCCAGGCCCGTGTGCTGCAGCTGCCGGACGCCTGCCATGACCGCAGTTTTGCCATGACCAGCAGTTTCACCGGCATGTATCTGGCAACTTTATGGTTGTTTCAGCCAGAGCAGTCGCAGCTTCAAACGACGATCGACGTGACAAAGCAGCTGCTGGCACAAAGTGCGGCGGTGCGCGCTGAAGCCGAATTGCCGGCCGAGCGCGTGGTCTTTGTCGGCAGTGGCGGCCTTGCCGGCATCGCCAGGGAAGCCGCACTGAAATATCTGGAACTGACCGCCGGCCAGATCAGCAGTTTTTATGAAAGTACCCTCGGCTTCCGGCATGGTCCGAAGTCGGTGGTGAATGCGCAGACGCAAGTGTTTATTCTGCGCTCAAACGACCGGTACACTGCAAATTACGACGATGATTTATATGAAGAAATACAGCGCGACCGTCGGGCGGCCTATAGCCGGCTGGTGCAGCTGGATACCTGTCGCGGTGCGGCTTTATTGGCCGACGCCTGGCTGGCGTTGCCACTGATTGTGTATTGCCAGACGCTGGCATTGTTTAAAGCGCTGCAACTGGGCATTGCAGCGGATAATCCGTGCCCGACCGGCGAAGTGAACCGGGTGGTGCAAGGCGTGACTTTGTATGCTTTTGCGCCGGCACTGGCGGAGAGAGCCTGATGATTTACGGATTGGATATTGGCGGTACCAAAATAGAAATGGCGGTGTTCCGGCCGGATTTTAGTCTGGTGGAACGCTGGCGGGTCGCCACACCCACCGCGGACTATGCGTTGTTTTTGCAGACGGTCAGTGCGCAGGTGGCTGCGGCTGATCAGAAATATGGCGACAAAGCCGCGGTGGGGATTGCCTTGCCGGGGGTAGTCGCGCCTGTCGGGCTGGTGACTTCATCCAATGTGGTGTGTCTGAATCAGCAACTGGTTGGCAGTGACCTGACGCAGCGTTTACAGCGGCCGGTGGCGATTGGCAACGATTGTCGTTTGTTTGTGTTATCAGAAGCGCTGCTCGGCGCCGGGCGCGGTTTTCGTCGGGTCTTTGGTGTGATACTGGGGACTGGTGCCGGCGGTGGTTTGTGTGTTGATGGTGAGTTGTATCAGGGCCGCCACCAACTGGCCGGTGAGCTGGGCCATCAGTCGATTGCGGCGCGGGTACTGGCGCAATACCAATTGCCGCTGTATCGCTGCGGCTGTGGGCTGGACGGCTGCGCCGAAACCTACATCTCCGGGACTGGCCTTGCCCGTTTATACCGTCATTTCAGTACGCGCGACGTCACGACCTACGACTGGCTACAGGCACTGCGCGCCGGCGATGCGGTGGCGCAGCATTGTTTTGCCTGCTACCTCGATGCGTTGGGGGCTGCTTTAGCGGCGCAGGTGCTGGCTTACGACCCGGACGTGCTGGTGCTCGGTGGTGGTTTATCCGACATTGACGAGATTTTCGCGGCGCTGCCCGGCGCCATCAGCCGCCATCTGTTTGCCGGCGTGGAAGTACCGCTGCTGCGCCGTGCCGAATTTGGCGCCGCCAGTGGCGAGCGGGGCGCTGCGATCCTCGGCGCGCGGCTGTGCGCCCAACTGTCAGCGTCCTGACATCAGACTGTTGATCAGCTGCTGCAATGCTGTGCTGTGGCTGAACATCAATAAATGCTCTTGTGTGCTGAGTTCCAGCAACTGGCCACCGCTGTTGCGGGTCAGCGTCCGGGCAAAATTCAGCCCGTCGGCGCGCCATAATGCCAGCTGAGCCTGCTCTTCGCCGGCAGCTTTGATGAGTGCCGCTTCAAAATCACCGTCAACCACCGACACCGGCACCTGGCTTTCGAGCCACGGCGTTGTGGTGTAGGCGGCCAAGTCGGCCTGATATTCAGCAATTTCAATGGCTCTGGCCTGCTGGCGTTTGACGCTGAGGCGGGTCGCCTGCAGTTGTTGCAGATACTGCCAGTCCGTGTCGGCTTGCAAGGCTGCAGGCACTATCTGGCGGATATGCGCCAGTTCCGCACTGATTTTTTTCGCCGTTCTGTCGTTCCATACCCCGCTCGCCAGCTGCGGCAGCAGTTGCGCCAGATTCGCACGATACCAGTCGGCCGGGGCGCCGTTGTACAGCGCCAGCGCGGCCGGTGTCGGCACATCGGGGTCGATCAGCACCAGACCGGCCAGACGCGGCGCCACGGCCGGGTTATCTGCCAGTAAACGCGCGGTGATACTGCCACTGGCAAAACTGACCAGCAGAAATTTTTTCGCCGCCAGCTGCGGCAGCACCCGGGCTAAATCTGTCGCGAATTTGCGGTAAGACGGCTTTGGGGTATCCGAGCTGAAACCGCTGCTTTGCCGGTCTATGGCATAAGTGCGGTGCTGTTTTGCCAGTTGGCCCTGCAGCAAAGCAAACCAGCCGCTGTCGGCAAAAAAATGCTGATTGGGGCCTGAGATCAACAGGATAGCGGTGTCAACCGGTTGAGCGCCGAGCCCGGCCGGTTGCAGCAGCCGGACGTGCAAAGCGCCATCTGGCAGCGGATACAAGGCCGAACCGGCTGGCAAGGCCCGAAGGCTTGTACACAGGCACAGCGCGACCAGATAAAGCAGATATTTCATCAGTGATTTCCCGGCAAATGAATAAAGGCAGCATGCCGGGATCTGGCGCGCACGCCGGCGCAAAAGGGATAAGCAGGGCCAGTTTGGCGCTCAGCGGTGGCTGCCGATTGTCGACATCACCTGTTCAAAGTGCGCGTCGATGCGATCCTGTTCGCTGCGACCACCGGCCCCACAGGCCACGATCTTCATACTGTGAATATTTTTACGCAGATCAGCGCCGGCATCAGCCAGCACACAGCCTTTGCCAACCCGGACCAGCTGACGGCCATCGGCGAGTGTTTCCAGCACATCACCGGCCGGTCCGCTGCCGGGTTTTACCTGGGGGCGGCGGACTGTTGCCACCGGACCTGCGGTGCGTCTGGATGGTGTGGTGGTCAGGGCCTGCAGTTCTGCGTCCGATAATAGCGCGCTGGCCGCATTCTGACGGGCACTGCTGAGAATTTGCTCAAGGTCCGGCGTCGGTGTGGTGGTGGCCTGAGATTGGGGGCTGGTAGATGCTGGCTGAGGCGGCTGAGCGCTGGGTGTGGCCTTGTGTTGGGCGCTGCGGGGAGTGCGCGGTGTGGCGTTGGTTCTAACCCGGCTTGCAGCCTGGCGCGCCGGGGCCGGCACCGCGCCTTTGGCCTGCGCTCTGGCTGCAGGCGTCACTGCAGTCGGTGTTGCCACCGCAGCCACCGCAACTGCCGGCGGCTTGACCGGCGCTGGCCGCAAGGCTGTGGCGGCTACGGCGAATACCCGCAGCGCGGCCGGTGTGGCAGGTTTTTCGGCATGGCGGCGCTGCTGCCATAGCACGGCTGCAGCGAGCACGCCGTGCAGCAGTAATGAAACCAGCAGCAAAAAACTGAATGAATTCAACCGGTCCTGTAACAACAATAATCCTGTTTCCCTACGTCTGCATGGCGCTTCTGACCGCTGCCGGCCGGCCGGGTTCCGCGCGCCTGGCAAAATCAGTGCGGGCCGGATGGCTTTGGACAATATAGGGATAATATCGGGACAAATGAGCTGGCTGTTGCACCGAGGCTGTTGTATGGTGAAAGTTCTGACAGCCGCAGGGTGGCTGTATTTGCCAATGACCATGGAGCGGTTTTCTTGCGCAGCATTTTGTGGATGAGTATGGTTCTGCTGTGGGGCGCACCTGGTGCCGGCAGCGCAGCACCAACAGTGGTGATCTATGGCAGCCCGGCGCAGCAGTCGGACGCGCCGGACCAGCAGTATCCGTTACAGGTATTACGCGAAGCTCTGGCCGCTTCCGGGCAATCTTATCAGCTGCAACCCTCCGGGCAGGATATGGTGCAAAGCCGGGTACTAAAAGAAATTGCCGCCGGCCATGTCGACGTGTACTGGAGCATGACTTCCAAAGACCGTGAAGCCCAACTGTTGCCAATCCGCATTCCGCTGGATAAAGGCCTCAATGGCTGGCGTCTGTTGTTGTTAAAATCCGGCGGCCAGACGCGCCTTCGTAACATGACCTCGCTGAGCCATTTGAAAAAACTGACGTTCCTGCAAGGCCATGACTGGCCGGATACCGCCATCCTGCAGCACAATGGCTTGCGGGTTCTGACCAGTGCCCATCCATCCCAACTTTACGACATGCTGAAAAAACAACGGGCAGAGGTGTTTCCGCGAGCCGTGTTTGAAGCCTATTTTGATGCGGCGCGGGACCCACAGGCACTGGTTGTCGACCGCTCGCTGGTGCTGGTTTATCCCTCTGCAGTGTATTTTTTTGTGCGCCGCGACAATCAGGCGCTGGCTGGTGCTATTGAAACCGGCTTGCGACGGCTCATCGCCAATGGCCGGTTTGATCAGTTGTTTATGCAGTGCTACGGCGGTGCGATAGCGCAGGCACGGCTGTCGCACCGCCGGCAAATCCGGCTGGAAAATCCGCTGGCGCCGCCGGCATTACCGCCGGCGGACAGTCCGTTGTGGTATCGGCCTTAGGCGCAGACGCCGCGCTGGTCAGTGTCAGATTTATTTGCTAAAACATACATCCTGTTTACAAAGACACCGTCAGGAGGACATCGATGTATCACCCCAACTCAGAGCAAACCGCGCCCGCCAGCTGGTGGCGCCCAGCGTGCTGCGCCATGTTGTGTATGCTGTTGCTGGCCTGTACCGCGCCGCAGCGCTACCACAGCCTGACCGTGGACGGCAGCAGCGCACAGACCACCCGTGACAGCGTGCAGCGCATGGTGCGGCTGTTGCCAGAAATGCAAAAAACCGATTTTTTACTGGCTTTGGTAAAAATTCAGGTACACTCCGGGCAACAACAGGCCCAGGCGTTGCTGCAGGGCGAGGCGGCGATGAAACACGTCAATTATCAGTTTCTGGGGCAACAGACCCACGGCCTGACCAGTCAGCAAATCATCGAAAAAGCCGCAGCGCTGCCTTGATTTGCCGCTTGCCCGAAGCGCTGCTGCCAGGCGCCGGGCAGGCTACACTGTGGAGTGCGCTGCTGGTCTTCCAGACAGTTTCAGCCAGCTGGCGCCGGGGTTGGTTATTGTGGTCACAGCTTTTCGGAGGTGAAAGTGCCCGGTCAGATTTATTGGATTGCCGAACCGGCAAGTGCTATCGCACTGCCGAAAATTCCGTCTGGCTGGCAGGTTTTGCCGTGCAGCAGTGCTGAGTTTCTGCAACTTCAGGTGATGCCGGCGCTGTTGATTGTGGACCAGTTGCAGATGCAGCAGGTGACAGAACTGGCGGCTCACGCCCGTCATAGTATCCGGGTGCTGACGGTGGCCGATTGTCAGGACGAGCAGCTGCTGCCTTATCTGGCCAGTTATCATTTATTTTACCCACAGCCATTACAAGGGCCGGCGCTGAAGCAGCTGATCGCGGTTGCCAAAGCGCTGGCGGCGCTGGCGTTGCCGGCCGACACTCAGGCGCAGTTACTCGCCTGCACCCATCTGCCGGTGTTGCCGCCAGTGGTGTGGCAGCTGCAACAGCTATTGCAGGACCCGGACGTGCGCATCGATCATCTGGCGGCGGTAGCCGAGCAGGACCCGGTGTTGTGTGCCCGGCTGTTGCAGCTGGCCAACTCAGCGTACATGGGATTTCAGCACGACACTGCGTCCATGCAGATGGCGATCAGCCGGCTGGGGCTGGGATTGTTGTATGGCGTCTTGCTGGCGCTCTGTGCCGAGCCGGCATCCGCCGATGGCCAGCCGGGCAGCGCGCTGCAACTGGCAGGCGAATGCCGCCGGGTTGGGCAATGGCTGGGGCTGGATGCAGCTTCGCTGGAGCAGGTGGTGCTGATTGGTTTGTTTTATCAGCTGGGCCAGCAACTTTTGCTGCAGGCCGATCCCGCTGCGTTGCAGGCTGACGCCGGTCAGGCCGGCGCTTTTATGCTGACGCTGTGGGGGCTGCAGGCCGCGCTCAGCAAACCGCTGTTGCTGCAACAGACGCCGGACGTCTGTCGCCACGACCCGCTGGCGCTTTGTTTGTATCTGGCCCGGCAGCGCTTAACCGGCGCTGTGCCGGACGCTGCGCTTGGTGCCTTACTGGCGCATTATGGCCTGAGCGCACACTGGCCATCAGCATGACGGCGGCCACGGCGCAGGAGCAGCACAGCAGGTTCAGCGCGGCGGACCTGGCTGTGCTGGCGGCAGATCCTTGGTTTGCTGCGCTCAGCCCCGCGCAGCAGCAACAGTTGCTGGCGCTGGCGCGCCGACGTGAGCTGTGCAGCGGCAGCCCTTTATTTCAGCGCGGTGACGCCTTTTGTGGCATTTATGTGCTGTTGCAGGGGCAACTGATGATTTCCGGGCTGCACAGCAGTGGCCATCAGGCGATGCTGACGTTGCTGGGTCCTGCCGACTGGTTTGGCGAAATTGCCTGGTTTGACCAAATGCCCAGAACCCATGATGCCACGGCGCTGACCCAGGTGCGTTTATTGCAGTTGCCCAAAACGGCCTTGCAGCAGCTGGTCAGTGCAGATCCGCTGTGGTGGCAACGTTTTTCCCGCCTGCTGACTGCCAAACTGCGCCAGATGTTTGTCGAACTGGAAGACCGTGCCGTGCTCAGTGCGCAGCAGCGACTAGCCCGCCGGCTGTGTCAGCTCAGCCGCAGCGGTCAGTTGACCTTAATATTGCAGCAGGAACAACTGGGCCAGCTGCTGTCGTTGTCGCGCCAGACCACCAATCAGTTGCTGCGCCAGCTGGTACAGGCCGGCGTGGTGCAAACGCGCTACGGCGTGATTGAGATCCTCGACCGCCCGGCACTGGAACAACTGGCACTTTGACAGATTGTCGTGTATCTGACAGAGTTTCCGCCGGCCAGCCCTTACATTGACTGGCAGAACTAGTGGCATTTCAGCGAGAAAAATTATGCGGACCCTGACCGAACACTTGAGCCAATACGCCCGTTATCACCGTGATCAGCGCAATATCCTGACCCATTTTGCCGGCATCCCGCTGATTGTGATCAGCGTGTTTGGTATGCTGTCTTTTCCGGTCAGTGGTGCTGTCACTGCAGCCATGTTGTTGTTTTTATTCAGTAATCTGTACTACTTTGTGCTGGATGTTAAATTCGGCGCGCTGATGTTGCTATTCAGTGGCGCCTGCTTTGCGTTGGCGCAGTTGTTGGTACAGGCCTTTGGCCCACAGTGGCTGTGGGGCTCAGTGGCAGTGTTTGCCGCTGGTTGGGTGCTGCAGTTTATCGGGCACTATTTTGAAGGTAAAAAACCGGCATTTGTCGATGATTTGGTCGGCTTGCTGATTGGCCCGTTGTTTATCGTGGCGGAATGGGTGTTTCTGGCCGGTTTTGCCAAAACACTGCAGGCGCAGATTGAAGCTGACGCCGGGCCGGTGCGACGCTGAGCCTGAGGGTCATAGCCTTCACCTGACAACGCAGCCAGCCGGCTGCGTTGTGGTTTCTGCTTATAGGCTGCTTAGCAGCGTATGATAAAACCCGACCGCCCGCAGCAGGTTATCCTGGCTGATCCGTTCATTGTCACCATGAAATCCACCCAGTTCGGCCGAGGTCAGCACCATCGGATTAAAGCGGTAGCTGTTGTTGGCTACGTTCTCATAAAACCGGCTGTCGGTGCCGCCAATGGTCAGGCCAGACACGACGATGAGATCGGTGCGTGGCGCCGGGGCACTGCGTTGGGCTGCCGCGCTGATCTGGGCAAAACCGTCGGCCTGCTGTGCGCTGACCCGCGATGGCGGCAAGCCTTGCAGCACTGTCAGTTCAACCCGCGCATCGGCTATCACGCGCCTTGCATGCGCCAGCACAGACTCAATACTGTCGCGTGGATGCAGGCGGAAATTCACCACGGCACTGGCCTGCTGCGGCAAGACATTGGCTTTGATGCTGCCACTGAGCATGGTCGGCGCTGTGGTGGTTCTGAGCATGGCGTTGGCCGTAGGCATTTTACTCAGCTCGTGTTCCAGCAAGCTGCCGAACAGCCAGCGGTTGGCCAGCAACAGACGCTGTGGCCAGGCCATATGCGGCCCCAGCTGGTCATAAAAATCGGCCGTCAGGCCATCAATGCCACCGTCGATTTGCTGTTCGGTCAGCCGCACCAGCGCGCGGGCCAGAATACTGACCGCCGTGTCGGTGGCCGGCATCGAGCTGTGTCCGCCCGGACTTGCCACGCTGAGCTGCAGATTCAGAAAGCCTTTTTCCGCCACATTAATACTGGCAATGTCAGCACTGACCCCTGGGACCATCTGGCGCAGAATAAATGAGCCTTCGTCCAGCGACCAGGCGAGCGCGACCTGACGTTGTTGCAGCAAGGCGGCGACCGCGGCGGCGCCTTCACTGCTGCCAATTTCCTCATCATGGGTCAGTGCCAGATAGACATCATGCGGTGGCTGATAGCCTTGTTGCAGCAGCAGGCTGATGGCTTCGAGCATCGCAATGACCGCACCTTTATCGTCCATAGCACCACGGCCCCAGACAAAACCGTCGGCCACCACGCCGGCAAATGGCGGATGTTGCCAGCGTTTTTCGGTGCCCGGCGTCACCGGCACCACGTCGTAGTGCGCCGACAGCAATACGGCCGGTTTGCTGCGGTCTTTGCCCGGCCAGCGGTATAACAAGGTCAGTTCATTGACCGCTGTCAGTTCCAGGCCGTGTTGCTGTAACGGATAGGTCTGTTGCAGCCACTGAATGAACTGACGGAATCTGGCACTGTCGCGCCGCGCGCTGTTGTCGTATGAGATGGTCTGCATGCGGATCGCTTCAGCCAGATGGTTGCTGACAGCGCTGCGATCGGCATTCAGCGTCAGCGCCGGGGCGGACACCGCAGGCGATGGGCTGAAACTCAGCGTACGCAACACGAGGACGCTGAGCAGCAGTAACAAGGCTGCCAGCGTACAAAGCATGATTTTTTTCAGCATCAGAGGTTCCCGCAAAAGCTGGTTTTATCGTTATGTTAGCCATAAGCCGGCGTGTTATCGGCGAACATCGTTCAGGTTGCCGCCAAGTTTGACTCTAAGGGGTTCCGGCGCCGGATACCAGCGCTTTGTGTCCTCAGCGCAGTTCTCTGTATCCGAAAAATGGACATCTGCAAAGGCTCTGCTAGTTTAAAAAGTCCGGGGTTGCGGCGCAGCCCCTCGCTGATGGATAAGCGTGGACGACAGTATCTATGTTGCAGTTAAGCCGTTTTTTTCACCATGGCAGCGCAGCCAGCACGCCGGCACACTGGCCATTATGGTTTGCCGCGCTGTTGTTAGGCAGTGGCGTGGCGCTGAGCGCCGCCTACAGTGACCGGCTGGAACAACAGAATCAACAACGTACCGTCAGCGCTCTGACCGAGCTGGCACAGCAAGTGGTGCGCCAGACACATGACAGGTTATGGCGTTATCAGTACGGTCTGCGTGGCGTGCGCGGTCATGTTCTGACGGCCGGCACGGCGCTCAGCCAACAAAGTTTTGCCCGCTACAGCCAGAGCCGCGACCTCGAACTTGAGTTTCCCGGCGCCCATGGTTTTGGTTATATCCACCGGGTCGCGCCGGCGCAGCTGCAGGATTTTATGCAGCGGGCGCGCCAGTCGGGCCAACACGATTTTAAACTGACGGCCATCGCCAGCCACCCGCATGATCATTTTATTATTCAGTACATCGAACCGCTGCAACGCAACCAAGCCGCGATTGGGCTGGATATCAGCTCAGAGCCGCGACGTTACGCAGCGGCAGTGGCGGCCCTGCAAAGTGGCACACCGCAACTGACGGCGCCCATCACCTTGCTGCAGGCCAGCGGCAAACCACTGCAGGCATTTCTGATGTTGTTACCGGTGTACCGGGACTGGTCAACGCCAAAGACAGTGTCTGAACGCGAGGCGTTGTTGCAGGGATTCAGTTATGCGCCGCTGATTGCCGGCGAGATCCTGCAGGACCTGCTGCCGGAATATGGCGGCGTCAGGCTGCAGCTCACTGATATTACTGCAACGCCGGCGGCATTTTTTCAGGCCGGTGCCACATTGGCTCCGGCACAGATCCGCGGTGACATCGTACAGCAAGCGAAGGTATTTGGCCGGCTCTGGCAGTGGCAGTTTCAGGCCGGTCCGCTGTACCAGCAGCATCTGGACTTGCCGTCGCCAAGGCTGTATGGCCTGCTGGGATTATTGCTGACGCTGCTGCTCACGCTCAGTGCCAGCATGGGGATCCGGATGTATTTGTCGCGCCAGCAGTTTAATGCACAGCGCAGCCGGCTGGCGGCTATTGTGCACAGCTCAAACGACGCCATCATCAGCAAAGATCTCGATGGCGTGGTCACCAGCTGGAATCAGGGCGCGGAGCAGATGTTTGGTTACAGTGCCGCCGAGGCCGTGGGCCAGCAACTGGCCACGCTGATCATCCCACCAGATTTATTTCCCCAGGAGCAACAGATCCTGCAGCAATTACGCAAAGGCGACAGTGTGAAACAGTTTGTCACACAGCGCCGGCATAAAAACGGCGCTTTGCTGGATGTGCTGGTGAATGTGTCGCCGGTGTATGACGCCAAAGGCCGGATTAAAGCGGCCGCCAAGACGGTACGGGATATCGGCGAACTGGTCGCCAGCCGGCGCCAGCTGGATCAGGCGCTGCGGCAACATAAAACTTTGCTGGACACCATCAATGCGCAGTTTTTATATGTGGAAACCGACCCGGCCGGCCGTATTCTGGATGTGAATCCGGTGTTTTGCCAGAGCCACGGTTACGACCGTCAGGCCCTGGTGGGGCAGACCCATCAGGTGGTCAGTTCCGGCGCGCACCCGCCGGTGTTCTGGCAGGCGTTGTGGCAACAAATCAGCCAGCAACAAGCCTGGCGGGGTGAGATCTGCAACCGCCATCAGTCCGGTCAGTTGCGCTGGTATGACACCGTGATCATGCCATTGCTCAATGCCAGTGGCCGGACTGAACGTTATATCGCGCTGTCGAGCGACATCACGGCCCGCAAGCTGGCGGAAGCCCATCAGGCTGAATTGCATCAGTTGATTGATACGGTGCTCAGTGCGGCGTCTGAAGTGGCCATCATCAGCCTGGACCGGCAGGGCCAGGTGCAGCTATTTAACCGCGGCGCCGAGCTGATGCTGGGGTATCAGAGTGCAGAGATGACCGGCACGGCCACGCTCAGTGCATTGCTGGAGCCTGCAGCACTTGCCACGCGGACGCGCGAGCTGCATCTGGGCGGCGAGTCGCAGGCCGAACTGCTGGCCCATCTGGCGCGGACCGGGACGCCGGAAACCTGGCGCAGCCAGCTGCGGTGTCAGGACGGCAGCCAGTTGCCGGTATTACTGACGCTGACAGCGATCCGCGATACCAGCTGTCAATTGCTTGGCTTTTTACTGATCGCGCTGGATTTCAGCGAGCAATTGCAAAGTGAGCTGGATCTGATGATGTTGCGTGACCAGCTCAGCATTGCCGCAGACGTGGCGCATCTTGGCGTCTGGACCTGGCATCCGCAAAGCAACGAATTATGGTGGAATGGCCGGATGTTTGAGATTTACGAACATCCGGCAGAGCTGGCGCAGCAGGGCCTGAGTTACCAGCACTGGCAAATGCGGGTGCATCCGGACGATCTGGCCGGGACTGAACAACGCCTGCAGCAGGCGCTGGACGGCAGCGGCCAGTATGATCCGGTATTCCGCATCGTCACGCCGGCAGGCGGCGAGCGTTATATCCTCGGCGGCGGGACCGTGGAGCGTCACGCTGACGGCACGCCGTGGCGGATGACCGGCATCAATCTGGACATCACCGCCCAGCGCCAGCTGGAGCTGCAGCTGCGTCAGGCCAAAGAGCAGGCCGATGCCGCCAATCAGGCCAAGTCGCAGTTTCTGGCCAATATGAGCCATGAGATCCGCACGCCGCTGAATGCAGTGTTGGGCATGTTGCAATTACTGCAACAAACCTTACTCAGCGATCTGCAGGCGGACTATGTCGGTAAAAGCCAAATCGCCGCCACGGCGCTGCTCGGATTGCTGAACAACATTCTCGATTTCTCCAAAATTGATGCAGGCCGGCTGGAACTGGACCCGGCGCCGCTGGAACTGGCGACGTTTTTCCATGACGTCGCGGTGTTGCTCGGCGCCACGCATCAGAATGCCAATGTCGAGCTGCTGTTTGATTTGGCGCCAGACTTACCGGCGCAGGTGCTGGCCGATAAATTGCGTCTGCAGCAAATTCTGGTCAACCTGGGCGGCAATGCGCTGAAGTTCACCCAACAAGGTTATGTCCGGCTCAGCGTCAAACGCAGCGCCGCAGCGCCAGGCCGGGTTGGCTTACAGTTTGTGGTGGAAGACAGCGGGATCGGCATCTCAGAAGTCCAGCAGCAGCGCCTGTTTGCCGCCTTCAGTCAGGCGGAAACCTCCATCAGCCGGCGTTTCGGTGGCACCGGGCTTGGGCTGGTGATTTGCCAGCGGCTGCTGGCGCTGATGTCGGCGCAGCTGATGCTGCACAGTGTGCCGGGTGAAGGCAGCCGTTTTAGTTTTGAGCTGGAATTACCACTGCTGGATGACACGCCGTTGTTGCCGCCCGACACGCTGACGGCGTTGCGGGTGCTGGTGGTCGATGATCAGGCGCTGGTACGCCAGAGTCTGATGGTCAGCCTGCAGCAGCTTGGCTGTCAGGTCAGTGCCGCAGCCGACGGCACCGCTGCGCTGGCGGCGGTACAGCAGGCGGATGCTGATGCGACACCTTTTCAGCTGGTGCTGCTGGACTGGCGCATGCCTGGCCTTGATGGTCTGGCGACCGCCCGCCGTATCCTGCAGCAGCACCAGAGCGGCACGCCGCCAGTGCTGATGATGGTCACAGCCTTTGAAAGTGAAGTCCTGCAACAGCTGGCCCGGCAAAGTGAACAGCCGGTGCATGATGTGCTGATTAAACCGGTCACGCCACAACAGCTGCAACAGCGCCTGCAAAAAGCCCTGCAACCGGCTACGGTGCAACCGCTGCTGCCGGCGCCGGTGTTGCGGCCGTTGCAAGGCCTGCATCTGCTGGTGGTCGAGGACAATGCGCTGAACCGGCAGGTCGCTGAGCAACTGCTGTTGTCTGCCGGCGCCAGGGTCACGCTGGCGGTGGATGGTTTTGTCGCTGTGGCGCTGGTGCAGCAGCAGCGTTTTGATCTGGTGCTGATGGACCTGCAGATGCCTGGCATGGACGGACTCACGGCGACGCGAAAAATTCGTCAGCAATTCAGTGCTGCTGAGCTGCCGGTAGTGGCGATGACCGCCAATGCCACCGCTGATGACCAGGTGGCGTGTCAGGCTGCCGGCATGAATGCCCATATCGCCAAGCCCATCGACTTAAAAACCCTTTGCCGACAATTGCTGGCGTTATGCCGGCAATTGCCGGATGAGGGCAACAGCGCCGCGCCGGCCGCAGCGCTGCCGGACAGCGCAGATCTGCCGGACAGCAGTGCGCTGCTGCAGCCGCTGAACCTGATGTTACAGCGCTTTGGGCAGAATACGCGGTTGCTGGCGCAGGCCTGGCAACAACTGGCGCAGGAATGGCAGCAACAGCGTCAGCAGTATGTGCAGGCTGCCAGCGTTGCGGAACGCCAGGCGGTCTTGCATACGATGCAGGGCGTGGCGTCGACCCTGGGCGCGGTGGCGCTGGCCGCTCAGTTGCGACTCTCTGGCGCTCTGGTGCAGGATGACCGGGTGGATTTGGCTGCGCTCGATCTGTTGGTGGCGCAAAGTCTGCAGCAATTTGCTTTGCTGCCACTGGCGTCTGAGCTGCAGCCCGTGCAGGAACCGCTGGCTGCCATGCCGGACAGCGTCGTCGCGCAGCACTTGCTACAGTTACAGCAGGCTTTGCAACATCAACATCTGGCGGCGCTGGATATCGCCGCCGCACTGGCGGCCACGGACGCCGTCTATGGCCCGATCTGCCGGCAGGTCGAACAACTTGATTTCACTGCCGCGCTCGAAACGCTGCAGCAACTGACAAGGAAGCATCCCTGATGTCACAGCCCGGTCAATGGTACACCGCCCCCGGCACGACGCCCCGTTTATTACTGGTGGACGATCATCAGCTAAATATCCGTGTGATGTACGAAATTTTCCGCCATGAATTTGATGTGTTTATTGCGCTGAACGGTGAGCAGGCGCTGGAGAAATGTATTGAACTGCATCCGGATCTGATTTTGCTGGATGTAGTGATGCCACGGCTGGACGGCTACGAGGTGTGCCGGCGGTTAAAAGCCGATCCGGCGCTGGCGGATATTCCGGTGATTTTTATCACTTCGCATTTTGACGAGGCCGCCGAAGTGCGTGGTTTTGAACTGGGAGCTGTTGATTTTATTCACAAACCGGTGAATCCGATCATCACCAAAGCGCGGGTGCGGACTCAGTTGCAGCTCAAACAGCAGGCCGATTTACTGCGCACCATTTCACAGATTGACGGGCTGACCGGCATCGCCAACCGCCGGCGTTTTGACCAGCAACTGGAGCTGGACTGGCGCAGTTGCTGTCGGGCGCAGGAGCCGTTGTCACTGCTGATGATTGATATTGATTATTTTAAGCAATACAACGATGAGTTTGGCCATCTGGCCGGTGACGAATGTCTGCGCCAGGTCGCGCGTGCTATGCAAATGGCGCTGGGCCGGCCTTATGATTTGCTGGCCCGTTATGGCGGCGAGGAATTTGTTGTGCTGTTGCCGCGCACGGATTTAAGCGGCGCCCGTTTTCTGGCGCAAAGTATCTTGTTGAAAGTGAAAGAATTAGCCATCGCACATCCGCTGACGCCAAGCGGGATCCTGACGCTCAGTGCCGGTCTTGCCAGCACAGTACCGCCGGAACACAGCCAGTCGCGGCAGCTGTTACAGCAGGCCGATGCGTTGTTGTATCAGGCCAAACAACAAGGCCGCAATCAGTTACAGGCGGCCGCGATGTTGTGTACTTGATCGGGAACTGACTTATTTCTGTCACATTTTCGCCATAGACTGCGCCGGATTGCCCGGAGAAGTTTATGCAGCGTCGTCCCGCTTTAGTGGCCAGTATCGCCACTGTTCTGATCATGACCGGTATTCTGGCGGTGGCCTTATACCTTGGGATCAGTAACGAAAAAACCAGTGAAATCAAAGCACGAACTGTGGCGCAGCAAGTCAGCAATGCGCTGGAGATCATGGCTGCCGATCGGGTACGTGCGCTGGACGATCTGGTTGGGCACTGGCCGGTGGCGAGCGCCAACGAAATTGACTGGTTTAATGTCCGTGCCGTCACGCTGGCGAAGATGTTACCGGGGCTGCGTGATCTGGCTTTGTTGGATCAGCAGGGCCATGTGTTGTGGTCGGTTGATTTGCACAGCCGCAAGCGGCTGTTGCACACCCATCTGCCATCTTTGCTGGCGGCGCCGCTGGAGGCCAGAAGCGCCGTGTTGTATCCGCCGGATCAGCCACAAAGTCTGGTGGTCACCCGCGCTATCAGCATGCAGGGCAAACCCCACGGTTATGTGGCGGCGTTTTTTGATATCAGTACTATTCTCGGCGTCTATACCAGCGAGCTGGCTTCCGGTGGCCTGAGTTTTCGCATGCAGGACGCCGGCCGGGTCTTACATCAGGCCGGAACTTTTCATCCGCATGCGCCTGTGGTGGTGCAGTCACTGGACTTTGCCGGCCGAGCCTGGCAGTTCAGTGTGCAAAGTCAGAGTGACAGCTGGCAGTTGTCCTGGTGGATAGCCGGCGTCGGCAGTCTGATCGCAGTCTGTATTGGCTTGCTGTTGTACCGGCAATTTGCCAAAGAAGCCCAGGTACGGCGTTTCCAGCAGCTGTATCAGTCGGCGGCGGATGCGTCCCTGGACGCAATTTTACTGCTGGCCAGGCAACCTGGCGCCGCAGGCACCGATTTTATCCTGCAACAAAGTAACAAAGTGGCGGCGCAGTTATGCGACCCGTCGTTGCTGCTGGCTGGCCAATCGCTGGCGTTGTTGTGCGCCGAACTGAAAGCGGACTGGTTTTTCCGGCGTTGTCTGGCGGTCGAGCAAACGGGGCAGCCGTTTGAAGCGGTGCTGGCGCAACCATCCGGCCTTATCCATGCCAGTTGGGTGCGGGTGCAGGTGGTGAAGTCGGCACAGGGGCTGGCGCTGACGTTCCGCGATGTCAGCAGTGAACAGGCGCTGGCGCAACAAATCCGCTATCAGGCCGAACACGATCAGCTGACCGGCTTACTCAACCGTTATGCCTTTGAGCAGCGGCTGGCCGCATTACTGGAGACGCGCCAGGGCGGCGCTTTGTGTTACATCGACATGGACCAGTTTAAACAGATCAATGACAGCTGCGGCCATCTGGCGGGGGACGATTTGCTGCGCCATGTTGCCAGCCTGCTCAGTATGGATCTGCATCCGGCGGATATTCTGGCCCGGGTCGGCGGCGATGAGTTTTGTCTGGTGCTGGCCGGGCGCGACACGGCGGCGGTACAGGCGCATCTGCAACAATTGCTTGGCCAGATCAGCGCATTTCGGTTTCGCTGGGAACAGCAGATTTTTACCATCGGCGCCAGCATTGGCGTGGTGGCGCTGGACGGCTGTCAGGGCAACCTGACAGATATATTAAAAGCCGCCGACAGCGGCTGTTACCTGGCAAAAAATCAGGGTCGTAACCGCTATTTTATCGTCGATGCAAACGGCCCTGAACTGAATCATCTGCAGCAACAACGCCAGTTGTTATCGCTGCTGCACACCGCACTGGATGAGCATCGTTTTGAATTGTATGCCCAGCCGATAGTGTCGTTGTCGGTCCCGCCGCAAGGGCTGCATCTGGAAGTGCTGCTGCGGCTGCGCGATAACGACGGCGCCATGATCAGTCCGGCTTTGTTTATTCCGCTCGCCGAGGAGCAAGGTCTGATGGGGCTGATTGACCGTTGGGTGATCCGCCGGGTATTGCAGCTGCTGGCGGCGACACCGGCGCAGCTGAGTCAGCTGGATAAAATCGCCATTAACTTGTCTGGCCCCTCGTTAAGTGACCCGGATCTGCTGGGGTTTATTCAGCAGCAATTGCAGCTGTTTGCCGTTCCGGCGGCGAAGATTTGTTTTGAGATCACCGAAACGGCGGCCATCACCAATATGGCCGCAGCCAACCGTTTTATTGACAGTCTGCGCCAGATCGGCTGCAAATTTGCCCTGGACGATTTTGGCGTCGGCATGTCGTCCTTTGCCTATCTGAAACATCTGCCGGTGGACTATCTGAAAATTGACGGCTCTTTTGTCAAAGCCATGACCCAAAATGCCACTGATGCCGTGATGGTGCGTGCCATGGCTGATATTGCCCGCAGTATGCACATTCAGACCATCGCCGAATTTGTACCGGACGAAGCCACTTGTGTGTTATTGCGCAGCATCGGCGTGCAGTATGGCCAGGGTTATGGTCTGGGGCATCCGGCGCCTTGGCGGAGTTACTTCCCGGCAGTGGCTGCAGTGGCCTGACTGAGACAGACAAGATGAGTGGGGCGTGCGGCAGAATAAAAAAGGCGGCGCCAACAGACGCCACCGCTGAGGTCCCCAAGCATTCGTCAGGACCAAGGACAAGGATACACAACAACCCTCACGGGGTGGCCACAGGAAGAAGCCGCGAGCATCTTGTCAGAGCGATGCGGCAAATTTCTGACAATTCTGTGAAAGATTTATGGCGTGGCGCCTTGTTGTGAGCTCAGCGCCGCAAACGTCGACAGAGGCTCATCGTTGCTTTGTTCCCGTGCACGGATGGCGGTTTTAGCTCAGCGCCAGCGCCTGATCCAGCGTTGTTTTATCCGGCGGCTCACACCCGGCTTTGGCAATATTCAGACTGGCAGCGAGGCAGGCGCGCTTTAGTGCGCTTTGGCACAGCGTCAAATCTAATTCGGTAAGCGCCTGATTTGCCGGATGTAACTGCAGCAGCTGCACTAACAGATTGGCAAAAAAGGTATCGCCGGCACCGACGGTATCGATAAACACTGTTGGTTGAATAACGGCTTGAGAAATAACCTGAGTGCCCAGATACAGGCTGGCGCCTTCGGCACCGCAAGTCAGTGCCAACAGCGCTGATGGCGCCAGCGCGCGGATTTTTTCGACAGCATTTTGCAGGCCCAGTGCCGGATAAAGCGCCGCTAAGTCTTCATCACTGGCCTTGATATAGTCGGCAAGTTGCAACACCTGCTCAATCACAGCGCGGTACGCCGCCACGTCGCTGACAAACTGCAAACGCACGTTAATATCGATACTTAGGCGGATCCCACGCTCTTTAGCGGCCTGTAACACCGGCAGTAACTTGGTTGCATCCTGTGGTTCAAGCGCCAGCGAGCCGGTATGCAAAATGCGGCAGTCGGCCGGCAGCGCTCCAATCAGCTGCTCTGCCGTGTAATCCCGGTCCGCAATACCCTGCCGATAGAGGCTGTAGCTGGGTTGCCCCTGGGCGTCGATGCGGACAAAAGCCAGAGAACTGGGCGCGGCGGATGCGTGTGGAAAACCAGCGCTGACGCCACGGCTTTGTAATAACTGGCGAAAAGCATCGCCAAAGGCATCGGAAGATAACGGCGACAGATAACAGACCGGCACTTGCTGCAAAGCACAGGCGATGGCCAGATTTAATGGCGAACCGCCGGTTTTCGCCACAAAACGACCGTCTGCCTCGCTGAAAATATCAATAACGTTCTCGCCAATCACCGTAATCATGTTGCTCTCCTTTGGCTGCAATAGCGTCAGCTTAATTAATCACATTATGTTATTAAAGGGGCGTGGCAAAATATTTTTACCGGCCGGGTCGGGTGGTGGCGGACCAAAAGCAGCGCAAGCCCTGACCCTCAGCGAGCAAAGCAGAAAAATATACCGCGCGGCACAATCTGGCAAAGCCGCTCAAGTTTCGGCGGCGGGGTCCGATACAACAGTATCAGCAGTTTAAATCAGGGCCCGCATTATGACCGAGAATCTCCGCTTACAACGTATCCGCGATATTGGCTTCCGTTTACAGGAGCTGCAATTGATCCGGGTGCAGGCTGGCGCTTCTTATGCGGTGTCCACGTTAAATTTTCTGTTTCAACTCTATCGTTTACCCAAACCGGCCGGGCTGACGCTGGAACAGGCGTTAACCCGGCTGGGTGGTGCAGTGATTGCCAGACATCAGTTGCCTTATGCCCGCCTCAGTGCAGATGGTGTGCTGCAATTCTTCAGTCAGCGTTTTCAGGTCGGCAATGGAGCCTTGCAACATCCGACCTATCGCCGGCGTGAGCGCACAGGGCTGGCGCTGGCACAGATCTGACTGGTCAGGGAGAATTTGCGCGCGTAAACTGGTGAAAAAAACAACAAGGTTGTGTCTGGTGAGCTGTCATTGTTCTGTTCTGGTTGCGCTGCTGTTGGGGGGCGCCGGCCCGGTATTTGCAAACCCACAGGTACTGACTGCCGTATATGGTGATTTTATTACGCCACCTGCGGTGATCCGCGGTGCCAGCTCGCAACCCGATTCTGGTTATCTGATTGATATTTATCGTGAACTTAGCCAGCAGCTTGGGATGCAGCTACAGCTGAAACCCTTTGCGCGTGCTGACATTGCCGCTGCGTTATTAAAAAGTGAAGCGGACCTGTATTGCCGCGCCAATCCGGCCTGGTATCCACAACCTTTGTTGCGCTGGAGTCCGCCGTTGTTTGGTTATACCGATATCTTGCTCAGCCATCGCGCTGTTGACGGGTTGTCGGCACTGGCGCAGCAGCAAACGGTGGTCGCGACGACCCGGGGCTACCGGTATCCTGAGCTGGAATCACTGTTTCGCGCCGGCCGCTCACAACGACAGGATCATGCATCGCCGGATGAGGCTGCAGCGGCCTTTCTGGCGGGCCAGGCCGATGCAGTGGTGATGTCAGAAATTGAGGCGCATTACCTGCTGCCGGTGAGCCGGCTGCAGCAATTGCAACTGGGGCACTACCAGTTGCATTGTGTGTACTCGCCGCGTTTAAAACCGCTGCAGCGGCAGTTACTGGATAACTACATCAGTGCCCGTGCCAGCCAGGGCGATTTTAAAGCCTTGCTGCAAAAATACAGCTGGCAGCTCAGTGTCAAACAGCCGGCGAAAACCGGCTTATAACTGCAGGCCTGCAGCAAATTGCTGGTACAAACCAACGACTTGCTGATAGTTCGCCAAACTGAGACGGGCCGCCTGATCCCGTGCGCTCAGCAGTTCACGTTCAGCATCCAGCAGTTGCAGGAAATCCGCCATACCACTTTGATAACGTAACTGCGTCAGCCGCACCGCTTCGCTGCTCGCCGCCAGCTGTTGCTGCTGCAATAACTGCGCACGCCGGCCCTGGTTATACGCATCCAGACTGCCTTTGAGGTCGCGCACGACGTCAAACACCTGGGCACGGTATTGCTGCAGCGCCACTTCAGCGCCGGCGGTGCTGGCGTCAATGCGGTCTGCTACAGACCATGGATCTGTCGCCGGCAAACTTAAACTTGGTGCCAGGCTCCAGCTTTGCTGTTCACTGCCAGTTTTGACGCTACCCAGCGAGACAAACCCAAGAAAGCCCTGCAGCGACAACTGCGGATACCAGGCGGCTTTATCAATCGCCAGCTGCGTATGCGCTTTGGCCAGCTGTCGCTCGGCAATCGCCAAATCAGGCCTTTTTGCCAATACATCCTGCCACTGCGACAGCGCCAGTGGCTGACTGAATTGCGGCAGGCTGCGTTTGGTCAGCCTCACTTCCGTTTGCGCCGTCAGCGCGGCGAGCGCCAGCTGCGCCTGCGATTGCTGTAAGTAAAGCGCCGGCAATCCGGCCTCCACCTGATAAATCTGCGCCTGCAAGCGGGTCAGTTCCAGCGCCGACGCGCTGCCAGCATCGAGCTGCGCCTGCACTATGCCGCGGGTTTTCGCCAGATTGGCGAGGTTAGCCTGCGCTACATCAATTTGCAGCTGCGCACCGAGCCAGTCGCCATAATGCCGCGCGACCTGGGTCAGCACCGCCAGTTGCAGTTCCTGCAGACGCAACACGGCGATTTCACGGTCTTGCTCTGCAGCCTGTGCAGCGAGCGCGACTGCGCCGGACAAATCCAGTTGCCAGGTGACGCTGACGCCTTGTTGATAACGACTCGACACCACGCCGTCTTTGCCTTGCTGCGAACGTTCCATGCCGGCCGTTGCGGTTGGCTTTGGCAAATCATTGTCGGCGGCATCACTTTGCAGCGCGGCATAACGTTTTACATTGGCACTGGCGGCCAGCAAGCTGGCGTTTTGCGCGCCGGCCTGCTGTAACAGCGTCATCAGTTGCGGGTCGTGTAATTGTTGCCACCAGTCAGCCGGTGTCGCCACCAGCTGATATTGTGCTGGCAACGGCTGCTCAGCGGTCAGCTCTGCCGGCACCTGATACTGGCTGCTGACACAGCCACCGAGGCTCAGGCTGAGCAGCAGCGCAAGGGCAGATGGACGAAACAAATTAGTCATGAGTCACTCCAACTTGGTTTGGCAGGTTGATCTGCTCAGAAGTTTGTTGCGGCTTTTTGCCAGCCAGCATGGTGTAGAACAGTGGCGTCAGCAGCAGACCAAACAAGGTCACGCCAATCATGCCGGCGAACACCGCCACACCCATAGCCTGGCGCATTTCCGCGCCGGCACCACTGCTAAATACCAACGGCACCACACCCATCACAAAAGCAATCGACGTCATTAAAATTGGCCGTAAGCGTAAGCGGGCTGCTTCCTGCACCGCTTGCAGCGCGGTCATGCCGTGCTGTTGTTTTTCGCGGGCGAATTCAACAATCAGGATGGCGTTTTTGGTGGCAAGGCCGACCAGCACAATCAAGCCGATTTGGGTGAAGATGTTGTTGTCACCACCGAAGATCCAGACGCCGATCATCGCGGAGAGCAGCGTCATCGGCACAATCAGCAGGATAGCCAGCGGCAAACGCAGGCTTTCATACAAGGCAGCCAGCACCATAAACACCAGCAGCAATACCAGCGGGAACACCAGATACTCAGCATGACCGGCCAGAATTTGCTGATAAGTCAGCTCAGTCCATTCATAGCTGATGCCTGGTGGCAGGGTTTCAGCCAGAATTTTTTCCATCGCCGCCCGTGCTTCGCCGCTGCTGTAACCCGGTGCCGGGCCACCGTTGATTTCGGCGGTAGTAAAGCCGTTGTAATGCATCACACGATCCGGACCTGCGCTGTAATTGACGTTCACAAAGCTGCCAATCGGCACCAGCGCGCCATGTTGGTTGTTCACTTTCAGGTTGGCAATTTGCGCCGGATCTTGCCGGAAGGCTTCGTCCGCCTGCACGTTGACCTGATAGGTGCGGCCAAACTGGTTAAAGTCGTTGGCATAAGTACCGCCCAGATACCCCTGCAGTGTTGCAAACAAATCATCTAACGACACGCCCTGTGCTTTGGCTTTGGCGCGGTCAACGTCCAAATCCAGCTGCGGCACATTAACCTGATAACCCGAGAATACACCGGCAAGCTGTGGTGTTTGCCAGGCTTTCATCTGCACGGCCATCGTCACTTTGTACAGCTCTTCGTAACCAAGGTTGGCTTTGTCTTCCAGCTGCAGGCGGAAACCGCCGATAGTGCCAAGGCCTTGTACCGGTGGCGGCGGGAAAATGGCGATAAAAGCGTCCTGAATACCGGCAAACTGGGCGTTTAAGTCGGCAGCGATAGCACCGGCTGACAACGACGGATCTTGCCGTTCACTGAAGTCTTTCAGCGGCGTAAACACAATGCCGGCGTTCGGGCTATTGGTAAACCCATTAATCGACAGTCCAGGGAAGGCAACCGAATGCGCCACGCCAGGATGTTTCAGCGCAATTTCTGACATCTGTTTAATCACCGCTTCAGTGCGTTCCAGCGAAGCGGCATCCGGCAACTGAGCAAAAGCCACCAGATATTGTTTATCCTGCTGCGGCACATAACCTGTTGGTGTATTGGCAAAAATACCGCCGGTAAGACCCAGCAAGCCTAAGTACAACACACCGGTCAGGCCACCGAAGCGGATGATTTTACTGACCGCTTTGCCATAACGCTCACTGCCACGGGCGAACAGCCGGTTAAAGGGCCGGAACACCACACGACCGAATAATTTATCCAGCAGCACTGTCAGTTTATCCGGCGCCGCACCGTGCGGTTTTAACAGCAGGGCAGCTAACGCCGGGCTTAACGTCAGCGAGTTCAGCGCGGAAATGACCGTCGAAATGGTGATGGTCAGGGCAAACTGTTTATAAAACTGGCCGGTAAGGCCGGTCATAAAGGCGGTCGGCACAAACACAGCTGCCAGCACCAGCGTAGTAGCGATAATAGGGCCTGTGACTTCTTTCATCGCCTGTTGCGTCGCAGCAAGCGGTGACAAACCAGCTTCGATATTGCGTTCAACGTTTTCCACCACGACGATGGCGTCGTCGACGACAATCCCAATCGCCAACACCAGACCAAATAAGCTCAGCGCGTTCAGTGAAAAACCAAACAGGTGCATAAAGGCAAAAGTACCAATCAATGATACCGGCACTGCGACCAGCGGAATAATCGAGGCGCGCCAGGTTTGCAGGAACAGTACGACGACCAGCACCACCAGCAAAATGGCTTCAAACAGTGTTTTCACTACCGCTTCAATCGAACCGCGGACAAACACTGTCGGGTCGTAGACGATGTCGTAACTCAGAGATCGGAAGAGCGTCGTGTAGGGAAAGAGTGTAGATCTCGGGGGTCGGCG
>CALJUX010000038.1 GCA_937978655.1 uncultured Chromatiaceae bacterium
AAAACTTATACCTATGGCAATGGCTTAAAGTTCTCGCAGTTGTTAAATGCGGAATTTAAGCCTTATGAACGTGCTGTACAAAAAGGCACTGTGAATCGCTATGCCCAGCGCTATCAGTATGACCAAACCGATAATCTGACCACTATTACAGATCTGGTGCAAAGCAGCCAATCAGTAGCGATGTCTTATGACGGCCTCGATCGGCTGAAAACCGCCACCGGTCCATGGGGAGCAGGAGCTTTTGATTATGATGAAACGGGCAACATCCTTACTAAGGAACTTGGCAGTCAAAAGCTATTGTACAGCTACGACCTGACAAGTAAGCGGCTGAACACTGTAACCGGTGGTTATGCCTTTAGTTACGACGATCGCAGTAACGTGACCCATAACGGCAAACTGGCATTCAATTACAACCGTGCTAATCAACTGATTAATGCCGCCGGTCTGAGTTATAGCTATGACGGTCATGGTCGCCGGGTGATGAAATCGTCCGCCTCAGCGACCGCCTATAGTATCTACAACCAGGCCGGGAAATTGCTGATGACGGACGGAGCAAACGGGCTGGTAAGGTATATTTACCTTGGCAATGACCTGATTGCCAAAGTCGGTTCAAGCCTCGCCTTGGAAGACAAACCTGGCTATACCGGGCATGTCGAGGATAAAACGCTTGGCCTGACTTATATGCAGCAGCGGTATTATGACCCAGTCATCGGCAGGTTTTATTCTAATGATCCTGTGGGTTTTACACCGTCAAACCCAATGATGTTTAACCGATATGCGTATGCCAACAACAATCCGTATAAGTTTGTGGATCCTAATGGAAAGGCCGCATTTTTAGTTTTGTTGGCGACCCCTGAAGGTATTGCGTTAGCAGCTACAACGGCGGGTGCTGCTTGGTATGCTATTAAGGGAACTATTCAAGCTATGTCCTCGGAAGCGTCTGAATCAGATTCTTCCGAGGATGGCGAAGGCAATGATAGCGACAACGATTCTGACGGTGTATGGGGATCTGCTGGAAACAATAAAGGGAAAAAAGGTAAGGATTTTCGTGGGGGCAAAAAAAGCGAGCGTGATAGCTGGGGAAAGTATTCTGGTAGCAAATACAGAGATTTTCGGAAATGGCAGGAAAAAAGAAAACAAAAGGATAGTACCATAAAAGATCTTGAAGACAGCAATGAAGCGGATGAAGCTTATGAAGAGTTTTTAGATGATACGGGGCGACGTGAAGAAGAAGAACCTGAAAATGACAAAGGAGATCGGAATGGAAAGTAGCAAGTATTTAGATGATAGCCTTGCCAGTATAAAAAATGGCACTCTTGAAATTGAATATTTTGTTAATTGTGTTCTGAAACAACCTAACGCGCATGAAATAATAGAGTGCCTCCGCATCAAGATGCGAAATGACTCGGATTTAAGTAATGTCAGCCTATATTGTGGATTGGCCAGGGAGTTTAATGATGGATCTTTTCTTGATGTTTTATGGACGTTGCTGAGAAATCCAGAAACAAAAGGTCGTCGAGCTAGCATCGTGTATGCAATGGAGAACATGAACCCAATTCAGTACCTAGAAGATTTAGTTGACTTGGCTATTCATGAAGGGTTTGAAGTACTATCTAATGTAATACTGACTATTGAAGAGTTGGATGGGCATGTTGAATCTGAGATTATTGAAAGATGCATAGAAAAGATAAATTTTGCTCTTAGTAGTGATATGCCAGAATGGAGACGAGACGCATTAGAATTTATCTTACGAGCAATCTCGTAAATTAAATTTATTTTCCATATTTCTCTATGTTAGGCACAAGGACACCCATAAACCGGTGTCCTTTTTTATCCCCAAACCGCGCAAAATCACCAGCAGCCTGATCAGTCATTTCCAGTAGAACCGATCGGCGTTCACCAGCAGGGTTGGCAATTGGGTGCAGCGCCTACAACTGTTTGAAAAGTTTTATCAACAGCTCCGGACACCTGGTCTTCTAACCTGAATTCGGCGCTCTGCCCTTCCCAAAGATAGTGGTGGGGCTTTAGTTTCAAACCCCGCGATTACGATGCAGCCACCGCAGCCGCACCATCTGCATTGCCCACCGGTAGTTGCAGCCGCGCGATAGCGCCGCCGCCCGGCCTGTCCAGTTGCAGCAGCTCACCGCCGTGCTGATGCGCGACCCGGCGCACAATGGCCAGACCGATGCCATGATGGGATACCAGATCGTCGTTGGGTGCGCCGCGATGCCAGCCGGCGCCGTCGTCGCTGATCTCAATCAGGCAATCGCTGCCGTCGCGGCGCACTTCCAGCCAGACCCGCTGCTGACAATAACGCAACGCATTGCTGAGTAAATTCGACAAGGCCCGGCTGAGCAGCTTGCGGTCGGCCTGGATCGTCAGATTAATATCGCCTTTGAGTTCCAGCTGATGTTCAGTATTGGCGCGGAATTTTTCCAGTAACTCCGCCAGCACGGTACTCAGCACCACCTGACTCAGCTCCAGATCGGCCCGAAAATCCTGCTGTGCCAGCCGCAGGTAATCATAAATATTGTCTTCAATTTCCTGCAGATTGCGTTGCACCTGGGCGTACTGGCCATCGTGCATTTGCGCTTCCAGCCCCAGCATAATAAAACGCAGCCGCGCCAGCGGGGTCTTGATGTCATGACAGACCGTATCCGCCATTTCGCGTTGCAGCTGATTGAGGTTGGTAATGGTCTGATTCATTCGGGTTAACGAACGCGCCAGCGGCTGCAGATAAGAATGGGTACTGAGGCGAAAATCCGGCAGGCGGCCTTGCCGGATCTCCTGCAACGCGCTGACCCGCAGCGTTTCCACATCTTTAAACACATTCCGGCTGAACCAGAACAGCGCCAACAGCAACAGCACTAAAAATACGTGTACTAAATCAATTGTAAAATCAGCACCTTGCGGCAAGTTTAACTGACTGAGACAGATTAAATCGCCATTGTGCATTTCCGCACACATCGACGCATTGCCCGCGCCGTCGCGCAACACTTCAATGCCGTAACTGACACCTGGCTGCGGTTGCCACAGATCTTTGGCGATCACCACGTACAGGCTGCCGGCGCAATCGTCGTCGATACTGAGACGGCAATGCAGCTGATGCCCGGCCTGACTGTGCTGATAAACATTGTGCAGCATAGTCCGCGCCGCCACAGTCATGTCGTCGCCCTGATACACCCAGCTGTAAAGCTGGTTCAGGCTGAAAAACAGCAGCAAAACGACCAGCACTACCCCGATATAAAACCGCAATAACGTTGCGCTCATCCGGCATCCTCCTGGGCAGTCCGGCTGATGCTGTACCCTTGCCCCCAGACGTTGCGGATATTCCAGCGCGGGTCCAGCGCCTGTAGCTTTTTGCGCAAACGCGAAGCGCGGCCATCAATAGTGCGGTCGGTGCCGTCATATTCGCGGTTCAGTTGCTCCCGGAACAACCGTTCCCGGCAGACCGCCAGCGGAAAATGCTCCAGCAAGGTGATTAATAACTGCAGCTCGGCATTGGTCAGATTCAGCGGCTGGCCGGCGAGGCTGACATGGCCGGACAGCCGGTCGATCCGCAGATTGTCTTGTTGTAGCAGCGGATCCGCCACTGGCTGTTGTTGCGGCAATGGCAGAAACACCCGGATCTTTGCCAGTAACAGCCGCGGATCTATCGGCTTGAGCAGATAATCCTGCGCGCCCAGTTCCAGTCCCTGTAATTGCGCCGTGACCGTGGTTTGAGCCGTCATAAATAAAATCGGGCCTTTAAACTGGCTGCGAATTTGCTGCACCAGCTCAAAACCACTGCTGCCGGGTAACATCACGTCGCAAATAATCAGGTCAAAGCCCTGAGTTGCCAGCAGTTTTTTGGCTTTGAGCGTATTGCTGCAGCTGACCACTGTGTAGCCTTCGCTGTGCAGATAATCCGCCACCAGCCGGGCCAGCTCCTGATCATCTTCCACCAGCAGCAGATGTTGCCGGCTCATGGTGTGCCCCAGCGGCTGCGTTTCAGCAGTTTATCGCCGGCATTAAAATCGATGGTCAGCACTTTGATGGTGCGCTCGGCCAACAGCTGCTGACTGTCAGCAGCACGCAGTTCAAAACGACTGTCTTTTGCCAGCTGCAATGTCAGTTGCTGCTGCATGCCTGCAGGCCCGCATAACAAAGGCTCGGTTTGTGGCGGTAAATACAAACAGGCCGGCGCCGGCTGCTGCCAGCGCACTTTCAGTTCAATAGCGCAGTGGTGATATTTCTGCTGGACACAGATCAGTGGTGTCAGCACAAATTCGGCGGCCCCGCAGACCGCCGGCATAGCCAGCAACAACAACACAAATCGCATCAGTCTTCCCACAGGCATAAGATAAAACCATGCTGTTAGTTGTACCGGTGATTGCGTTGCGGTGCAAGGGCAGGCCTTAGCCGAGAATGCCGCGCAGTGCCTGCTGAATTTGCGCGACTGTGGCCTGCGGCGCCAACCGCACCGTCCGGTAGCTGTCGCCGCGGAAACTGCGGTCCACTTCCACCAGCATCAGAGTGTCCGCACCATCCGGAATAAAAGACAGTTCGACTTCTTTGACACCGGATAACCACTGCCGTGGCCGGAATTCAAATTCCTGGTAACAGCCACTCTGGCTGCGTTTCCCCGGCACTTGCAGGTAACCTTTTTCCACGTCCACTTTTTGCAGCTGATAACCCAGCTCCAGCATCGCGCTGATGCTGTTCAGGATCAGCGGGGACGCGTCAATTCGCAGCAGGTCATTGTCAGACGGGTCCAGCGCCATCGCGATATCGGCTTCGGTGCAAAGCCAGACTTTGCCCACAGTATGATGTGGCAGATGTGTCACCGGCAGCTCTTTACTCAAGCGCAGTTCAAACGGGATTTGCTGTTGACTGCCAGGGGCCACACTCATGGCTTCACTGAGATGGAAACGTTGCAGGCAAAAATTCTGATAGTGCTCACCGTTGTCGGTGCTGACTTTAACCCTTGTCATCAACGCCAGGCTAAAACCGTTGATTTGCTGCGCCACAGCGCCGCCCTGGATCAGAATATGCCCGTGCAGAGTGCCGCCCGGCAGCGCCTGGTTGCTGCGCAGCTGCGTGTCTATTTTACAGGCGCCAATGCCGGCGGACGCAAGCAATTGTTTTAACATGATGTATTCCTTATCGGTAGAAAATTCAGCAAATCACCAGCTATTTGTGGTCTTTTCCGGTAAAAACAAGCAAATATGCAACTTATATGTTAACTGATTTTACTTTTCGGCCTGATTGCAGTACAAAGCAGAATGATTTTTTGGCAGCTTAAGGTATGAAGATGTTACCGTCGCGGCTTTATGAGAGTTTACCCTATCTGTATCTGGCGGCAGGCATCGCCTGCTTCGCGTTATTGCCGCATCCGTTGGGCGCCTGGGCCGGCGTGTTGTTAGTCAATGCCGGAGCTTTGGTCTGGATCATGCGGGCGGAGCGCCGCCGGCTGAACCATAAATCCGGCGGCGATGGGTTGTGGCATATGCCATTCTGGTTGTACGAACTGCAACCCTTTGCTTACGTTGGGATCGGCGCTTTTTTATTCTTCCGTTTTGACAACGAATACTTGTATCCGTCGGCATTAATCCTCTGCCTGTGTGGTTTGCTGATTTGGCGTTTGCGTTACCAGAGCCGCTTTAAGGACTAAACAGCCATGCCTGGATTTACCGTTACCAGACCTGCGGTAACTCCAGCGTACTCCAGCCGGCCCCCGCCTGTTTATGCACTTTTATCTGCACCGGAATGCGTTCTTTCAGCGCTTCAACATGGCTGATAATGCCAATCATCTTGCCACCGGCTTGCAGCTGATCAAGCGCCGCCAGCGCGCTTTCCAGCGTGTCCGGATCTAAAGTGCCAAACCCCTCATCGAGGAACAACGACTCCAGCCGGGTTTTGTGGCTGACCAGTTCAGACAAGGCCAGCGCGAGCGCCAGACTGACCAGAAAACTCTCGCCGCCGGACAAGGTTTTGGTATCGCGCGCACTGTCGGCCTGCCAGCTGTCCAGTACCTGCAATTCCAGCTCGCTGTCGGCTTTACGCGCCAGCTGATAACGGCTGTGCAGTTGCTGCAACTGCCGGTTGGCCAGCTGCACCAGCTGCGCCAGCGTCAGCCCCTGCGCAAAACGGCGGTATTTGGCGCCATCGGCGGAGCCAATCAGGCTGTTAAGCTGCTGCCAGTCCTGATACAAAGCCTGTTGTGCCTGAATTTGCTGATAAAGCCCGGCTTGTTGCTGCGCCAGTTCCTGCTGCTGTCGGAGTTTTTGCTGCAGTTCTCCTGCCTGTTGTTGCTGTTGTTGCTGTAACTGCAGGGCGCTGTCGATTTGTGCCGGCAGATCCGTCGCCGCAGCGCCTTCCGGCTGTTGCGCTCTGAGCTGCTGCTCCTGCTGCTGCGCCTGCTGCAATAAAGCACCGGCTTCAGTGCGGGCCTGCGCGATACGTTGTTGCTGCGCTTCCAGCTCCGTTTTTTGCGCCTCACTGAGCTGCGCCATCAAATACGCCGTTTCGCTGGCAAAACCGGCCTGCTGCGCCTGTGCCAGCCAGTCCTGTTGCAACTGCGCACTTTGCTGTTGCCATTTATTCAGCTGTTGTTGCTGCACGGCGGCACTGCTTTGTAAGCGCTCCAGCTGCTGCGCCTGTTGCTGACACCATTCCAGGCTTTGCCGCACTGGTGGTTCTGCACTGTACGGCAACTCCGGCACGGGCAGCAGTTGCAGCTGCTGCCACTGCTCATGTTGATGCGCCGCCTGCAGCACCTGCGGTTGCAATTGCTGCAGCTGCTGTTGCGCCTGTTGTTGTTGCTGTTGCAGCTGACGGATCTGCTGTAACTGCTGCTGACCGGCACTGAGTGCCTGCTGCAGCGCCGGCAACGCCGCAGCGCAGCCAAGCGCAGTGGCCAGCTGTTGCAGCAGCACCGCGGTGTCTTGCTGCAGCTGGCTGCTGTGTTGCTGTAACTGCCGGATTTGCTGTTGCTGCTGTTGCTGATCCTGCCGCTGCAGTTCCAGTGCCGACTGCCGCGCCTGCAGCTGTTGTTGCGCCTGTTGCAACTCAGTCTGTTGCGCCAGTTGCCGGACCTGCAGTTGCTGTGCGCTGCTGAGCTGTTGTTGCAGCGCGGCGATCTGTTGCTGCAATGCCGTCACCGCCTCGCTGAATATCTGACCCGGACCGGCGGCAAAACATTGCTGCTGCTCAGCGCTGAGCATTTGCACCGCCTGTGCCAGCTGCTGCTGCGCCTGTTGTTGTTGCCGGGTTAATATCTCCTGCCGCGCGGCCAGCGCCGCACCATCATTACCGAGCTGCTCCAGCTGCTGGCGCAGCTGCAGCACTTGTTGTTGCCAGGCCGAAGGTTCCACCTGCCGGTAATGCGTCACCGCCGGATGGTCAGTACTGCCGCACAGCGGGCAGGCGCAGCCAGCCTGCAACGCGTCGCGATAGGCACTCAGCTCTTTGATCAGTTGCTGCTGTGCCAGCATCGTTTCTTTGTCGTGCAGCTTGTCCTGCAACGCTTTGTACTGCTGACGTTTCTGACTGAGGCTTTGCTGCAGGCTCTGTAACTCGTGCGCTAAGTCGTGCAGCAGTTGTTGTTGCTGCCAGCCCTGGCTGGCTTGTTGCGACGCATTCTGGGCCTGTTGCAGCTGCAACTGCAGCTGATTCAGCTGTTGCTGCAACTGGTCCGGCGCCAGTTGTTGTAACTGCTGCGCCAACTGTTCTGCCTGTTGTTGCGCCTGCTGCAGCCGGCTTCTGGCTGCCGGCAGCTCGGCTTCGGACTGTGCCGCCAGCTGAACACTGTGCGCCAGCGCCTGCTCTGCCTCCGGACACTGCGCCTGCAACTGCGCTAAATGCTGCTGTTGTTTCTGCAACTGCTGCAAACCGGCTTGCTGCTGCGCCAGATGGGCAGCCAGCGTGGCCGGCTCCGGCAATTGCTGCAACTGCTGCGTATATTGCTGGCACTGGCTGTCGCACTGCTGTAATTGCTGCTGCAGCTGCTGCTGTTGTTGCGCGCTGTCGGCAAGCCCCAAAGCCCGGCCCGCCGCAAACAGCGGATACAGCTGCTGCAGCTGCCGGGCCGTAGCCTGATAGTCCTGCTCGGCCTGGCTGCGCTGTTCGCGCAGCTGCAGCAACTGCTGGTACAAAGGCCGCAGTGTTAACACCTGCTGATGCAGTTCCAGCTTCGCCAGCCCGACTTTGGCGGCCGCCGCCTGCGCATCCGCATCGGCCAGCTGTGCTGTGGCGCGCTGTTGCTGCACCTGACTTTGTGCCAGTTGCTGTTGCCACTGCTGTGCGTGCCGCAGCTGCTCCAGATGGCGGTTGCTGTGCTGGCTGTCGGCCTGCAGCTGCTGTTGTTGCTGTTCCAGTAACGCCAGTTGTTCAGCCGACAGCAAGGTGATGCCTTGCAACTGCGCCTGCAGCAGGTCCTGTTGCTGCTTCAGGTTGCGGCATTGCTCAAACACCTGCACTGATAACTGGCCGTAGATTTCGGTACCGGTCAGCTCTTCCAGCAGCTCAGCCCGTTCATTAGCGCTGGCATTTAAAAATGCCGCGAAATTGCCCTGCGACAACAACATAGAGCGGGTGAAACGGGCGAAATCAAGGCCGGTCAGCTGCTCAGTCAGTCGGAGCTTTTCATTGGATTTATCCGTCAGGATAGTGCCGTCCGCACGCGCCAGCTCGACCTTCGCGGCCTGCAGGTTGCCATCCGGCGCGCCGCGCGAACGACGCTGGCTCCAGAAGGCCCGGTACTGCTGGTCCCGTACCGAAAATTCCACCTCCGCCAGACATTCTGCGGTATGGCGGCTCATCAGTTCGTTGCTGGTCTGACTCAGCACTTTCAGCCGCGGCGTCTGGTGATATAACGCCAGACAAATTGCATCCAGCAGCGTACTTTTACCAGCGCCGGTGGGGCCGGTAATGGCAAATAAATTACTTTGGGCAAAGGCCGGATCGCGAAAATCCACGCACCATTCGCCCCGCAGCGAATTGAGGTTTTGCAGCCGTACCGCCAAAATCCGCATCAGTGTTGCTCCTCAGATTCAGCCTGTTGCAGCAATGCCAGAGCTTGCTGGTGCAGCTGTGTCAGGCGCGTCTGTAATTCGTCAGTGAGATCTTCCTGCACCAGCCGGGCGGCAAACACATCCGCCGGTGTCAGTTCCTGCAGGCTCAGGCCGCTGTCGCTAATGTGGGCTGCCGCTGCGGGTCTTTCACGCCGCAGCCTGAGTAAATCGACCGGCAGCGGCGCCAGCAGTTGTTCCAGCTGGATTTGCACGTCGGATAACAAGGCGCTGTCACCGATCAGAACCAGTTCCAGCCAGAGTCGTTGTCCATCCGCTAACGCCTGTAATTCAGCAGCCAGCAGCGCCGGCAGGCTGGCCAGATCCGATTTTACCGAACACAGTGGCTGAAACCGCGGCAACGGCAGCGGTTCCACCGCGACAGACCCGGCCGTCAGCGTCACTTCCAGACAATACTTCTGCTGGCGCGCTTCATCAAAACTGAGCGCCAGCGGCGCACCGCTGTAACGGATATGGTCGCTGCAGCCGACTTTCTGCGCCTGATGGATATGCCCGAGCGCCACATAAGCAAAAGGCGGAAAACCACTGGCGGCGAAGGCATCCAGCGTACCGATATAAATCTCCCGCACCGATTCCGTGCTGCTGGCGCCGACCGTGGTCAGATGGCCGGTTGCGATCACCGGCAAAGGACTGTCTGGCGACAGTGTCGTCGCTTCGGTCAGTGCCGCCTGATACAGCTCCTGATACACCAGACTGATTTGCTGCTGCAGTTGCAGCTGTTTACCGGTCGCATCCGTCCCGGCATTGCTGCGAAAATCCGCGCGCTGCGACAAATCGCGCGGGCGCAGAAACGGCACTGCCGCCAGCACAGCCGCCACCTCACCGTCGCGGTTTTTTAACCGCAGCAGATGCTGCGCCGGCTCACTGACATATCCCGGTACCACAGTGGTATTGAGGCAGCGCAGCAGTTCAGCACTTTCATTGAGCACGGCCACCGAATCGTGATTGCCGCCTAACAACACCAGCTGCACCCCAAGCGGCTGCAAATCGACTATCAGCTGATGGTATAACTCGCGGGCATAACTGGGCGGAGTGGTGGTATCAAAAATATCGCCGGCCACCAGCAGGACATCGATCTGCCGCTGCCGGATGGTCTGGCATAACCAGGCAAAAAAAGCGCGGTGCTCCGCCTCACGGCTTTTACCGATAAAAAACTGGCCTAAATGCCAGTCGGATGTATGCAGAATGCGTAGCATAAGGCGGAAGTTCTCTGTCAGCGGCGGGGCAAGACCCGATGATACCTGATTCTATCGCAGCATCGGATAGGTCAGCAGGCCGAAGTGCAGCAGATTGACGGCAAAATGACTCAGCACCGCGACCTCGATGCGGCCACTGCGTTGATAAGCAAAGCCATAGCCGAGGCCCGCCACTGCGGCAACCCCGGCATAAGCCCAGCCGCCGGCAAGATGAGCCAGACCAAATAACCCACTGACCAGCACGATAGCCGCCCCGGCCGCCACTGGCTCGCGGACGCCGCGTTGCAGCAGCGTATCGCGCAGCGGCCGCTGCAATACTCCGCGAAACAACGCTTCTTCTGCCACACAGGTCAGCAGCAGATTACAGGCGACAAAACTCAGCCAGAACTCCGGCCATTTCAGCGCGGGAGTTACCAGACCAAAGCCCAGCGCCAGCCCCAGTGTTGCAACCACCGTCAGTGGCAACACCGGCCAGAAACCGCGCCGGTAGCGCTGCCACAACTGGCCTTGTTGCTGAGTGGGCCACAAGGCCAGCAGCAGACAAAAACCGGCCCAGCCTTTGTCAAAATTGGCGTACAGCGTGTAAGGGACTGCGTCTGGTGTCAGTTGCTGCGCATCCAGCAATAACGGATTGCGGATGCCCGGCAGCCAATGCAAAGCCGTCGCCAGCGCCAGTAACACCAGCAGCACCCAACCGCCAGCGCTGAACCGGCGCGGCGCGCTGGCGCTGCTCAGCCACAATGCCAGCGCGACCTGCAGCAACAACAGGGCCGTTGCACTGAACGTGATGATGCCGGCGTGCCAGGCCAGCCCCAGAGCCAGCCCAGCTAGCGCCACCGATCCCAGCGGCAGCTGGCGACAGCGCCAGTGAGTGCGCAGACCCAGCGTCAACATTGCGAGCCCGAGCGCGATAAATGCAAACAGCGTCATGATATTCCTCCGTGAAAAACGCTGCCAAGCATAACAAATTCAGCGCCTTAGCGACGCTGCTTTCAGATTTCAGCGCAGGAGGTCAGGCAAACACCGTCACAGTCTGGCGGCTGATGGCGATTAAAGCACCGTCCGGCGCCCAGCATTTGGCTTCAATGTGGTGATAACCGTCGGCGCCATGTTCGATAGTGGCCAGATAACTCCACCAGTCACTGCCGCTGAAAGTGCCGGCCTGCGGCAACAATTCCAGTGTCCAGGTTAACGAACTGGCCGGCGCCGGGCCTGACATCAGGCCCAGACTGACCGGTGGCCAGGCATCGACCAGTGCCAGCAATTCCGGCACGCCAACCGCGGCATCAAACTCACCGTGAAAGCGGACTGCTCCGCCCAGTGTCCGGCTGTTCCCACCGCTAAAGGGCGCATTGCCCTGGCGGATCAGGTAGTCGAAATGCCGGGTAAACTCAGGCGCCATTTGTTTGTCTGGTAACTCAATGCCCTGATGGGCCCACTGTGGTGCTGGCGCTGACGGCACCTGCAGCTGCGACGGCCGCGGCGCGCCAAAGCTGGCCAGCGCTGACAACACCACCTGACCGGCCTGCTCAATTTCAACCTGTGCCTGCACCACCGACTTGCCCTGCCGTAATATCCGGCGTCGTACCAGCGCCTCGCCGCTGTTCAGCGGTGCGACAAAAGACACCGACACCGAGCGCAGCGGAATACCGGCGGGGATAGCGCCCTGCAGATGCGCCATCGCCAGCGCCGCCGCCATACCGCCAAACACCGCCCGGCCTTGTCCCCAATGTTCTGGGACGACAATTTGTCGTTCATCGGCTGCAGCGGCGACGAATTGTTGCATCACATCCTGAAACTTCATGGTAAATTCCTCAACTTTGGCCGGTCTGCTGGCCATACCAGTATAATTTGGCCACAGACTGCCGAATTTCGTCCCGATAAGGAACCCGTCATGTCAAAAAAAGTCTATTGC
This sequence comes from uncultured Chromatiaceae bacterium, assembly GCA_937978655.1. GTDB lineage: Bacteria > Pseudomonadota > Gammaproteobacteria > Enterobacterales > Alteromonadaceae > Pararheinheimera. Next base: position 12,183 of record CALJUX010000038.1, read on the forward strand.
CTCGCTCAGTTCCAGCCAAAACCGGGTAAAGCCGCAGAGTTATTCCGCGTGCTGCAGAGCCTGGAACCCAATACATTGCGCGAAGATGGTTGTCTGCAATATCGGGTCACCCGGCATATTCAGTCCGATTTTGCCCCCGGCAGCAGCTTTCCCATCGTGTTTAATGAAATCTGGGCCGACATGGCCGCATTTGAAGCACATTGCCAGCGCGCGGAGATCCAACAATTCTTCCAGACATACTGCTTAGCAGAAGACGGCCTTGCTGCAGACTGGAATGTCTGTGTCTACAGCGACGAGCCTGAACAGTACGACGCGCCGGTGTTGTAAATCCGGCGCATCAGTTCGCTCAGCACGCCAGCAGGGCCTGATCAAGCGCCCGGGCGCGTTGCACCGCCGGCCGGGCAGCAAAACGTTCCAGATAAGCGGTAATTTCCGGCGTAGCCTCCAGCAAACCAAAGCGGGTCATCCAGCCCAAAGCGGTGCCCCACAGGCAGTCGGCGGCTGTGTAACGTTCGCCGAGAAACCAGGGGCCAACACTTAACTGGCTGCGCACCCATTGCTCCACCGCGGCCTGATCGCCATACGGGCTTAAACCGCGCTGTCCGGCATCACGTTTCAGCGCTTTGTCGATCATCGCCGGTTCAAAACTGCTGCCATAAAATGTCAGTGCCCGCAGATAAGGGCCACGCAAGGCGTCTCCGACCGCCGGGCTTAAACCGGCTTCCGGTTTCAGTTCGGCCAGAAACTGGTAAATCGCCGCTTGCTCAGTCACCACCACTCCGTCAGCAATTAACGTCGGTACTTTGCCAAGTGGATTGACCGCCAGCAACGCCGGATTTTTTTCCGGCGCTTTAAAATCGATCAGGGTAAAAGTGGCCGGTAAATTCAGTTCTTCCAGCAAAATACGCACGCCGGCTGAACGGCTTTGTGGGTTATGAAACAAGGTCAGTTGGGGGATGTTCATCAGTCACGCTCCTGTGGTTGGTCCGGCCAGCATGCACCAGTTCATCCGGAAAAAACAGAGCGGTAAAGGTCAGCGGATGGCAATTTTCACCCGGTCAGCGCGACACAACGGCAGGCCACTGTTTCGGAATTGAGCCATACGCCGGCCAGACGGCGACGGCCCTGCAGCAATGGCAACAGCAGGTCACTGTCGCTGCTGCACAGCGGACCTTGCGCCAGCGGCCCGGCATAGCGCAGCTGCTGCTGTTGATACCACAACACCGCCGGGGTCGCAGGCAACTCCGGCCCAAATTGCCGCCACTGCGCCGGTGTCAGTTCCTGTAACTGCAACGCCGGCTGCTGCTGTTTTAACTGCTGCAGATGGGCCCGTGCCGCACGGGCGCAACCACAGGCCGGATCGATCACCGCAACCAGCACACTGCCGCCAGGCAACGCTGCCGCCCCATCAAGCTGCTGCAACTGACCGGCCGGATCAAACACGCCATACCGCTGTTGCTCAAAGTACGCCAGCGCGCCGAGCGACAACAGCGCCCAGCTGATTAATCCCAGCGCCACCCACCATTGACGTTCAGCTTTTAATAACAAAACGTTCAGCCCTTTCGCTCAGTTGCCCGGTGATGGCTTCAACATGATGCGCTATCTCGGTGACCTTGGCCCCCTGCACCTGCTGCTCACTGGCTAAGGTAATTAATTCTGCTGTCGAGCGGGCAATTTCAGCACTGGCAAGGCCTTGCTGCTCCAGCGTACGCGACATCAGATCGGCCGAACCCAGCACCTGTTCCACCCGCTGCTGGATGCCACTGAGTACCTGATGGCTTTCGCCGGCGGTACTGACGGTGGCCTGCAGCTCCTGCAACGATTGCTCCACTGCCGACACCGACTCGTTACTGCTTTGCACCAGCCGGGCAATCATCTGTTTAATTTCGTCGGTGGATTGGTGAGTTTTTGACGCCAGATTGCGCACTTCGTCGGCCACCACGGCAAAACCACGGCCCTGTTCACCGGCCCGCGCTGCTTCAATGGCCGCATTCAGCGCCAGCAAGTTGGTTTGTTCGGCAACGGACTGGATCACATCCAGTACGCCTTTAATCTCCGAAGTGGAACTGGCCATGCCATTCACTTTAATTTTGGTTTGTGCCAAAGTGCCAGACAAGCTATTGATATTATTAATTGTTTTATCAACAGCCAATTTGCCGTCATGAGAGGCCGCCGACGAATCCTGCGCCAGCAGCAACACTTCGCGGGCTGACTCGGCCAATTCCCGAATAGACATCGACATCTGTTCAGTCGCCGTCGCAATCCGCTCCACTTCCTGCAGTTTATTACTGATCCGATTGGACAAAGTGCTGCCTTCGTACACCAGCACTTCAGTCTCTTTGGTCAGAGTGCTGACGGCAGAATCGATAGTGGCTACCGTTTGTTGTAACGTCTGCATCACATTGGTGAAATTGCGCGTCAGCCGGGTTTCGACTTCTGGTTGCACGCTGTGCAGCCAGATCCGGCCGCTGTCATCGAGCATCTTCTCGGTGGTGTGCAGGAAAAATCCGGCTTGTTGGGCTTCCTTGAGGCTATTGCGGCAAATGATCACCAACACCACTGTTTCAGCCACCACATAGGCCGCATGCACTAACACAATTTCAAAGCTGAGTTCGTTCGGCGGCAACACAAAAACCGCACTGCCGCCGGCCTGTAGCCACATAAACAACAGATGATGCACGGCGATAAACCCGGCGGCGGCCAGCACCACCAGATAATCGCGAAACGCAATCAGGATCGCCAGCAACACAAAGATGCCAAAGTGCATTTCCAGCATGCCCTGTGCCAAATGAATTTGCAGCGCAGCAAACAGCATGTAGCTGATCCCAAAGGAGATCCGGGTCAGCGCCTGATCACCGGCAGATTGTAATAAAAACCAGGGGATCAGTGCAGCCGGTACGCCCACCAATAGTGTGGGTAACCAGCTGCCAAAAATAAAACTGAAGATAAGACTCAGGACGAACAACCCGGCATTGACGAAATTGGCGATCTGATAGGCTTCGGCACGAAAATGATATTGCATAAAAACTCCGGGGGACTTGAGCAGCCGCATCAAGACGATGCGGCCAACAGCTAAGAGGCTTCTTTACTCTCAGCCTAGCAGAAAGGATCAATTCTGCCTGCCCCATTCCCCCGCGACTGCGGCGTTAATACGCCACGCAGAAACGCCGCCCGGTATGGGCCGGCTGTTCGGCTTCAGCTAACAGCGCCAGAGCATAATCACCGGCAGAGATGCGGCTCTGGCCCTGCGCGTCGGTCAACAGCTGGTCGCCGCCAAGCCGGAACTGGCCTGTTGCCGCACCGGGGAAAATCTCCGCTGCCGGCGACAGATAACTCCACGCCAGTGCCGTTTCCTGCCGCAGTTGCTGTAACGCGGCATAAGCGCCTTCTGCGGTGCCGCGGTAGGCCGCCGGGAAATCCGGGCTGTCGAGTAACTTGCTGCCGTCCGGCAACTGCAATGAAGCGGCACCGCCAACCACCAGCAACCGCGCCACACCAGCCTGTTTCACCGCCTGCAGAATGCTGGCAAAACCACGCTGGTAATACCCGGCGACATCCTCGGCGCTGTGACCACTAAAAGCACTGATCACCAGCGTCTGCTGCTGCAGCTGTGCTGTTAATGCAGCGTTGTCCAGCACGTCAACACTGCGGACTTCCAGTTGTTGCGGATACTGTTGTGCTAACGCCTGCAATTTGCCGGCGTCCCGCACCAGCGCCAGGACCTGATGGCCGCGCTGTAACGCTGTTGTGGTCAGGGCTGAACCGATAAAACCGCTGGCACCAATAATCACCATTTGCATACATTCACTCCGATATTTGCGCTGAATTGGGGTCTGCATCCACAGATGCTGACCGGTATGGGCGGTATTATCGGCGCGTAATTAGTGGTGAAAAATAGCCTAATATGCAATTCACTGTCATGATTATCAAAACAATTGCAGTATTGCCGGAGGAAACAAGGTGTTAGATCTGAACAGTCTGCAGCTGGTGCAGGCACTGGCGCACAGTGGTAGTTTCACCGCCGCAGCCGAACGACTGGGCTGTACAAAAACAAAAATAAGTCTGCAAATCAAAGCGCTGGAACAGCAACTTGGCGTGGCGTTGTTTCGGCGCACCACCCGGCAGGTCAGCCTGACCGCCGCCGGTGAACAGCTGGTCGCGTCTTGCCTGCCGTTGTACGACCAGCTGCAACGCGAACTACAACAACTGCAACACAGCGACACACTGCTGCACGGTAAACTGGTGCTGACCGCGCCGGAGGATTATGCCGCGCAGGTGTTAATCCCGGTGTTGCAGCAATTCAGCGCCGAGCACCCGGCCTTGCAGATTGAACTGCGCAACAGTGACCAGATCCGCGATCTGGTGAAAGAAGGCATTGATGTGGCTTTTCGCGGTGGCTGGCTGCGTGATTCCAGCCTGAAAGCGCAAAAGCTCGGTGAGTTTCAGCAGTGGCTGGTTGCGTCGCCGGCCTATCTGGCCGCGCATGCGCCGATCCGCCAACCGGAAGATCTGGCGGCGCACCCGCTGATTGCGTTCAGCGCACTGCGTCAGCCACTGCACTGGGTATTCCAAAAGCCGCCACACGAATATCCGCATCAGTTTCACAGCCGTTTTAGTGTCAGTTCCACCGCCAGCCTGCAGGCGCTGCTGCTGCAACATGCCGGGCTGGGAATGCTGACCGATTATGCCGCCATCCCGCTCATCCGCTCGGGTCAGCTGGTGCGGTTGTTGCCGGACTGGCAATTGCCGACCGGTGGTATCTATGCAGTGTATCCACCCGGGCCTTACCGGCCGGCGCGGGTCCGCCGTTTTGTCGCGCTGTTACAGGCGCGGCTGCAAAGCAATCCGTTAACTTTTTGATAAATTATCATTTGCAATAACGCCATTTTTTCGGCAGATTAACTGACGCCCCTCATCAGATAAGGAGATCGCAATGCGGATCAAAATGCTCAGCTGCGCCGCAGCATTGTTATGGTCGTTACAGGTACAGGCCGAACCGGCAACCCGTGCCACTATTGAAAAACTCCTGCAGGTGACCGACGCGGCCGCCATGATGGATCAGGCTTATCTGCAAATGGATCAGGTGTCTGAGCAAATGCTGAAAAGCACCGGCACCGGCCTGGAAAAAGACCCGCACGCCATGCAGCTGATGAAAGATATCAACGCACTGGTACGCGCTGAAATGTCGTGGGATACCTTGCAGGAACCGATGATTGCGCTGTATGGCAGTGTCTTCAGCGAAGACGAATTGCTGGACATTATCGCGTTTTATCAGACGGACGTCGGTCAGAAAATGCTGAAGCGCCAGCCCGAGCTGATGCAGGGTGTGATGGTGATGATGCAGCAGCAAATGCAGCAACTGATGCCAAAAATGAAAAGCCTGATTGAAAAATATACCGCACAACAGCGCGCCAAAGCCGGCAGGCAATAAGCCCGACTGCGTGGCTGCACCGGTATGCCCTGACTCTTGCCGGCCGCGCGACGGCCGCGTAAGTTAAGCCTGAACCATCACTGTCGGAGTCCGTTATGTATCAGCTATTTATCGCCAATAAAAACTATTCCTCGTGGAGCTTGCGCCCCTGGCTGCTGCTGAGCGGATTGGGCATTGCGTTTGAAGAACAGTTGCAGCGCTTTGACGGCCCGGACAACCACAGCAAATTCCGCAATTTTGCCCCCAACGGCAAAGTGCCGTGCTTACACCATGACGGCGAAGTGATTTGGGAATCCTTAGCGATTATTGAATATCTGGCAGAGCGCCATGCCGGCGTCTGGCCTTCAGATGCCAAAGCCCGTGCTTTTGCCCGTTGTGCCGCCAGCGAAATGCATGCCGGCTTTACCACGCTGCGCGGTACCTGCCCGATGAGTGTCGGCATCCGGGTAAAACTAAATCAAATCAGCCCGGCGCTGCAGGCCGATCTGGACCGGTTGAGTGAGCTGTGGCAACAGGGGTTACAACGTTTTGGCGGGCCGTTTCTGGCTGGGAAGCAGTTCAGCGCCGTAGATGCCTTTTTTGCGCCAGTGGCCTTTCGGGTGCAAAGTTATGGTTTGCCTTTGCCAGCCGCCGCCCGCGCATATGTAGATACCTTGCTGAACCTGCCGGGTATGTTGGCCTGGCAACAGGCGGCACTGGCAGACCCTTACCGCGAAGCGTCGCACGAGGCAGCGCCGCTCAATCATGGGGTTTTAACCGCAGATTTACGGCACGCCAGCGCTTAACTGCGCTGTTGCTGCCAAATCAGATATAAGCCGCTTAACATAATCACCGCCGCCCCCAGCAGCATGCTGGCGGTCGGCCAGACCTGCCACAGCACAATATCAAAACCCAAACCCCAGACCAGCGCGGTGTATTCAAAAGGCGCGATGACCGAAGGCGGCGCCAGCCGGAACGCTTCGGTGATAAACACCTGGCCGATAGCGCCAGTGATACCAATCGCCAGAAAATATGGCCAGAGCGCCCATTGCAACGGCTGCCAGTCCGGCAGCGCCAGTAAACCGGCGCCGATGCCAATCATCGTCATTAACCAAAACACCATATTGCCGGCATAATCCGATTTCGCCAGCACCCGCACCGTGATGGCGGAAATGGCGTAACACAGCGCCGACAGCAGCGCCATCAGCGCACCAAGGCTCAGCAACCCGTCACCAGATGGCTTGAGCATATAAATCACCGCGGCGAGACCCACCACAATCGCCACCCATTGCCGGCTGTTGACGTGATCTTTTAACCACCACACCGACAACAGCGTGATAAGCAGCGGCGCCGCAAAGAAAATACTGTAAGTGTCGGCCAGCGACAGCACACTGACCGCATAAATAAAGGACGCCAGCATCACAATGCCAAGCACGGCCCGCAGCAGATGCAAAGACCAGCGCGCCTGCAACAGATGTTGCAACCGGCCGGTCGTCGCGAGCCAGACCACAATAAAAGGCCAGGCACAGGCGGCGCGGAAAAAGGTGATTTGCATGGCGCTGTAATGTTCGGTCAGCGTTTTCATCGCTGCGTCCATGCCGGAAAACATCAGCACCGCCAGCAACATGGCCAGAATGCCTTTGAGTGGATGATCCTGCGGCTGGGTAGAATGAGACAAGGGATAGCGCTCCGGCAAAAAACCACGAGCTTACCACAGCCGGTTGCCCGCAGCATTGCGGCGGTGGGCCCGGTGGCCGCTGCCGCGCTCAGTCGCCGGAAAACAGCGACTGACAACGGCTGGTTTGGTTATGGCAGCTTAAGGCCGGCGGCGCAGCAGCAACAAGCCCAGCAGCGTGAAACCCACCACACCGCCGGAGCCACCGGAACTGCCATTATTCACCGGCGTGGTGGTGACAGTGCCTTTTACTTTAATGGCAAAAGTCACTGAAGTACCGAGACCCCGGCTGTCCATCACGCTGACGCTGAACTGCAGGTCGGCGTCGCGGTTGGGCGCGATAAAGCTGGCGCTGTCGGTCGTTGCATTGCTGAGGCTCACGGTGTCGCCGCTGACTTGTGTCCAGCTGTAGGTCAGCGCATCGCCATCAGGATCAGTCGCCTGCGCTTTTAATGTGACTTGTGCCCCGGCGTTCACTTCAGCCGGAAAGCCGACCTGAACCTCTGGCTTGCGGTTTTGTTCGTTGTCGCGGATTTTGACCAGCAAGCTGGCGCGATCGCTGACAACGGTGCCGCTCAGTTGCAAAGTCAGCTGCTCTTCATTTTCCAGCAAGTTGTCATCGATGGGCGTCAAAGTGATGGTTTTATCCGCAGTATCGCCATCGGCCCAGCTCAGCTCGCCACTGAGTTGTTGCATATCAGTGCCGGCTTTGGCGCTGTCATCTTTCAGCTGATAGCTGATGGTTAAAGCACCGCTGCTGCCGGCAAAGCGGCCAACTTTGACGCTGACCGGACCGCCGTTTTCTTCCAGCGTCACGCTGCTTTGCTGAAAACCCGCCGCGCCAGGCTGTGCAGTGGCAGTGCCAATGGTCACCTGATGATAAGAAGGTGCAGCTAAAGTCAGGCCGTTTTGCGGGTCAAACAGCCGGACAAAATAACTGGCGTGCGCCGCCCACTGCGTATTGCCGGCAACGCGGATCTCTTTGTCGGCGACATCGTCTGCCGCCCAGTTCAGCCGACCTTTGCCAAGCTGGGTATTCTGACCAATACCAAAACCGTTCAGCGTTTCCCAGCCTACACTGACTGCGCCGCTGCCAGAGGGCCGGCGCACTTTCAGCACCGCAGTTTCACCGGCTTTCAGGCTACTGGCTGGCGTGGCAAAACTAACCTGACCCGCAGGACTTTGTTTGGTCTGATCCCGCAGCACAAACAAGCCGCTGTTAATATCCGCCGAAATCACCAGGCCAGAAGGCAAATACGGATAAGTACCCCAAACGCCGTTAAACGCCGCATTGTCGCTGGATGGGAAAGAATCAAAAAAGCCCGCCTCAACCGGATTGGCCGGGTTGGTGATGTCCAGAATGGTGGTGCCACGCTGATAATTCGAAATGTAATAACGGTTGCCGCGGGTATAGCCGTTGTGGTCGATGGCGCCGGTCGGCCCGGTCCATTCTTTGACGATCACCGGCTGTTTCAGGTTGTCGACATTCATCACCCGCACTGTGGTATTCAGGCCGTGGTCGCGCTCATCCAGTTCGTCGTGAATAAACACAAAACGTTTGTCTTCGCTCCACCAGCCGGAATGCACGTAGCTCGCATTCGGATAGGTTAAATCGGCCAGCGCGCCGGCCCCGGTCAGGGTGGTGATGTCCCACAACCGCACTGACTGCTCGTTAAAGTCCATCAGCACAGTACAACTATTGCGCTGACAACCCTGCAAAGCACGGTTGTCGTCAACGACCATCGACGCTGCGTCATGAGTGTAATCACTGCGCACGCCATTGCTGTGCGGATAATAAGGGGTTAACGCTTGCGGATTTTTCAGGCCATAACTGGTAAAAGCACCGCCAACCGTTTTTTGCCCGACGATATGCAGCACCGGCTCTAAACCATCCAGCGCGGTGTTGGTGGTGTAGTCGACATGACTGATATAGACGTTATGGGCCGAGGTCACCGCTTTGTCGGCCGCCGCCAGCCGCACTGAGGCCGGTAACTGGTTTAAATCGAGAATTTGAATATTGTCCGACCCTTCGGAACTGACATAAGCATAAGCCCGCCAGCGCGCCAGGCTGCTGTCGTAATATTGCAGCACTTTAATATCACGCCAGGCGGTGCGGCTGCCGGCAATAGCCCCCACTTCTTTGGGCGCGGCCGGGTCGGCCAGGCTGAACACGGCAGTGCCATTATCCAGGCCAATAATGGCGTACTCTGTGCCGGTGTTGAGGTCGGTATGGCCCCAGATATCATTAGCGGCGCCGGGGTTCAGGCTGATATCTGCCAACGCGATATGGCTGACTAAGTCAATGTTTTTACATGGATAAATGCCGGCTTTGCCATCCACGCAAGGCGTCGGCCCCTGGCTTTGCTGCAGTTGCTGCTGGGTGTGCTCCAGCGCGGCACTGTCGGCATAACGCTGCGAAAAGCCGTCATTCACCACGACAAACCCCTGCAGTTGCAGCTGGCCGATATAAGCATCAGGTACACCGGTCAGCACTGTGGTATTGATGCCCGGCGCCTGATCGAGGAAATGATCAAACTTGTTGTAACCGCCCAGCACCGGCACTAATTTGCTGGTCAGATAAAATAAATCGTCTGCATTTTGAATGGCATAGCGGCCTTCGGCTACCAGTACCCGATCGCCTTTACTGGCCTGCTGCACCGCATAGCTGATACTTTGACAGGCGCGGACCGGGCTGTCACAGCGGCCGCTGTCTTTGCCGGTCGGCGCGACAAAACGGGCGCGGTCATGTTCGGCGTGACTATACACAGCAGCACTGAACAACAGACTGGCGACCAGCGTGCCCCGGCTGAAGGCGGATGAATGCGACATGATGCGGACTCCGGCAAAGCGGGCAAACAGATTGCGTTTTACCCGGGTTTTGTTAAGGTGATTCTGACTGCCATATATAAATATGAAAATGCAAAATAGTAAACAAATCATTAATAATCGACTGATTTTTCTGTTGATCGGGCTGCTGCTTGCGCTCTGTACCGGCTGTCAGCCATCGCAACCGCTGCGATTACAACTGCAGTGGCAAGGCCAGCCGCTGCGCTGCGATTCAGTCCTGACACTGGCCGGCCAGACTTTTCAGCTGGCTCAGTTGCAGCTGTTTTTGAGCGACTTCCGCCAGCAACACGCCATAGCCCTGAAGCACGGCCCTTATAGCAATGACCGGCTGGTATTACTGGGCATCGACTGTCAAAGCAACGACGCCGGGCAGTGGCACATTCCGCTAGCGAGCGCCTTAACCACAGGCCCGCTTTACTTCACCCTTGGCGTGCCGGCAGAGCTGAATCATCAGAATCCGCTCCTGGCCAAAACGCCGCTGCAACAAACCGACATGCACTGGAGCTGGCAACACGGCTACAAATTTCTGCGGCTGGATTTAACTGGCCACGCCAACTGGTCGCTGCATCTGGGCTCGACCGGCTGCAGCAGCCCCAGTGTGATGCGCGCACCGCCACAACCCTGTTTGCAGCCTAATCAGATGCAAGTGCAACTGCAGTATAGCGGCCAGCCACAGCTGGTTTTGGATCTGGCGCCGCTGCTGCAGGATTTTGTGGCCAGCGGGGACAATTCCTGTATGTCAGACCGACAAACCCAAAGTTGCCGGCAGTTATTGCCGCGACTTGGCGTGGAGGCTTCAGCAGTGGAAGGCTTATGGCAATTACGCTGAAACAGCATGCGGTAATGACAACAACAGTCTTGCTGGCGCTCGGCGGACTGCTGCTGAGCTGCACGCCGGCGCCGCAACCGTATCAGTGGCCGCTGCCGGAAGGTTTCCCCAAACCCGCAGTGCCGGCCGACAATCCAATGTCAGACGCAAAAGTGGCGCTGGGCCGCTATCTGTTTTATGACAAAGCCTTATCCGGCAATGGCCAGCAAAGCTGTGCCAGTTGTCATCAGCAGGCCAGCGCATTTGCCGAACCGGCCAGCGTTTCCACCGGCAGCACCGGCGAGAAGCACCGGCGTAACGCATTAGCGCTGGTGAATGTGGCTTATAACAAAACTCTGACCTGGGCTCACCCGGAGCTGCTACAGATTGAGCAGCAACTGTTGCTGCCGATGTTTGGTGAGCAACCGGTTGAACTCGGCATCAGCGGTCATGAAACGCAAGTGTTGCAGCAATTGCAGCGCGGGCCTTATCCGGCGTTGTTCGAAGCCGCTTTTGGCGATCCAAAACCCGGCCTCACTCGGGTGATCCAGGCCTTAGCCAGCTTTACCCGCAGCCTGCTGTCCTTGCAATCGCCTTTTGACCGTTATGCTTATCAGGGTGATGACAGCGCCTTAACCCCGCAGCAAATTAGCGGCATGAACTTGTTTTTCTCCGAGCGGCTGGAATGCCACCATTGCCACGGTGGTTTTAATTTCACCCAGTCCACCAGCCATGAAAAACAACCGCTGGACCGCCGGCCTTTTCACAATACCGGCTTGTATTTCACTACACGCCAGCAGGTTGAAGGGCAAGGTTATCCCGACAAAGACCGCGGCCTGGCTGAACTCAGCATGCAACCAGGTGATGACGGCCGCTTCCGCGCACCAACGCTGCGCAACATCGCCCTGACCGCGCCTTATATGCACGACGGCAGTGTGGCGACGCTGGAACAAGTGCTGGATTTGTACCAGCAAGGCGGGCGCAACAACAGACAAGGGCCGTGGCAGGGCGACGGCCGCTTACATCCGGCCAAAAGTAACTTCGTCAAAGGCTTTGATTTAACCGCAGAAGAGCGCGCCGCCGTGCTGGCGTTTTTGCACAGCCTGACCGATGCGAATTTTGTCACCAACCCGGCCTATGCCGACCCCTGGCCAGCGCAGCGCTAACCTTATTGCCAACGCGGAAACCACCGCCATTTACCGTTTTGGCTCTGTTTAAGGTTGGCATGGTTATACTGCAGGCATGCACATACTCATTATTGAAGACGATCTGGATTTAGGCTTTGCGCTGCAGGCCGAAGGCATCAGCAGTGTCGGGTCGCCGATGCGCCACGCAGTGCCGGACGCAACCAACGCTAAAGTGGTTCGTGATCAGCTCGGCAACCGTGTTGAATTTCATCAGATAAAAGGAGCGGCCCGTCTGTCATTCCTGCGGCCCTGTGGCTTGCGGAAACTGACACCGCTCTGTGCAGATCCGGCCGGTTGTGACCGGCAGGTTTTTAACACCAGTATGAACCAACAAGTGGTCAGGTTTTTTGACCAGCAGTTGACCCGACCATGACAGCTGGCGCCCAGACCAGGAGTCTGTGCCTCGCTGCATCCCTGCGACTGAGCTACCGGTTAAAACCGGTAACTCAGTCGTAGTGCCAACAAATCAACGTCGTTGTCCTGCACCTGAGTGCGTTGCCACCGCGCCGATACGTTCAGGTCATCACTCAGCTGGTAACCGGCCGACACTGCAACATATAAATCGGTCCCATCAAATTTACTGTTTAACTCAGTCCCACCCATCGTGCTGCTAATCTCGGACTGCCAGCTGAGCACCCCTCCAGCAACATCCAATTGCCACTGCTGTTGTTGCCAGACGGTAAAACGCCCACCGGCGCCAACAGCCTCCCCCAAGACCGGACTGACTTGTTTAATCAATTCATGGTAACTGGCTGGTGTCAGGCTGCTTTGGCTGATATCGGCACTGGCCTCGCCAAAATCCCAATAACTGAGCTCAACAGCGAAGGCGTCGGAGATCTGATAACCAGCCCCAACACCAAATGCACTGTCTTTTTGTTCAAGATTTAATAAAGTACCGCTACTGAGCTTCGCCCTGATCTCAGCCGCACTGCGATCGGCCTTGGCCTGACCCGCCTCGACAAAACCATACCAGTCGCTGGTTTGTGCGGTTGCCGGCAAACACATGAGCAACATCATGGTGATAACACCGCGGCGCCAGGCCGCAATCACTAACAGGCCCAGCCACAACAGGCCCACAGTACCACCGCTTGATTTATTGTTTATGATCACATCCTTGTATGCTTTGACCGTAATCACCACTTGCCCTTGTGCTTGCATCCCCTGGCTGTCTGCGATCACATACCGAACAGTGTCGGTGCCTTCAAAGCCCGCTTTGGGTTGATAGCGTAATGACTTATCAGTTTGGATAGTGACAGTTCCCTGTTGCGCGCTGGCTGACACCACCGTCAGCACATCGCCGTCCGCATCAGAATCATTGGCCAGCACCGCAATAGTGACTGCAGTTTTGTCATCCGTCGAGGCCACGTCGTTGACCGCAACCGGCGCGTTGTTCGGTAACACTGTTACAATCAACTCGCTGCTGCCGGTTCCGCCTTTGCCGTCTGTGACGCTGTAAACTACCCGATCGATACCGGAGAATTGCGGTGCCGGTGTATAGCGCAACTGTTGGTCGGCCATCACTTCAACTTGACCAAACTGTGGACTGACCTGACTTACTTTTAAGCTATCGCCATCAGCATCGCTGTCATTGGCCAGAACTTTCACATCCACGGCAATACCGATGCGGGTCGTGACGGCATCAGGCTTCGCTACTGGCAGACTGTTGCCATTGTTGAGGATACTGACGCCACCGGGGTCAACAATAGTACCGTTCGCGATGCCATCGGCATCATTCGGGCCGCCATCCTGTACCGATACCTGCACGCACCAGTGGCCTTCCGTCAATCCGGCACTCCAGCGGCTATCGCCCGGCGGCGGACAGAAACCACGTTCGCCGGCACTGGACGAGACAAAGTTCCGGCTATCACTGACAAAATCGCCCCAGCCAGTCACCAAATTGTATTTCCGATAGTCTGCATTAGCCGGCACCGGCAGCCGTTGCGGCAACACCAGCTGATAGGTTTGACCCGGTACAGGCAGACCGTAGGCGATAAAATCAAAAATACCGCCAATATTCTGCGCCGCAGCATCTTTTTCTACCTCCGATGACAGCAACTGCAGACCACCAGACTGACTCAGCACAGAATCCTGCCCACGCCGTAAACAGACCCCCGGCGCCCCTTCGGCAAGGAAACTGACCTGCTGCTTACCTTCTTCCGGTACCACATTACAATCGGAGATTACATCAAGGTAATCGGCAATACCGTCGCCGTCGGCATCGGCAAACCCTTCTTCATTGTCCGGAATCAAGTCTCCATCTGTATCGGTGCCGGTCAAAGCAGGTAAGGCATCGACTATGACAATATACATCTGGTCGGTAGTTGTCAGAGCCGGCGCACCGTTGTCGGTTGCTGTCATTGCCACCATATAAACACCAGGCGTCTGGGTCGATGGATCAAATTGCAGTTGATCACCATCAATATCTGCACCACTCAACCCTGCCGCATTCCACTGCAGACTGAGGATATCTTGCGGATTCTGATCTGCTACTGCGGCCTTCACGGTCACAACACTTTGATTTTTCGCCACAGTTAAACGGTTTTCACCATTCTGGCTGACTGACAACTGCACCGTCGGTGCAATATTGTCTTCACGAATACTCACCTGCATGGCGGACTGGCTGCCCAGATTCAGGTTTGGAGCCAGCGCGATCTGAATGTTTTCAGTCCCTTCAGTCTGTGCATCTTCAAACACACTGAACTGGATCACGCCAGTGGTGCCACTGGTTATCTCTACAACACCGGCAGTCAATGAATGATCATTACCGTTAGCTGAACCTGCGACTGAATAAGGCACTTGTACCGGATAAGCAGGTGCTGGCCCATTCAACAAGACCTGCACAACAACGTCGCTGCCTTCAGTGACTACCGCATCTTTACTCAGTGAGATCAGAGGTTTGACTCTGACACGCTGACCTTTGATTGCCTTATTGCCCTGGCTGTCCGTGGCCTGCCAGTAAGCAATATGCTCGCCGGGTGCAAAGAATGTTTGGCCATCAACCAGGGATACCGGCAACGTCAGGCCGTTCCGGTCTACTGCAGTTGCGACCCCCAAATCAACTTTGGTATACAGCGCTGTGGCGTTCACTTCCACATCTGCCGGTACGGTAATGACCGGTAAATTGCCACCGGCAGTACCAGTAATTTGTAACCTGACTTCGGCCGAGGCCCGGCCTTGCTGACCATCAGATACGCTATAACGCAGATCGACTTGCCCCAGATAACCAGTCGGCGCCTGGTAAATCAGACCCGCACTGCTGAACGTCACGGTACCGGTACTGGCAGTGGCACCATCAATGGTCAGGTGATCGCCGTCGACATCAGTATCGTTACTCAGAACAGACAAGGTATAGAGATCAGTATCCAGTCGCGTCACGCTAAAACTATCCGCAACGGCCTGCGGATTATCATTCACCGGACTGATAGTCAGGCTGACCGTCGCTGCAGCAGAACTGAATTCCGCATCGCTGGCGACAAAACTAAAGCTATCACTGCCGTGATAGTCCGTGGCCGGCACATACCGATAACCGGCACCTTCGGCAATCAGACTGCCATGTGCAGGTTGGGATGTGATGGCAATTTTCAGCAGATCCCCTTCAGCATCAGAGGTTTCCAGAGCAATTGCGGCTGGCTCATCTTCACGCAGGGTCACTGCCGAATCCCGGGCGACCGGTGCTGTATTACTATTCAGCACTTCCAGATTAAACGCAGCCAAATCTACGCTGGCTGTGCCATCCGATACCCGGATCACAATACCGTTGGTGCTCCCCACATCCGTACGTGCCGGAGTACCGCTCAGTTGGCCCGTCGCCGGGTTAAACGTTGCCCAGGTTGGTTTGTTGCTGATAGTGAAGGTCAGGGTGGTCCCGACATCAATGTCTGCCGCCACTGGCGTGAAGCTATACAACACACCTGCAGTGACCTTTGTTGGCGGCGTGCCACTGATCGTGGGCGCGTCGTTGACATTGGCAACTGTGATACTGAATGCCGGTAACGTTGCATTTAAAGCACCATCACTGACACTGATCACAATACCACTGTGACTACCAACATCACCGTTGGCTGGTGTACCCGTTAATGCGCCGGTAGCGGTATCAAAGGTTGCCCAGCTGGGTTTATTGCTGATACTGAACACCAACGAGGTACCAACATCCGCATCGGCCGCAACCGGGACAAAGCTGTAGGCAATATCCTGAGTCGCCGCGGTTGCCGGGCTGCCACTGATGGTTGGCGCATCGTTACTGTTGACCACAGTGATGCTAAACGCCGTCAACGCTGTCGTTGCCACACCATCACTGACGCTGATCACGATATTGCTGTAACTACCAACATCGCTATTGGTTGGAGTGCCGGTTAAGGCTCCAGTGGCGGTATTGAACGTTGCCCAGACCGGTTTGTTGCTGATACTGAAGGTCAGGGTAGCGCCAACATCAATGTCTGCTGCAGTAGGTACAAAGCTATACAACACATCCTGTGTTGCCGCAGCTGGCGGCGTACCACTAATTGTTGGCGCGTCATTCACATTGGTTACACTGATGCTGAAGGTAGTTAATGACGCGCTTAATTCACCGTCACTGACACTAATTACAATACCGCTATAACTGCCGACATCGCCGTTGGCTGGTGTGCCGGTTAATGCGCCAGTCGCAGTATCAAAGGTCGCCCAGCCAGGTTTATTGCTGATCGAGAATGTCAGAACTGACCCCGTGTATGGATCTGATGCGGACGGCGTAAAACTATATGCAGCGCCTTGCGCGACGCTACTCGCCGGCGTACCGCTAATCACCGGTGCTTCATTCACATTGGTCACAACGATGGTATAGGTTTTGGTTGTACTGTCTGCTGCGGTTATTACGACAGTAATAGTGTTCGCGCCGACCGAAAGCGCAATTGGTGCTGATGCATTGCCGCTAACGACAGAAACACCATTCACGGTCACCGTCGCGGTACTGTCTGCGGTGGTCGGCGTGACAGTGATACTGCTGGTGGCATTGCTGACTGATGCCGTATAGCTGGTCGTGCCTGACGCAAAACCCGGGCTCAAGCTGCCGCTGCTCGGTGTTAAGCCGGATAAATCGGCATTACTGCTTAACGCCCTTGTCACCGTCACTGTGTAGGTTTTAGTAGTGGTGGCGTCTTCCGCAGTGACGACAACTGTCACGGTATTTGCGCCTACATTCAGGGCAATAGCACCGGATGCTGCACCGCTGGCCACAGAGACACCATTTACCGTCACTGTCGATGCGCTGTCTGCTGTGGTTGGAGTGACTGTAATACTGCTGATCGCATTGCTGACTGACACCGCATAGCTGGTGGTGCCTGAGACAAAGCCCGGGCTCAAGCTGCCGCTGCTGGGTGTTAAACCGGCCAGATCGGCATTGCTGCTTAACGATCTGGTCACTGTCACTGTGTAGGTTTTAGTAGTAGTGCCATCTTCGGCGGTCACTACTACAGTCAACGTATTAGCACCAGCCGTCAGCGCAATAGCACCGGATGCGGCACCACTGCTGACCGTCACACTGTTCACAGTGATGGTCGCGGTACTGTCCGCTGCGGTCGGAGTGACAGTGATACTGCTGGTGGCATTGTTGACTGATGCCGTGTAGCTGGTGGTGCCTGAGGCAAAGCCGGGGCTTAAGCTGCCGCTGCTCAGTGTTAAGCCCGCCAAGTCAGCATTGCTGCTCGCCGCTCGGGTGACTGCCACTGTATATGTTTTAGTGGTGGTGCCATCTTCAGCCGTGACTACGACTGTCACAGTATTGACGCCAACCGTCAGAGCAATAGCCCCGGATGCTGCGCCGCTGGTCACCGCAGCACCATTTACTGTCACAGTAGCTGTACTATCCGCAATAGTTGGCGTGATAGTGATACTGCTGGTGGCATTGCTGACTGACGCCGTATAGCTGGTGGTGCCTGAAGCAAAACCCGGGCTTAAGCTGCCGCTGCTCGGTGTTAAGGCAGCCAAGTCAGCATTGCTGCTGGCCGCTCGGGTGACAGTCACTGTGTATGTTTTAGTGGTGGTACCATCTTCAGCGGTCACCACCACAGTCACAGTATTGCCGCCAACGGTCAGCGCAATAGCCCCGGACGCCGCACCGCTGGTTACGGTGGCACCGTTGACTGTCACAGTGGCTGCACTGTCCGCAGTAGTTGGCGTGATAGTGATACTGGTGGTGGCATTGCTGACTGAAACCGTATAGCTGGTTGTCGCAGCCCCAAAGCCAGGGCTTAAAGTGCCGCTGCCTGGCGTTAAACCTGACAGATCAGCATTGCTGCTTAACGGCCGGGTCACCGTCACTGTGTAGATTTTGGTGGTAATACCATCTTCGGCAGTAACCTCCACAGTCACAGTATTGGCGCCAACGGCCAGCGCAATAGCCCCGGATGCTGCACCGCTACTCACGTATACACCGTTCACCGTCACTGTCGATGCGCTGTCTGCCGTGGTCGGAGTGACTGTGATACTGCTGGTAGCATTGCTGACCGACGCTGTATAGCTGGTGGTGCCTGAGGCAAAGCCCGGGCTTAAGCTGCCGCTACTCAGGGTCAAGCCCGACAAGTCGGCATTGGTACTGACAGCTCTGGTGACATTAAGCGTATACGTTTTTGTGGTAGTACCATCTTGCGCAGTCACAACGACGGCGACAATGTTGGTCCCCACATTAAGCGCAATAGCACCGGATGCCGTACCACTGCTGACTGTCACGCCGCTCACCGTGACGGTAGCAGTATTCACTGCCGTAGTCGGTGTGACGGTGATACTGCTGGTGGCATTGTTGACTGACACCGCGTAGCTGGTGGTGCCTGCGGCAAAACCCGGGCTTAAACTGCCACTGCTGGTTGTTAAACCGGAAAGATCAGCATTGCTGCTGGCCGCACGGGTCACGGTCACTGTGTATGTTTTAGTGCTGGAACCATTTTCTGCGGTCACGACAACAGTCACCGTATTGGCACCCACCGCCAAGGCAACAGCGCCGGATGCTGCACCGCTGGTCACTGACACGCCGTTCACCGTGATAGTCGCAGCACTATCTGACGAGGTTGGTGTGACGGTGATACTACTGGTCGCGTTGCCAACCGAAGCGGTATAGCTGATAGTGCCAGCGGCAAAGCCTGGTGACAAAGTGCCGGAACTCAGGCTTAAAGCCGATAAATCTGCATTGGTGTTGAGCGCCGTGGTGGTAAAGGTTGTGGTCGAGCCAGCACCAGTACCATTCGCATTCAGGGCGTATGCCGCAACACTATACTGGCTGCCTGCAGTCAGGCCGGTAAGCCCAATCGAATAAGCGCCGGTTGTACCGCTGGTAGTGCTTTTGAATACGGTGCTGCCATTGACTTCGGCATAGGTCGGAGTCGAATCTGCGGTGGTTAACGCATAAACCACACCCCGCTCCGTCACTGCTGAACCGGCATCTGAGGTCACGTCGCCGCCAACGGATGCAGTTGTTTTAGTAATACTGGACGCTGCTGCTGTGGTCACTGTTGGCGTGTTGTTGACGGCATATTCAATATTGGCCAGCATGCCTGTAGCACTGACAAATTTTACGCTATTCCCATCTACGGTACTACCAATATAGGCCCCAACCCCATCCAGTGCGGTGGTAGTCCAGGTCGCGCCGTCATCATCCGAAGCAACCAGATATGCAGGGTAACTGCTGTCTGCCACATTATTAAGAATGCCAACGATGCTGCCATTGACATAACGGAATGCCCCCTGGTTCCAGTCTGCAGCAATTTGGCTGCCGCCCGGCGCGCCGGTGATAAAGGCCTTGGCACTATAACTGCCAGCATTGGTTGGTGTTGTGGTCGAGGTGCTGAAAAAAGTATAGGCACTGCTACCAGAATCGTACTCGCTCCCAGTGATCACATATTTACTGCCGGTCCAGACCGCATCGGTGTAATAAGCATTATTGCCGCTTAACGTCGGGGTACTGTCCGTCCAGGTAATGCCATCAGGTGAGGTGTAGACCACACCTAAAGATGTATTATTGTCGTAGCCAAGCCCAAAAAAAGTGCCATTTTCATACTTCACACGGAAAAACCAGGTGTTCAGTGTTTCAACGACGGACAGACTGGACAGGTTGGAACCGCGCCAGATTTTCCACTGATTGCTCCCGTCATAACCCGACACAACATAATTAATGCCGTCAAACAACACAGATTTATACACATTGCCGGTATGAGTTCCGGCATTGGTCCAGCTGCTGCCGTTTGCAGAAGTCGCGATAACGCTATCACCGACCGCAACATATTGGCTGCCATCCCAAACAACGTCTTCAAAGGACTTGGTCCCGGTGCGGGTCGCTAATCCGCCTAAAGTCGGCCAGCTGGACGACGTATTTGATACTGCAGAAGAGTCATTTCCCTGAGCACCCACCAAGGAAAAACCGCCAGCACCATTGGTCGCAATACCGTTATAACTGCCGGTAACAAAATGGTAGCTCAGGCCGTCATCAGACACTGCCAGCCCTTCATTGCCCCATTGAATGTATTTACCATTTAGCAGCGCAGCACCTTGCCCCACAATAGAGGCAGTCGGCGCTACCATGGTATAAGTGCTGCCATTGGTCGACCTGATAGTGACGCCATAACCAAAACCAGACGCAGAGCCGAATAAAAGATAATTAGTACCGTCGTGATAACCGCGGAACATCTGGGTTGGAAAGCCTAACACGGTCGTCGAGCTATCAGGCCTGGTGACTGACGTTGAGGAAATATCGGTCCAGGTAATGGCATCGGTAGAGGTTTCGGCCTGAGATCCGGAATAAAAAGCGTAGAATCGGTCGTTCAGGAAGTAAGCGCCATTGGTTGTGGTAGCCCCGCCAGTACTGGTACTCCAGGAATTTGATGCGCCGGTCGATGAGCGGAAATAGGTAGAATTGCCAGAACTGGGACGCGCACTAATCACAATCAAACCATTGCCCGACGTGATGGTCATCAGATCATCATTGGCATTACCCACGTTAATGGTGATCGCCGACCAGGTGCTGCCGTCACTGGAAGAGAGCGCTGTTCTACTGTGGCCAACAGCATAAACATTGCCGCCGATGGCTTTGAGATCATAGAGATTTTGCGCCGTTCCCGACGTCCGTGCAGTCCATGTCAACGCATCCGGCGACGTATAGATCTTGCCTGCAGAGCCGGCCACGATATAAAGGTTGTTGAAATAGGTTAGCCGCGGACTGGTAATGCTCACGGCCGAACTGTATGTCCAACTCTCAGCATCTGTGGAGGTGTAAACCTTGCCACTACTGGTTATAGCGGCGTATTTGCCGCCACCGTATGTCACACCATTGATCGAAGTGCCATAGGGAATGCCGGTCACTTCCGAGATTGTCGGTGCTGCAGCGTTAGCCGTGGACACCCCGCAGGCGCATATGCCCAACAGCAGTGCAAACAGCCAGCGGTGAACAAATTGAGATATTTGTGGGGTGACCACACGGAAATCCTGCAGAAATTTATGAGAAAACAAAGACATTCGTTACTCTCCTTGTCTGGAATTTGGACTGCCTTGGCGTGTCAAATGCAAAAAGGCGGCGAAAAAATAAGCTGCGGCGCTACCAGTATAAAAGGCTGTTGTAAAAATAGGAAAAATTTCCCGAAAATCTTTGTTAAAAATGGCTGAACGCGGCCAATAGTCCATTTCAGTCAAAACAGAAGCTTTTTGGCCTTTGCAGGCCGAATTCCGTTCAACCTCAGCGTTATTCGATTTAACGTCGCGCTGATGACGGCGATAGCGAACGGATCACGCTACAGAGACAGGCGTTGTTTCAGTGCGCGGGCAAAGGTGCGGCTGACTTTGAGTACTTTGCCGTTTGAAAGCACTGCGTTGTATTCCGAATTGCCGAGTGGTTGCAGCTGTTCAATGTAAGTCAGGTTCACTACCGTTGATTTATGGATGCGGACAAACAGGTCCGGCAGCCGCTCGTTAATCAGGTTTTTTAACCGCGTACGCATCACATGGGTTTCGCTGTGGGTATGCACACACATGTAATCACCGGCCGCATCTATCCACTGAATATCCTGATAGGGGATCAGCTGAATAGGACTGCGGCCATCCTGGATCACCAGTTTTTGCTGTTCGATACAATATTGTGGTTCGGCGCTGCCGGCTGGCGCATGGGGCGTGTTCGCGGCACTGAGATGCACCACCGCATCCAGCAGCTGTGCTTTACTGGCAGTGCCGGCGCTGGCCCGCACCCGGGCAATCGCATCAGCCAGCCGCTCCAGCTTGACCGGCTTTAACAGATAATCCAGCGCCCGGACTTCAAAGGCCTGCACTGCATGCTGATGAAAAGCCGTGACAAACACAATGGCCGGGCACAGCTCCGGTTGCAGCTGGCGGATCAGGTCAAAACCACTTTCGCCCGGCATTTCAATATCAAGAAATACCAGCTCAGGCTGGTGCTGTTGGATCAGCGTCAACGCCTCTGCCACGCTGGCAGCCTCCGCCACCACTTCGACATCAGCAAAACTCTGTAAGCGCAGCCGCAGGCCTTCGATGGCGGCTGGTTCATCATCAACAATCAATGTGCGCAGTAAGGTCATTGGGCCTCCGTTGATGCTGTAGCGGGCAATTCCAGCGGGATACGGATCTGGATCCAGGCGCCTTGCTGCGGCCTGTTGCCGTACTGAAACAGGCTGTGGCCGGGATAAATCAGCGCCAGCCGGGCTGCACAGTTTTGCAGACCGATACCGCTCGACGTCGCGGCAGGCTGCGCGCTAAAGCCGCTGCCATTGTCCAGCATAGAGATCAGCAGATAGTCCTGCTGCCGGCTGAAACTGACGCTGACAGCATATTGGCTTTGTGACTGCTGCATGCCATGTTTCAGCGCATTTTCCGCCAGCGGCTGCAACAGCAAAGACGGCATCAGCAGGTGACGGACGTCATCGTCGGCACTGACGGTCAACGCCAGCTTGTCGCGAAACCGACACTGTTCCACGGCGAAATAGGTTTGCAGAATGTCGATCTCTTCCGCCACTGTCACTTTGGCCAGCGGGTCGGTATAGAGGCTGTAACGCAGCAAATCACAGAGTTTTTCCAGCATCGATACCGCATGCTGATTGTCCTGCCGCAAAATCAGCGTGCAAATCGCGTTGATGCTGTTGAACATAAAATGCGGATTGAGCTGATAACGCAGCATTTTCAGCTGCGCTTCTTTGGCCAGATCAAGCGCTTCGGCGGCTTTTTGCCGCTGCTCCATGGTCTCAAACGTCGCTTTGTAGGCGAAATATAAGGCGGTCCAGGTCAGCAAAATTGTTAAAGACGCCGAGTGCCAGGTACCGACATCAAACCAGGTCATCGGCTGCCAGACCTGGCCGTACAACCATTGTAACGTCAGCCACTTCCACTGGGTCCAGACCAGACATCCAAGCAGCAACACGGCCAGATGCGAGCCGATTTTCCGCCGCGCCGGCTGCTGGCTGAGGCGCTTGTAACAGCTGCGCAGCAGCAGTGTCAGAGCAAAGCCAAAGCAAGTGTCCAGCAGCAGATGCGGCAGATTCACCGACCAGGGTTCCTGGCTGGGAATTTTAATCATCAGCTCGGTCAGCACGGCATACACCGCCCAACCACCACATTGGCAGAGCCAGAATAATTGCTGACGGCTGAAGTTTTGCACCACCTGTTACCCCGGATTTATCAAGTTATTGCCCGGCCGCAGCCTTAAGGCCGGACTGGCATATCACAGCCCAGCCGGATCACTTTCCCGTCAGCGCGACTGCGCCCGGCAAGTACCACATCCGCAACCGCCAGACTCAACCGGCCACTGGCGCTGAATACCACAGCATCCTGCAACGGCTGGGTGAGCGCAGGCTGCACCGCACAATCCAGTGCCACTTCAAGCTGTTGCCAGACGCCGGGGCTGAATGTCGCCAGTGTCTCGCGCAGATTTAACTGGCGCTGACAAACCCCGGCGGCATCGCAGAGCACTGCCAGCTGCAGATTGGCCGGCACCTGCTGGTCCAGTCGCAGATTCAAACGCAGCACTTTTGCAGCTGCATAATCTTTGGCGGCAGTATCTTTGCGAAAACGCAGGCTGGCTTTGGCGCTTTGCGCCGCATCCCAACGTAGTTGCCGCGCATCTTCCTGATAAGACAAATTGACCGACTGCATCGCCAGGCTTTTGCCATCGGTGCTGACGCCAAATGGCGTAGTGACCGTCACAGCACTGCCGCTGCTGTCGGTGAGGGCAAAGGCCAGACCCGGCGCCAGATTACGTGAAAACAACGGGATTTGTCCGCCGGTGTTGTTCTGCTGCGTAGCCGCGGCCGCGCTTTGTTCAGGTAATAGCGCCAGTTCGCTGCGGTCAAGGTAGGTTAACCCATAGCCATAGGCAAACAAAGGGTCGTAGGCGGTATCCCCCTGATTCAGCACAAACTGTTGATCGCTGCGTGGCCAGGAAAAACTCAGTTTGCCATGGAAGTCATATTGCACTTTGCCCTTCGCGTCACGCAGCAGCACATCTGCCACGCCCTGACCTTCCGAGCCCGGCAACCAGGCCGCGACAAAAGCGTCAGACGCGTTCAGTTCCGCATTGACCCACAGCGGCCGGCCACTTAAGAACACAGTGACCACCGGAATACCCTGTTGCTTTAGCTTGCGCAGCAAGGCCAGGTCTTGTTTAGCGCCATGCTGATATGCAAGCTGCTGAATATCACCAAACCACTCGGCATAAGGGTTTTCACCGATGACCACCACAGCCACATCGGGTTTGTGCCGGTAGTCGCCATCGACCGCCAGTTCGACCTGACCACCGGCCGCCTCAACCTGCTGACGAATGCCCTGATACACCGAGGTGGCATTGGGGAAATCGGCGTTGCTGTTGTCGGTGCCCTGCCAGGACACACTCCAGCCGCCGGCTTGTTTGGCGATATTGTCGGCGCCATCACCGGCCACCAGGATGCGGCTTTTCGGCGACAGCGGCAGTAGTTGCTGGTTATTTTTCAGCAACACCAGTGACTTACGCACAGCTTCCCGCGCCAGTGCCTTGTGTGCTGCGCTGTTAAAGTCGGTTTGCTTTGACTCAGCACGACTGGACGGCTTGCCACGTTGCAGCAGGCCCCAGCGAATTTTGGCGCGTAAGAAACGCCGCACCGCGTCGTCAATCCGGCTTTGTCGGATCAGGCCCTGTTCCACCTGACGGATGGTATTGTGGTAAAAAGCTTCAAAGTGCTCAGGTACCATCAGCACGTCAACGCCGGCATTAATAGCACCGGCGCATTGGGTTAAATCACAGCCCTCAACAAAAGTGTGACCGTTCCAGTCGCTGACGACAAAACCATCAAAACCCATTTGTGTTTTCAGCACGTCGGTCAGCAGATATTGATGGCCATGCAAGCGTTTGCCGTTCCAGCTGTTAAACGACACCATCACAGACTGCACGCCGGCAGCGATGGCGGTTTTGTAACCGGCAGCATGAATGTCACGCAAGCCTTGCTCGTCAATCAGCGTGTCGCCCCGATCGACACCTTTTTCCGTGCCACCATCACCGACAAAATGTTTGGCAGTGGCGATACGGCCGGCGCCCTGTAAAAAATCCTGGCCCAAAGTGCCCTGCAGGCCAGACACCATCTGACCGGCATAAGCCTGCACTATGGCCGGATCTTCGGAGTAACTCTCGTAAGTGCGGCCCCAGCGGTCGTCCCGCACCACCGCAACAGTGGGCGCAAAGCTCCATTCGATGCCGGTCGCTGCCACTTCTTTCGCCGTCGCGACGCCAATGCGATGAATCAGTTCAGGGTCGCGGGCAGCACCGAGGCCAATATTGTGCGGGAATAACGTCGCGCCAAACACGTTGCTGTGGCCATGCATGGCATCAGTGCCCCAGATCGCCGGAATGCGGCTGCCATCCTGGCTGGCGTCGACGGAGGCTTCGTACATTTCATCGGCATATTTCAGCCAGACCGACACCGGCGCACGCTTTTTGCCATAGGGCGCGGTATTGCCGCCATTGAGGTAAGAGCCAAAACCATATTTGCGCATCTGCGCCAGCGACAGATAACCAATTTCCGGCTGGATCATCTGCGCCACTTTTTGTCCCAACGTCATCCGCGCCAGGATTTGGTCCAGTAAATGTTCCAGCTGCGGGTCACGTGGCAGGCCGGTGTTGACATAAGGCCAGGCAACTTTTGCCGGGGCGACGGCGTTTGCAGCAGCGCCGATGCTGCTGGCCGCCTGAGTAGCCTCAAGGTCGGCAGCAAGCGCAGTTGTGGAAACAGCCGCAGCCAGCATCAGCAGGCTGGCACTGCAGAGAGAGAGTCGGGAAAATGGGATACAACGCATACAAAAATCCTTGGTGATCACAACATCAATCGCTGGCAGATAAAAAGAAACCGCTCATTCGGGCAAGCATGAGCGGTTAACAGCCAGAACAATCGGTTTCAATAACGGCCAGCTGCAGCAATGACCAGTGTCAGAAGTTAAAACCGGCCCGCACGCCGTAATAACGCGGCATGCCAAAGCTGCCTTTCGGGAAGCCTTTGCCGGTGTTACTCCAGTGCTGCACCAGTTCGTCGGTGGCATTGCTGATAAACACCTCGGCATACCAGGCCTGACCCACAGGCTCGTATTTGAGCGAGGCATTGGCCGAGGTATAAGCATCGCGGCGGTCATCGATATAACGCGTCGCATCTGCAGACACGGCAAACTGCATGTCGTCCAGATGGCGGTCGACGTTCCAGATGGTGTTGTAGGATTTGTCTTTCCAGCTCAGGTTAAACCAGCCGTGGATAAAGCCGAAGCGGCCCAAATCCACACTGTGGGTGTAACTTAAGTTGGCGGTGATTTCCGGCACCATCGCCAGCTGATTGCCTTTGAGGTTGGTGCTCAGCAGGCTGTTATTCGGGTCCATCGACTGCTCATACGACAGCTTAAACAAATACTCCGGGTCGTAATCCCACTTGGTGATCCAATCTTCGGTGATGCGCGCGTCAGTCCAGGTGACGTAACCATTGATGCGGCCACTGGGGTAAGGTTTCCAGTCAAACTCCAGCTCAATACCTTTGATGGTCGAAGCCGGCACGTTTTGCGTGTAGTACGCGACCACCGGCATATTGCGATAATCCAGCAATGGCTTGCCGTCAGGCCCCAATACAGGGCTGCCGTCCGGGTTTTCTACCGCCGCCAGCCGCTCGACATTACCTATAGAACCAACTGAGGCATATTGCATGTCGGTGTAGTCGGTATAAAAGAATACCGCCTGTAAATTCAGTGAGTTATTCAGCAGGCTGGTTTTGGCACCCAGCTCATAGGTCAGCACTTGTTCCGGGTCAAACTGGGTTTCAAAGCGCTGCACCTGACCGGTTCTGTCGTTGACCACTTCAAACACGTCACCGATACCACCCGCTTTAAAGCCGGACGCGACATAGCCGTACAACATAGTGTCTGCGTTCAGGTCGTAATCCAAACCGAGGCGGAAATCGTGGTTACGCCAGCTGCCTTTGTTGTCATTGGCAAAAGACGATTTATAAATGGCAGGATTTTCAAAGGCATTGGTTGGCAAACCTGATAACTGCGTGCGGTTAAACCAGCCCGGTGCACAGCCGTCAGCGTTGGAGCAGCGCAGCGTGCGGCCGCCTTTGTCCTGTTTGGTTTCGTCACTGAAACGATAACCCAGCGTCAGGTGAGTGGCCGGTGTCAGGTTATAAGTCGCCTGACCAAAAGCCGCCAGCGCGTCGGTCGAGCGATCCGGCTGGTCCCAAAAGGCTTTATCGTCCATCGGGTTATCGTAATAGCCAAAGGTGACGGTTTTTTCGTGAAACAGGTTCACCCCGGCGATCCAGACTAAATCGCCGCGTTCATCCGACTGCAGCTGCAGTTCGGTGGAATACGACCGCGCGCCGGTGCCGTCGAGGAAAAACATCGCGCCGTCCCAGACATCCAGCCCAACTTCGGTATCCTGCGCCGACTGACGCTGCATATCTTCATAACCGGCCAGCCAGACCAGGTTCAGCTCGTCGCTCAGCTCATAATTCAGCGTGTTACGCAGGTAAGTGATATCCAGTTCCAGTTTACCCGGCACGTTCACCACGGCCTGATAAGTATTGTCACTGGGTAAAAAGCTGGCGCAGTCGCCACCCAGTTCCGCCGGTCTGCCACGTAATTTGTCGCAGTTCACCATATCGACCGAGCCGGCACTGTCATTTTTGTAATACTGGAATACGGTATGGTTAGTGAAACGACCCGCTGACGGCTGCCATAAGGTACTGACACGGAACGAATGTTCGTTGGCGTTATTGTAAAAATCGCTTTTATTAGCCGCTGTTAAGGCCCGTACTTTCTGTGCATTCGGGTTGGTGCCGGCGGCATCAATCCACCAGTTTTCGCGTTGGGTTAAAGTCTGGCCGACGCCTGAATAAGAATTTTCAGCAATGACTTCACCGTCCAGCACACCAGACGGTAAATAGCGGCTGTCATACTGATTCGGGTCCCAGTAGCCTTCAACATAAGAATCACGTTTGAGGGTTTTGCCGGAAAAACGCACAGCAAAATCATCGGTCAGCCTCAGGTTGAACATGCCGCCAAAACTTTTGGCATTAAATTTACCCAGTTCGGTATTGGCGTTGCCATAAGTGCTGCCGATTTCCGGTTTGGCCGACAGCACATTAATACTGCCCACCGTCGAATTGCGGCCAAACAGCGTGCCTTGTGGACCACGCAAGGCTTCGACCCGCTCGACGTCGTACATCAGCGCCAGCGCGCCCTGCATCCGTGGCGAGTAGATACCGTCCAGATGCACGCCAACTGCCGGATCGCCAAGCTCAGTAATATTGGTGGAGCGAATGCCGCGCATCGTGATCACCGGCGCCGCCTGCTCGGAGGCGACCGAGATATCCAGCCCCGGCACGAGGTCGGCAATATCCACCACATTGTTGACGCCATGCTGCTGCAGCTGGGTGTCGCTGATGGCCGAAATCGCCACCGGCGTTTCCATCAGTTTGGTTTTACGTTTGGTAGCCGTGACTGAAATCACTTCCAGCGCGACGTCATCGCCGCTGTTTTTTGCTGCCGCGGCATTGCTGCCAGTTTTGGTTTGAGCGCTATTGTCAGCAGTATCCTGCGCCATAGCCGGAAATGTGCACGCCAGCGCCACCGCAAGCGAAAGTGTGTTACGTTTGAACATGTTCTACCCCTGTCTGTGTGTTTTTTTGCTTTTGTTGTGGTGGCAAACCGACTGCTGGCTGTTGCCACAGGCGGTACCTTAAAGCTGCGACAGAAGGCAGAGATAGACAGATTCGACAAGGCGAGACAGTGGCACTACAACGCGATGCAGTGGATCACTCACAGGAACAAACCACAGGGTTAGCCAGACGGAGCTGCAACTGACAAATCTGCCAGCCGCTATTGATATATAGTATTTATAATACATATAATCTTTTAAAGTGTTTTTAAGAGATGTGTCAGATGCGAATTCTGGTGACCGGCGGGCTGGGTTATATCGGTAGCCACTGCAGTATTGCGTTACATCAGGCTGGCTTCACGCCGGTGATTTACGACAATCTGAGTAACAGCAGCCGGCGGGTGCTGGATCAGCTGGAGAAAATCTGCGGCCAACGTTTTGATTTTGTTGAGGCTGATTTGCTGGATCCCGTGGCATTGCAGCAAACTTTTGCCCAATATCAGCCGGAAGCGGTGTTTCATTTTGCGGCATTAAAAGCGGTGGGCGAATCCGTGCAGCAACCGCTGCGTTATTATCAAAACAACGTCGCGGGCACGCTCAACCTGTTGCAGCAAATGCAGCGGGCGGGTTGTCAGCGGCTGATTTTCAGCTCTTCCGCCACTGTTTACGGCGACCCGCAGTTTTTACCGCTGACCGAACAGCATCCGCTTGGTGCCACCAATCCTTACGGCTGGACCAAAGTGATGGCCGAGCAAATGCTGCAGGACCACTGTCAGGCACAAGCCGGCTTTTTAGCCATAGCGCTCAGGTACTTTAATCCGGCCGGCGCGCACCCCAGTGGCCTGATTGGCGAAGATCCGCGCGGTATTCCAAATAACCTGATGCCTTATGTGGCGCAGACTGCCGTTGGCCGCCGGCCTTTTGTCAGCATTTTTGGTGATGATTATCCAACACCGGACGGTACCGGCGTGCGTGACTATATCCATGTGATGGATTTAGTCGAAGGCCATGTCACAGCGTATCAGCAACTGGTCACACAGACTGGTTACCACGCGTTTAATCTCGGCACCGGCAAAGGCGATTCTGTACTGCAGTTGATCGCCGCTTTTAGTGCCGCCGCCGGCAAAGATATCCCTTATCAGTTCAGCGCCCGTCGTCCCGGCGACATCGCCGCCAGTTATGCCGACCCCGCCAAAGCCTTGCAACAACTGGGCTGGCAAACCCGTTACGACCTGCAACGCATGGCACAAGACAGCTGGCGCTGGCAAACCCAATATCCTCAAGGTCTGGAGCCTTCCGATGACAGAATTTGATAAGCCGCACCGGCGAAAGAACCCGTTAACCGGCCGCTGGGTGCTGGTGTCGCCGCACCGCAACAACAGGCCCTGGCTCGGCGCCACTGAAGCCGCAGCCGCAGACCAGTTGCCGGCTTTTGACGCCAATTGCCCGTTGTGCCCCGGCAATACCAGAGCTAATGGCGAAACCAATCCGGTGTATGACACCACTCATGTGTTTGCCAACGACTTCGGTGCGCTGATCCCGGCGGCCAGCCAACCCGCGGAACCTGCAGATCCACTGTTTCAGCATCAGGTCACCGACGGCGAATGCCGCGTCGTGTGTTTTTCACCTGAGCATCATCTGACGCTGCCAGAAATGTCAGTGCCGGCGCTGGTCGCAGTAGTGCAAACCTGGCAGCAGCATTATCGCGAGCTGCGCCAGCGTTTTGCCTGTGTGCATATTTTTGAAAATAAAGGCGCCATCATGGGCTGCTCGCAGCCACATCCGCATGGCCAGATTTGGGCGCACCAGCATTTGTCGACCGAGATTGAGCTGGAAGACCAGCATCAGGCCGCTTATCTGGCCAGCCATGGCAGCGCATTGCTGGCTGATTATGTCGTCAGAGAACAACTGCAACCTGAACGTATCGTTTGTCAGAACGCGCATTGGCTGGTGGTGGTGCCGTATTGGGCGGCCTGGCCTTTTGAAACCCTGCTGCTGTGTAAAGACGATGTACAACATATTGATGCGTTAAACCCGGCGCAGGTAGAAGCGCTGGCGCAGATCTTAAAAGAGCTGACCAGCCGGTATGACAATGTGTTTCAGTGCAGCTTTCCGTATTCAATGGGCTGGCACAATGCGCCGGCCGACGGTGAGCCGCAGCCACACTGGCGCCTGCACGCCCACTTTTATCCGCCGTTGCTGCGCTCAGCCACAGTGAAAAAACATATGGTCGGCTACGAGATGATGGCGGAAAGCCAACGCGATCTGACGCCAGAAACCGCCGCCGCCATCCTGCGTAATGTCCCAGCCAGCCGCAGTTTTTAGGAACAGTCCCTTTTTATGAGCCCAACATTATGAGCCAAACATTCATCGCCACATTTCAACAAATTTACGCCGCGAAACCGGACGGTCTGGCCAGTGCGCCGGGCCGGGTCAACCTGATTGGTGAATTCACCGACTACAACCTTGGTTATGTTTTTCCGGCCGCGCTGAATTTTCGCACTCAGGTGCTGTTTCGCGCCCGCACCGACCAGCAAATTGTGGTGTATTCGCAAAATTATCCCGGTGAATCCGATAGTTTTTCGCTGCAGGCGCCTATTGAACCGGGGCCGTCACAATGGGGCAATTACATTCGCGCTATGGCTTATGTGTTGCAACAAGCCGGTTTTAATCTGTGCGGCGCCGACCTGCTGATCGACAGCAACGTGCCGCAAGGTGCTGGCTTATCGTCATCTGCCGCGCTGGAAGTGGCCATCGGCGGCGCTTTGAATCAGTTAGCTGATTTAGCCCTGACACCGGCGCAAATTGCGCTGTTTGGCCAGCAGGCGGAAAACCAGTTTATGAATTGCCAGTGCGGCATTATGGACCAGATGATTTCTGCTCAGGCTAAGGCCGGCCATGCCTTACTGCTCGACTGCAAAACGCTGGCGACGAAGGCAGTGCCTATTCCGGCGGATTTGGCGCTGGTGATTGTCAATTCCAACTACCCACGCAAACTGGTCGACAGTGAATACAACGGCCGGCGGCAGGATTGTGAACAAGCAGCGGCAATCATGAAAGTGGCGACCTTGCGCGATGCAACGATGGACCTGTTGCTGCAACATAAAAACGCCATGACAGCGCAACAATTTAAACGGGCGCACCATGTCATCAGCGAAAATGCCCGGGTGTTGGCCACAGTCGATGCGCTGCAAAACAGCGATATGGCGCAACTACGCCAGTTAATGCAGGCTTCGCATCAGTCGCTGCGCGATGATTTTGCCGTCACAGTGCCGGCAACCGACGGACTGGTCGAGATTTGTCAGGCAGCACTGGGTGCTAAAGGCGCGGTGCGGATGACCGGCGGTGGTTTTGGCGGCGCTATTATTTGCCTCTGTGCAGAGCAAGATGTGGCGCTGGTGGAGCAAGCCGTAGCGGCGCATTATCAGGCGCGTTTTGGTTTAAAAGCAGATGTTTATGTCTGCCAGGCCGGCAATGGCCTCAGCGTGCAGCTGCTGTGACAACCCAGCTGAAAAACAGACCGGGCCCAGGCCCGGCACCACTTTAATAACAGGAGTTGTTATGTTGCCAGTGTCAATCCGGTTTGCCTTGTTGTGCACTTTACTCGGCAGTGCAGCCCTGCAGGCTGCGGAACAGTTATATCAGCCCATTCCGGCCGATGCCGCGCCGGTATTGAGCCAGCCCGGCAAGTTTCAGGTCGGCGTCAGAACAGTGAAGTTTGAGGTGCCAGCTAGTTTGCAGGTCAGTACCGGTCAGACTTACAACAGACCTTTGACCCTGGAGCTGTGGTATCCGGCCAGCGCCGCTCAGGCGCAACAGGCGGAATATCAAAACCAAACCCGCAGTGGCAAAAGCTTTAGTATCGCCGGCAGCGCATTTCGCGACGCGGCACCGGCCAGCGGCAGCGGGAAGTTGCCGGTCGTGGTGATTTCGCATGGTTACACCGGGTATCGCAGCCTGATGTTTTATCTGGCCGAGCATTTGGCCAGTCACGGTTATATCGTCGCCGGCATTGACCACACCGATTCCACCAATGCCGAAATCGACTTTGCCAAAGCACCTTTTGCCGGATTTTTCAGTACCTTATACCACCGGGCGCGCGACCAGCAGGCCACGCTGAATTACCTGACGTCGGCGCAAAGCCCGTTGGCAGCGCTGACCAATCCAGAGAAAGCCGGCCTGATTGGTTATTCGATGGGGGGCTTTGGTGCGCTCAGCACTTTAGGCGCCTGTTATCAATTTCCGCAAGCGATGGTCAAGCAACTAACCGGCGCGTCGCAACCGGCGCAAATCGAAGCGCTGCGCAAACAGCTCAATAGCTGTAATGCCGGGCAGGCGAAGGCAGATCCACGCTGGCAAGCCGGTATATTGTTTGCTCCCTGGGGCGGTCAGTATCAGCTGTTTGAGCCGCAGTCGCTGGCAAAAATCCAGACCCCGCTGCTGTATGTCGCCGGCGATCAGGACGATATTTCCGGTTATCAGGGCATCACGCAGTTATTCCAGCACAGTGGCAGTAAGGCGCGTTATCTGCTGACTTACCACGGTGCCCGCCACAATATTGCCGCGCATCCGGCGCCTGCAGCTGCGCGTGGCAGCGAAGGCGATTATGGTCACTATGCTGAGCCGGCCTGGGATATGCAGCAGATCAACCGGGTCAATCAACATATGGTGTTAGCGATGCTGGATTGTCAGCTGAAGCAAAAAACCGACGCCTGCCAGCTGTTACCGACTGGCAACAGTCGCTCAGATGAAGGCAAAGGCTGGTCTGGATTTCCGCCGCGTTACAACACCGGCATGTCGTGGCAAACCGGTTCTGCTAACCAATCCGGTTCGAAATGACAGAGGGATTCCGCCACCGCCAGTGGCCGGGATAACTGATAGATAAACACATCGCCGGCGGCTGGCTGTTCTGACAGTTGCCGGGCATCGAGGCCAAGCCGGGACGTGGTGACAAACAATAAATCACCATGTTCACCGCCAAGCGCAACGCTGGACGGCTGCGACACTGGTAAGGTCAGCGTCAGACAAACTTGTCCTTGTGGATCCAGCCGCACTACAGTGCTGGTACCCCAAAGCGCGGTCCAGACATGGTCTTCAGCATCGACTGTGGCGCCATCCGGCGAGGCATTGTCAGCAAATTCGGCAAACAAACGCGGCTGACTGAGCGACGCGGGTTCAGCGCCAAATTCATATTGCCAAATCTGATGACGGGGCGAATCGGCGTGGTACATGCGCCGGCCATCAAGGCTCCAGCACAGGCCATTAGAAATCTGAATGTGGCGTAAATGACACACCGCCTGACCCTGGCGGTTGAGTTGATACAAAGCGCCGGCCTGTGCAGACTGCGACGGGGTTTCGACCATAGTGCCGGCCCAAAACCGGCCCTGACGATCGGTGCGGCCGTCGTTAAACCGGTTGCCGCTGATATGTTGTTCCGGGCGGGCCAGCCAGCGCAACGCGCCGGTCTGCGGGTGAAACAGCGCAAAACCACTTTCTAATGCCAGTACCAACTGATACGGCGCGTCCGCGCCAACATTCAGCAAACCAAAACTGCCGATCCGTTCCGGCAGCGCCAGCTGGTGCACCTGACGCAGATCTGCACTTAACCAGTGCAATAGACCTGCTTCGATATCCACCCAGTGAAAGCGTTGTAACAGCGGATGCCATAAAGCGTTTTCTCCCAGTACATTTTGTACCGGGATGCGCTGCAGCAATCTCGTTGTGACTGAATTCATCTCACTATCCCTGAAACGTTTCAGTGCCGGAGAATATCAAGAAAACGCCGCCGAACATAGCAAGCATTGCACCAGAAATTGGCTGCGCGCCCTAAAAGAATGCAGGTCATCGCTGCAAAAAACTGTTGCCAATAACCCTGACAATCGGCAAGCTAGCCTTTATTATATTATAAATATGATTTACTAAGATGCAGAACTACATTTTATCGATAGATCAAGGCACGACCAGCAGCAGAGCCATTCTGTTTAATCTGGAAGGCCAGCCGGTAGCCAGCGAACAACAAAGTTTTACCCAGCATTATCCGCACAATGGCTGGGTTGAACATGACCCGCAGGACATCTGGCAGACCGTGTTGCACTGCAGCCGGCAAGTACTGGCCAAGCAACAGATCAGCCCTGAGCAGGTGACCGCGATTGGCATCACCAATCAACGCGAAACCACACTGGTCTGGGACAAACACACAGGTGAAACTGTGTATCGGGCCATTGTCTGGCAAGACCGCCGCACCACGGCCTATTGTGAAGCGCTGCAAAGTGACGCGGTGAATGAACTGATTGCCGCCAAAACCGGCTTGTTGCTGGACCCCTACTTCTCGGCGACCAAGATCCGCTGGATTTTAGATCAGGTGCCTGGCGCGGCAGAACGGGCGGCCGCCGGCGATTTGTTATTTGGCACCGTCGACTGTTTCCTGCTGTGGCGCTTAAGCGGCGGCGCTGTGCATCGCACTGACGCCACCAATGCATCCCGCACCATGTTGTACAACATCCACCAACATTGCTGGGATGCGGAGTTGCTCAGCTTATTTGGCATTCCCGCCGCCATGTTGCCGGAAGTGATGGATTCGTCTGCGGATTTTGGCCTGACCGCCGCCGATATTTTTGGTGCACCGGTACCAGTGTACGGCATCGCCGGCGACCAGCAGGCTGCCTTGTTTGGCCATGCCTGTTTTGACACCGGCATGGCCAAAAGCACCTATGGCACCGGCTGCTTTCTGATGCTGAACACCGGCGACAAAGCACTCAAATCCGAAAACCGGCTGCTGACGACTATTGCCTATCAACTGAACGGCAAAGCCACTTATGCCATCGAGGGCAGTATTTTTATGGCCGGCGCGACCATGCAATGGATAGTCGAAGGCCTGAAACTGCTACGCCACGCTGGTGAAAGTGAAGCCATGGTCAAAGACGTGCCGCTCGATCACGGCGTATTTCTGGTGCCGTCTTTTACCGGCCTTGGCGCGCCTTATTGGGACCCGAATGCGCGTGGCGCCATTTTGGGCCTGACGCGGGATTCCGGTATCAGTTCTATCGTAGCGGCAGCGTTGCAATCGGTCGGTTATCAAACCAAAGACTTGCAAAAAGCGATGGAACGCGACGGTATCCGGCCCAATGTGCTGCGGGTCGACGGCGGCATGGTGAAAAACAACTGGGTGCTCAGTTTCCTCGCCGACATTCTGGGCGCCGTCGTGGAACGGCCACAAATCACTGAAACCACCGCCTTGGGTGTCGCCTATCTGGCCGGTTTACAGGCCGGCATCTATCAGTCAACCGAACAACTGGCCGGAATGTGGCATTGTGAACGGCGCTTTCAGCCGTCGATCTGTGCCGAGCAACGCAATCATCTGTATCACCAATGGTTACATGCCGTGGCAAAAGTGCGGCTATAAGCCGCCTCCCGCCATTGTTTCCCAACTAATCCGAGCAGTTAAACCGATCTGACACCTTGCGAGCCGCGTATTGACTGTTTATTATGGTATTTATCTTATAAATAAGAAAAGTAATGATGAACAACAATTCCAGCGCAGAACTTTTTGACCTGCTGGTCATCGGTGGGGGCATTAACGGCTGCGGTATTGCTGCAGATGCCGCCAGCCGGGGCCTGAAAGTGCTGTTGTGTGAACAGCAGGATTTAGCCGCCGCCACATCTTCCAATAGCAGTAAACTGATCCATGGTGGCCTGCGCTATCTGGAGCACTATGAATTCCGCCTGGTGCGCGAGGCGCTGGCTGAACGCGAAGTCCTGTTAAAAGTTGCGCCGCATATTATCTGGCCGCTGCGTTTCCGGTTGCCACACCAGCCGCACTTACGGCCGGCGCTGTTGATCCGGCTTGGTTTGTTTTTATACGACCATCTGGCACGACGCGTCACATTGCCGGCGTCGACAGGGATCCGCTTTGGCGGGCAGGACCCGCTGGTACCTGCGATCCGGCGCGGTTTTGAATATTCCGACGCCTGGGTCGATGATTCACGACTGGTCGTGCTCAATGCGATGGCAGCGCAGCACCATGGTGCCACAGTGCTGACCAACACACGCTGTGTCGCGGTCAAGCGGGACGGCGCACTGTGGCAGGCTGAATTGTTCGAGCACACGCAGGGCCAGACCCGGCATTTTCAGGCCCGGGCCGTCGTGAATGCCGCCGGGCCCTGGGTCGCCAGTTTGTTTGAGCAGACCTTGCCGGGCCCAACGCCGCAAAAAATCCGTCTGGTCAAAGGCAGCCATATCGTGGTGCCAAAACTACACAACGACCGGCACGCCTATATTCTGCAAAATGAAGATCAACGCATTGTCTTTGTGATCCCCTATGAGGATGACTTCAGTCTGGTTGGCACCACAGATGTGGATTATCAGGGCGATCCGGCGCAAGTCGCGATTAGCGCTGCGGAAACTGACTATCTGCTGCAAATCAGCAACAGCTATTTCCGCCAGAAAATCAGCCGGCAAGATATCCGCCAAAGTTACGCCGGCGTGCGGCCACTGCTGGATGACGAAGCAGACAGTGCGCAAGCCGTGACCCGCGACTACAAACTGGAGCTGGATGCGCCTGGCGATGGCGCGCCGCTGCTGTCGGTATTTGGCGGCAAAATCACCACTTACCGCAAACTGGCGCAGGCCGCAGTCGACCGTTTGTCTGGCGTATTTCCCCAAATGGGCGCATGTCGCACCGCACAACAGCCCCTGCCCGGCGGCGATTTTGCCAGCCAAAGCCAATTGCTGCGCGAACTACAGCAACATTATGCCTTTGTGCCGGTGGCGGTGTTGAGCCGGTATGTACGCAGCTACGGTACTCTGAGCTTTCAGCTGCTCGAAGGCTGCAGCAGCATCATCGATTTAGGGGAAGATTTTGGTCACGGCCTGTATCAGGCCGAAGTGACTTATTTATTGAACCGGGAATGGGCAACCAACGCGTCTGACATCCTGTGGCGGCGATCAAAACTCGGTTTGCGCCTCGATCGTCAACAACAGCAACGCTTGCAGGAGTTTATTGCAGGGCGACAACAAGCCGGCAAGGTGGCCTGAACCTCACCCCATCAAGCCGGCCACGTGCCGGCTTGCTTTTTGCGCTGCAGTCCCGTCAGGCCTGACAACCTAAGATGGCCGATCCGGTTGTCACAATCACACCTGTGCGGCGTTGTTCTTGCGCCAACCAGCCAAAACCTGCCAGGGTGGCATCGGTAATATCAAAAGTGCGCACGCGAAAACCCGCCAGCTGCAACGCTTCCTGATAGCAAAAATTCAGCCGTGGATTGCCGGCAAGCACCACATCACAATCGTCACCGGCACAAGGTTCATTCGCTTGCCAACCCCGGACGTCAGCGCCCACCAGGATGCCGGACAAATAAGCACTGGCCTGAGACGGTGTCATATCGCCGAACAGCTGACCGGTCCTGACCGCAAACAACTGATGCAGCCAATGCAAGCCGGCAGCGCCCTGCATTTGCTGGTAACCACGGATAAAACTGGCCGGACAAAACTCGGTGGCATCTTCAGCCTGTTGTAATAATACGCTGTGCTGTGTCAACAGCGCATACAGTTCGCCAGTCATGCTGGTGCGAAAATGCCTGATCTCACCATGTTCCAGCCAGACCCATTTGGTATGGGTGCCGGGCAGACAAATTAACTGCCGACCCAGACGCAGCTCAGGTGCCAGCTGCAACAAGCCGAGGATCTGCACTTCTTCACCCCGCATCACATCGTCGCCGCCTTCCGGCAACGCACAACGTAAGCCGGTCGACAACCACAACGCCATATCCGGGCACTGGCCTTGTACCAACGCTGGTAACAGGGCTTGCGGCAAACAAGGCGTAGGCAGATAACGGGTTTGATACCAGCCTAAAGACGAAGTGATGTGGCCAGCCATATAAACCTGCAGCGTCGCGTCCTGCCGTAACCAGTCACCGACCGCAGTTAATAAAGTCTGGCGGAATTGTCCGCGCGCAGCCGCAACACCGGGGCCGCTGGCGCTCGCCAGCACCTTCGGCAACAAAACGCCAGGCTGGCATAAAAAGGCTTTTAACTGGCTGGCGCCCCAGTCGATGGCAATGAAAGCTGGTTCAGTCACTGAGACTAATCCCGCCATCAATTTGGATCGCTTGCCCGGTGATCATCACGCTTTGTTCCGACGCCAGAAATAACGCCAGATTGGCGACATCTTCCGGCTGGATAAACCGTTTCAGCGCACTGTCTTCGAGCCAGCGTTGTTGCTGCTCAGGCGTGAACCAGCTATTGAGCTGCCGCTCAGTGCGAACCCAGCCCGGCAACACCGCATTGACCCGCACGCCGTGAGCGCCGGCTTCGCGTGCCAAGGCCTTGGTCAGGCCAATCAGACCGGCTTTGGCCGTCACATAGCCCGCCATATCCACCTTGCCGGTCACCGCGACTACAGAGCTGAAGTTAATCACCGAAGCAGAGGCCTGCTGCTGCAAAAACGGCAAAGCCACCTGAGTGGCAAAAAATGCTGCATCCAGATTCACCGCATGGCATTGCCGCCAGTTTGCCGGCGTCACCTGCGCGGTTGGCATGCGCTGATCATTGGCAACATTATTGACCAGCACATCAAGCCGGCAAAAACGCTGCGCCGCTGCTTCAATCGCTTGCTGTAATGCCTGCACATCTGTGACGTCGACCGCCGCAAAGCTCACGCGCTCAGCCGGCAGTTCAGCAAGTAGCGCCGCACCGGCTTCAGCATTTAAATCAATAAAGGCAACGTGGCAGCCCTGCTGCACAAAAGTGCGCACCATAGTCGCGCCAATGCCGGTCGCGCCGCCGGTGATAAACACGGCTTTATCACGTAAACAAGAATACAGAGCTGTCATGCTAATGTGTTCAATCTGAAATTCAGCCAATCGGGAAGTCGCACGCGGCACAGGCCAGAACAGACAAAAGCCAGGATTGCAGCGGCTACCAGAAACAATGCAAAAAGTTATATCACAGTCTGGTGTATTTTAATATGATATATCCCACATAGCCGGACGGACCATACCGATGAAAAACGAACCTATTCAAAACCTGACCCATCAACTGACACATGACCTGGGTTTGGCCATAGTTCAGGGTGTTTATCCGGTTGGCAGCGGCATGCCGTCGGAAGCCGAACTCTGCATCCGGCACAATGTCAGCCGCAGCGCAACGCGCGAAGCGGTGAAAATGTTATCCGCCAAAGGCTTACTGACATCCAGACCGAAACAGGGCATCCGCGTCTTACCGGAAAGCAACTGGAATATGTTTGATACCGACGTACTGCGCTGGATCTTAAGCAGTAAACCTTCGTTGTCCTTGCTGCTAGAGTTCACCCAGGTCCGCGTCGTGCTGGAACCTCAGGCCGCCGCACTGGCCGCCACCTCCGCCTCCGACGCGCAGATCGCGAATATTGAAAAAGCCTTAAAACGCATGGCCGACGCCGACGAAGGCCTGGACGACCCGCTGGACGCCGACATTGCCTTTCACAGCGCCGTGCTGGCCGCCAGCAACAACAGATTTCTGCTGCAATTAACCGAATTTATCAGCACCGCACTGCGGGTCAGTATCCGCTACACCAACCGGATCAAAGGCGTGCCCGGTGCCGACGTGCAAAAACACGGCGACATCCTGCGCGCTATTCAGGCACGTGACCCAAAACAAGCGCGCCATACCGTCGAAGTGTTGCTGGAAGAAGCCATTCAGCTGATTGAATCCAAGCTCGAATAATCTTCACCACGCTTTATTAAATCAGCCCGCCGCAGCGGGCTTTTTTATTGGCCGGCAACTGCGCGGCGGTTTAGCCGCCTTGCTGTTCCAGCACAAAAATCAGCGAAGACTGCGGATGCAAAATCGGCATCTGCATGCCAAACCGCATCAGCGCCTCACCACTGAAGATTTCACCTGGCACCACGTTAAGCACCGATGGCGAATATTCTTTTAGCTGCGACGGCCACGCCAGCGTCAGGCGGTACTGTGCCTGTGGCTTCAGGCCGGCAAACCGCAGCCGTGGTGGCATCGTGCGGGCAGTTTCTTTCACCGAGTTATAGGCAAAAATCGCCCGCGACTGGTCCGGTGCCACCAAGCCAAAGTTGATACTGTCACCGTCTGAATCCAGCCGCTGCAACAGAGCGCTGCGTAAAAAGCTGCGCTCGGCTTTATAAAACGCGATGGCCTGGCTTAGCGTTTGCGCTTCGGCCTCAGTCAGCTCCCGCGGGTCCATTTCAATACCAAAATGACCAAACAGTGCCACAGCACAGCGCATTTCAATGCTGACGCGCCGGCCGGTAATATGGCAATCGCGTGGGCCGACATGAGCGCCCATCACATCGTTTGGCAGGAAAAACGAGCAGCCACGCTGAATATTCAGCCGGTCCAGTGCGTCGTTGGAATCCGAGGTCCAAATCCGGTCGGTATGCGCCAGAATGCCATAATCGGCCCGGCCGCCACCGGAGCAGCAGCTCTCAATTTCCAGGCCCGGGTGTGCTGCTTTTAACCTTGAGATCAGCTGATACACCGCCTGCACCTGGCGATGCACCGCTGGCTTGCCGTCGGCACCACCCGGATGATTCAGGTCACGGTTCATATCCCATTTGATGTAGCGGATCTGCGGGTGCTGCAGCAGCAGGCTGTGGATTTGCTGATACAGATAAGCGCTGACTTCCGGCCGGCTTAAATCCAGCACCAGCTGATTACGAAAGCGCATCTGCGGATTATTCGCAGTGCCAAGCACCCAATCCGGATGCTGGCGATATAAAGCGCTGTCCGGATTGACCATCTCAGGTTCAAACCAGATACCAAATTCCATGCCCAGCGCATTGACGTGACTGATCAGCGGGCCCAGCCCGTCCGGATACACCGCCGGGTCGACCTGCCAGTCGCCTAAACCGGCAAAATCGCCGCGCCGGCCCATAAACCAGCCATCGTCGAGCACAAATCGTTCGACACCCAGCGTCGCGACGCGGCTGGCGAGCTGCATCAGCGTGTCGGTGTCATGATTAAAATAAATGCCTTCCCAGGTGTTGTAATGCACAGGCCGGGCTTTTTGCTGCTGCGCCGGACTCAATAGCCGGCTACGCACAAACTGGTGAAATTGCTGCGATAACTGGCTGAAACCTTCAGCGGCATAACTAAAATACAACTGCGGGCTTTGGTAACTGTCGCCGGCACCAAGCACCACTTCGCCCGGCAGCAACAATTCGCCAAACTGCACATAACTGCGGCCTTCCGAAGTCAGCTCTGCACGCAGACTGTGGTTACCGCTCCAGCCCAGATGAAAGCCATAGACTTCACCGCTTTGTTCTGTCGTGGTCGCACTGTGCACCAGCAAAGCCGGATAAGTGTCATGCGAGGTTTTGCCTTTGCGGTTTTGCCGGACAAAACTGCCAAGCGCCAGCGACTGACGCCGGCGCTGAAATTCATTCGACCAACGGCCTTCGAAACTGGTCAGTTCCTGCAGATGATCCGGTAATAACAAAGTGCCGGCCGCGCACCACTGCAGCGCTCTGGGCGTATTGCCAAGGTTTTGCAATGCCGTTTGCAGGCTCAACACATGGCTGTGCGGGTCCAATGTCAGCACGTGCGTCAGCTGCAGCTGGCGTTTGTTATCGACACTGACCAGACGCACTTGCTGCTGCGCATCCGCTGTTTGAGTTTGTTCGACCTCAAGCAGCGTCGGGCCCACCGCCCAGCCGTCGCTGCTGTCGGATAATTCCAGCCCCGGCGCACCGGTAAAGCCTTGAGCCGATAATGGCGTCAGGCCAATCGCGGCTTCGTCGACCACGGAGTTTTTCGCTTCCTGCCGCGTGCGCAATAATGCCAGCATCTGCGGTGTCGTCGTGGTGCTTAAACGGCTGCCAATATAAAGCAACGCCGGTGTGCGGCCACGGCAGTCGAGGATTAAAGTCACACGGGAGCTGTCCAGACGAACAAATGAGGGTAGAGCCGGCATAACAATTCCTTCAGGGCAAAAAGAAAGCAAAGATAGCGTACATTAAACTATAGAATCGCCAACAAATACTATATATCATACAAAACAATTTTATCGCCCACTGCAACGCAGGTCGGTCATGCTGGTCTGGCCATGCCGCCACGCTGCTACAGGGCACCGCACAGCAACTATCTGGCAGGAGCATATGATGTTAGGAATCTGTTATTACCCGGAACATTGGCCGGAATCCATCTGGGCGCAGGATGCAGCAGAAATGTACGGCCTTGGTATTCGTTATGTGCGGATCGCCGAGTTCGCCTGGTCCCGGCTGGAACCAAGCCCGGGCCAATACCGTTTTGACTGGCTGGACCGCGCCATCAGCACTTTGGCCGACGCCGGTTTAAAAGTGGTGATGTGCACACCAACCGCCACGCCGCCGAAATGGTTAATTGATTTGTATCCGTCGATTTTGCCGGTTGACGTCAAAACCGGCCACAGCCGCGGTTTTGGTTCACGCCGCCATTATGATTTCTCCAGCCCGGATTATTTCCGCGAAGCGATGCGCATCTCCACAGTACTGGCCGAACGTTATGGCGCG
This sequence comes from uncultured Chromatiaceae bacterium, assembly GCA_937978655.1. Classification (GTDB taxonomy): domain Bacteria; phylum Pseudomonadota; class Gammaproteobacteria; order Enterobacterales; family Alteromonadaceae; genus Pararheinheimera. The sequence continues at coordinate 55,727 of CALJUX010000038.1, forward strand.
CATCCGGCGGTCGTTGGCTGGCAAACCGACAACGAGCTGGCCTGTCACGACACCACGCACAGTGGGTCCGAAGCCGCACTCATCGCGTTTCGCGCCTGGTGTCAGCAGCACTATGCCGACATCGACGCGCTGAACAGCGCATGGGGCAATGTGTTCTGGTCGATGGAATATCGTCATTTTGGTGAAATCGAGCTGCCTATTCTGGCCGTCACCGAAACCAATTCGGCCCATCAGCTGGCCTACCGCCGCTTCAGTTCTGATCAGGTGGTGCGCTTTCATGATGAGATGGTGCGGATCATTCGCGCCCATGCGCCGGGCCGGTTTGTCACCCACAACTTTATTCCGATGGTCGACACCCAGACCGACAACTATGCACTGGCGAAGCCGCTGGATTTTGCCAGCTTCGACAACTACCCGCTTGGCCGCTCGGATTTGTTTTTTGCCAAGCGCGGCGCGGCGATGTTTAAACCTTATATGCGCACCGGTCACCCGGATTTTTCCAGCTATTACTTTGACCAGACGCGTGGCCTGACCGGCAAACATTTCTGGATCATGGAACAACAACCGGGCCCGGTGAACTGGGCCAAGCACAATCCGCGGCCAGAACCTGGCATGGTGCGCTTGTGGTCCTGGGTATCTTTTGCCCACGGCGCCGATGTGGTCAGTTATTTCCGCTGGCGCCAGGCACCTTTTGCCCAGGAACAAATGCATGCCGGCCTCAAACGTATCGACAATTCCAAAGCCGCCGCCTGGCCGGAAATTGAGCAGCTGGTGCGCGAACTGGCACTGTGCCCGGATTTACTGCAACAGCAGGTGAAAGCCAGCGTGGCAATGGTCAGCACCACTGAAAATCAGTGGGTCTGTGAAATTGAACGTCAGGGCGATAGTTTTAATCAGCAGGAAGTTGAATTTGCCTGGTATTCGGCGCTGCGCCAGCTTGGCGTGGATGTCGATTTTGTTTCACCGGAGCAGGATTTAACCGGCTACAAACTGGTGCTGGTACCTTGTATGCCAGTGGTACGGCCTGAGTTTGTCAAACGGTGTCAGGACAGTGGCGCCTGGTTGGTATTTGGCCCACGCACCGGCAGCAAAACCACCGAATTCCAGCTGGTGCCACAATTAGCGCCGGGTTTGTTACAAGCACTGGTCCCGGTCAAAGTGCTGTCGGTGGAAACCATCCGGCCCGATTGCGCCGAGCCGCTGTTTATCGGCCAAAAACAATATCAGAGCCAGTGCTGGCGCGAAGAGCTGGAAGTGCCGCCATCTTGCCAGGTACTGGCGCATTATCACGATGGCTTGCCGGCCGTCGCGCAGCATCAGCGCGCGGTGTATGTCGCCACCGTCAGCTGTGACGACTTCCTCAAAGCCTTGTTTGCTGATGTGCTGAAACAGGCCGGTGTCGAGACTGTGGTGCTGCCGCATGACGTGCGGCTGGCGCGCCGGGGTGGCTTAACCTTCCTGTTTAATTACAGCGCCAAACCCAGCAAAGTTACGGCACCAGCGAGCGCGCAATGGCTGCTCGGCAACGCCACACTGGACGGTTACGGCGTCGCGATTTACCGCTGACACTTTCGCGAACACAGCAAAACCGGCGCCTAAGCGCCGGTTTTTTTTCGCCTAGTCGCTGCTGGCTTGGTTGGCGTGCAGGAATCACTGCTTAGAGCGAATTGCCGTCATCGTATATGTGGTTTTGTACGGCGTGTGACGCCCAGCGCGCTATCGCTCGCCGATACCTACGTTCTCAATGAGCGAGTAGGTACGCGCAAGCGCAGCGCCGCCGTACAGGATGTTCATAAAATGCCCGCTTTGGGCACTGAGAACTGCTTTGCGATGGTCAACGAGATAACGTGCAGATCTGCGCCAATAAAAAACCGCTGGAAGCGGTTTTTAACAACACAATGCGTTGGCCTGAAAGGTAAGCGCTATCGTCTGCGCCATAAAAAAAGCCGGCCGAAGCCGGCTAACGGAGCCATCCGCCTACGACGATGCAGGCAGTTCCAGGGTTTTGCCGGCCCAGCGGTGTTGCTTGCCGAAGATAAATCTGTTGCTAAGCAGGGCCATCGCCACGCAGCTGAACAAGGTGATGGCCATCAGATGGATGTAGTGCACAGTGCTGTAGAATGGCGAGAATTCAAAGGTCAGGCTGCCGTAGAACAACACGCCAAAAATCACGGCGATAATAGCCGCGCGCGCATCCACATCTTTAAACAACAATCCGACGATAAAAATCGACAGAATAGGCATGCTAAGCAAGCCGTTGAGCTGCTGCAGTAAATTGATGATGCTGTCGGCCTGTTGGTAAACCGGCACCAGAATCAGTGTCAGCGCGCTTAATAACAACGTCACCCAGGCGCTTAACTTTCTCACATCCGGCTTGCCGCTGACATAAGCTTCGTGGATGTCACAAACATATAGCGCGGTGGCTGAATTCAGCAGGCTGTTGTAGGTCGACAACACTGCAGCGGCCATCGCTGCCGCAAACAAACCAATCAGCACCGGCGGTAGCAGGTCACCGACCAGACGGCCATAAGCGCTGTCGCCGATATCGCCATAGAGTTTGTACGACACAATGCCCGGTAACACCACAATGGCCGGCACAATCAAAAAGCGGATCATGGCGGCGGCATACACACCTTTTTGCGCTTCTTCCATCGTCGGCGCCGCCATTGCGCGTTGGGTGATGGTCTGGTTAGTGCCCCAATAAAACATCTGGATAAAAATCATCCCGGTCAGCAGCGTTGGCCATGGCACCGGCGAGCTTTCATCACCGATTAAGGTCAGCCGCTCGGCCGGAATACCGCTGAAGTCAAAATTGATGGCATACAGCGCCAGGAAGGTGATCAATAACGCCATACCCAGCACCAGCACGCCGTTATAGGTATCAGAAACGGCCACCGCCCGCAGGCCACCAAAAAATGCGTAAGCCGCGCCCACTAAGGCAAACACCGCCGCAATTTGGATCAGCGGAATATCCACTTTAAACATGGTCTGCATCAGCAAGGCGCCGGAATAAATCACCGCTGGCATATAAATCAACGCGTTGCCGAGGAAAAACAAGCCGCCAATCACCGCGCGGATATGTTTGTTGTGATAACGCCGTTCCAGCAGCTCTGTGGTAGTGGTGCAGCCATAACGGTAATACACCGGAATAAACACTTTGGCCAAAATAATCAGACCGATGATGGCAGAGAATTCCCACACCGCCAGCAGCGCCATCTGGTTGCCATTCATGCCGACCAGCTGGTCGGTACTTAAGTTGGTCAGCGTGATAGAACCCGCGACAAACACCCAGCTGAGGCCACTGCCGGCCAGAAAATACTCGCGGTTCTGCGAGCCGCTACGGTCTGATTTGCCGCGGCATTTCAGGTAGGTCAACAACCCTATCAGTGCAGACACCAACACAAAGACCGCAGTCTGCAACACACTATCTGACATAACATCTCTCCGGGAAAAACTCGCAAAAAATACCGGCCAACAGGCGCGGTATCACATAAATCCACTATCGCGGTCGATTTCTATTTTCAGCTGCTGAATTCGCTGGAAACCGGGTTGGCCCACAGCAGCTTTTTGGTTGTGACGCTGGATCAACCGGTTCAGTTGCAACAACGAATTGAGCAGGCTTTGCGCCAGTTGCAGGCTGCCGCTTTGCTGCAGCGTTTTTAACGTGGTGGCATCAAGGCTATGCAGCTGGTCTTCATCAAGGGTCATCAGGCCGCGGATGCGCTGCAATTCGCCCTGTTCCGGCTGTAATTGCAGTTCAATGGGCCTCAGTAACTTCAGCGCCTGCAATTGCTGCAAACACAGATAAGTGCGCCGTTCTTGCTCATACAGCTCCTGCGCGCTGTGCATCAGCCGCTGCGCATTGGCAGTGGCCGTGCCGTCCTGCGTGAAGAGTGGCGTTGCTGTTGGTTGCAATACCTGTGGATCGGCGGCAAACACAAACTGGCGCTGGCCGTCCTGCAACAGGCAATAACAAGGGTACGACTGCAGCACCAAAGGCCGGTACACCGCATGCCAGCCCTGCGCATCCGCCAGTAAATTCTGCCCCGGCACAAAGCTGCACAGCGCAGACAACATCAGCGTGCCGTCTTCGCTGTTGCGGCTTAACAGTACCGGGAAATCACAGACCATACTGCTGACATCGGCGACGGTCAGCGGCAATAAATGTGCGCGCGCGGCGTAAACAAAGCCCGCGTCCGGCACTACACCCAGTTGTTGCGCGGCCAGTTGTGGCGGTGTGAGAAAACGGCTCATAACATACTCCTTTGTGGCATCTGCCCTTGAGCCATACTCTCTTGCGCCAGCCAGCGCTGCAGGTATTCCCGGTTTGAAGGCAGGCTTTGCTGCAATTGTTGCGTCAGCTGCTGATTACGCCGCAGAATTTGCTCCGCCTGCGCCTGTTGCCGGTACAGATGCGCCTGGCGGGAAAAATCCGGCTTAAAGCCCATGCCATACATCACATACTGGTAACTGGCGGCCGGGAACAGCTCCAGCGGGCCTTGGAAATCACTGACCGCCGGGCCACGATAGCGCCAGACCGCCAAATCTTCCTGCAAAGATTCCGGCCAGGTTGCAACATCCAAATGCGCCTGCCAATAAGGCTCGGGGCGTTTGGTCAGCATGTAGTGCAGCTTGAGGAAATCGATAATGCGCTGCCAGCGATAACGCATTTGGGTATTAAAACGTTTGGCCACGACCGGCATCAGGCTCACATCTGCCGGCAGATTTTCCGCGACATAACGCGCTGACACTTCAACCAGCATAATAGCCGTGGCTTCCAGTGGCTCAACAAAACCGGCCGACAAGCCAATGGCGACACAATTGCCCTGCCAGAAGCGTTCGCGATAGCCGGTCTGATATTTGATTAAACGCGGTTCTAAATCTGCCGCTGCCGCGCCGACATAACGACGCAAATTGGCGGCCGCTTCGTCATCACTCAAAAACTGGCTGGCATAGACATGACCAGTGCCGCGCCGGTGCGACAGGCCAATATCCCAAATCCAGCCGGCATTTTGTGCTGTGGCAATGGTGTGGCTGGCAACCGCTGCGTCGGGTCTGTCGTAAGGCACCTGCAGCGCCAGCGCTCTGTTGTTAAACAGCTGATGTTCCACTGACATAAATGGCACTTGCAGGGTTTTACCCAGCAGCAAAGACGCCATGCCGGTGCAATCGATATATAAATCTGCGGTGACAGGCGTGGCAGTGTCATTGAGTTTTAAACCGGCGATCTGCGCATCGTCGGTCAGCAACACTTGCTCGACGGTGGCAACGCGGTGCAACACACCGAGTTTGGTTTTGGCATGTTGTTTTAATACGTCGGCGAACGCGCCAGCGTCGAGGTGATAGGCATAATTCAGCGGGCCCTGATACTCGCCTTCGCTGACCGGGCGCGGCGCTTTGCCGGCTTCGCATAATTCATGCTGCATATTGGACTGGCGGGCATAGTCGCGGATATCCGCCAGATAAGGCGCCACGTCGAGCCGGCCATAGCCGAGCGGCACGGTAAAAGGATGATAATAAAAATCGCCGGTGCCTTCGCACCAGTTGACGAACTTGCCACCTTGTTTAAAAGCGGCATGGCAGCTGCGGAAGAAGTCTTTCTCGGACAAACCGATTTGCTGCAGGGTATTTTTCATCGTTGGCCAGGTGCCTTCACCGACACCAATAGTCGGAATATCGGCTGATTCAATCAACGTGATTGATAACGCCGGGCCATCTGGTTGCTGATGGTAAGAAGCGATGAGTGCGGCCGCCAGCCAGCCGGCGGTGCCGCCCCCCACTACTACAATATTGGTGATAGCTTTAGTCATAGGGAACCCGATAAAACGCGAGTACAGCAGTATTGCGCGATCCTGACCATGAGCCAACACTGAATTAGCAGTTTGGCTTACAGCGAAAAAAAGGCTGGGGCAAAAAGCCCCAGCCACAGGAACGGGACTTAGAATGCCCCTCGCACACCTACCGCATAGCGGGAGCCGTTATCCTCAACAGAGTAAATCTGGTTTTTGAAGCGACCGGTCTGCACCAGTTCTTCTTCGGTGATGTTAATCCCTTCGAAGAACACCGTCAGATACTCGTTCACGTCATAACTGGCGCTGATGTCCCACTGACCAAAACGCTCAGTGTTCACCGGCTCGCCGTTAAAGCCGTTGTCGAGTTGACGCAGGAAGCCTTCGCGGTTGTTAAAGGCGATACGGGCCTGATAGGCACCTTGTTCGTAGAACAGAATTAAGTTTTGTGAATCGCCTAAGCCTTCCAGTGCAAAACTCTGTGTGGTGTCGGCGCCCACGTTCAGGTTACTGTCGACCACAGTGGCGTTCACCGTCACACCAAAGCCGTTATCAAACATATGCGTCAACGCAGCTTCATAACCGGTGATGCGGGCAGACTCACCGTTTTGTGGCCGGCTGACGGTATAAACTTCGCTCGAGCCGTTCAGTTCTGCCGTCGTTGGCACCACACTGCTGCTACACAGCGGTGAGCTGACGCAGTTGTAAGATGGGCCAGTCCGCGCGGTCATGTTGTAAGTTTCCTGACCGGTCAGCGTCACAATAAAGTCTTCAACTTCTTTGTTGAACACGGTGAAGCTGAACATATTGGCGTCTTGGTAATACCATTCGTACGCCAGATCCCAGTTCTCCGCGCGGAACGGTTTCAGTGCCGGGTTGCCGCCGTTGGCCGTCAGGTTTTGCCGGCGTGGTTCGTTGAAGGTGGTCGCTGGTGACATCTGGCCCATGGTTGGACGGGTCAGTGAATCGTACGAAGCGAAACGGATAATCATGTCGTCCTGCACTTCCAGCTTGATATTCAGGCTCGGTAACAGGTTGGCGTATTTAGTGCCCTGACTAAAATTGGTCGCAGGGCCTAATACGTTTTGGAACAAAGTCGCATCCGCAGTGGGCACGATATCCACGACAAAACTCTGGATCGCCGCAACATCCACCGACGTTTCGGCATAACGCGCACCGAGATTGATGGTCAGTGGCATATCACCGAGGTCATACGCCAGCGTGAAGTCCATATACAAACTGGTGACATCTTCGTTGATTGTGTAGCGATTGTTCTGCAAAGACGTAGTAATAGGATGGCCGGTATCTGCCAGATATTTCACCACGGCATCACCGTCATAGCTGTAAAACGTATCGATCAGACCCGGGAAGAAGTTTTTCGCAGTAAATGGTTTAAAGCCAATCAGGTCCGTCGGTGCTGGCAGTGAATAACCGCAATAGAAACACTGGCCACCATAGATCTGGAAGCTGGATTTTTCCCGCTCCTGCCGGTACGCACCAAAGTTGGCTTTCTGGAACACGCCTTTTTCCGGGACATATTCAAAATCGGCTTTCACTTCTGTGACTTCATCTTCGTCAGTGAACTGATTGCCTTTTTCGTTATAGTGCATCCGCGCCAGGCTGGTCGAAGGCAAAGTGCTGCCGCCAAAACCGTTGTGTTTTACTGTCGGTACAGAACCTGTGCCGTCAAAGGCGTAGCTGTTGATCATCCCCACGACGTTAAAACGGTCGCGGCCAGCACGGTCGTTTTCGGCATTTGACGTGGAGGCGTCAAAATTCGCTTTCAGTTGGTCGGTGATTTTCCACTCGACATTCAGACCAAAGGCATTGACGCTAACGTCGCGTGAGTTGCGCGTGTGTGACACAAAGTCGGTTGCCGGATCGCCGCTGCCCTGATGCAGGCCAACATCCTGGGAAAACGTTAATAAAGTGCCGGTGGTTGGATCCATAGTGGCAGAGCCAACCCGGTCCGGTTCAAACCAGGACGCCAGATCTGTGACCTTTGAATCGACTTCAAAACGGGAAACCAGACCGTCCATCGTCACAGTGACATCTTCTGACGGTGCATACTGCAGTACCAGACTGGCGTTGTCGCGGGTCCGTTCCTGCTGGTCAATAATCTGGTCCCAGTTGCGCGGGATATACGCATTGGTGAACAACACACCATCGCGTTTGTTGGAAATCGTCTGACCACCACGCCAGCCGGCGGTAGCGATCTGGTTGATCTGCACATCACGTTTTTGATGGCTGATGGCTAATAACGCACCAAATTTGTCGTCCCAGTTGCGCGTCAATAATACCGAAGCGGCCGGAGAAGTTTTCTCTGACAGGCTTTCGTACATGCCTTTGATTGAACCGGCGATACGGAAATCGTCATAATCAAACGGCCGTGCGGTTTTCACGTTGATAGTACCGCCGATGCCGCCTTCCTGCAGCCGGGCACTGTTACTTTTGAATACATCAGCGCCGGTGATTTGATCTGCTGCCAGAATGTCGAAGTTAAATTCGCGGCCATTGCTGTCGGTGGCGATTTGACGGTTATTGACTAACACGGTGTTGAACTGTGGACCAAAACCACGAATAGTCACTGCCTGACCTTCACCACCACTGCGGTCAATCGACACGCCGGTGATGCGTTGCAGCGATTCCGCCACGTTCAAATCCGGAAACTTGCCTAAGTCTTCTGCCGCGATACCGTCTGACACCAGACTGGATTCTTTTTTGTCTTGCATGGATGCTTTCAGACTGCTGCGGATGCCGCGGACTTCAATCACTTCCACTTCAGTTTGCTGGGCTTTGGCCGCATCTGCCGTGGTGGTTTGTGCCGCTACCGAATAGGTGCTGAGCACACCGGCTACGGCGAGGCAAACCGCCGAGTGTTTAAACGCGAATGGATTCGCTCTGGTCATCTTCGAACTCCCCTGTCTTTGTGTTGTGTTTTTAAAAAAAACTTCTTATTAGAATATTTATCATATAAATACTGCAAAGTTACGGTTGCTGCAACTTTTTTATCTGATTAATCATTCGAATCTGCACCGTTTTGGCGGGCAAAACGGTAAATAATTTGCTGCTGGTAGATTTGCCCCGGCAGCAGCAATGTGGCTGGAAAATCCGGCTGGTTCGGTGCGTCTGGCCAATATTGCGCTTCCAGACAAATGCCCTGGCGCGGCAAAAAAGGCGCGCCTAAACCGTCGCCGCTATAAATCTGCAGGCCGGGTAAATCGCTGAGCACAGTCAGGCTTAATTGCTGATCTGGCGATGTCAGCCTGGCGAGAGTTTGCAGCTGCTTGTCGCCATACGGCACAACAAAACAATGGTCCAGCGCGCCATGCTGACGAAACAAATCCTGTAGCAGCTGGCCTGTCGCCAGCTGTGGGTATTGCTCTGCACAAGACAGCAAACGGCCGGTCGGAATGCCACTGCCGTCTTTCTCCAATACCTGTAACAGCGGCGATTGCAGAGAGTGCTGATCAACCGGACCGGCTTGCGGGTCCAGATTAAAATAACAGTGGTTGGTCAGGCTCAGCACTGTGGGTGCATCGGTCGTCGCTTCGAACTGCAACTGCAGTTCAGTGGCAGTGACCCGAAACTGGCAGCGAAACTCGCGATTGCCCGGAAAACCACCTTCACCCGCTGCAGCACGGCAACTCAGTATCAGCTGGTCTGCCTGCTGTGCTTCGAGCTGCCATTGCCGGTGATTCAGGCCGGCCTTTCCGCCATGCAGGCAATGCGGACCGTCATTGGCAGTCAGCCTGACCTGCTGCTGGCCGAGCTGAAAGCCGGCATTATGGATCCGGTTGGCATAAGGCCCGACGGTGCTGCCGAGATAATAGGGGTCTGATGCATACGCGGCTTCGCTGGCATAACCCAACGTCAGTTCCTGGCCGTCTAAGCGGATAGAGCAAACCGTAGCGCCGACAGCACTGATTTTTACCGCCAAGCCTGCTGCTGTGCTGATCTCAAACAAAAAACGTCTCCGGGCATGCTTGTGTCGTGTTAATTCGTTATATAGTATTTATACGATAATTAGATAGCTGACAAGGATTTTATGATGACCAGAACTCAATTGGTCATGGCAAACTGGAAACAACAGGGCAGTGAAACGGCGTTAACTAACTGGCTAAATCAGGTCAACGTGCCAGATCTGGCTGAACTCAGTCGGGTGTTATGTGTGCCGCTGCCGTATCTGGCAGCGCTCAGGCAGCAACGGGCAGCGTTGCAAAGCCCGGTGCTGGCAGGCGCGCAGCTGGTGTCGGCCTGGACCGGCGGCGCTTATACCGGTGAAGTGTCTGCGGCGATGCTCAGAGAATTCGGTGTGGCTTATACGCTGGTTGGCCATTCGGAGCGCCGGCAGTGGCTGCTGGAAACAGCCGACTCGCGGCGCGCCCAGCTGGCGGCGTTATGGCAGCAAGGCATCACGCCGGTGCTTTGTGTCGGCGAAACCGCCACACAGCACCAACAAGGCCAGACTTTTGACGTGCTGTGGCAACAACTGGCAGAAGTGCTGGGCCCCCAGCCCGCGCCCGGGCCTTTAGTGCTGGCGTATGAACCGGTCTTTGCCATTGGTTCTGGCCAGCCGTTGTCGGCGCCGGACGCACAACAGGTGCATCAACAGCTGCGCCAGTTGCTGCAGCACTGGTACAGCGCGGCAGACTGTCAGCAAATTCGCATCCTGTACGGCGGCAGTGTCAACAGCAATAACGCGGCTGAATACCTGCGATATCCCGACATTGACGGCGTGTTAGTCGGCGGCGGCAGCCTGAAAGCCAACAGCTTTAACACCTTATGCCGCGCCATTGCCGGTATGAACATGGAGAAAACCGCCACTCCGGCCTGAAAATCAGAGTGTGGCGTTACAAAGAGCATTCAGCGATTTTCGCCAGACACGATGTTTTTCTACGCCAAAATAAAAAAGCCCAGCGATTGCCGGGCCCTCTGTTTGTCGTTCCTGACCGGGTAAATCGTCAGAATGGAATATCGTCATCAAAATCGATTGGCGGTTCCATCGGGCCGCGTTGCTGGCCAAAACCGCCTTGTTGTGGCTGATTAAACCCTTGCTGCGGCTGATTGTAGGCCGGTTGGGCCGGTGCCTGATTATAGGCTGGTGCCGCTGCTGGTGCTGGCTGGTTAAAGCCTTGCTGTGCTGCAGCCGGAGCCCGGTTGTAATTCTGCTGTGCAGCAGGTGCTGCTTGTGGCGCGCGGTTTTGTGGCGCCTGATAGGCTTGTGCCGGCGCTGCCATGCCACCCATAGCTGCACCTGCGCCCATGCCCGCAGCACCGCCCATTTGAGCGCTTTGGCCTTCACCGCGGCCGTCTAACATTTGCAGTTCGTTGGCGATGATTTCAGTAGTGAAACGCTCAACACCCTGCTGATCCTGCCACTTACGCGTGCGCAGACGACCTTCGATATAGACTTTGCTGCCTTTACGCAGGTATTCACCGGCGATTTCAGCCAGACGCTGATAGATCACCACACGGTGCCATTCGGTCTGTTCTTTTTTCTCGTTGGTCTGTTTGTCCGTCCAGGACTCTGAAGTCGCGATAGTGATGTTGGCCACAGCACCGCCGGTTGGCATGTAACGAACTTCAGGATCTGCACCTAAGTTACCGATCAAAATGACTTTATTAATTCCACGCGCCATGCGCATTCTCCTGATTAACTGTGACGACTCAGCAGCGTTTCAACCTGTTTCGGGTCAAAACCGGCAGAGCTGACTTTTAAATAACAGCGTTGTTCGTTGACGACAACTGTCGCTTCCAGCACCCCGGACAGGCTGCTGAGCTGGCTGACCAGCGTTTTGGCTGCAGCGTCATCGACGCCGGAAACCTTGTAAGACAAGCGTTGGGCCCGCGGCGGGACTTGCATGCGCGTGGCCAGAAAAAACCATATTAAACCAATTCCGCCGGCAAGGGCAAACAGGCTTGCAGCGCCAAACTGGCCGGAAATACTGCCACCCAACACCCCGCCTAAAAAGGCGCCAAAAAACTGCAGGCTGGCATAAATGCCCATCGCCGTGCCTTTCTGGCTGGCCGGCGCAATGCGGGATACCAGCGCTGGCATACTGGCTTCTAAGTAGTTAAAGCCGGTGAAAAACACTAGCAGCGCGATGGCTAAAGGCCAGAGCCCGCCATTTATCATTAACAATAAACTTACAATCAGCAAGCCGACAGCGAACAAAAAATAGCCTTTTTCCTGCTGACGCCGCATCGACAGCACCATCAGCGGCACCATCAGCACAAAAGCCGCAACAAACACCGGCAGATACACCTGCCAATGCTGCGGCGCCGCTAAGCCGTCGGCCAATAATTGCGCCGGGATCACCACAAAAATTGCCGTCAGCAGCAGGTGCAGCATCAGCACGCCCAGATTCAGCAAACGCAGCTGCGGGTGGCAAAATAATTGCCAGATAAAACCGGGCCGGGCTAAGGCTTCACTGTCGATGGCCTGCTGTTGCGTTTTTGGCACCAGCGTCAGCACTATGACAATGCCAACCAGTGCCAGCGCGGCGGTAAACCAGAAAATTGCACTCAGGCCACCGATGGCTGCCAGTGCCGGGCCGGCAATCATCGACACGGCAAAAGATAAACCGATAGTGGCGCCAATCACTGCCATCACTTTGGGGCGCTGCTCTTCCCGCGTCACATCAGCCGCTAAGGCCAGTACAGCACCGGAAATGGCGCCCATGCCCTGCAAAATGCGGCCTAAGGTGACGCCATATACAGATTCAGCCAGTGCAGCGACCACTGAACCCACGGCAAATAACGTCAGGCCGAGCAGCATCACTGGCAGCCGGCCAATGCGGTCCGACAACCAGCCCATCGGGATTTGTAAAACGGCTTGCGTCAGACCATAAGCGCCAATGGCCAGACCAATCCAGACCGGAGAAAAGCCAATTAAGTCTTTGCCGTAAATAGCAAAAACCGGGATCAGCATAAACAGGCCCAACATGCGGAACGCAAAGACCAGCGCCAGCGAAATCGCGGCCCGCCGTTCCAGTGCGGTTAAATTTTGCATCAGTGATGGATCTCAAATCGATTCAGACAGCGCCAGTAACAGTGAAAAGCATGGCGACAAAAGAGCGGCGATTGTAACACAGGCCATCAGCTACCGGCATCAATGACCGCGAATTCAATGCGATCTCGGCCATTTTGTTTGGCCCGGTACAATGCCTGATCCGCCAGACGCAGCGTGCGGCTAAAGTCGTAATCCGGACCAAATACACTGACACCGATACTGATGGTTAACTGATAGTCTTCCGGCATCGACGCCGGCCATTCCAGCTGCCGGATCCCCGTCAGCAGGCGCTGTGCCGTCGTTGCCGCCATCTCCCGGTTGGCGGCCGGTAAAAAGATCAAAAATTCTTCACCGCCAAAACGCGCCAGAATATCACTTTGGCGCAACATCGCTTTAATGGCGCGGGCGGTCTGCACCAACACCAGATCACCGCCGTCATGACCAAACTGGTCATTGACGCGTTTAAAGTGGTCAAGGTCAATCATCAGCAGGGCGGCCGGTTGTTGCTGACGCTGCAGATAGGCCAGACAGCTGTTGACCGCTTCGGTCAGTCCACGCCGGTTGAGCTGCCCGGTGAGCGGATCCTGCACAGCGTCTGCTTTCAGACGTAGCTGGGTTTCTTCCAGATAGCCGGTGATCACAAAAAGCCCGTAGGCCGCCATAATGCCGGGCCACAGCACCTGCGACACCAGATAGCCGGACAGAACCCAGTCCTGATGCAATTCCACGGTCACAGTGCGCACCACACAAACACCAAACCAGCACAACATCACGATGGCAAAGCCTTGGTCCGAGACAGTCCGGCCAGATTTGCGAAACCAGAATAACCAGGCAATGGGCAAGGCCACCACCGCGGTCACCAGTGTCATAAAATGCAAAGAGGCCTGTTGCTGCACTGGCAGGTTCAGCCAGGTGTAAACACCGGCCTGCAACGGGATCATCAGCGCCAGCAACCACCAGGGCACCTTGCGCTGGCAGCGCGTTAAGGCAAAGGCCAGCAGCAACCAAAAGTTAGACGCCGCCGCGAGACTCGAAACCAACAGCAACACCGGCTGCACCGGCCACAAATAAAACAACCAGCTGATGGCATCACAGGCGATGGAGATCTGAAACAGACGCAGGCTCGGCACATCTGGTTTTGGCGGATGCACCCGGGTGCTGGCAATCAGGATCACCAGCGCCAGCTGCATCATCGCTAAAGTGTAAATTTGTTCGGTGGTCATACTACCTGCAGAAAAAGCGTTAACAATTCACCTTAGGCTTTGGTTGTCACAAATGCAAACCGATTCGACCACTGGCTCAGGCCGGTTTTTCGCCGGCCAAAGACTTGCGCAAACATCTGTATTTATATACAGTTCCTGCTAATCCTTCTGCATTATTGATCCGGGCAGCATCCTCAGCCATAAAGAGAGCGCCATATTACACTCGCCCGATCCCCAGGCCATAAACAGAGACTGTGATGAATAAAATCGATATCCGCGGTGCCCGTACTCACAACCTGAAGAATATTTCGCTGGAAATTCCGCGCGATAAACTGATTGTGATCACCGGCTTATCCGGCTCCGGCAAATCATCGTTGGCCTTTGATACGTTGTACGCCGAGGGTCAGCGCCGTTATGTCGAGTCTCTGTCGGCCTACGCCCGTCAGTTTTTGAGCCTGATGGAAAAACCGGACGTCGACCATATCGAAGGCCTGTCGCCGGCGATTTCGATTGAACAAAAATCCACTTCACACAACCCGCGTTCCACCGTCGGCACTATCACGGAAATTTACGACTATCTGCGACTGTTATTCGCCCGCGTTGGGGAGCCGCGCTGCCCGACGCACAACCTGCCGCTGGCGGCGCAAACCATCAGCGAAATGGTCGACAAAGTGGTGTCGTTTCCGGAAGGCAGCAAACTGATGGTACTGGCGCCTGTGGTGCAGGACCGCAAAGGCGAACACGTCAAAACGCTGGAAAACTTAGCCGCACAAGGCTATATCCGCGCCCGTATTAACGGCGAAGTCTGTGACTTGTCTGATCCGCCAAAGCTCGACTTGCACAAAAAACACACCATCGAAGTAGTGATCGACCGGATCAAAGTACGCGACGACATCAAACAGCGGCTGGCCGAAAGTTTTGAAACGGCGCTGGAGTTATCCGGTGGGATTGCCAAAGTCGCGTCGATGGACGACCCGTCGGCCGAAGAGCTGATTTTCTCCGCCAACTTCGCCTGCCCAACTTGTGGCTATTCGATGGCCGAACTGGAACCGCGGTTATTTTCCTTTAATAACCCGGCCGGCGCCTGTACCGCCTGTGACGGCCTTGGTGTGAAACAATATTTCGACGCCAATAAAGTGATTGTCGATGCCAGCTTAAGCCTGGCCGGCGGCGCGATTCGTGGCTGGGACAAACGCAATTTCTATTATTTCCAGATGCTGAAATCGCTGGCCGAACATTACGGCTTTGATGTCGATGCGCCATTTCAAAGCCTGAAACCCGAGCAGCAACAAGCGATTTTAAGCGGCAGCGGGCGCAAAGAGATTGAATTTAAATACTTAAACGACCGTGGCGACATCGTACTGCGCAAACATCCGTTTGAAGGCATTTTGCCGAATATGGAGCGGCGTTATCACGAAACCGAATCCAATGCGGTGCGCGAAGAGCTGGCGAAGTATCTCGCTACTACCACTTGCCCGGTCTGTGAAGGCTCGCGCCTGCGCGAAGAAGCGCGCCATGTGTTTATCGGCAAAACCAATTTGCCGAAAATCGTCGAGCTGTCGATTGGCGACTGCCACCGCTTTTTCACTGAGCTGACGCTGACCGGGCAAAAAGCCAAAATCGCCGAAAAAGTACTCAAAGAAATTCAGGACCGGCTGATGTTTCTGGTCAACGTTGGCCTGAACTATCTCAATTTGTCGCGCAGCGCCGAGACTTTATCCGGCGGTGAAGCGCAGCGGATTCGCCTGGCCAGTCAAATCGGCGCCGGTTTGGTTGGCGTGATGTACGTGCTGGACGAGCCGTCGATTGGTTTGCATCAGCGCGACAACGACCGCTTATTGGGCACCCTGACGCATCTGCGGGATTTGGGTAATACCGTCATTGTGGTGGAACACGACGAAGACGCGGTGCGCCTCGCCGACCATATCATCGACATAGGCCCGGGCGCTGGTGTGCATGGCGGCAGTATTGTCGCGCAGGGCACTTTGGCCGACATCGAAGCGGCGCCTGATTCACTGACCGGCCAGTACCTATCCGGCACGCGCAAAATTGCCGTACCAGAGACGCGGCACAAAGGTAAAAAAGGCAAAGAACTCAAAGTATTGGGTGCGACTGGCAATAACCTGAAGAACGTCGACTTAAGCATTCCATTTGGCGTGTTGACCTGTATCACCGGCGTGTCCGGCTCCGGCAAATCCACGCTGATCAACGACACATTATTCCGCGTCGCGCACAAAGTGCTGAATAAAGGCGAGGGCGACGACCCGGCGCCGCACCGCGCCATTGAAGGCCTGGAGCATTTTGATAAATGCGTCGACATCGACCAGAGCCCGATTGGCCGCACGCCACGTTCAAATCCGGCCACTTACACCGGCATTTTCACCGCGGTGCGCGATTTATTCGCCGGCACCCAAGAAGCGCGTTCACGCGGTTATCAGGTTGGCCGCTTCAGCTTTAACGTTAAAGGCGGGCGCTGTGAAGCCTGTCAGGGCGACGGCGTATTAAAAGTCGAAATGCATTTCCTGCCGGACGTGTACGTGCCTTGTGATGTCTGTAAAGGCAAACGCTACAACCGCGAAACGCTGGAAGTGAAATACAAAGGCAAAAACATCCACGAAGTGCTGGAAATGACGGTCGAAGATGCGCGGGCTTTCTTCGACAGCATCCCGGCGATTTCGCGCAAACTGCAAACACTGATGGACGTCGGCCTGACCTATATCACCCTCGGCCAGTCGGCCACCACCTTGTCGGGCGGTGAAGCGCAGCGGGTGAAACTGGCACGCGAACTGAGTAAACGCGACACCGGCAAAACGCTGTATATCCTCGACGAGCCCACCACAGGCCTGCACTTCTACGATATTCAGCAACTGCTGAACGTACTGCATACGCTGCGCGACGCCGGCAACACAGTGGTGGTGATTGAACACAACTTAGACGTGATTAAAACCGCCGACTGGATAGTCGACTTAGGCCCGGAAGGCGGCAGCGGCGGCGGCGAAATCCTCATCGCCGGCACACCGGAACAAGTGGCCGCTTGTGAGAAATCTTATACCGGACAGTATTTGAAGCCTTTGCTGGCCAGAGGTTAGTCCGAGGAACGCTCAGAATACGGGCGTGAATACCTCTGGATGCCAGCGCTTTGCCGCCGCCGTCCAGAGGTCTGTCATTGTCGAACAGATGGCGCGGGGCGTTTGCGTCAATGGCGCTCTGAACAAAGATGCGGCTGTCGCTGATAAAGTCAGCACAATGTGTGGCACTCACTCTTTCAGACCCATGCTGGTTTAAACGACCTGCGGCCTATAGTTATGGTTTCGACTTGGTACTTTTACAGCGAAATTTCGCCCGATATTGCGCCAAAGGCTCCAGTCCCATGTCCAGGCGCAGCTGCTCAAGTTGTGCCGCGTCCGCCACCGCAAATGGTTGCCATTGCCCGGATGCAGTATCACAAGCGCCCTGTGTGCCATAACGCTGCGACTGCCCGGTATTGATCGCGACCCGATCAGCCAGATAAGCGAAATAACGCGGCTGAAATTCGCCTTGTTTTACCTTGGGTTGCAATAACTGCAGCACTTGCTGCTGCCATCGTGGGTCCCAGTCGGCATGTTGCACCATCAGCCAGGCCGCCTGTGAAGCGTCCGCAGAAGTCTTCGAAATATCAAACCAACCGGCAGCTTGCAGTTGCTGTTGTAACCAGCGTTGATTTTGCCGGTATATTTGCTGTTTGATCGGTTGCAACGCTACCGCAAAGGCTTTGTGTAGTTTGGCGGCTAAGTCTGGCTCCGGTTCAAATTGCTCCAGAAAAGTCCGGATATACAATTGTTGTTCCGCAGCGGTTTTTGCCCCGGCCCGCAAACGTAGCCAACGGTTATCTAACCAGTCTGCCCGAACCCAACCCGCTTCAATTTGCTGTACCATCGTCTGATAAGCTGCGACGGCTTGCTGCACTTGCTGCAGGTTCGCCTGATAGTCCGCCTGGTCCGCCGACTGAAAGGCTAACTCCAGTGCCAGCAGCTGCTCGGCTTCTGCAGCACTCAGCCGGGCAAAACGCTGTTGCAGCGCTTGCTGCTGGCTTTGCAACTCCGACATGCTGTGTTGTTGCAGCGAACTCCAGCCGTTGACAAGGTTTGGTTCAGCAGCATAAATGCCAAATACACAGAGGCTGCAGCAAAAGAAAATCAGCTCATGCCAGATGTTCTTTAAAGCGTTTGTCAAAAGACACCTCCACATGTTGCTGCTGCCAAGGAATTTTGCTGGCGACCACTTGTTGATGCACGGCGACGTAACGCACAGCATCTTCGGACTGCTGGTATAAAAACTGCGGATCACGGCTTTGTAAAAAACGACAAAACATATCCAGCAGCGGCACCTCAGGACACAGTTGCTCCAGCCATAAAAATTGACCTGTCTCATTAAATTCGAAACAGACATACCGGCCTTCCGGTGTGACCGCAAAATCAAATGAGCCGTAACAAAATCCAGTGTGCGCCATAAACCGGTCGATTTGGCGCCGGATGTCGTCCGGAGTCTCAATCACCACAACCCTGAGCTCTGTATATGAAGGGACCCGCCAGTCGACAGCTGACGCCGCGGCCTGTTGCGAATCAATCCGAAATGTAGTGATTTGCCGGCCAAACACAACCACACGAAGCTCATGCAACTTATGGATTTTTTCCTGATAAATCATCGGGCAGGCACTGATTGCCAAGGCATGGAATTGTGAAATGTCATCGATGACAGTGGTATACAAAGTCGCATTGTACTCACCACAATCCCACTTCATAAATTTTAACGGCTTGACCACACAACCATGCTGCTGCCGGATAAAAGCCGATATTTCGCTCCGATCATTTGAAATCAGTGTTGCCGGCACTGTAAAGCCGCAATCGGCAAGTGTGCGCAGCTGAAACAGTTTGTTGTCAAACAACTGTTTGGCAGTAAACGAATTGACCAGAAACGCGTGTTGCGCCATCACTTGCAATAACCCCTGATGCAGGATCTTGGCGCTGAGTTCAATTGGCTTGCGGTCCGGTGCCGCAATTTCGGCCGGAGGGACAGCATCAAGGAAGCGATGATTCCACACAACATCAAGAGTGGTCCATTCGAGATTTAATCCTGCATGTCGCAATAGCAGCTGGTCCCTGCCATCTTTTAAAACATAAGAAAGACTGAGCAGCTGCGGAAAATCACTCCAGCTCATGCACATCACCTGATGGCCCCAGCCTGACAACACCTTGGCAACAGTCAGCGAATGAATATCATTCGGTAAAGTGACAATCAGTATATTCATCAGCGTAACTCTGTAATCAACAAGAACAGTCGGTCAAAGCAGGCTGACTCACACCGGAATCAGCCTGTGAGATGGAAAAACTAGTCGCAGTCTGCTTCGTTCGTGCAGGTACCAGCGTGATCGTCAGTGCCTGCGCGCATCAGTTCAGCGTTTTCCTGCCCAACGCCGCCACTAACCACGGCCAGCTCTTGTGTAGTGAGCTCGCGGCCCAGAATGCGGATTTCTGAAATTTGTTGTTCAGCAACCAATTGTGTGTTCTGCATATCCATTTTTTTTCCTCAAAAAGTTAAATGATGAGTCCTGTAGCGAACAATGCATGTGGCCTGGTTAAGCGATATTTTTTGCAATGCCAACACCACAATACCTGCAGCCAGCGTCTGCACGCATCCGCATTACAACACGCACATTCGCAGGAAAAATACCGGAAAAGCCCCGGAAATTTTGATAAATAACTAATATTTAAATGACAAAAATAATTAAATTAAGCCAGAAATTTTACTTAAAGCATGTCAGCGGCACGCTTGTGGACACCCGGCCTTCAGATCCATGATTCGAGGGTGCAGATAAATTCGGGCCTCGATTCAGCCACTTCCGGTTGCGGCTCTGCGCAAACAATGAAATATTGAGATCTCCGCTTCCGGCGCCGCACGGGTTTAGCTTCGGCGCGTCATTTCATAAGGAAAGTTACATGGCACATCAATGGCGTTTTTTCCGCTCCGGCGGTTTTGATCAGGTCCGGCTGGACAAAATCGAAGACTGGCAGCAACTGCCGACGCTGGACCCGAAACTTTGGGCAGCGCTGAGTTGTCCGGTCAAAGGGCTGGAGCTGGACCCGCGGATGATGGCCTATTTAGACGACGACCATGACGGTCGGGTACGGATTGATGAAGTCAAAGCGGCAGTGGCCTGGGCCTTGTCAGTGCTGCAGCGACCGGAAGTGCTGTTAACCGGTACTGAGCTGCCACTCAGCGCCATTTGCACACAAAGTGAAGCCGGGCAAAAACTGCTGGCCTCGGCCAAACGGATTTTACAAAACCTCGGCAAACCCGATGCGACCGCTTTATCCGCAGCCGACACCGCTGATTTAGCGCTGATTTTCCCGGCTGACCAACTCAATGGCGACGGCGTGATCACGGTCGAACTGGCTGATACTGACGCGCTGAAACAGCTGATCAGCACCCTGCTGGAACTCGGCATACAGACGCCGGACCGCAGCGGCGCACCCGGCATCAACCGCGAACAACTGGAGCAGTTTGTTGCTGCCGGGCAGGAATTCTGCCAATGGCAACAACAAGGCGACACCGTCAGCAAAGTGCTGGGGGACGCGACCGACGAAGCCTGGCAGCTGCACAGCAGCCTGCACGCCAAAGTGACCGACTATTTTATCCGCTGCCAGCTGGCCGCTTATGACGCCAATGCCACGGCAGCGCTGAACGGCAGCGCCGAAGATTATGCCGCGCTGTCGCGCCAGCTGCTGAACGCCAGCAACAGTGCGGACAGCCATTTGCCGCTCGCCAGTGTCAATAGCAGCGGCAGGTTACCGCTGACGCAGGGCGTACATCCGCAATGGGCCGACGCACTGGCCTGTCTGGCGTCGCTGGCCGGCAACTTGTGGGGCAATGTCGACGCCATCAGCAGCGCTGACTGGCAGCTGCTCAGCAACACCTTACAACCTTATGCCGACTGGAAAGCGGCGCAGCCGGCCACAGTGGTAGCGAACCTGGCGCCAGAAGTGCTGAGTGCTTGTCTGCACAGCGACACCGTCGCAGCCGCCACTGCGTTAATCGACGCCGATTTGGCGCAGCAAGCCGAAGCTGAGTCGGTGCTGGATGTCGACAAACTGGTGCGGTATCAGCTGAGTCTGCGCGATTTACTGCGTAATTTTGTCAGTTTTGAAAGCTTCTACAGCTTAGAAAAACCGGCGATTTTCCAGAACGGCCGCTTGTATATCGACGGCCGCAGCTGCGATTTATGCCTGAACGTCAACGATGCCGGCAAGCACGCCAAACTGGCGGCATTAAGCGGGATGTATCTGTTATATCTGGATTGTGTGCGCAGCAACGGCGAGAAAAAGTCCGTCGTCGCCGCTATGACGGCCGGTGATGCCGGTAATCTGATGGTCGGCCGCAACGGCGTGTTTTATGACCGCGCCGGTGTCGACTGGGATGCGACCGTGACGCAGATTGTCAGCAACCCCATCAGTATCCGCGAAGCGTTTTTTACGCCGTATCAACGCATTGGCCGGATGATTTCCGAACAAATTCAGAAGTTTGCCGCCGCCAAAGATAAAGAAATTGAAGCGCAAAGCGCCGCTGGCGTCGGTGATGCCGCCAAAACTGCCGCTGCGCCCGCTCCGGCCAAACCAGCCGCGCCTTTTGATGTGGCGAAATTCGCCGGTATTTTTGCTGCCATCGGTTTGGCCATCGGTGCCATCGGTACCGCGCTGGCGGCAGTTGTCACCAGCTTCCTTGGCCTCGTCTGGTGGCAAATGCCGCTGGCGCTGCTTGGCGTGGTGCTGTTTATTTCCGGCCCGTCGATGCTGATGGCCTGGTTTAAACTGCGGGCACGTAATCTGGCACCGCTGCTGGACGCAAACGGCTGGGCGGTGAATACCAACGCCAAACTCAGCATTAAATTCGGCACCCGTTTAACCGCACTGGCCAGCTTACCATCCGGTTCCAGCCGTTCACTGACCGACCCCTTCGAGCATAAAAGCAGTGCTGGTTTGTGGCTGATTTTAGTGGTGATAGTGGTGGCGGTTTGGGTGTTCTGGCGCCAGGGCTTATTGGCGGCATGGTTGTAGTGATGGCAGACGTACTCTGATTGTACGCCATGTGATGGCCAGCGGCTGCGCTTGCACGTACCTACAACCCGTTTATTAATAAGCACGAGTCAGCGCGGCGTGAAGATACGCCGCGCTTGTGCTTTAAAGGCTTCACCGATGCGGATCTGCTGCTGGTTGCTGAGTTTTAACAGCTGACTGTCGAGGCTGATCACATGGCTGGGATTAATCAGAAAAGATTTATGTACCTGAATAAAACCAGCCGCAGCCGTTTGCTCCATCACCGCTTTTAACGTCGTGCTGGCCAGCGTCATCTGCTGGCCTTGCCAGACTTTGACGTAATTGCCATAGCCTTCAACACAACAAATCGACGCCAGATCAAAACGGCGTAATTCGCGGTCGACTTTCAGCACTATATGTTCAGGGTGTTCATGCACCGTAGCAGCTGCCGCTGTGGTCACTGGCGCTGACAGACCGGTACGGCGGCGCACTTTGTCCAGTGCCAACGCCAGTCGTTCGCCACTGACCGGCTTTAGCAGATAATCGGTGACATCAAGCGCAAAACCATCCAGTGCAAATTCGGCATAAGCCGTCACCAGAATGACCTGCGGCGGCTTTGCCAACAATTTCAGCATCTGCAGACCGGTCAGCACTGGCAGCTGAATATCCAGCAAAATCAGATCGATGGGTTGCTGCGCCAGCACGGCCATCGCCTCAGCGGCGCTGTAGCAGTGGCCGGCCACCACCATATCCGCATGCCCCACTAAGTGATGCAAAAGCACCTGATGCGCCAGTGGCTCGTCATCGACTATCAATAGTTTCAAGGCGCTGGTCATGGTGACTCCGACCACAGTGGCAATTGGAGTTCGGCCTGCCAAAAACCTGCCGCATCCGGGCCGCATTGCAGCACAAAATCAGTGCCATACAGCAACTGCAGGCGGCGGCGCAGATTATCCAGCCCCATGCCGGTATCAGGTGTGTTTGCAGCCTGTTCCGGCAGAGTATTGCGGCAAATAAACACCAGAGTCTGCTGCTTGAGCCTCGCCGACAACCAGATTTGGCTGGGGGCGCTGCTGGTCTCCACGCCATGTTTATAAGCATTTTCGACCAACATGATCAGCAGTAAAGGTGGAAGTTGCCAGCCGCCAGTATCTGTCGGGAACTCCACAGTCACAGTGGTTTTATTGCTGACCCGCAGTTGCTGCAAGTCGAGATAATGCTGCAGATAATCCAGTTCAGCACTTAGCGCAACGCGCTCCTGCTGGCCCTGATACACCACATACCGCAGCAAATCTGCCAGCTTTAACACCAGCTGCGGCGCGGCGTCGGACTTCAGCAAACACAGCGCATACAAGTTATTTAAGGTGTTAAACAAAAAATGCGGATTGATTTGTTGTTGCAATAATTGCAGTTCAGTGCGGACTTGCAGATGACGCAGCTGCGCCAGCGCGCTGTCTTGCTGCTGGCGCTCAAAGGCCAGAATAATCGGCGTGGAAAGCAGCCATTGCAGCAGCAATAAATTAAAATTATACCAGTCAAACGGGTTCTGACTGCCGGCCGGCACCGCTGGCACGGCAACGCCCTGATTCATCGGCAGCTGTAATAACAACCAGCTGAGCGGTGCGTAGCTCACTAAAATCAGCACTAAACTCAGCAGCACAAAAGTTAGCAGGCCCCGCTGCGCCAGCACCTGGCGGATTAAATAATACCGCGTCAGCCAATAACAGCCGAACATCGTTGCGGCCAACACGGCAAATTGCCCCAAATACCACAGCCACAACACCGGCTCTGCCGCTATGCGCGACCAGTTAACATGCACCGGGATTGGCTGCTCAGCAAGACCGGGCGGGTGTGAGGTTAATAAACAGGCCCAGCCCAGCGTCCAGAGCGCAAGTAACAGCAACAGCACCGCATCAAGCGACCAAAGCCGCGACCAGCCGGTCAAAGGCCCGCGGCGCTGCCAGATTTGCTGGCACCAATACAATAACGACAACCCGGTGACAAGCAGCCAGTCGGTGCTGCCGAACTGATAGACAGTCGCGTCAATTTGGCGCCAATACCACCAGCCCGCCGGATACAGCACAAAAGCGCACAGCCACAGCAGAGCAATCGCTAATCTGCGTTTTGCCGCATGTATCGGCTGCAGACATAGGCTGAGCCAGCCCTGCGCCAACAACAGTGGCAGATACAGCAGTGTTGATTGCCAGGCTAATGTCCAGAACGGCGTAATTGCACTGTAGGCGGCTATATCGGCCGGCAACATCTGCGGCGATAGCAGCACCCACAACCAGGCCAGCAACACCGGTAACAGCGCCAGCAGCGCGTCTGTTTTCATCAGATCAGCAAGTTTCATCAATACAGAGTGTCCAGGGGGAATGACCTTATGCTGCCTGCCGCCAGCAGGATTGTCATCTGTGCGCTGACAAAAACCTCGTTTGGCCTGACGAACCCCTTGCAAGCGGTTTTCCCGGCTTGATCATCGCAACGGGCCAGTTGGTCATTGCCGGCTTGAGCCCCACCGCGCTGCGGTTTTAGCCTTTAGCGCATGGACCACAGTAAGAAGACTCGCGATGTTACAGATCCAACAACTTTCTAAAACCTACGCCGACGGCACCCAGGCACTGCGTAAGCTGAGCCTTGAAGCGGGCTGCGGCCTGTTTGGCCTGCTTGGGCCGAACGGCGCCGGTAAATCCAGTTTGTTACGCACGATAGCTACGCTGCAAAGCGCCGACAGCGGCACGCTGCTGTTTGACGGCATTGATGTGTTACAGGAACCACAGCGCTTGCGTGCGCAGCTGGGTTATTTGCCACAGGAATTTGGTGTTTATCCGCGTCTGTCGTGCCGCGCTTTGCTGGAACATATCGCTGTGCTCAAGGGCCTGCATCAGGCCAAAGCCCGACGCGAACAAATAGATCAGTTGCTGGCATTGACCAATCTGAGCGCCGTGGCCGGTAAAACCGTGGCGCATTTTTCCGGCGGTATGCGTCAGCGTTTTGGTATCGCGCAGGCGCTGCTCGGCGACCCCAAACTATTGATCCTTGATGAACCGAGCGCCGGGCTGGACCCGCAGGAGCGCGCGCAGCTGCATAACGTCTTGTGTGAGATCAGCCGCGACCGGCTGGTGCTGCTGTCGAGTCATATTGTTGATGACATCGAGCAGCTCTGTCCGAACGTCGCCATCCTGCTGCAAGGTGAGATTGTGCTGCAGGGCGACACCCAGGATTTAATCAGCCCGCTGAACGGCCAGATTTGGCAGGCCTATGGCGCCTCGGTCGCGCTGCCACCACAAGCGCAGCTACTGCAACGCAGTTATCAGCGCGGTATCCCGCTGCTGCGCGTGTTTGCGCCGCAATGCCCAGGCGCGGATTTTTCGCCGGCCGTCGCCACTTTGCAGGACCGTTATTTTCTGGCGCTGGCAAAGCAGGAGGCGACGCAATGACACTCTGGTCTCTGCTTTTGAATGAATGGCGGTTTTGCCGGGTGCAGCCGTTGTTTTGGCTGAGTGTGTTGCTGGCGCTGGCCTTCGCCGCGCTGGTTCATCTGAACCCGGGCACCGTCGATGCGCAGCCAGTCAAAGCGCTGCTGCTGCGCCATAGCATGCTGCTGATGACGATTCAGCCGCTGCTGATTGGCGTGCTGGCGCCGCTGCTGTTGCTCCGTGACAGCCAGCATGGCATCAGCGCTTTGATTGAAGTGACGGTACAAAGCCGCCGTCAGCGGCTGGTGGTGCGTGCACTCGGCCTGTGGCTTTGTGCCGCGCTGCTGCAGCTGTGTTTTGTGTTGTTAGTCGCGCTGGTGTTTTCAACAACCTATGCCGAGACCACCGGCATCTGGCGCTGGTCCTGGCAGTTATGGCTGGTGCAGCAATTGCCCGCGCTGGCTTTGTTGACCGCGCTGGCCTTGTGGTGCAGCTGTCGCAGTCAATCACCAATAGTGCTGTATCTGCAAGGCGCTGCGGTCTGGCTGGGTTATATGCTGCTGGCGGCCGCGACCGGTTCACCGCTGATGGCGAACAGTCAGTCGATATCGCCGCTACTGAGCCAGCTGATGGTGTATCTGGACCCTTATGCGCTGACGCCGGTGCTCGTGCAGTTACGCCAAAGCGGCGAGATGCCGGCCGGTCTGAGCCAGTTCACTGCAACCTTTTGGCTGAACCGGTTATTGATCTTAAGCCTGACCGCGTTGTTGTGCTGGCGCGCCCTACAACGCAAACCTGCGATACCGGGCCATGCCAAGCCGCTGGCCGCCGCTGAAGTAACCCCAATCACAGCAGCGCTGCAGTACCAACCTTGCCCACCGCAGCAACTGCGTCCGGCGCCAGTGTTTGCGGCGTTGCTGCGTCTGCAGTGGCAGCAGCTTTGTTCTCAATACAGCACGCTGCTGGCGATGCTGGCGCTCTGTTTGTTGGTGTTCAGCGAGGTCTGTACCGGCTTGGGTTATGCCGAAACTTTTAGTCAGCTGGTACCGCAAAGCCGCGATGCGCTGAACCGGGTAAGTGGCGATGTGATCCCAAGGTTTGGCTTGTTACTCGTTGCCTTCTGGGCGCATCAGCTCAGCTGGCTGAACCGCCAGACGCGTATCGACGGGCTGATTGCCGCCACGCCGCAGCCCTCGGCGCTGCTGTTACTGAGCCAGTTTATCGCCTTATCCGGCCTGGTGTTGCTGCTGGTGTTGTTGAGTCTCAGTGCAGTTGCGCTGGCGCAATTGCTGCTACAAGTACCTTTGGACCTTGCCGAATATGGCCGGCAAGGCCTGTTGATCCTGCTACCACTTTGGGCCTGGACGCTGTTATTACTGGCCTGCCATGCGTTATTACGCCAGCCGCTGTGGGCCAATCTGGCAGTGGCAATATTACTAGCGTTTGGTTTATCACCGTTGCCGGATTTACTGCAGCTGCAACATCCGCTCTCGCATATCGGCCAAAGCCAGTTGCAGCTGCCGGATAGTGTATGGGGTTATCAGGGCGCTTTGGGCAGCACGGCTCAAAGTTTTGCCGGCGATTTTTATCTTGGCGGTTTTTGGCCTTATTTGTGGTTCTGGGCGTTGCTCGCAATGAGTCTGGGCGCGTTGGCGTTGCAGTTTTATCATCGCGGTACCGGTTTTAGCCGGCCGGGTCTTGCGACGAAGCTCACACCACTGACCGCCGCTGCCGGGCTATTTGCTACTTTGGCGGTGCTGCAGGGTTTGCATATTCACCAACAACTCGACGCGGCCGGCACATTGCAAAGCCGCGACGAACGGCTGGCAAAAAAAGCCGCCTATGAGCAGCAATATCAGCACTGGCGAACAGTACCGCAGCCAGTGGTGCAACAAGTGACGCTGCAGGCGAGCTTAGAGCCACAGCTGCAGCAAGCCAAAATCAGTGCGACGCTGACGCTGCATAACCCGCATACACAGCCAATTTCACAGCTGTTGCTGGGCTTCCCCAGCTTGCAAATACCCACTGAGCTACAGCAGCTGCAAGGCGGGCAGGCGGCAACAGAACTCAACCATCAGCTTGGCCAGCAGGTATTCAGCGTCCAGCTGGAACCAGGAGCCAGCACAACTCTGCAGCTGCAGTATTTACTGCAGCAACAGGGCATCACACCGGCGCCCAGCCATCAAATTATCCGGCCTGAATTCAGCTACTTGCGGCTATTACAACTGCTGCCGCAAATTGGTTTTGTGACAGAACTGCGTCTGCGTGATGATGCCGAGCGTGTGCGTTTTGGCCTGGCGCCGCTGCCAGCGTCTGAGACGCAGCCGTCGGTGCTGGCCGCTAACCACACGCCGTTAACAGCGCGTTATGACTGGGCCATCCTCGACACAACTATCGCAGTGCCAATTGGTTATCAGGGTTTAGCGGCCGGAGCATTGCTCAAAAGCTGGCTGGCCGATAACCAGCAGTTTTTCCACTACCGCACTCAGGCGCCAGTGCGCAATTTACCGGCCTTGATCGCAGTGCCCTGGCAGAAACAAAGCAGCAGCGCGGCAGGTACCACGCTGGAAATTCATAGCCCAGAATTTAACGCCGCCACAGATTTAACCATGCAGGCGATGCGTGATACGGTGCAATGGTTCAGCCAGAATATCGGTGCTTATCCGGGTGACGCGCTGCGGCTGGTGATGATGCCGGACATAGGCCCAACCGGCTACGCGCTGCCGCAGCTGGTGCTGATCAATCACCGCGTTGGCCTGCGTGCGAAGCCAAGTGCCGATGCGCCTTTTAGCCAGATATACCGGCGCGCCGCGCATGAAGTGTCGCATCAGTGGTTTGGTCATGGCATCGGCAATGGCGTGCCCGGCGACAGTGCTTTTCTGGTCGAGTCTGTGACCAAATATGCTGAGCTGGTATTGCTCGAGCAGCAGTTTGGCGTGGCCGCGATGCAGGGCTTAGTCGATTTTGAGCAACAACGCTTTGCCCGGGCGCAGGCGGGCAGTGTCGCGGCCGCCAGCAGCCTGATTGATGCGGAGGAGTCTTATGATCAGTATTCCCGCGCCACGCTGGTGTTTGCCCGGCTCAGGGCTGAACTGGGGGATGCGGTCATCCTCAAAGCGCTACGTCAGCTTTGGCAACAGCACCGTTATCCGTTACCGCCGGCCAGCGCGATGGATTTTGTCTGGGCGTTGCGGGCGCAGAGCCCGGCCAGCGCGTTGCCTTTGATCGATCAGTTGCTGCTTGGCACTGACGTCAGGCCTTTACTAAACGAAGAATAAACACAAGACCAAACAAGCTGATATACTGCGCTGGTTTTTTAACCAGCGCGTCAACATCAAAAAGGAGTCTGACGATGAAAAAACCACTACCGCATGAGCATCAGCGCGGCGCCATTCAGGACAATATGCTCAAAGCCGTTATCACCAGCCCGCTGTTCAGAACTCGGGTGGTCAAAGCGAAAAAAGGCAAAGGCTCGTATAACCGGCACGATAAAAAGGGGCGACAATCGCAAGATTCCGCCCCTTTTTGTTGGCTGTTTTTTGCCAGTATTTAACGCAAATCAACACCATCCGGCCACTGCTGCACCAACTGCACTAATCGCGTTATTTTTATGTCACTGAGCTGACGGTAATCCAGATAAGGACAAACCAGCAGCCGCAATTTTTTCGCTACGGCAAACTCTTCATCCAGCCAGACCAAACCGCCGGTCAGCGCATCCGGTAACAGCCCTTGCGCTAATAAATCACGCGCATGCTGGCGACCAGCGATGATATGTAAAGTGTCGGCGCCAGCGCCAACCCCATCCTGACCAAAGCCATTCGCACCAAACAGCAAGGCTGTATCAGAACCAGCCTGCAACAACACCCGGTCACGCCATTGCTGCCAGCTTTGGGCGCCTTGTAAATCAGGCTGCAACGGCGCGGGCAAAGCCCAGACCAGCTTGGCATAGACGTTAAACACTTTGCGCCAGCCATTACCGCAGTGCCGGTAAATCTGCTCGATTTGGCCCGGCAACAGCGCCAGACAGGCATCAAGCCCGGCAAATTCGGCCATCGGCGGTGCTTTGGCGACATAGACGCGTAAACGCGCCTGTGCGTCGCCTAAACCGGGCTGTGGCAACGGACTCACCGCTGCTGCGATTTCAGCCAGGCATCAACCTGCGCCGGAATGCGTTTGACCCGGTCTAACCGACGTTCGATCCCGGCGGCCGCTTCCAGATAGGCGGTTTTCACCGGCTTGGTCGTGGCAGCTGCCGCTTTTTGCCGCAGCAAAGTTGCAGTGGCAGCATCGCGGGCCGCGCCTAACAACGACGCGTCAAAGCCGTCACGACGCAGCGGATCTAAACGCTCGTCAAACGCTGCCTGATTGGCCAGATAAAAATCGTAGGCCAGTTGGCTGTGCTCCATCGCCACGCGGTTTAATAAACCCGGGCCAAATTGTTTTGGCGTTAAATCAGTCAGTAACAATGCCAGCGCTTGTTTTGCCAGTGCCGCATCTTTGGCAGAAGCCAGCGCGCCTAATAACCGGCGTTTTTCCGTGCTGTTACTGGTGTTGGCAGCCAGTGTTTTCAGCTGGTTAAAGTCCGCAGCCGTCGCTTCAGTGCCGACAATTTTCAGCACCACACCGTATAAATCGCCTGGTAACACGGCTTTATCGGTCTGACTGGCGGCAAATCTTTTGCGCGCTTCGCCAATCACAGTTTGATCGCCGAGTTCCGCCAGCACACCAATCAGGCTGCTGCGCAGAATGCTGGTGTTGTCGGATTCACCGGCTTGTTTCTCCCAGCCGACTTTGGCAAACAGCGCCTGCGCTTGTTTCAGTGCAAAGGCTTTATAAGCCTGTTCACCTGACAAGCCACGGTATAAATCGGTGAAGCCTTCCAACTGCTGCACCACATCGGTGGCGATGATCGGATTGGCATCAACCGGCAGTTGCTGCGTCAGCGCCAGATAACGGCTGATATCGCTGTAACCGGCGTAGCCCAGTGCCACGCTGTCTTTCAGTAAACCCAGCTGATCGACCGCCGGCAATTTTGCAAAACCTTTCACCACCTCGGCGAACAGCGCATCACTGTAATCCACCCGGTAATAGCCGGTCTGGCCGGCGTTGACCGTGACTACACCACAGCCCGGTACTGTCATCTGCTGCGGCGCGTCACCGCGAATTTCAGCGCGGGCGGCGGCCTGGCCGGTCACTTGCGCCGTCACCGGGACTGTCCACTGCTGCGGTTGTTTTGAGGCGGCATCGAGGCCAAAGCGGCCCTGGGTTAAAGTCAGTTTGGTGTTGCCCTGCTGACATTCGGCTTTCACTGCGGTGATTAACGGCACACCAATCTGGTTGGTAAAATCGTTGGCGATGGTTTCAACCGGCCGGCCTGAGGCCTGCGCTAACGCCTGCCACAAGTTGCTGGTCACCGTATTGCCATACTGGTGTTTTTGCATATAAGCGCGTACGCCGGCGCGGAAGGCTTCTTCACCGAGGTAGGCTTCCAGCATAGTGATCACCGACAAACCTTTGGAATAAGTAATGCCATCAAAAGCGGCATTGGCTTCTGCCAGATTACGCACCGGCTGCACTATCGGGTGCGACGTTTCCTGCGCGTCCTGGAACATGGCGTAATTGCGCGAGCCGACCGCACCTAATTCAGCATGCCACTGCGGGTAAAAATGCTGGCTGGCTTTGGATTCCATCCAGGAGGCAAAACCTTCGTTTAACCACAGATCATCCCACCACTGCATAGTGACAATATTGCCAAACCACTGGTGCGCCATTTCGTGACCGACCACGGCAAACACGTCTTGTTTGTCGCTGGTGTTGGAGAATTGCGGATCGAGCAACAAGGTACCTTCGAAATACATCACGGCGCCCCAGTTTTCCATCGCGCCAAAACCGCCGGCACCCGGCACAGCGATGTGGTCGAGTTTTGGCAGCGGGTAGGTGATACCGAAATAGTCGTTGTAATAATCCAGCAACTGATAAGAGGCATTTAAGGCAAAAGCACCTTTAACCGCGTCGCCTTTTTTCGCCACCACACCATGTTCAATGCCACCGGAGCGACCGGAAATGCGTTCGTAATCGCCAGCGCCGACATAAAGCAGATAGCTGCTCATTTTTACGCTGGGTGCAAAATCAACGCGGTTGCGACCATCCGGCAGCGGCTGGCGGCGCTGCTCCGGCATATTAGATAAAGCAAGCTGGCCTTTGGGCTCGATAATGCTGATTTTAAAAATGGCTTTGTGCGCAGGTTCGTCCCACATAGGCGCTAATTTGCGCGCATCGCCCGGCTCAAACTGGCTGGACAACATACGGCCGGTGCTGCGATCTGGCTTGCTGTAGTCGGTGACAAATAAACCGGCCGACTGCTCGTAGATTTTGCCCTGATACCGCACGCGCAGCTGGTGTTTGCCAATGCTTACCGGCGTTTTGAAATGCACGCGCTGCGTGGCGGCGACAACTTCAGCGTTGACCTTTTTACCGTCGATGCTGGCGTCGATGATGGTTAAATCCAGTGCATTCAGTACCAGCTCATCCAGCGTTTGACTGGCGGCGAAATCCAGCGTCAGCTCGCCCTGAAAGCTCAGCTTCTGTAAATCCGGATCTATGGTCAGCTGATATTGCTGCGGGCTGGCACCGGCGGGTAATACATCACGGTCTGCCGGAACAGCTGCAGCCATCGCGAAGGCAGAGCAAAACAAAGATGCGCTGACCGCCAGCGCCAGTGGTTTTTTAAAAAATGATGTGGTCATAAAATCAGAATTCCATGCTGAGTCAAATGGTTGTAATGGCAACCTTTGAATGAATAGGGCGAACAGACTCAGTTAACATAATGAAAAATAATTGTGAGGTCACTTATTTTTTTCAGCAATGCCACCGGTTGCGCTTAATGGCAAGCCGGCGGCGTTGAAATCACGCTGAAGCTGAAAAAAGAACTTAGTTGCCGCGCATTTCCGCGGCAATTTGCTGCAGAGTCTCGGCCAGTTGCGCCGGCTCCTGTGCACCGGAGATGAGGTAACGCTGATTGATGACAAAAGCCGGCACTGAGCTGATACCGGCCTGCTGATAGGCGGCCTCTTCGGCACGCACTTCATCGGTAAACTGCGTGGATGCCAGCACCTGACGCGCAGCATCTACGTCCAGCCCCGCCGCTTCGACACAACGCAGCAGCACCTGCGGTTCGCTAACCTGTTCGGCACGGCCAAAATAAGCGTCAAACAAGGCCAGCTTCAGCCTGGTTTGGGCCGAGGCCTGTTGTGCCAATGCTTGTTGTGCAGAGTCGCTTTCAGGCGAAGCCGGATAAGCAGCCGCCGCCCATTTCAACAACCGGTGCGCATCAAAAGTGTTGCAGGTCAGTCGCTGTTCCATGCCAGTGAAATTCACACCGAGGCCAGCCGCCAGCTGCATCAGCATCTGCTGTGATTGCTGCATTTGCGCCGCTGGCACGCCATATTTACGAACCAGCGCCGGTAAAATCGGCTCTGGTTTTAATGCCGGATCGGGATTGAGTTCAAACGCGCGCCAGTGCAAATCCACCTCAACAGCACCGCCAAGGCTTTGCAGCGCCTGCTGCAGGCGGGCATAACCAATGGCGCACCAGGGGCAAGCCACATCAGACACTAAATCGATACGCAGCAAGGTCATAGCGAAACTCCTGCCGCCGCTAAAGCGTAATCAAAACCGGCACAAATCACCGCCACCTGCGCCTGATTGCATTGTTCAGGCGTGGCGCGCGGGCTGTCCGGATAGACTTCAGTGGTCGTGACGTACAGCGCGTCGGTCATACCGCCACAGAGCGCCAGTGATTTTTTCGCGTAGTTCACCACGCCAAACTGCTGCAAAGGTTCGCCAATCAGGCAACCATTATCATCAGCTTCCGCCACATGCGTGACTTTACTGACGGCTTCGATCATCACCCGCTGAAACTCAGCGGCAGGCTTTTCGCTGTCGCCGACCAGATAAAACCCATCCGGAATATTCCAGTTATTGTTCACAGTACCGTCGCGCGCCGCTTTGGCCGGGCGGAATTCGCTGTTGTCTGAATCGGTGGTTTCGTGCAAATCGATATGCACCAAAGGCGTCGGGAACTGCTGCAACAGCGCCAGCACGGCATTGGCTTCCTGCGACGGGCCGCCGGCAACAAATGAGCGGTTCGGGTCCACCGCGTCCGGGTTCCAGCGGTTGATGGTTTCGTAGCCCCAGGGGCTGATGCACGGCAACACCAGCACATTGGCGATGCTGGCATAACGGGCGAAATGGTCGCGGATAAACCACAACGCGCCCTGCACACCGCTGGTTTCATAACCGTGCACGCCGCCGGTGACTAATAACAAAGGCTTGGCCGCATCAAACTGCCGGCTTTTTACCGCATACAGCGGATAAGTACCGAGCTGGTATTGGCTGTAATCCAGCGTGCCATAGTGTTGTAATTCCGCACATTCCGCCAGCGCCGGGGCGGATAAAATCTGCTGCAGCGGGCTGAGCACTTCGGCCTGATAGCTGCGTTTTGTCTGCTGCTGACTGAGCCACAAGGCCTTTTCAGCAGCACCCCAAGGGGTGCCCACAGTGCCAATCGGATAAATACGCTGTACAGATTCAGTCATTGTGGAGGCTCCAAAGCAGGAAAAAGCAAAGCGGTACTATAACATCGCCACTCTGGCGGAAAACAGGCCAAGTGTCGCAAGCGCTGGTGCAGCCTGACGTTTTTTGTTATTAATCAGCATATTAAACGACATGGCAGCGCCACTGTCATACGACAGAGCCCGCCAGAATACGACACTAAGGCGTCATGGCGCTGTACTGTCGTCACGCCGTGGCCGGATTCAGATTACAACAAGCTCAAGCAATGTTGCTGTGTCCGCCCAACTGAAGGAAATTTGCCCATGAGTACAAAAAACGCCCGGATGACCAGTGTGTTTGATTACGCCGACCATGTGATCCGCCTTGAAGTCTGCCTGTTCAGTGGCCGTGAATGGCTGTATCTGGACGAGCAATTACTGGAGCACAAATGGAATCTGCTGTCCTGCCATAGCCGCTACCATTTTGTGCTGGATGGCAAGCCGGCCGAGATAAAACTGGCGGCTAAAGGCTTCAGCGGGGTTCTGCGTGGCGCCTATGACATTCAGCTGTTTGTGGATGGGCAGCTGGTCGACACAGACCAGTTTGACTATATGGCGATGCTTAAACAGCCAGGCCCCAAACGCCGTCAGGCGCTGCAACAATTTGCGCTTTATGTCATCGCCGGATTTGCTTTTGGCTCTGCTTTATCCTGGCTATTGAAGCACTGAGGCCACTATGCAATTGAATCTGCACCTAATTAAACAGCTACGCAATGAGCGGGGCTGGACCCAGCAACAACTGGCCGACATCTGCGCCGTCAGCCTGCGCACAGTGCAACGTGTTGAAATGCAGGGTGTTGCTTCGCTGGAAACCTGTAAAGCGCTGGCCGCCGCTTTTGTCATTGAGCGTGCGCAATTATTGGCCCCTTCTGACCACAAAGACGACCTGAACCAGAACGGGCCGCTGCCACAAATGTCGTTATGGATTGCTGGCGCTTTTGCGCTGGGGGTGACGGCCGGCATGTTATTGACGCTGTTGCTCAGCAGCTGACTCATTGACCGCCCTGAACCCCAACTCCAGCCAGCCGCGCCCTTGCTACTCTGGCCGGAGCAATCGCCACCACCGCCATAATCCGGCCAGCGGTAACAGCACCACAGCGGCCCCTAAAGAGCCAATCAACAAACTTTGCGTCAGCAGCCAGATATCACTAAAACTCTGCTGCCAGGCGCTATAACCGAGCGCCAGCAGCAGGCAAACCAGGGTCCAACGCCAGGCTGGCCAGGGAAAATACCGCGGATACAGCTGCTGCAGACTTTTGCACAGCAGATACACCGGTGCCAATACGGTTGCCAGCAACAACGTCAGCGCAGCCAGAAAAAAAATCGCGGTGATCAGGGTTTGCATCTCGTCTCCTCACTGTGGCCGATAGTAAATCAGCACACCGCTGCATGGGAAGTGCGGCAGTTCGCACTGATTTTTGGCATAATACGGCTTTTCACCCAGAGAACTGATGATGCTGAACGCCACCCGCTACCTCGCTTATTGTTTTGTGCTGAGTTTTCTGTTTTGCCTGCTGTATGTCGGCGTAACCAAAGGCACTGTGTATCAGGACCCGCTGCATCTGCAATATATGCTGATGAGCCTCGGTCTTGCTTATCTGGTGCAGTTTGTGCAAAGCCAAACTATGCTCAGTGTCGTGTTCGCGGTGATGCTGGCGACGCTGGTGAAACTGTTTACGCAACTGTACGGCTGGCCCATCAACGAACGTGCGATTGGCGGCATGAATCTTGGGTATCTCATCGCTTATCTGCTGTGTATTCAGCAGTTGTTGAAACTAAAAAAGCAGCATCAATCCCGGAACTGATGCGGCCGGACAGGCGGGACGCCGTGGATGATTGACGGAGGTTCCACATGGGCTGGTTACGCTACGGCTGCCTGCTGTGCCTGTTGCCCTGGCTGGGTCTGCGCGCCGAACCGATGCAGCTGGTCGATACCTTCGCCAGCCTGAAGCCCAGGGCTGACGGGGCGCCGGCTGAGGCCGGGATCCTGCAGCAGTTGCTGGAGTTATATCCGTCGCCTTATCAACAGGTGGAGATCAGCCGCAACCGAGCACGCGAATGGACCAAAACCGCCGGCAATGCCTGTATCCCCTGGTTGCGCAAAACTGCAGATCGCGAAACCAGCTATTTGTTCACCTTACCCTACATGCTGGAAAGTGCCATCACACTGGTGACGTTGCAGGGATCCCGCTGGCAAAGCCAGCTGGAACAGCTGCAGGACGCGCAAGGCCACATCAGCCTGTTGCCTGCAGCCGCTCGCCTCAGGGACAAAAGATTGTCGCGCTGCTCAACAGCATTATCCGCCAGCGCGCCACAGAACCGGCTTACCAGCAACTGATACAACAACAGCTGGCCCCGGCGGAACGATCTGCAGGCCTGCAGTATTGGCTGCAGGCACTGGGAACACGCTGATTTATTTACGCACTGGCAAGGATGGGATGTCATAACCCGCGTCCTGCAGTGCGGCCGCCAGACCGTTCCCGGCGTTATATTTCAGATGAAACTGCAGCAGATACATCAGCCGCTCAGGCAGTACCTGACCAAATTTGCGTTGAATACGGCTAACAATGTCATCAGGTGGCGATTTTTCCAGCAACATAAACTGCAGTACCAGCACGGCAATATCGTCAGCGTGCAACGATGCCTGTTGCCAGGCCGGATCTTGTTGCAGCTTGACTTCGAGCTGATCCAGCCCAGCGTGGTCCCGCGCCGCAATCAGCTTTTCCAGCGCTGGCAGCACTGCAGCAAGTAGCGCCAATTGTTGCCGTTGTTGCGGGTCTTGCTGTTGTTTGCCGAACGACTGCAACACTTTCAGCTCAGTGCCGACGAGTCTGATCGCCATGTCAGTGTTTTGCGACGGCATTAATACTGCGGCTAAACCGGCCGGCCCCAGGCACTGGCGGATCTGCGCCAGCAAGACATCGCGATCTTTGGCCTGTTTTTGCAAGGCGTTGGCCAGCTGCGTCACTGCAGGGTCTGCCACTGGCAACAGCACGGGGTCTTGAGGCGTCAGCAGTTGTTGCAGCTGCTGTGCTTCCGGCGCAGGTAACTGCTGTAACCAGAACCACTGGGTTTCAGTGGATACCGGCGCCAGTTGTAAGCGCAATAAAGTACGGATCATCGGCAACAGGTTCTGTACTGCCTGCGGCTCGGTGTGGCGCGGCAACAAATCAAAAGCATTGTTTTGCGCCGGCCCGACGCTGGCCGGCACGCCCTGCGCCAGCCAATAATCAAACAGCACCGGGTTGCCAAGCTGTGCCGCCTGCAGGGTCAGATTCAGTTTACGCTGCTGAAGGTCATACCAATGTTGCTGGATATCGGTGGGGCCGGCACCTTGCAATATCGCCAGCAACGTCACGTCAACACCGGCAGCGGCGGCAACCCTTAACTCGGTCAGCGTCACCGGCAAGCCGGCATTCAGCAGCGCCTGCAACTGGTGCGCTGGCAACTGCGGATCTGCATACAGGATCAACTGCAGAAAGGTTGCAAATCCAACTTTTAACGTCTGCATGTCCTGCGGATGTTGCGCCAGCCATTGCAACAGTTCCTGATAATCGTGCCGGACGATACCGCGATGCAGATACAGCCAGGAATCCCCCGGCACACGTTGCCCCCCGTCGGATTGCAGGTCGCGCTGCAGCGCCTGCCTCGCTTCAGCATCGTTGTTATTTAACACCAGCACATTCGCGCTGAGACTTTGCAGATAAGCCAGCTGCAGGTCCGGCGATACACCGGCGCGTTGCAACAATTGCACCAGCGCTTTACTGTCCTCGCGCCGCGCATTGCGCAAGGCTTTCAGCTGCGTTTTAAACTGTTCCGCCCCGACACAGGCCGCACCCGCCGCCGCAACCGCCGCCGCAACCGGCGTCATATCCGGCACAGCCGGCGGTACGGGCTCTGCGGTCGCTGCTGCCAGCTGTTCGTGTGCTGCAACCACCGCGTTAGGCGACTCCGACCGCCCTGTACCTGCCAGGAACCACATGCCAGCCAGCAGGCTCGCCAGCAACAACAACCACATCCTTGTCCGCACCATCAGTTCTCATTAACAAATAAAAAACATTATATCGCTTATTGAACAGCTTTCAAATACGAATAGTTATCATTTTATTAATGAAGCCTGGGCCGGATCGGGACAACTCCGTCAAACGCTGGCAACGTGAGCAATCGCCACCTAAGCTAGGCACACAGCATCCGTTTTACACAGAATATGTTTATGACATGGCAGCGCAGCATCTGGCTGATGGCTTTGTGCAGTCTCTGGCTGCAGGCCGCACCGGTCCAACTAGTGACTGAAGAGTTTCCGCCTTACCAGCAAAAGTCCGGCGACCAGCTGCACGGTTGGTCTGTGGATATTGTCCGCCAAATCATGCAAGCGGCACAGCTGCCCTATCAGATTGATGTCATGCCCTGGGCCCGCGCCTTTAAAACTGCCGGCAGTCAGCCCGGCACGCTGATTTTTTCGCTGTTGCGAACCGAAGAGCGTGAAGGCAAATTCGCCTGGATTGCGCCGCTGTGCCCGATGCGGATCTCGTTTTATACCAGCGCCAGCCGGCCGGATGTGCAGGCTCCCGATATTCAGGCGGCACTGAAATATGTCGTTGGTGTTGAAAACGGCCAGGCCAATTACCGTTTCCTGCGCGAACAGGGCTTTCGCGAAAGTCGTAACCTGGTCGTAGTGGGCCACAATCACCAGTTGCAGCAGATGCTGGAACTGGGACGTATAGATCTGATGCTGGTGTCTGATGTTTATGTGGCGCAACTGGCCGATCGCGGCGCCCGGCTGCGCCGGGTGTTTACGGCCCACGCGCTGGAAAAATACCTGTTTCTGGCAGCGCATCCGGCGACAGATCCGCAGTTGTTGCAGCAACTGCGCAGCGCCTGGCAGCAGGTCAAAAAAACGCAGCTGCCGGCGTGTCAGCAGATTGGAGTGCCGCCCTTCTGAACGCAGCCCCAGGCGGGCCTTTGTCGCGGTTCAGGTTTTAAAATTGTTGACCAGACTGTTCAGCTCCACCGCCAGCCGCGACAACTCATGTGCTGAGGCACTGGTCTGATTGGCGCCGGCCGCCGTCTGCGCCGCCAAATCACTGATATTCACGATATTGCGGTCAATTTCCCGCGCCACTTTGGCCTGTTCTTCCGCCGCGCTGGCGATGACCAGGTTGTTGTCGCTGATCAGGCCTATCTGACTGTTGATGGTTTCCAGCGCTTTGCCGGCGGCTTCGGCCACTGATAACGCCTGACTGGCTTTTTCGCCGCTTTGTTGCATCGCCTGTACCGCAGTGCTGGTGCCGGCGCGGATTTTTTTGATCATCTCTTCAATTTCGCGGGTCGATAACTGCGTCCGCGCCGCCAGGGCGCGAACTTCATCGGCTACCACCGCAAAACCGCGGCCGGCATCACCAGCACGGGCGGCTTCAATGGCCGCGTTCAGAGCCAGCAGGTTAGTCTGTTCGGCAATAGCACGGATCACATCCAGCACTTTACCGATATCCTGGGCCTGCAGCGCCAGTTCCTGCACCACTTGCGCGCTTTGTGCCACGTCTTCGTTCATATGCACAATGGCGTTGACCGTTTGTTGCACCTGAGTTTTGCCAAATTCAGTATTGCGGGCCGACTCGGTCGAGCTTTCCGACGCCCGCAAGGCCGTTTCTGCCACCTCGTCCACTGCCGAACTCATTTCAGTGATCGCGGTCGCCGCCTGCTGAATTTCGTCATTTTGTTGCTGCAGGCCGCGGGAATTGTCTTCGGTCACCGAATTCAGCTCTTCGGCGGCAGACGCCAATTGATTTGAGGAATTGGCAATATGCGCCAGCGTATCCCGCAGATTTTGTTGCATCCGCGCCAGCGCCTGCATCAGCTGCGCCGGTTCATCAGTGCCGGTGCTGTCGATACGGGATGTCAGGTCATTTTCTGCGATCCGGCTCGCCAGCAGCACTGCGCCTTGCAACGGCGCTGTGATGCTGTTAGTCAGCACCACCGCGATCACAATCGCCGCGCCCAGTGACAGGGCAATCAATATCCAGCTGCTCAGCTGATTACTGCTGTAATGCGCCGCCGACGCCGCCGAGCGGTTTTTCATAAATTCGCGGTTCAGGTCGCTCAGTTTTAACAAGGACGCCGTCATCTTGTCGGCGATACCTGCCACCACTTCGGTCTGTAATTTCAGTGCTTCAGCCTGCTTGCCGTTTTCCGCCAGCGCAATCACCTCGTCCTGATTGCGGATATACTCCAGCACTGTATCGCTGAACTGCTGAAATTCTTCGCGTTCACCCGGAATCGAGATGAGTTTCTCATAAGCGGCTTTTTGCGTGGTCAGTTCGTCCCGCAGACTCAGAACCCGCGTTTTAATCTCAGGCCGGTCGGCCGGTTCGGCAATCAATAACCGTAAAGTAAAAACCCGCAGCCGGCTGGCGGTCAGATTCAGTGCCGCCAGATTGTCCAGACTCGGCACTGTGTTGGTTTCCAGCTCCACCGTCACGTCGCGTAAGTCCGCCATGGTGCGCAACGACATGATGCCCTGCACCAGCACCATCAGCCCAAGCAATAAAAAGCCGGCCAACAGCCGGGTCCGAATTCCTGTCGTACGAATTGCCATAAAAATTCCCCATGAGAACGCTGAAAAAAAACCGGCATGCTGCTGTTGGTCGCAGCGATAAGCGGTAAAGAACATTGCAAACTCAGTGTAGAACAGAGATGCAAATTTGAAAAAATCTCGCAGATTTAATGACCTGCTGCAGCGTTCCGACAGCGCAGCCAGCTTGTCGTTGCAGGGCCAGCTGCATTACCATCATGCAACTGTTGTTACCAGTGAGCCTGTTATGTCCGCTGCGATATTCGCCCCCGATGTGCC
The DNA here is from genome assembly GCA_937978655.1 of uncultured Chromatiaceae bacterium. Classification (GTDB taxonomy): domain Bacteria; phylum Pseudomonadota; class Gammaproteobacteria; order Enterobacterales; family Alteromonadaceae; genus Pararheinheimera. Next base: position 96,683 of record CALJUX010000038.1, read on the forward strand.
GCAGGTCGCAGTAGTGCTGAGCCTGCATCAGAAAACTGCGCTATTGCAGGTACTGACCCGCGAAGCCGGCCTGCACCTGCAGACCGATGCCACCTTTGATACCGACAGTCTGGGCAGCTTCAGCCGCGCCACGCCCCGGCAGGGTGATCAGCGTCAGGCTGCGCTGCACAAGGCCCGGCTGGCCGCCAGCCGCAATCAGCAGCGGTTTGGCCTGGGCAGTGAAGGCAGTTATGCCGCGGATCCGCGCTACCCCTGGATCTGTCTTGGTCTGGAACTGGTGACTTTGTGGGATGCGCAAACGCAGCGGGCGATCAGCGGCAGCGCGCAGGGCCCGTCGCCTTATCGCAGTCAGTATTGCCAGCGCTGGGCAGACGTGGTGGCGTTTGCCCGGCAAGTCGGCTTTCCGCAGCAATGGCTGCTGCTGTCCGCTGGCCAGGATCTGCCTGCCGTGGCCACTTATAGCGGGATCCGCGACTGGATGCAGCTGCAGCAACTGGCGGATGCGGCGTTCTCATCGGCCGGGGCGCTGTGGCTGGAAACTGACTATCGTGCCCACGCCTGTCCGGGCCGGCGGCCGCTGATTGCTCAGGCTGCTGCTGATTTGGCCCGCCGGTTACAGGCGCGCTGCCCCCAATGCCAGGCGGCAGATTTCAGTGTCAGTGCCCTGGTGCCCGGCGCGCGCTGTGCTGACTGTGGCTTGCCAACATCCCAGCCATGTCAGCGTATCTGCCGCTGCAGCTGTTGTGGGCATCAGACAACGCAGGCCATGCCGGAACCGGCGGCGCCACAGTATTGCCAGCATTGTAATCCCTGAACGGCCGCAGCAAGACACTGCCGCGCTGGCCACAACAGCGCAATGACTGATGCATATCAAACCAACCCGGCTGAACATGCACTACATTAGAGATATCTGATGGGAGAGCATGATGACCGAAACTCAAACCCTGCGTCTGCTGAAAGTGATTATGTTGTGTGGCATCAGCCTGCTGGTGCTGGGCCATTATTTGTGGTCCGGGCTGAAACTGCACGAAACCATGGGCGTTCAGGGCATTATCCTGATTGGGCTCTGTTGCGCACTGGGCCTGATTTTATCGTTGCCGACCAAAATTTATCTGACCTTATTACTGATGAAACGCGAGGCCGAGAAAAAAGCCGCCGCTGCCGCCGCTCAGGCTGCAGCTGAACCCCCTGACGCCTGAGCGCGTTCTTCGCGGCGCAGCAGCACGGCGGCCAGCGCCACAAAAACAGCGCCGGTCCACAGGATCCAGCTGGCCCCCAGCAGCGCAATCACACCGCCGGCCAGAGCAATAATCACATTGCCGCAGCACATCAGCAGCGTCAGCAACCCCATCACACGCCCCAGCCCAAGCGCACCAAACTGCTCGGTGCAATACACCTGAAACCAGGCGCTGAACATCGCATTCGGCACACCACACAACACCAGCCAGACCCAGGCCAGCGCGCCGCCGGTCCAGGGCAATATCCACAGCATCAACGCCAGCACCACCGCGGCATAACGCGCACTGCGCAGCGCCGGGAAACGGCTGCCATACCGCGCCATGCCAACCGCACTGACCGTGGTCATCACCGCACACAAGGCGGCCGTGATCACACCGATTTGCAGACCGCTGAATTGCTGCTGTTCCACCAACCACAAAGGGTAATATTCATAAAATGCATTGAGGCCAATGGTGTACAGCAGTTGCGCCGCAACCACCAGTTGCAGCGCCGGTGCCCGGACCAGCCGTAACGAGTTGTGCTGTTGCAACTGTTGCCAGAATGCCTGCCGGCCGGCAACCGGCTGGTCAGCCGGCAATAAAAAATACAGCAGCAATAAACAGGGCAACATGGCTGCCGCCGCGATCAAAAACGGCACTTCAACGCCCAGATGCATGGTCAGTCCGCCCAGCAGCGGCCCCACCAGCCAGGCGCCATACAAGGCGCTGTTCATCCAGCTAATCGCCACAGTCCGTTCAATTTGCGGATGCAAATCGGCGGCAATAGCCCGGCAGATACTGACCGCACCTTCACATAAACCAGTCAGAAAACGAAACAACACAAAACCCGGATACCACTGTGCCGACAACGCCCAGGCCGAACCCAGATACCCGGCGATTGCCAGCGTCAGGGCCAGCGCCAGCACCCGGCGCCGGCCATAGTGGTCAGACAGTGCGCCCAGCGTTGCGCTGCCGAATAACATCCCCAGCGGATTGGCCGCCAGGGCAACCCCCAGCAGGATCTGCGGGGCAATCCCATACCAGTGATTAAAATCGTCGGGCACAGACGCCGCAAACAGCGGAGCCAGAATAGGGTAAGGTAAGGAGATGCCGGCAACGGCGATCAGACCAATCAGGCACACCACCGACAAGACAGCTTGCGGGTGGGCATAACGAACGGTGGCAACAGGTGATGACATAACAGCTCCGGTGCGGGGCTGTTATGCTAAAACGGCGGCGGCTACAGATGCAAGCAAACCGATCCGCCGCCTAAGGCCGCCTGACGCAGCAATGTCAGCGCGTCAGGGGCAGCGCAATATTCTGCGGCCTATCAGGCTGCGCGATACGGCATTGGTCCCAGATAGTCTTTTTTACCAACGTCGACACCGTTGTGGCGCAGGATGGCGTAAGTGGTCGTCAGATGGAAATAAAAATTCGGCAACACATGCTGGACCAGGAATTCTTCGCCACTCAGCGTTTTGCCTTCCCAACGCGGCTGCGTGATCACCTGCGTGGCTGCATTGGCAAAATCGGCCGCGGCAAAAGTCGCGAGATAAGCCTGCGTCTCGCGAATGCGTTGTTGCAACTGCTCCAGCGTGGTTTCATCATCGGCGTGTTTCGGCGCCTGCTCCACAGTGCCGGTCAGCCGCGCCACACCCAGTTTGGCGGTATCACAAGCGATCTGCACCTGACGGATCAGCGCAAACTGGTCCGGCGCCAGGCGGCTGTTCAGTAATACCGTGACATCGAACTTTTTACTGTCGGCATAGGCCGCAGCTTTTTGCAAAATGGCGCTGAGGTTGTCCAGCATCTTGCTGAATTGTGGCACTGTCAGTTGGTAAATCATTGGTTTCTCCGCTCAGGCCCCATGCCCGTGCAACTGAGATGGGAGCGGCAACGGCCGATTTCAAGGCGGCGCTTGCAGCAAGGCACTGTGCAAGGTAATTTGTCGTTTTGCCGGTTCCGGCCTCTTTTTGCAAGGACACTCATGGATGCAATCTGGTCTGCGCTGGCGATAGCCAGTGCTTTAGCGGTTGGCGCGGTCAGTCCGGGCCCAAGTTTTATTGTGGTGGCCCGCAATGCGATTGCGCTGTCGCGGCGACATGGCCTTGCCACTGCCTGCGGTATGGGACTGGGCGCCGGGACTTTTGCGATGCTGGCGCTGTTGGGCGTCCACGCAGTACTGACCGCAGTGCCGATGGCATTCTGGGCGCTCAAAGTGCTGGGTGGCTTATATCTGCTGTATCTGGGCTTTCTGATTGTCCGTGGTGCCAAAGCGCCCCTGCAGGTGCAGACCGACAGCCCGGTGGCAATGATCAGCTTACGCCGGGCCTTTGTCGGCGGTTTACTGACCCAGCTCAGCAATCCGAAAACCGCAATTGTGTTCGCCAGTGTGTTTTCGGCGTTATTACCAGCCACCATTCCGCTGTGGTTTTACGCGGTGTTGCCATTATTGGCGCTGCTGATCGACGGCGGCTGGTACATTCTGGTGGCGTATCTGTTGTCCGCCGAAGCGCCCCGTCAGGCCTATCTGAAGTTTAAAGCCGGCATTGACCGCACCGCCGGCACTGTGATGGGCTTACTGGGGCTGAAATTAGTGCTGAGCGCCCCCTGAGGCTGGTAAATGACTGAAGCTGTATTGCAGAGCAAATCCTTGAGTGACTGGCGGTAACGTCACTGCGCCGCCCAGTTGTGCCGTCACCAGATTGTACAAAATAGACATGCCGAGCCCGGTGCAGCCATTGCTGCGCCCGGTGGTGTAAAAGGGTTCAAATATGTGTTTGCGGCTGCTGTCGGTCAGGCCGCAGCCATTGTCCTGATATTCAACAACACAGCCGCCGGCCAATGCCGTGATGATCACACGGATGCAGGGATCTGCCGGTTTGGTGCCGGCAAAACCATGCTGAATGCTGTTCATCACCAGATTAGTCAGGATTTGGGTATGACTGCCGGGAATAGTGCGGACCTGCAGCCCCGCGGCGGCCTGCAATTCCAGCCGGATCCCGGCTTTGTTGGTCAGTGGCGATAAAGTACTGAGGATTTGGCCAAAGTATTGCCGGACATCGATTTGGTGTTGCTCGTTGGAATGCTGGTCTGCCGCAGTACGCTTAAAATCCTGAATTAAATCGGCAGCGCGCTGTAAATTATGCTGCAACAACGGTAACGCCTGATGCATCGCACTGCAAAACTGTTGCAGCTGCGCGCGGCTGAGCTGATTGGCCGTCAGTTGCTGCTCCAGCTGGCTGAACTGACGCTCTATCACCCCCTGCGTGGTAACCGCCACGCCCAGCGGCGAGTTGACTTCGTGCGCGATGCCGGCGACCAGATTCCCCAGCGCGGCCATTTTTTCCGACTCGACCAGCTGACGCTGCATCTGCTGTAAATCAGTCAGTGCCCGCGACAATTCGGCGGTACGGCGGGCCACTTTGTCTTCCAGTTTACTGTTCAGCTCTTGCAATGCCCGCTCATAATCCTGCCGCTCCATTTCGGCTTCAATCCGGCCGCTGAAGATACTGAATAAGGTGGTAATGAGTTCGGGATTGTCGATGGGCCGGCGGTACATCGCCACCACAATGCCCAACACAGCGCCATGTAAATCGTGCAGCGGTGTGCCGACATAACCTTCAACCCCGAGGTCAATTAACATCTGATCCTGTGGAAACAGCTGCTGAATACCGCATGGATAAATACAATAGCTGTCGTCGGCGGCATTGGCGCAGGGGGTGTGCGCCAGCGAATACAGCAGATTGTCGGTCAGGGCGCCGTCAACCACCAGGGCCAGAGTTCTGGCGGTATAGGCCTGTCGGTCAAGTCGGGCGATAAAGGTAAAATCAGCCGCGATCACCTGCTGCAACTGCTGTGTGATCGCACAAAAAAAGGCTTCACCACGGGTATTGGCCACGCCTTCGATGATTTTGCGTAATACCATGTCCATGCACTTTCTCCCTGAGTTGTCATCGCCGTTGCCACAGGCCGCAGCGAATGTCACAGCTGCAGCAGGCACAGGTTCAGGCACCAGAACAGGCAAAAAGCCCAGGGCAGAAAGCGGCCTGCCAGACATTCAGTGGCAGATCACCGAAGTCTGGACCGGCCGGCGCAGTATTACAAATGGCTTTGTAAAAACTTCAGATAGGCTTGCTGGGCGCTGATGCGGTTGGCTTTTTTAACAAAACCGTGGCCTTCGTCCGGGAACAATACATATTCCACCGGCACGCCGTTTTTCTTGATTGCCGCCACCATTTCGTCACTTTCAACCTGCAATACCCGCGGGTCGTTGGCGCCTTGTACCACCAGCACCGGCTTTTTCACTTTGTCGCCGTGAAATACCGGAGAGATACGGCGTAAGCGCTCACCGTCTTTGGCCGGATCACCCAGTTCGGCATACAAAGACTCGCGGAACGATTCCCACCAAGGCGGGATACTTTCCAGGGTGCGCACCCAGTTGGTCACGCCAAAAATATTAATGCCGACTTTAAATTCGTCAGTAAACGCCATCGCCGCCATCGTCAGATAACCGCCATAACTGCCGCCCATCACGCCGATGCGATCGTCAGCAATCCAGTCCAGCGACTGCAGGTATTTTTTGCCGTAGACGATGTCCTGTAAGTCATGTTCGCCATGTTTTAAATCATCGAGGTGGAAAAAGGTTTTGCCATAGCCGGCACTGCCACGATTGTTAACGGCAAGCACGGCATAACCCTGATTCACCAGATGCTGGATGGAAGCGCTGTAACCAGTGCGCGACTGGCCACCAGGGCCGCCGTGGATCCAAAGCAGAGCCGGCACCTGCCCGGTATTGCTGGCTTGTTTTGGTTTGTACAGCAGCGCCGGAATTTGCAGACCATCAAAACTTGGGAACCGCACCACTTCACTGACGACCAGGACAGATTCATCAATGGCTTTGTCGAGCGCCTGCGTCAGCCGTTCTGCTTTCGGGCTGCCGATAGTCCAGACGTACAGATTCGACGGGCTGTTGTCGGCATTCAGATAAAAACTCAGGGTCTTGCCGTCGTCGGAGAATTCCACACTGCGTAGATCACCGGCCGGCAAGGCCGGTAAGCTGAGCGGCTGGCCACTTTGCTGGTCAACGATAGTTACCTTGGTCGCCGCATCCGCATTCACGCCTTCCACGCGGAATTTATTGTCGTGGCTAAAGCCGATGTACATGATGTCCCAGTCGGCTTTGCTGAACAGCGTGGCTTTGCCGGCGGCGATATCAAACGCCATGGCCTGGCTGAATTCCGACTGCTCGTCGGTGCCAAAAATCAGCGTTTTGCTGTCACGGCTGAAACTGTACACCTGATGGGTGATATTACCCTGGTGCGGGGTAATTAAGGTTTCTGTTGGTTTTTCTGCTGATAAATCAACTAAATGCACATTGTTGTCAGCATTGGTACGCGACTTAATCGCCGCAAGGTAACGCCCATCCGGGCTGATGCCGGCCACGTCGTACCCGGCGTTGTTCTGGTAGACCAAAGTGCGCTGATAGGTTTTGCCGTCGTATTTATACAGGTCAAAAAATTTGGCGTCGCGCTCATTCGTCAGCACATAAAAACTGCCATCGGCCGCCCAGTCGACAAACATCGCTTTGAGCTTGTCGCCCGGCGTCAGGTCTTTCACGCTGCCATCCAATTCGCGCACGTACAAATGATGTAACTCATTGCCGCCCTGATCAGCGCTGTACAGCAGCCGGTCGTCCTGCGGGAACCAGCCCACCGGCATAATGGCGTCAGTGGCAGATTGCGTCAGCGCCTGCCAGCTTTTGCCATCCATGCTGACTTTATACAGATTAAACACGCCGCTTTCATCGGAAGCGACCAACATGGCATCGCCGCCGGCATTGATATCATTACCGATATAAGATTTGGTGGCGTAAAACTGCTCCGGGGTGTATTGGCTCAGTGTGGCCGGGGCAGCCACCGCGGCCGGTGCTGCAGAACTGGCCGGCGCTTCCGGCGCCTTGCCGCACGCCAGCAACAAGGCTGCCGTCAGCGTCAGCATTGGATAAGTGATTGTTTTCATGAAATACCCTTTTGATCTGGTTCGGTGCACTGGGGCGTCGTTAGACCAACGATCGCTGCAGCCAAACTAGAACAAATAATCAGCAGGCACAATCATTAAAACAAAATTTTAACATTTGCCAATCTGATCAGCCGCCACTGGGTGATGCGGCCGCGACCGGACCCTGCCGGCGCTGCTGCCACCATAAGCAAGGGGTGGCCAGCAGGATAATCACCGCGGCATACCACATTAATGCGCCCAGCATCAGCATCAGGCCGAGACAGAGCGCCGCACTGAGCCAGGCCGTGGCATGATAACGGGCCGGTAACAGCTTCAGCGCCGCCAGCATAGACCCCAGATAAATCACCACAAACACGCCATTCACCCAGCCAATTAACGCCTCCAGCTGCTGGCTGAACGGTGCAGAACCGAGGATCACGGCCGCCATCAGGCCGATGATCAGATACAAAGCCCGCTGCGGCACCTGATGTCGGTTCAGCGGGCGGAACCACGCCGGCAGCACGCCCTGCTGACTGAAACTCCAGGTCAGCCGCGCCACGCTGGCGATATACACATTGACGGTCGCCAGACCACTGCACAGCCCCAGCACGCCAATCACCCACTGACCATAACCACCGCACAGCCGGTCAAATGCCTGCGCCATCGTCAGCGACTCGCCAGGCTGCGCTAAGGCCCACAACAATGCACTGCAGCCAAGATAAATCAGCCCGACCAGCAACAGCCCAATCAGCAGCGCCGGCAGCATGTCCCTCGCCGGATCACGAAAATCCTGCGCCAGATGGGTCATCGCCTCGACCCCGAGAAAACTCCAGAACCCCAGCGCCAGTGCAGCACTGACACCAGACCAGGCCGGCAGGGTCAGCGGCACGGCCGGCGCAGGCGTGCCATGCAGCATAAACAAACCAATCAGCAGCAGCACGACCGCGACAATCGCCAGCGTCAGGCCAAGTTGCAAGCGGGCTGACAGCTGAAAACCCACCCGGTTCAGACTAAACAACAGCAACAGAAACACCAGCTGACCCGGCAGCTGATACTGCCCCTCAAACCAGGGCGCAATAAAAGACCAGGTCATCAGCAGCGCGGCAGAACCTCCGACCGGCACCACCAGCAAAAACAACAAGCCCATCACCCGGCCGGCCACTGCACCAAAGGCCTCGCCGACAAAATGCGCCGGACCGGCCGCATTAGGGATAGCCCCGGCCAGCGCGCCAAAGATCACCGTTATAGGCACCGCCAGCAAGGTCAGCAGCAGCCAGATGCCAATCGCAGCACCACCGGCCTGCTGCAACGACAGCTGCGGCAGAATAAAAACCCCGGTACCCAATAAAGTGGTGGCCAGCAATGCGGCCCCCTGATAGCGGCCAATACCGCCTGTTGCTTTCATCAGAAGCTTCCGTTCAAATAGCAGAAAATACATTGTAACGCAGCGTCAGCCGCCAGTTTGTCAGGTCTTACCGCCAAATTGACGGTGCCGCCGGCAATTTCACCGGAGTAGTCACGAGTGGATAAATTCGATCAGCAGATCCTGGCGCAGCTGCGGCAAAATGCCCGGCAAAGTATCTCAGAGATCGCCAGCAGTGTGCATCTGTCCCGCAGCGCCGTGACTGAGCGGATCCGCAAATTAGAACAACAAAAAGTTATTCTGGGTTATCAGGTTGTGTTGCAAACCACGGCTGAGGCTCAGGTCCGGGCTTATTTTGAACTGCAGCACAAAGCCGCCCGTTGTCAGGAACTGATCCCATTTTTACGCAGTTTTACCGAACTGAAATCGTGTCATGGTATCAGTGGTGAGGTCGATTTGATGTTGTTTGTTGAAGCCGACAGTATGGCAAGGCTGCATCAGATCCGTGAACAGATTGACGCTCACCCCGATATCGTCCGGGTGCGCACTCATATGATCATGAGTCAGTGGTTTAGCAGGCAGGATGACGGATCCGCTGCGATGTCCGTGTAAAACACCACAGGCCCGGCTGCGGGCCTGTGGTCGCTGAGTTTACTTCGCCATTTGCATGGTCGACTGCAGCACAATACCCTGCGGGGCCATTTTCATCTGCATTCCCACCTGCATATTGGTTTGCATCAGCATCGCCATATCATCCGGCACCGGCTCACCACTGCTCTCCAGCGTCGTTTTCAGTGTGCTGAAAAACTGCTGATAATCCATGCCAAATGCCAGCAAGCCTGATTTGCTCAGTGGCTGCGTCGCCAGAGCTTTGGCCTGTTGCAGCGCCTGGTCACCACTGTAAATCACTAAGTGATGTTCAGACGCCAGCAGACTTGGCTGGATCCCCAGCATGGCCAGTTGTGGAATTTTATCGGCCAGTGGCAGACTTTCACCGGCCGCCGGCAGCTCGACATTTGCCAGCGCCGGTTGCAAGGCCTTCACGCTGTCAAACAGTTGTTTAACATTGCTGGCGCTCAACACAAACATGGCATCGACGGTTTTGGGGATTTGTTGCACCACATCAATGTCCAGCTGATTGACCTTCAGCGAGACGCCCTGCACCCCGGCCGCCATTCCTGCCATCATCAGCATCGGCATCGGGTTGTTTTGTTTCAGCGCCTGCTGCCACTCCACTAACGGCGCACACTGATATTGTGTGGTGGTCAGATTGTCCCACAACTTACCGACCGCCGCCGACAACTGCCCGACATCCAACCCGAATGCCAGTTCAAGCAAAGCAGTCTGGCCGCTGAGCTGGCCTGTGCCCGCCGGGATAAAACCCTGCAGTTGTTCCAGCGCGGCCAGCGTCTGGGCGTTTTCGGTTGGGATCAGCATTTTGCTGTGAACTTTGGTGGCCGTTGCAGCAACTTCAAAACGATTGGAAGCAAATAATCCCGGCCAGCTGGTGGCAATGGCCGCAACATCTGCCTGACAGCTGGCGTCGCGCCACGGCGCCAATGCGACGCCCAGTTCTGCGCCAAAAATGGCCTCAACATCTTTTGCCAGCCGGTTGCCATCTTTGCTGGTCAGCACTTTACTCAGCTCAAGGCTGCTGACATAACCGACAGAACCCTGATCTAATTCATATTTTTTACTGATTTGCTGCAGGTACTTCGTACTGTTCAGGCTCTGCTCCGGCTTTTGACTGCCCAGCGCAATCGCCAGATGGGCAGCATCAAATTTGTCGGAGGTCAGCGTTAAACTTGCCCAGCCGTCTTTGACACTGACCAGTAAATCCAACGTCAGCTCTTCATGGCTGAGTTTATACTGGCGGTATTTTTGCTCACCGAGCTGCTGCGGAATATGGCTCAGGCCACTTTGTTGCTCGATGCCGTCAAACATGGCCCAAAATGCTGCTTCATCGCCCAGCTCAACTTTCAGCACCGGCGCCAGACCAACCAGATACAGCAGGCTGCGCATCTGAGTTTTGACGCCGGTTTTGGCGCTGATCTCAGCGGGAGTTGCCAACGCGGCCAGATAACTGCGGCCAAGCGCCAACACAAATTTTTCACTGCTGCTTTGGGCGCCGGCCAGCATTTCGTCAAACTGCGCCAGCGACGCCGCATTGTAATACTGCGGTCCCATGCCAATGCTGCTCAGATAACTGGGCAGATCCACCGGCTCCAGCTGCGCGGAAAACAGCGCAGTGTCGGCTGGCACATAATCCAGGGCACTGAGCTGTGCTGCGCTTTGCGGCGCACCAAATTTGTACCAGGCAAATACCCCTGCTGCAATCACGGCTGCAGCGATCAGACTTTTCCGCATTCCTTACTCCTTGGTTAATCGCCGGTAGTTGCGCCGGTCCCGCATCAGATTTGTGTGTTTAATCAGTCACGCCGACCCGCCGGCACCTGTTGTCCCAGCATGGCCAGCGCCACCGCTTCAGCCACTTTAATACCATCAATGCCCGCCGACAAAATACCACCAGCATACCCCGCACCTTCACCGGCCGGGAATAACCCTTTGGTGTTCAGGCTTTGGTAATCAGCGCCCCGTTTGATACAAATGGGCGACGAAGTACGGGTTTCCACGCCGGTTAATAAACCATCTTCACGGGCAAAGCCTTTGATTTGTTTATCAAATGCCGGAATAGCTTCGCGAATGGCCGCGATCACATAATCCGGCAGCACCTGCGATAAATCGGTCAGTTTGACGCCGGGGGTATAACTTGGCTGCACATCACCAAGCTCAGTCGATGGCACGCCGGCCAGAAAATCACCGACCCGCTGCGCCGGTGCATCGTAGTTACTGCCGCCCAATACAAAAGCCTGTGCTTCCAGCTGGCGCTGCAGCTCAATGCCCGCCAGCGGATGGCCCGGATAATCACGCTCAGGGTCTATACCGACCACAATAGCGCTGTTGGCATTGCGTTCATTCCGTGAATACTGGCTCATGCCATTGGTGACGACGCGGCCTTCTTCTGACGCAGCCGCCACCACAGTGCCGCCCGGGCACATACAAAAACTGTACACGGTCCGGTTGTTGCTGCCGTGATGCACCAGTTTGTAGTCGGCCGCGCCCAATAAAGGATGACCGGCACTGGCACCAAAACGACATTCGTCAATCATCGACTGACGGTGTTCAATGCGAAAGCCCACTGAAAATGGTTTGGCTTCGATATAAACACCGCGGTTAAACAGCATTTCAAAAGTGTCGCGCGCACTGTGGCCCACCGCCAGCACGACAAAACGACTATGCAGCTCACTGCCGTCGTTCAGTCGCACGCCGGTTAACTGCTCACCGTCGCGCAAAATATCGTCGACGCGGGTACTGAAGCGGATCTCACCACCCAGTTCAATGATACGCGCGCGCATTTTTTCCACCATGGTCACCAGTTTAAAGGTGCCGATATGCGGTTTGCTGACATACATGATCTCTTCCGGCGCGCCGGCTTTGACAAATTCAGTCAGTACTTTACGGCCATAATGTTTCGGATCTTTGACCTGGCTATAGAGTTTGCCGTCAGAAAAAGTGCCGGCGCCGCCTTCACCAAACTGCACGTTGGATTCAGTATTCAGTGGTTTTTTCCGCCAGAAACCAAAGGTATCTTTGGTGCGTTCGCGCACTTCTTTGCCGCGTTCCAGAATGATCGGTTTAAAGCCCATTTCCGCCAGCAACAGCCCGGCAAACAACCCGCAAGGGCCGAGGCCAATCACCAGAGGCCGTTCAGTTAACGTGGCCGGTGCGCTGGCGACAAATTTATAGCTGGTGTCCGGTGCCGGCCGGATTTGCGGGTCTTTGCTGAATGTTTGCAGCAGCAGCTCGTTTTGCGCCGTGGCCACATCCAGCGTGTAAATCAGCTGAATATCGGATTTTTTCCGCGCATCAAAACCGCGTTTAAATACGCTGAAGCTCTGTAATTGTTCGGGTTTAATTTTCAGCCGGGCACAGATGGCGGCGGGTAAGTCAGCGTCGCTGTGATTGAGCGGCAATTTTAATTCGTTGATGCGGATCATCGGGCCTTCCTGTTGGTGTCATGGCAAAAGCGCGTCGGCTTTCACTCACAAAGCAGAAATTAAAACGGTTATTTTACGTGAAAGTACCGGTTTTGTCCGGTTTTCCAACCACACCATGCCGCTTGTAATTTCATTGGGCTGCATTACAATTCGCCGCATTGTGCCACCACCTGCCACAGGATTTGCTGTCATGGCCTTTGTAGTGACTGACAACTGCATCAAATGCAAATACACCGACTGTGTGGCCGTTTGCCCGGCCGACGCGTTTTTTGCCGGGCCTAATTTTCTGGTGATTAGCCCAACCGCTTGTATCGATTGCGCTTTGTGCGAACCAGAATGCCCGGCACAGGCGATTTACCAACAAGATGCGTTACCGCCGGGTCAGGAAGCATTTTTACAGCTGAACGCCGAACTCAGTGAGATTTGGCCCAACATCACTGAAGTGGAACCGGCGCCAGCCGACGCTGACGCCTGGAACGGCGTGCCGGATAAACTGAAATATCTGCAAACCTGAGCCCCGCGGCTCAGGCCTGTTTTGCCGTCACCGCAAACAATTGCTGCTCGAGTGTCTGGCCCTTGGTCAGCTGGCGGTAACGCCAGCCATGTTCACGCAGCGCCATCAACACCGTTAAATCAAAATCCGGCGCCAGTTCTGCGTCAAACTGCAGCACATATTCATGTTTCTGACTGTCGCTGACCGCCAGCACGCCCGGTAACTGCCGCAACACCGGCAAAACGTCAGTGTGAACGCCGGCGTCCAGTGTCAGGGTCAGATAACCCTGAGCTGCCGCACTGTGCACCTGACTTTGTTGCACCAGCTTGCCGTGTTCAAGGTACAACACGGTGCCACACAGGCGTTCCAGTTCAAAAATATTGTGTGAGCTGATGATAAAACTGGCTTGATCCGACAGCTGCGCAATCAGCTGGCGAACTTGCAGGGCATTGACCGGGTCAAGGCCTGCGGTGGGTTCATCCAGCATCACCAGTTCCGGGCTGCCCATCAGCGCCTGTGCTATCGCCACTCTTTTGCGCATGCCATGACTGAGCGCCGTCGCTTTTAATTCCGCGCTGGCGGCTAAATCAACCAGCGCCAGCACCCGGCGGCTTTCCGCCACTGCCGCGGCTTTACTCATGCCCTGTAACTGGCCGAAAAAACTCAGTTGGGTCAGCAGTGAAAAATTCGGGTCCAGCATCGCGTCTTGCGGCAGGGCGCTGACCCGGCCAAACAATGCACTGCTGCCCGGTTTATGGCCCAAGACGGTTAATTCGCCGCTGCTGGCCGGCAGATAACCACATAACAAACTGAACAAGGTGGTTTTGCCGGCGCCGTTCGGGCCGATCAGCGCGACAGGCTCCGCGGCGCTCAGGCTGAAGGTCAGGTCCTGCAACACCGATTTCTGACCAAAAGATTTGCTTAAATTCCGGGCTTCAATCAAATAACTCATAATGCTTTCTCCTGCATCACGATACGGCCAATCAGCAACAGCACCGCAGTTTGTAACAGTGGCAGCCCACAATGTTTCAGCGTATCCCAGCCCTGCGCGCCCAATAACATCGGCAGCTGGGCGCCAGGCAGGTATTCCAGCACACCACGCAGATCCGGGAAGTGCCACACCAGATACCCCAATAAACCGGCGACGACCCCGATACTGACAATCGCCAGACTAATCGCCAGGCGGCTGGAACGCACCAGCGCCGAACACAACGCCATCAGTGCGGTAAATGGCATCAGTACAATCAGCAGATTCAGCCAAATCAGCAGCGCCGCATTCAGTGCCGACCACGGCAATTCGCCCACCCGCCAGGCCGCCAATGCCAGCGTCGCTGATAACGACAAGCCAATCAGCAGGGCCTGCACCAGGATTTGCCCGATAAAACGACCAAAAAAGATACTGTCGCGGCTGGAACGTAAGGTCAAAAAACGCAACGTGCCGCGCGAGCGGTCAGAGCAGGTTTGATCAGCAGCGGCAAACAACACTGCCAGCGGCATAAAAAACACAGTCATGGCCCAATACACCGACAATTCCGGCAATGACCAGTTCAGCAGGTTATACATCCCGACCATACCCAGCATGCCACTGAGCATTTGCTGGATCTCTGGCTGTTGTAGTTGCACGCTGGCCTGATAGATCGGATATCGCAGCAGGAAGTACCAGATAGTGGTGAAAGCGGCCAGTGCAAACCAGCCTCTGGGGGTCATACATAAACGATGCAGTTCAAAGCGGCTGTACAACCAGGTCTGACGCAACAACAGCGGGAAAGTACCGGACATTACAACTTCCTTTTTTCAGTTCAGATTGTTCTGTCTGGCAAGGATAGTACCAACGGCTAAATTAATGAAAATAAACAACTTTATCTAAAGCTAAATGACGTGAAATTCTGTTGTTGACTAAAAATTAGTGAATTTCACACTTTCACCGGCCGCGTCAGGTTATTTCAGATGGCGCTGACTCAGCCAGTAACCCAGCCATGACAACAGCAGACAAGGTAATAATGCCAACAAGCGGTGGCGTAAATGATGTTGTTTATCCAGCAATGTCAGCAGACAAGGCGCGTAGATGCCGTAGATGAAAAAAAAAGTGAGGACAAAGCCTGACCAGTCCATGGCCAATAGTTCCATTTGCAGAACTCCAATCCGTGAAGTGTCACAGTACCTTACTGCGCAGTCACTGATATATCAACATTTTATTTACTAAATTTACTTTGATTATATATTCACCACCACTGGTCTTTTAATTTGCCGTAATGGAAGTACAGCCGTTGCCCGACCCGCCGCAGCGGCGCCAGCGGAAAAGCCGGTAAGGCGTTTTGGTACAGTGGCAAATCAGGTTGTGCCAGTCCCATCACTTTATCTGCCAGCCGTTTGCCGGCCTGCACCGAAAAGGACAAACCGCTGCCACAATATCCCATGCTGTACACCACATCGCCTTTGGCATCCGCCTGATAAATATGTGGAATATCATCCAGCGCCATACAGATCCAGCCAGACCACTGATAGTCATACTTCAGGTCATGCAACGCTGGGAAACTCAGTTTCAGCACGTCGAGCAAACGCCGGGCATAAAAGGGATTTTCAGCGTCACTGCCTGTGATAGCACCACGGCCGCCAAACAAGATGCGGTTATCCGGCAGTTTGCGGTAGTAATACTTCAGCGCGCGGGTATCCATCACCACTTGCGACGTCAAAAGGTTACAGGCCGCCAGCTGTGCCGCACTGAGCGGTTCCGTGACAATAATCTGCGACAACACCGGCAAAGTGCGCGCCTGCACACCTGCATGCAGCTGCTTTGGGGTATAACCGTTGGTCGCCAGAATAACTTTGCGCGCCCGCACCTGAGCTTGTGGCGTCCGCAGGATTTGCCGCTGAGCGTCGTGATGCCAGTGCAGTACCGGGCTGCCGGTATGAATGACCGCGCCGGCGCTGCGGGCCAATCGCTGATAACCCCAGGCCAGTTTCAGTGGGTTGACACCAAACGCATCGGCAAACCGCAAAGCACCAAAACTTTGCTCGTCGGCGACATAACGCTGATGCACCTGGCTGCGGCTTAACAGTTCAACTTCAGCGCCAAAGGTTTTTTCCAGCAGCCGGGCCTGCGCTTCCAATGTCGGCACCATCGAGGCTTTGTGCGCCATCCGCAGATAACCCGGTTCCTGCGACTCGCAATCAATGCCAAGACTGATCAGCTGACGGACGCGGTCCAGACCGGCCTGAAACTCATCGTAGACGCCGCGCATCACCGCGTCGCCCCATTGTTTTTGCATCTGCGCGTAGGGCTTGCGGCCGCTGGACTTCAGTACAAAACCGGCATTGCGGCCACTGCAGCCCCAGGCCGTCTGATTCGCCTCCAGCACCAGCGCTTTGACGCCGTGTTCAGTGGCCAGATGATAAGCGGCGGACAAACCGGTATAACCAGCTCCGATAATTGCGACATCAACATCAAGATCCTGAGTCAGGACCCCATCATCCGCCGGCGCTGCGCCCGAATGTGCGGCCCAATAGCTGGCGGGATAAGGTTCACCCTGTCCCGGTGAGCGGTCATGAAGCGGATCGTACATAACAACATCCTGATTACTGCAATTGTGCAGGCATCATGGCAAGATAAAACACAATTTCCAAGCCATCCGGATGTGTTATGTCAGAGGTTCAGCGCCACCACCATGTCATTGAATATCAGCCGCTGTCAGTGGCGCATTTCGCTGCCGTCATCGCTTTGGGCAATCTGGTACATGGCGACGGCTACCTCAATGCAGACTTGCTTGCCACTTACCACCGGCAAGGCCAGAAAGCCGGCCACAATGCCGGTGTAGTCGCGCTGGACCACCAGGGCCTTGCCGGGTTCCGGCTGGCCTTTGCGCCGGGGCAGTGGCAACCGGATCAATGGTGCAGTCCTCAGCAGTGGGGGCTGTCTGCAGATCGGGTCGGTTATTTCAAATGCAACACGGTACGGCCGGATCTGCAAGGCGCCGGTATCGGCGGGGCTCTGCTGAAATTATCAGTCCAGGCTTTTATTGCGCAAGGCGCGCAGGCGGGGGTGGCGCATCTCTGGGTACAAAGCCCCGGCAATGCTGCGGTACGGTATTTCAGTAAACATGGCGGCGAGCTGGTCGCTATTCATCCGGACAAATGGCGGGCAGACAGCCTGAATGGTTATGCCTGTGTGCGCTGCGGTTTTGATTGTCATTGTGACGCCGCTGAGATGATCCTGCGCTGGTGCTGAAAAAACAGTTTCCTCTGCCTGCCGGGATGACAAACGACAACCAAAGGAAACTGCGGGGAGCCGGAAGCTGACCTGCGTCAGTGGCCAAAGCCGGTATCAGCGATACAGACAACACATCACACCGTTTCACGTGGAACCAGCTTCTGCCAACACTGTAGGTGTCGGGATACAGCAATGTAAGCGGTTACATGAGCACTAAATATGACAGTGCCAGGCCATTTGCGCAAGCATCGCTCTGGTAATTTTCTGTGTAAAACTGTCAGCCACAAAGGCCCGTCTCAACTCGCCAGTTCGATCACCCGCTCTGCTGGCGCAGCCACCGGCTGACCATGCGCTTGCTGACTGAGCCGGCACTGTAAATATTGCAACACCACTTTGACTCCGGCTTTCATATGCACCCGGTGCGGATAAACCAGATGCACCGGCAATGGCTCCGGCATATATTCGGTCAGAATGGGCACCAGCCGGCCAGCATCAATTTCATCGGCCACCTGATAACGGGTGACATACATCAGCCCCACTCCGGCCAGCACTGCCGGTTTCAGTGCGCGATTACTGTTGGCGTGCAATGGCCCCTGGGTTAACACTTCCAGCGGCTGGCCCTGATCGAGAAAACGCCAGTAGCGTTCCTGTGGGCTGTTGTCAGTGCTGAGGCAGCTGTGCTGGCGTAAGTCATCCGGATGTTGCGGAATGCCGGCCTGCGCCAGATAAGATGGCGCGCCAACCAGCACTATCGGCAACTTGGTTAACGGCCTTGCGATCAGACTGGAATTGGCCAGCCGGCCAAAGCGGATCGCCACATCCACTTCTTCACCGACCAAATCGACCAGCCGGTCGGTTAAGTCGAGTTCAATCCGCAGTTTCGGATAACGTTGCAGCAGTTCAGGCAACAACGGCGCGATGATTTTGCTGCCATAAGTGACGGCGACACTGATCCGGATAGTCCCAGCCGGTTCGTCGCGCATTTCATCCAGATGATGTTCGGCCTGATCGGCCTGGCGCACCACCTGCTGACAATACGCAAAAAATGCCTGGCCTTCGGCAGTCAGCCGGATCTGGCGGGTGGTGCGCTGCAGCAGCCGCACCGACAAATGCTGCTCCAGCCGGCTGATGGCTTTACTGACCGCACCTTTGGACATCTGCAATGCAATCGCCGCCTGAGTGAAGCTGCCGGTTTCTGCCACCCGGGCAAAAATAGCCATATCACTCAGACGCTGTAATAACGACATCAAAACCTCCTGCACAGATCATTTCAGCCAGTGTACCAAAAGAAAATAGCCGGATTGTTTCTTGTTGGAAACAATCTGTCCTGAAATGACGGGCTAATCAAGACTTCAGGCTAAACGTATCATTGTGCGAAATTCGTGCAATGGAGGACAACGATATGTTTCTGCAGATTTTATACGCCGTGGTGAAAGGCTTGCTGGAAATGGAAGGATTTCAGGTCACCCCAGTCAAACCGGCACCGGCCGACGACAAAGCCGACTGCTGCCAGCCAGACCAGCCCAACCACTGACCGCAGCCGCCGGCAACCTCAACAGATCCCGGCGGCCTGTCGGGCAGCACGATACGGACTCCCCACCGGTAAAACTGAATACAATTTCACCTTTTTGCGCTTTTTATGCGCAAACAGTGCTGAGATAACCGCCATTAAACGCATATAGACTGGCTTTCAAAGCGGTTTTCTATAGAATGCGCCGCCCCGATCCTGGGGCAATTTTTTGCAAACATATGCAACCGGAAGATGTGTTACCGCACATTTTTTGTACCGGAATTAAGAGGTGTTCATGTTCCGTCGTCCATTATTAAACCAGGCGATCAGACTGAGTCTGACTGCTGCTGCAACCACTGCCGCGCTGGTCAGCCCGGCCGCTTTCGCACAACAAACCAGCGCTGATGCGCCGGTTGAACGGGTCCAGGTGACAGGCTCACGTATCATGCGTGAAGGGGCTATCGCGCCGTCACCGGTCACATCGATTTCCGGTACAGAACTGATGGAAACCGGTGCGATGAACATCGGTGAGGTGTTAAACGAATTACCGGCACTGGCTTCGACCTATTCAATGGCCAACTCAGGCAACAGTATCGGTACTGCTGGTTTAAACCTGCTCGACTTACGTGGCATGGGCGCAGCGCGCACTTTAGTACTGGTTGACGGTAAACGTCATGTCTCTTCCAGCGCAGGCTCTGCCTCTGTCGACACCAATACCATTCCAACCTCATGGGTTGAATCAGTCGAAATCATCACCGGCGGCGCTTCTGCCGTTTATGGTGCTGATGCGGTCACCGGCGTGGTGAACTTTAAACTGAAGAAAAACATCGAAGGCCTGGAAGTCAGTGCTACCGCCGGTAAAGCCAACGACAACCCGTACAACAACCACAAATTTAACTTCTCTTACGGCAGTGACTATGCCGGTGGCCGCGGTAATGCCGCTTTCGCCGCAGAAGTGTCAGGCCAGCGCGCAATTAATGCGACCGAGCGCTCGTTAACCCGCACGCCTTATATGGATGTACGCAATCCAGCCAACAACGACAAAAAAGATCCGGTGACCGGCGCCACTATTCATGACGGTATTCCGGATCGCATCACATTACCTAATACCGGCTGGTATGACTCATCAATCAAAGGTAACTTCTACCTGGATGAAGCCAATGGCACCAACTGGTATACCTTTAACCCGGACGGCTCAGTACTGCTGCAAAACGTCGGCACCACTTACGGTGAATGGGGCCGCTGCAGCAATTGTGACCTGTTAGACCTGAAGGAATATCAGGACTTACAACCAGACTTCAGCCGTTACAACCTCAACGCCAAAACCAACTTCGAACTGAACGACAACCACACCTTAAGCGCAGAAGCCAAGCATGTGGTCAGTGGCGGTGATACTGCCGGTCAGCCGTCGTTTTTTGAATATGACACTGCGCTGGAAATTAAAGCCGACAACGCCTATATCCACCCGTCACTGGCAGCGCTGATGGCGAAAAACAATCTGGATGCCATTTACCTGCAGCGTTTTAACAAAGATGCCGGCCGCCGGATGGAAGAAAACACCCGTACCACCAACCGGGCCGTGGTTGCTTTAGATGGTAACCTGAACGACGACTGGAGCTATGAAACTTACGCGGTGTATGGCCAGACCAAACTGGAACAGGAAAACTTTAACAACCTGATCCGTAAAAACTTCGCCCAGTCATATGATGCGGTGAAAGACGACAACGGTAACATCGTTTGTCGGGATGTCGCAGCCCGCGCAGCCGGCTGTGTGCCAACCAGCGTCTTTGGTTACGGCGCAGTCAACCCGGCCGCCAGCGCCTGGTTTAACACCAATTCGCTGTCAACCAGCACCATCAAACAACACGTGGTCAACGCCAGCGTGGCCAACAGTGCACTGTTTGAATTACCGGCCGGTATGGTGGGTTTTGCTGCCGGTACTGAATACCGCCGTGAGCAAAGTGACTCCACGCCGGATGCATTTGCCGCAACCGGCGCGACTTTCTTAAACGCACTGCAGGAAGAACACGGTAAATTCAACGTCAAAGAAGCTTTTGCTGAGATCACCGCACCTATCGTATCGGATCTGTTCTTAGTACAGGACCTGACGATGGATGCTGCCATCCGTGTGGCAGACTACAGCTCAACCGGCAATGCCACCAGCTGGAAAACAGGTCTGGACTGGACCCTGAACGACGAAATCCGGGTGCGCTCAACCTATTCAGTTGCGCTTCGTGCGCCGAATATCAGTGAACTCTATGGTCCACAAAACCAGACGTATTTCCGCGTCAACGACCCGTGCGGTAAAGAGTACAACCAAAGTGCCCTGCGGGTGAAAAACTGTCAGCTGCTGGGTATTCCGGCGACATTTGACCCTACCGCAACAGCGTCAACGATTGAAGGTCTGTCAGGTGGCAACCCGGCACTGAAACCAGAAGAGTCAAAATCTTACACTGTTGGTGCCGTCTACCAGCCTGAGCTGATTGAAAACCTGACCTTCACCGTCGACTACTGGTCTATTGATATCGACGACGCGATTTCATCAGTGTCAGCGCAGAACATTCTGGACAAATGTGTTGATAACCCGAATGGCATCAACAACCAGTTCTGCGCCCTGGTGAAACGCGACCCGACCAGCAAAGAGCTGAAACTGATCACGTCGATCACCCAAAACGTGGCAGCGCAAACTGCTGAAGGGGTCGATTTTGAGATTGGTTATGACTTTGACGTCGCAGGCGGCCGCATCAAAACCAAACTGTTAGGCACTTACCTGGATTCACGCAAAACCTTCTCGTTCCAGGACAATCCTTCAGTCTATGAAGAAAATGCCGGCACTGAAGGCGAAGCGGTATGGCAGGAGAATTTCTCCGTGGCTTATAGCCGTGATGCCTGGACAGCCAGCTGGAAAACCCGTCATTTAAGCGCGGTCAGCCGTTTCACCGATCAGGAACTGGAAATTAACCCGGATCGCGTCGATATCATGGGCTACGGCAGCTACTTCATCACCGATATCAGCCTGGGTTACCAGTTTGAAAACGGTCTGAACTGGTCAGTGGGTATCGACAACCTGTTTGATCGCAACCTGCCAGGCGTGTCGACAGGTACCACGACTGAAGGTGCCAGCTACGACAATATCGGCCAGTTCTTCTACACCACAGTGTCTTACAAGATGTAAGCAAGCTGCATAGTTGAACAGGGGGCTGATTTCAGCCCCCTTTTTTATTGTAGCCTTATGCCGCTTTGTTCTTAGAAAGTTAAATTCGCTGTATCTGGAAGTCTGAAAGTCTGGCCGCTAAGCGCGCTAAAACCTTAACCGAATTTTACAAATATCATTTATTTTCATATAGATAGAATTTAATTCATGGCAATTTTATGCGATATCTGCCGCCAACTCCCCTTATAACCACAAACCAAAATAAACCGCTAAACACCCAGACATCCGGTTATAACCAAAACATCTGAGCAAGCAGCAATTGCTGCTTTTTCAACACTTCATCTGCTGGTTAAATGCGCCGTAATTACCGCCGTACTGATACTGCGGCAGACTAAAGATGCGGAGTTGATCATGACCATAGCCACTTTACCCATGCTGGATTTAGCGCAATACCAGGGTGCAAACCGGGCTGAATTTTTACGCCAGCTGCGTGTGGCGTCGCGGGATGTCGGCTTTTTTTACCTGAGCGGTCACGGCATCAGCCTTGAGTCACAGCAGCAAATACTGGCGCTCGGCCGCGAGTTTTTTGCCTTGCCGCTGGCGGACAAAAACCAGGTGCAGATGCTGAACTCGCCGCATTTTCGTGGGTACACCCGCTTAAACGGCGAGCTGACGCGTGGCCAGCCAGACCAGCGTGAGCAGTTTGACATCATGCGCGAAGACGAAGTGGTCGGTTTGCCCACCAGCAACGCTTTGTGGCGTCGTTTAGTCGGGCCAAATCAGTGGCCAACCGCTTTACCAGCGTTAAAACCAGCACTGCTGGTTTTTCAGCAACAACTGACCGATGTCACTGTCACCTTATTGCGCGCTATGTTAGAAGCGCTGGCATTGCCGGCCGATGCACTGGACCACACCATCACTGGATTGAACGGTCATGAAGGCCCTTATCAGCATACGAAGATTATCCGCTATCCGGTGGCGGCTGCATCGGCCAGTCAACAAGGCGTTGGCGCGCACAAAGACCCGGGTTATCTGACGCTGGTGCTGCAGGACCAACAAGCTGGTCTTGAAGTGGAAACTGCCGACGGCTGGGTGCTGGCGGAACCGGTTCCCGGCGCTTTTGTAGTCAATATCGGCGAGCTGCTGGAAATGGCCTCCAACGGCTATTTAAAAGCTACCACGCACCGCGTCACCAGCCCGCAACAACAAGACCGCTACTCCGTCGCGTTTTTTATGGCGGCGCAGCTCGACGCCACTGTACCAGTGTTGCCGCTCAGTGCTGAACTGGCTGCAGAGGCGCAAGGGCCAGCGACAGATCCAGCCAATCCGCTATTACGCCAGGTCGGTGATAACACGCTCAAAGGCCGTTTGCGCTCGCATCGCGACGTCGCAGCGCGACATTATCCGGAACTGGCACAAGCCAGTTAACCACGCAGCCCGCCGGACACAGCCGCCAAGCAAGCTGCGCGTCCGGATGGCTCGGTTTTTTTCCACAGATTCGTTAGGCTTGCCGGCAATAACGCGGGCGCGCCCGGCTTCGTATACAAGGTAAATCCCAATGAAAATGCAAACGCTGGCCGTTCACGCCGGCCAACAACCTGACCCTTCCACCGGCGCGTTAAATACCCCGGTATATCTGACCAGTACTTACAGCTACGGCACAGCGCAGGAAGGCAAAGACCGCTTTGCCGGTAAAAACCCCGGTTATATCTACAGCCGGTTCGCCAACCCGACTTCCAGCGCGCTGGAGCAAAAACTGGCGGCCTTAGAAGGCGCCGACGAAGCCGTGGTGGTTGCGAGTGGCATGGCTGCCATCAGTTCCATCGTCTATGCCCTGACGCAACAAGGCGACGAAGTCGCCTTTATCGACCCGGTTTACGGCGGCACCGACGCCTTTTTACGCAATACCTTAGTGCGCGCCGGCGTCAAAGTAGTCAGCTACAGCTCAGATGATGATTTTGTCAGCCGCCACAATCCAAATACCCGTTTAGTGTTGTGGGAGCCGGTCACCAACCCGACACTGAAAGTTGTCGACAGCCGTAAAATCATCGCAGTCGCCAAGCAAATTGGTGCTATCACGGTCTGTGACAACACCTTCCTGACGCCGGCACTGTTTCAGCCGCTGAGTATTGGCGCCGATTTAGTCATGCACAGCGGCACTAAATATCTCTGCGGCCATGGCGACATTATCGCCGGCGTGATTGCCGGCAATGGCCCGCTTATTCAGCGTGTGCGCACGGTCGCGCTGAAACATATCGGTGTGCCGATGGGGCCACAGGAAGCGTATTTATTGCAACGCGGCGTCAAAACGTTGCCACTGCGGATGCGGGCGCATTGCGACAATGCTAAAGCGGTGGCGGAATTTTTAGCCACGCAAGAAAAAGTCGCCGCGGTGTATTTCCCGGGTTTACCGTCTCATCCGGGCCATCAGGCGATTGCCGACACCGCAGCCGGTTTTGGCGGCATGGTCGCGCTGGAATTACACGGTGGCTTTGACGCCTGCGCACGTCTGCTCGACAACCTGACATTGTTCGCCCAAGCGGTAAGTTTGGGCGATTTAGAAAGTCTGGCCTGTCACCCGGCCAGCACCACACACGCCGCGATGACGCCGGACGACCGCGCCCGTGCCAATGTCACCGACAAGCTGGTGCGCTTAAGTATTGGTGTCGAGGATATCGATGATTTGCTGGCGGATTTAACCCAGGCGCTGGCAAAGGTCTGAGCTTTTGGCTCTGCGGTAAAAAAAGACTGAGCCGAAAGGCTCAGTCTTTTTTCATGCCGGATAACAACAAATAAAAATTCCCCTGCTCTGTGCCTGGTTTGGTCAGGTCCATGATCATCGTATTGGTCTCGTTGGAGTGGAAGCGGCTCAGCTGACGATTGAGTGCATCCAGCGCGGCAGGTTTCAGCGAGGTGCCATACAGCTCACAGCCATTTTGCCGGCACTGCACCCGCTCCACCTGCAACAACTGCAGCTCTGATTGCGTGACGAATAAATCCTGCAATTGCTGTTCTGTAGCCAGCGCCCAGTCAGTATCGACTTCCGACTGCTGAAAGGCCTGCATCTGTTGCTTCACCGCGTCTGGAAAGGCTGACAAATCTTGCTGTAGTCGCTTGGGATACTGCTGCTCCACAAAGGCCAGCCAATTTTCATCGACTGTCGATTGTTGCCAGGCTGGGTCAGATAAAGCCGGCGTGTTTGTACTGGCCGGTTGCTGCGGCTCCACTGGTTCGGGTGCTGCTGTGGGTACTGATGTGTGTGTAGCCGTTGCAACAGTGGGAGCAGCGATAACAGCAGACGCCGGAGCCGCAGCGGGCTGAACGGACAAAGCCGGTTGCTGCCACTGCGCCAGGCCAAAACCAATTGCCACTCCAGTCAATAAAACCGCACAGTACCGCAGCATTCCCTGCATAAAAGCCTCTTCAGTTATTAAAAACCTCGACAGATCAATACCAAATTAACAAAGTCACCACAATGCCACACTGATCAGATTTGCTTTCACCTGCATGCAAGCCAATACTGGCGAGGCTCAAGAGCCCCATAATAAAAACTCAGGAACCATTATGAAAACATCTTTCCAACCTACGTTAATAGCCGTGTTGGTCGCTGGCGCTTTGCTCGGTTGCCAGCCCGCCAGCAAACCGGCCGCCAATACACCGGCCGTGCCGGCACAAGCCGCAGCCCCAACTGCCGAAGAAGCTAAAGCATTTGTCGCCAAGGCTTCAGAACAAACCCGCCAGCTGCTGCTCGAGGTCAACCGCGCCGACTGGATAGCCAATACTTATATCACTGAAGATACTGAAGCGCTGTCAGCCGATTACAACAAAAAGCTGACCGAAGCTGTGGTCGCGCTCGCCAACGAAGCAGCGCGTTTTAATGACACTCAGGTTGACGCCGACACCCGCCGCCAGCTGGATAAACTGAAACTGGCGCTGACGTTAGCCGCACCAAAAGATCCGGCGAAAACTGAAGAGCTGGCCGGCATCGTCGCCAAACTGAATGCCATGTATGGCAAAGGCAAATACACCAACGCCGCCGGCAAAGAAATGGCGCTCGGCGAAATGTCGGCGGTAATGGCCAGTTCGCGTAGTTATGACGAACAACTCGAGATGTGGAAAGGCTGGCACGATACCGCCGCGCCAATGAAACCTTTGTATGTACGGCAGGTTGAACTGGCGAACGAAGGCGCGAAAGAGCTGGGTTACGCCGACACCGGCGCGATGTGGCGCTCCAAATATGATATGGATGCCGACGCCTTTGCTGCTGAACTGGACAAACAATGGGGCGCCGTGAAGCCGCTGTATCAGGCGCTGCATTGCCATGTCCGCGCCAAGCTCGGTGAAAAATACGGCACCGACAAAGTGCCACAGGACAAACCGATCCCGGCGCATTTACTTGGCAATATGTGGGCGCAAAGCTGGGGCAATATTTATGATCTGGTGGCGCCACAGAACTCAGATCCGGGTTACGACGTGACGAAGTTACTGGCCGACAAAGGCTATGACGAACTGAAGATGGTCAAAGGCGCGGAAGGCTTCTTTACCTCATTAGGTTTTGCGCCGCTGCCGGAAACGTTCTGGAGCCGGTCACAATTCACTAAACCCCGTGATCGCGACGTGATTTGCCATGCATCAGCCTGGGATTTAGACGCCAAAGACGATTTACGCATCAAAATGTGTATCGAAAAAACCGGCGAAGAATTTGCGGTCATCCACCACGAATTAGGGCACAACTTCTATCAGCGCGCCTACAAACATCAGCCGGTGTTTTATCAGGACAGCGCCAACGACGGTTTCCATGAAGCCATCGGCGACACCATTGCTTTGTCGGTCACGCCAAAATATCTGCAGCAAATTGGCCTGCTGGCACAAGTGCCGGACGAATCCAAAGACATTGGCCTCTTGATGAAAATGGCGCTGGATAAAGTGGCCTTTCTGCCCTTTGGTTTGCTGGTTGATCAATGGCGCTGGCAGGTATTTTCCGGTCAGGTGAAACCAGAGCAATACAACGAGGCCTGGTGGAAATTACGCGAGAAATATCAGGGTGTGTCTGCCCCGGTAGCCCGCACTGAAGCCGACTTTGACGCCGGCGCCAAGTTCCACGTGCCGGCCAATACGCCTTATACCCGTTATTTCCTCGCGCATATTCTGCAGTTCCAGTTCCACAAAGCGTTGTGTGAAATTGCCAAAGACGCCGGCCCTATCCACCGCTGCTCCATTTATAACAGCAAAGAAGCCGGCACAGCACTGAACGCGATGCTGGAAATGGGCGCCAGCAAACCCTGGCAGGAGGCTTTAGCCACTTTAACCGGCAAACCGGAAATGGATGCTTCGGCCATTCAGGCGTACTTTGCGCCGCTGCAAAGTTACCTCGACGAGCAAAACAAAGGCCGGCAATGTGGCTGGTAAGGTGATTGGTCATTTGAACTGAACCAGTTACCAAGACAAAGGGCAGCGCCGGCTGCCCTTTTTTATGTCCATGGATGGACGGTACACGGAAAATGCAGGAGCAATTTTCCGTGATGTCCATGGATGAACGCCATGAGCTCGGCGAATGGCCAGCGAAAATGCAGGCACGTGGTGCCCAGAACTTTTTGTTACAGGCTGAGGGCTATCGCGTCTGCGCCGCCGACAGCATACCAGTGCTCAGTCGCTTTGTTGTGCCGCTTTACGGCGGCGATAAGCGGCTCTGAACTGGTAAAAGGCTTTGGTCACCAGCGCCGCCAGTGTCACACCCAGTATGTCGGCCAGAATGTCGAGCAGTTCAAAACTGCGTGACGGGAACAGCAGCTGACTTCCCTCTTCCAGCAAGGCAAAACCCAAAGTCAGCACCACGCCCAGATATAACCGCAACGGCCCGATAACCAATTGGCGGGCCCGGGTAGCAAAAATCAGCAACAGCGCCAGCGCGCCAAACAGTATCAGGTGGCCGATTTTGTCACCATAAGGGACCGAAGCACCCAGCTGAATAAAATAATTCGGTTTCCCCAGATCGGCTTGCAGAATCACCCAGGCCAACAAGCCAAATAACATCAACGCAGGCATCCAACGCATCTTATCCCCTGTTACCCCGCAACTGATGGCGGTGGTCACAACCAGCAAGGCTGATTTTTTTGATTTACTTAAACTATTTTCCGGGTCGCTGCGACCAATGCTCAGATTCACTGCAACGAAAGGATACACATCATGGCCCGAGGTTCTGTCAGTTCCGATTTAATCCAGTCTCCCGGCTGGCGTCAGGCCGGTCTGGTATTCCTGCAATTCACCTTGTTTATGCTGTTCGCAAACATGCTGTTGTTACTGCTGGAAAGCAAACTGGGTCTGTACAGTTATTTCGCGGCAACACCACTGCAACAGCTCAGCCAGCCTTTACAGTGGTTTTGTCAGGTGATGGCGTGATCCGGAACACTTCGACCTGATAGCCGGCTTGTTGCAGCAGAGTCAGCAGGCCGTCGGAACCCGCTAAATGGCCTAAACCGACTAACACCAGTTCTTGCTCCTTATTCCCGAACAGCGCCTGAATTTGCGGTAACCAGGCTTGGTTACGTGCAACAAACATTTGCTGATAAGTCTGAAGATCGGCTGCTTTGACCGGTGCTAATACCAGTTGCTCAACCTGAGTCAGATCGCCTTCGCGCCAGGCGCGCAGGGTTTTAGCCATCAAATCCGCACTTTGCTCAACGTCACTGAGGGCATGCTGCAAAAATAAATCTTCCCGGCCTGTGCCTAAATCCCCTAACAATTGCAGCTGAAACTCTACAGCTTCGAGATATTTCAGTGTTTTTTTCTGTTGTACAGCCTGTGTCAGGAAATGTTGATCAACGCCTGGTGCACTAAAGCCTTGTTGTTGCAGCTCGAGTAAAGTTAACTGGGTCACCAGCATGCCAGGTTTAAACTGTTCAATCTGTGGCAGTGTCAGCCGGTGTTTTTGTAACAACGTCTGCAACTGCTGGCGGGTGGTTGTCGTCAGTTTATCGCTGAGCAGAGTCCCGGCCGGATACAACAAATATTGCTGGATCAGACTGGCATTGCCGGCGTCCTGCATTTTGCTGAGGTCGGTTTCCAGTACCAGCACATCCGCTTGTTGGTACACAGCGTCAAATTCAGCCGGTAACGGATACTGCGCTGGCGGCAATACATGCACGGTACCGCCAATCCATAGCTGATCCGCGCCTTTACTAACGCGCCAGACCGAACTGTCGGCGTGGACCAGAAGGCTGCAAAACAACAGAACGCCAGTTAAAAACAGTTTGCACATCCGACAACTCCTGTACCGATGCGATTAACAAAAAGGCCAGTTTAACTGGCCTGACAACGATTATTTTTTGATTTTCTGCGGCCGTTGCCAGCCACTGATATGGCGCTGCTTGGTCCGCGCCACCACTAACTCGTCAGCGGCCACACTGTGCGTCACCACAGAGCCGGCACCAACGGTGCTGTTCTGGCCTAACGTCAGCGGCGCCACCAAGGAGCTGTTGGAACCAACAAAAACGCCATCTTCAATGGTGGTCTGGAACTTGTTCGCGCCGTCATAGTTACAGGTGATAGTGCCAGCACCGACATTCACTTTGCTGCCGATCACGGCATCGCCTAAATAAGTCAGGTGGTTGGCTTTGGAACCTTTGCCCAGCTGAGTTTTTTTCAGCTCCACAAAGTTACCGACATGGCTGTCGTCCGCCAGCACGGAGTCGGGCCGGATGCGGGCAAAAGGCCCGACCGAACAGTCAGCACCAATAGTGGATGCTTCGACCATGCTATTGGCTTTGATTTCGGTATTGTCGCCGACAGTGCAATCCTTCAGGATACAGTTGGCACCAATCACTACGCCATTGCCGAGCACCACTTTGCCTTCAAAAATGACGTTGATATCGATCATCACGTCCGAACCAACAGTCACTTCGCCACGCACATCAATCCGTGCCGGGTCACGTAAGTTGGCGCCGTTCAGCATCAGTTCTTCCGCTTTACGTGCCTGATAAGCGCGTTCCAGCTGGGCCAGCTGCACACGGTTGTTCGCACCTTCGGTTTCGATTGGATTAGCCGGATGCGCGGTGGCAATATCGACGCCGTCGGCATGCGCCATCGCAATAATATCGGTTAAATAAAATTCGCCCTGGGCGTTATTGTTTTGCAGTTTACCCAGCCAGTGTTTCAGCTGTTTGCCCGGCACCGCCATGATGCCACTGTTCACTTCAGTGATTTTCAGCTGCTCGGCATTGGCATCTTTTTGCTCGACAATCCCTACCACTTTGCCGTTTTGCCGCACCATCCGGCCATAACCGGTAGGGTTTTGCAGATGGACCGTCAGCACCGCCAGGCCATTTTCGCTGCGTGCTGCCAGCAGCTGCTGCAGCGTTTCTAAGCGGGTCAGTGGCACATCGCCGTATAACACCAGTACCACGTCGTCATCAGCGACCTGTGGCAGCGCTTGTTGCACCGCGTGGCCGGTACCCAGTTGCTCGGCTTGCAGCACCCAGTTCAGAGGCTGTTCGCCTAAACCGGTTTTCAGCTGCTCAGCACCATAGCCATAGACCAGGTTAATTTGCGCCGCATGAAGCTGACGCGCGGTATCAATCACGTGCTGCACCATCGGCCGCTCGGCGACCTTGTGCAACACTTTTGGTAAAGCTGATTTCATCCGGGTGCCTTTGCCGGCTGCCAGGATCACGACGTTTAATGCCATCTGAGCCAATCCTTTTAATAATGATGCGGCCATTCTAACCGAACAGCTCTGAAATTACAGGGCCGGCCGGCAATAGCAGCGCGCTGAATTATCCGCGCCAGGCGGCGACAAATGCTTCGCCATACAAGGATTTGTAGTGCACCGTGATTTTCAGCGTTTTTAACAGCAAATCAAATTGTGCCGGCGTTAAAGTACAGGTTTCGTCTACGGCCCGGATCACCATTTGCTGGTCGCCGACCTTATAAAAGCGGGCGACGTTGCCGGCACCAAAACACTTTTTCGACGTATCAATACCCAACGCCGGCCAGATGCCGTGTGCGGTCTGTGGCTTTTGATCTCCAACCTCAAAGTTCACATCAGTCACTTCAGCCGGCCCCAGACCATTGTTGTTTACCAGCAATACAAAAGCGGTCCGGCCTTCGGCGGCCGGGTCCATATTGGCTTCAAATTCAAGGTAAGGCCGCAGCGACAATTTATTATGTTGCTGAAATGAATAGCCCTGCCATATCGATGTGATCAGTGCGCACAAGGCCATCACCACTGTGCTGATTGCCGTCCATTTTTCCCAATGAATAGTTTTGTTGTTTTGCTGGTCCATTTGAGGGCTCTTTTTGTTTGGTGCGAGAAACAGCAGCTGTGTTTCATGTCACTGTCTTAGTTTGTGAAACCTCAGATTAACATAGATAAATGGCAAAAAAAAAAGCCACCCGCAGGTGGCTTTTTCGGCAAGAAACAACTTACTTTTTGCGCAGTTTCTGGATCAGACGCAACTGGGCAATCGCTTCGGCCAGCTGGGCCGCCGCTTCTGCATAGTTGAAGTCGGCGCCTGCGTGTTGCATCGCTTCCTGGGCTTTTTTCTGAGCCGCCAATGCTGCCTGCTCGTCCAGGTCTTCCGCACGGATCGCCACATCGGCCAGCACTGTCACTGTGTGTGGTTGTACTTCAAGTACGCCACCAGCCACATAAATCAGATGCTCTTCACCGAACTGTTTTACGATCCGCACCATGCCTGGCTTGATGCCAGTCAGCAGTGGAATGTGGCCAGGTAAAATACCCAGCTCACCTTCGCTACCAGTAACCTGAATGGACTCAACAAGGCCGGAGAAGATACGCTCTTCAGCACTTACCACGTCCAACTGTACTGTCATCGCCATTTCGCTCTCCTAAAGCTGTAAAATTACAGCTTCTTCGCTTTTTCGATCGCTTCGTCGATAGAACCAACCATGTAGAAGGCTTGTTCTGGCATGTGATCGAATTCACCTTCCAGGATGCCTTTAAAGCCACGGATAGTGTCTTTCAGCGAAACGTATTTACCTGGAGAGCCAGTGAATACTTCAGCAACGAAGAATGGCTGTGACAGGAAACGCTGGATCTTACGGGCGCGGAATACTGTCGTGCGGTCTGCATCTGACAGTTCGTCCATACCGAGGATCGCGATGATGTCTTTCAGCTCTTTGTAGCGCTGCAGCACTGACTGCACGCCACGGGCCACTTCATAGTGTTCTTTACCGATCACCAGTGGGTCCAGCTGACGTGAAGTTGAGTCCAGTGGATCGATCGCCGGGTAAATACCCAGAGACGCGATGTTACGGCTCAGTACCACTGTTGCATCTAAGTGCGAGAACGTAGTGGCTGGTGACGGGTCAGTTAAGTCGTCCGCAGGTACGTAAACGGCCTGGATTGAAGTGATAGAACCAGTTTTGGTTGAAGTGATACGTTCCTGCAGAACGCCCATCTCTTCCGCCAGAGTTGGCTGATAACCTACCGCTGAAGGCATACGGCCTAACAGTGCAGATACTTCAGTACCAGCCAGGGTGTAACGGTAGATGTTGTCAACGAAGAACAGCACGTCACGACCTTCGTCACGGAACTTCTCAGCCATTGTCAGACCGGTCAGTGCCACGCGCAGACGGTTTCCTGGCGGCTCGTTCATCTGGCCGTAAACCAGTGATACTTTGTCCAGAACGTTTGAGTCGTTCATTTCGTGGTAGAAGTCGTTACCTTCACGGGTCCGCTCACCCACACCGGCGAATACTGAGTAGCCGCTGTGCTCGATTGCGATGTTCCGGATCAGTTCCATCATGTTTACGGTTTTACCTACACCGGCACCACCGAACAGACCTACTTTACCGCCTTTAGCGAACGGGCAGACTAAGTCGATAACCTTGATACCGGTTTCTAACAGCGCGTTAGAAGCAGCCTGGTCTTCGTAGCTTGGTGCTGCACGGTGAATTGGCATACGCTCTTCTTCACCGATTGGGCCGGCTTCGTCGATTGGCTCGCCCAGTACGTTCATGATACGGCCCAGTGTGGCTTTACCCACAGGCACGTGAATAGCTTTGCCAGTGTTGGCAACTTCAGCACCACGACGCAGACCGTCAGTGGAGCCTAACGCGATGGCACGAACAGTACCGCCACCCAGCTGTTGTTGTACTTCAAGTACCAGACCAGCCAGATCGCCGCTTGTTACGTTTAACGCGTCATAGATACCAGGTACCGCATCTTGTGGAAAATCGATATCCACAACGGCGCCAATGATTTGGACTACCTTACCTTGACTCATGTTAATTCCTCTAATTTCTCAAACCTGTTAACCAAGCATTAAACAGCTGCAGCACCGCCGACGATTTCGCTCAGTTCCTGCGTAATGGCTGCCTGTCGTGCCTTGTTGTAAACCAGTTTCAGTTCGTCCATCAGGCTACCGGCGTTGTCGGTAGCGGCCTTCATTGCCACCATCCGCGCTGCCTGCTCGCTCGCTGCGTTTTCAACAACGCCCTGATAGACCTGAGACTCAATAAAACGATCCAGTAACTGATCCAGGATAACCTTCGGATCTGGTTCGTAAATGTAGTCCCAGCTGTGTTTTCTGGCTGAAAGCTCTGCTTTTGGCAAAGGTAAGAGTTGCTCGATCACTGGTTCTTGTTTCATCGTGTTCACAAACTTGTTGTAAACCACATATAAACGGTCAATCTTGCCTTCTGAATATGCATTCAGCATGACCCGGACCGAACCAATGACATCAGCCAAACGTGGGTTATCGCCTGAACCCGATTGCTGCGCCAGCACTTTGCCACCGAAGCGTTTGAAGAAAGCCGTTGCTTTGTTACCGATGACGGCAAACTCCGCTTTAACGCCTTTGTCTTTCCACGCTTTGAGGTCTTGTGATACACGCTTAAATTCGTTGGTATTCAGGCCGCCGCAAAGACCACGGTCTGTAGATATCACAATGTAACCGACGGTTTTCACGTCACGTTCTGTTAAGAACGGATGACGGTATTCGATGGTGCCATTGGCGATATTACCGATCACTTTGCGCATAGCTTCAGCGTATGGACGACTGTGGGCAACCCGCTCCTGCGCTCTGCGCATTTTGCTGACTGCCACTTTTTCCATAGCGCTGGTGATCTTACGAGTATTGTTAATACTCCCGATCTTACTTTTTATCTCTTTTGCGCCGGCCATGACTAATCTCCGAAAATTTCAACGAATCGGGTGGTGTTACCACCACCCGAATTGGTTACCAGGTCTGAGTCGCTTTAAACTTCTCAATCGCGCCTTTGATAGTCGCTTCGATCTGGTCGTTGTAGTTACCGGTTTTGTTCAGATCAGCCATGAACGCGCCGTGCTCTGCATGCATATAAGCCAGCAGGGCCGCTTCGAAGTCCAGGATCTTGGCAACTTCGACGTCTTTCATGAAACCTTTTTCGATGGCAAAAATGGAAACACCCATATCAGCCACGCCCATTGGCGCGTACTGCAGCTGTTTCATCAGTTCTGTCACTTTCTGACCGTGATCCAGCTGCGCACGGGTCGCATCGTCCAGGTCTGAAGCGAACTGCGCGAACGCAGCCAGTTCTGAGTATTGTGCCAGTGCCAGACGGATACCACCGCCGAGCTTTTTGATGATCTTGGTCTGAGCAGCACCACCAACCCGCGATACCGAAATACCAGCGTTAACAGCTGGACGGATACCGGCGTTGAACAGGCCTGATTCCAGGAAGATCTGACCGTCAGTGATTGAAATCACGTTGGTCGGAACGAATGCAGATACGTCACCAGCCTGGGTTTCGATGATTGGCAGGGCGGTCAGAGAACCGGTTTTGCCTTTCACTTCACCGTTGGTCAGACGCTCAACGTAGTTGTCGTTGACGCGTGATGCACGTTCCAGCAGACGGCTGTGCAGATAGAATACGTCGCCAGGATAGGCTTCACGGCCTGGTGGACGGCGCAGCAGCAGAGAGATTTGACGGTAAGCAACGGCTTGTTTTGACAAGTCATCGTATACAATCAATGCATCTTCACCGCGGTCACGGAAGTATTCACCCATGGTGCAGCCAGAGTATGGCGCCAGGAATTGCAGCGCAGCAGCTTCAGAAGCAGATGCAACAACCACGATAGTGTGGGCGAGGGCATTATGCTCTTCCAGCTTCCGTACAACGTTTGCAATGGTCGATGCTTTCTGACCGATACAAACATAAATACATTTCACGCCAGTGGTTTTCTGGTTGATGATGGCATCAATGGCCAGCGCTGTTTTACCAGTCTGACGGTCACCGATAATCAGCTCACGCTGACCACGACCGATTGGGATCATCGCATCGACTGACTTATAGCCAGTTTGCAGCGGCTGATCAACCGACTGACGGTCGATAACGCCTGGAGCGATTTTCTCTACTGGTGCAAAACCAGCAGCATCCACCGGGCCTT
This sequence comes from uncultured Chromatiaceae bacterium, assembly GCA_937978655.1. Taxonomy (GTDB): domain Bacteria; phylum Pseudomonadota; class Gammaproteobacteria; order Enterobacterales; family Alteromonadaceae; genus Pararheinheimera. The sequence goes on from CALJUX010000038.1 coordinate 132,075, forward strand.
TACCATCGATTGGCTCACCCAGGGTGTTGACCACACGACCTAACAGACCAGGACCGACCGGAACTTCCAGGATACGTCCAGTGGCTTTTACTTTGATACCTTCGCGCAGGTCCGCATATGGACCCATCACTACGGCACCAACTGAGCTGCGCTCTAAGTTCAGTGCGATAGCGTAACGGTTACCAGGAAGCTCGATCATCTCACCCTGCATACAGTCAGCCAGACCGTTGATGCGGATGATACCGTCTGTTACAGAGACGATAGTACCTTCGTTGCGAGCTTCACTGACAACTTCAAACTGAGCAATACGTTGTTTGATCAGTTCAGAGATTTCAGTGGAATTCAGTTGCATGCTCTAATCCCCAATTATGACTGCAGCGCAGTGGCTAAACGGTCTAATTTACCGCGAACTGAGCCATCAATAACCATATCACCGGCTTTGATTAACATACCCCCGACAACCGTCGGGTCTACGCTACAGTTCAACTTAACTTTGCGGGCTAAACGCTGTGATAACGCCGCGATCAGTTTGTCCTGCTGAGCAGTGCTCAGTACAGTTGCCGAAACCACATCAACAGTGGCTTCTTTCTCGTACTCAGCTTTTAACAGCAGATAACCGTCTAACACGGCAGGAAGTGCCGCCAGACGCTGGTTTTCTGCCATGACCTTAATCAGGTTCTGACCGTGACTATTCAGCTGTTCACCACAAACCTGGATAAAAAAGGCTGCCTGTGCGTCGGCAGCTCTGTTGCTTTGCAGGCGCTCGGCGACTACTGGATTTTTCACTACTTCTGCAGCGAAAAACAGCATATCAGCCCAGGCCGCCAAAGCGTTTTGTTCGACAGCAAAGTCAAACGCCGCTTTGGCATAAGGACGAGCGACATTCGTCAGTTCAGACATGGCTCTTCCTCTTTACAGTTCTGCAACCAGTTTATCCAGGATGTCGCTGTGAGCAGCTTCATCAATTGAACGTTGAAGGATCCGCTCTGCGCCGGCAACGGCGAGGGCAGCGACCTGCTTACGCAGTTCTTCTTTCGCCCGGATGCGTTCAGCGTCGACTTCAGCTTTAGCCTGAGCCAGGATTTTTTCCCGCTCTGCCTGCGCTTTGACCGCAGCTTCTTCGATGATCTGCGCTTCGCGTTTTTTCGCCTGGTCGATGACAACAGAAGCTTGCGCCTTTGCGTCGATCAGCTGTTGTTTTGCTTTCTCTTGCGCCAACCGCAGGTCTTGTTCGGCGCGATCACTCGCGGCCAGACCATCTGCGATTTTTTGCTGACGAGCTTCAATTGCGCCGATAATTGGTGGCCATACGTACTTCATACAGAAGAGTACGAACACCAGGAACGCGATTAACTCACCAATGAGAGTGGCGTTAATATTCACGACCGCTTCTCCTTAAATGACATAAGTAAATGTTCTGGTTCGCGTCCAATTACATTGCGAACAGCATGTACAGCGCGATAGCAACACCGATCATCGCGATGGCGTCGATCAGACCTGCTACAACGAACATTTTACCTTGCAGGCTAGGAGCCAGCTCTGGCTGACGAGCTGCAGACTCGAGGAATTTACCGCCCAGAGTACCGAAGCCGATTGCAGTGCCCAGTGCACCTAAACCGATTAACAGGGCAACTGCGATCAGTTTTAAACCTAATACCATTTCCATGATGTTCTCCAAGTTACTAATGTTAAAGTTAAAGTTAAAAAGAAATCGTTATTAATGATGCTCGTGCGCCATGCTCAGGTACACCACCGTCAGGATGGTGAAAATAAACGCCTGCAGCGGGATAACCAGCAAGTGGAACACAGCCCAGACGAAGTGCATTGGCAGCTGATATAAACCTGTCATCGCGATCAGGATAAAAATCAGCTCGCCGGCGTACAGGTTACCGAATAACCGCAGCGCCAGTGACAGAGGCTTGGCCAACAGGGCGACGACTTCAAGAATGAAGTTGAACCAGTATAACCAAGGCGTATTGAACGGCTGAGTGGTCAGTTCTTTAATAAAACCGCCGATGCCTTTCATTTTGATTGAGTAGTAAATCATCAGGATAAACACGCCCAGCGCCAGTGCAATGGTCATGTTCAGATCTGTGGTAGGCACAGCTTTCATGTAGACATCATGTGGGTCATGGCCCATGGCAACACCAATCTGTTGGGCAGTCCATGGAATGAAATCAACCGGCACTAAGTCCAGCAGGTTCATCAGCAGCACCCAGACAAAAATCGTCAGTGCCAGCGGGGCAATGAGCGGATTTTTACCGTGGAAGGTGCTTTTGACCGTGTTTTCAATGAATTCAACCACCATTTCAACGGCACATTGCCATTTAGTGGGGACACCGGCGTTGGCAGTTTTTGCCACAGCACGGAATGAGAACAGGAAAATCAATCCCATAAAGATTGACCAGCCTAAGGTGTCAACGTGAACGGTCCAAAAACCTTCGCCGACGCTCCAGTTGGTCAGGTGGTGGGTAATATAGTCTTTGCTCGTAAGCTCACCAGATGCCATCGTTAGTCCCAATTATCGTAGTTAATCAAAATCGGTAACAACGCCTGTAAGATCAGGGCGAACACCAGTCCGCCAAAAAACAACCAAGGGATCAACAGCGCGTGTTTCAGCGCTGTTGCCACCAACAACGCCAACAATAAAAATTTTAGTGATTCGCCGCGGTAGACCGATTTAAGCACCAGCTCTGGCTGGAGGTCTGCACGAAAGCGAAACACATACCACGTAAAAAGACTGTGCGGCACAACAACACAATAAACGCCAAGCAATACAGATTTTGCGGCCAGCTTATCCCAAGCTGCCAGACAGAGCGCCGCCACAGCGAATCCCGCCAGCGACTGCCACAAAAAGGTCTGTAAAATCAATTTATAACGTTGTTTTGTTGTGGTTAAAGGCACTGAATACCACCCGAAAATACGCAAAACAACGGGATAAAAAGCTCGCGCAAGTATACTTATCTGCCTTATTTTTGCAACCAAAAGCCGCGCCAATACTACGAATGTCGAACTTTCTGAAACCTGACCGGTTAATTTTCAGACTCAGACAGGCCCAATTTATGCAGGATACCGTCTAATTCCGGCAAACTGCTGTAATTGATGACTAATTCGCCTTTGCCTTTTCGGTTGTAACTAATACTGACCGGCGCACCAAAACGCTCACTGAGTCGTGATTCTAATGCCGCAACATCCGGGTCTTTTGCTTTGGTTTCTTTGGTGGGCGCAGGCTCCAGTAAACGCCGGACCAGACTCTCGGCTTCACGCACAGTTAACTGTTTGGCAGCAATGACCCGCCCGGTATCCGGCTGCTGTTCAGCCGGTAATGCCAAAATGGCGCGGGCATGACCCATTTCAATGTCGCCATGTTCCAGCAGCGTTTTGACTTCATCGGCCAGCTGATTCAGCCGCAATAAATTCGTGACTGTCGCGCGAGATTTGCCAACAGCATCAGCCACTTGCTGATGGGTCAGTTCAAACTCACTGAGCAGACGCTGCAAAGCCACTGCTTCTTCCATCGCATTCAGGTCTTCACGCTGAATGTTTTCAATCAGCGCGATAGCGACAGCGGCTTCGTCCGGCACGTCTTTTAAAATACAAGGCACTTCAGCAAGACCAGCCAGCTGCGATGCACGCCAGCGCCGTTCACCGGCAATGATTTCAAAACGATCGGTGCCAACCGGGCGCACCACTATCGGCTGAATAATGCCCTGAGCGCGAATGGAACTGGCAAGCTCCTCCAGCGCGTCCTGTGACATGTCTTTGCGCGGCTGATACTTGCCAGGCTGCAACCATTCAACCGGCAGCTTTTGTAATTCTGTTGGTTGGCTTTCAGGCTGACTTTCAACCACAGCGGGTTTGCCGGTGGTCAGTAATGCATCCAATCCCCGGCCCAAACCACGTTTTTTCAAAGACATTCGCAGATTATTCCTTCACGTCACACCGCAGGGGTGGTTTTTTGTTGTTTTTTATCCGCGCGGCGCAGAATTTCACCGGCCAGCGCCAGATAGGCTTTGGCCCCCGTCGAACTTTTATCGTAATACATCACCGGCGTACCAAAACTAGGCGCCTCTGCCAGCCGCACGTTACGCGGGATCACAGCCCGGTAGACTTTTTCACCAAAATGTCGCTTTAACTGTTCTGAAACATCATTCGCCAGCCGATTCCGCGGGTCATACATAGTGCGCAGAATACCTTCAATTTTCAGGTCGGCATTGACCACAGCCGCCAGCTTGTTGATGGTATCCACCAATGCAGTTAAGCCTTCCAGGGCATAATATTCACATTGCATTGGCACCAGCACGGAATCGGCGGCAGCCATCGCATTCACCGTCAGCATGTTCAGCGAAGGCGGGCAATCGATGAAAATAAAATCATACTGGTCGCGGTAGTTTTTTAGCGCGTTGCGCAATCGCAGTTCACGGGCAAACACATCCAGCAAACGGACTTCCGCTGCAGTGACATCAGAATTACCAGCAACCAGGTGATACCCGCCGGCAGTCTCTTTCACCACCACTTCCGGCAGTGGTTTTTCGTCCACCAATAACTCATAAGCCGTCGCATGGACTTCGTATTTATCGACGCCGCTGCCCATAGTGGCATTGCCCTGGGGGTCCAGGTCTATCAGCAGGACTTTGCGTTTGGTCGCGGCCATCGATGCCGCCAGATTCACTGCTGTAGTGGTTTTACCCACGCCACCTTTCTGATTGGCTATCGCGATGATTTTTCCCACAAAGATCCCTAGTCCGAATTCAGACTGCAGTTTTTTCCAGCACCAGCAGATAACGTTGGCCGACCAACTCTGGCACCGTCAGTTCGACATTGCCGACAACTTTAACAAAATCAGGCAAAGCTGCAATTTCTTCCTGCGCTAAAGCCCCTTTCATGGCGAGAAACTGGCCAGTAGCTGCCGGTAGATGCTGGCACCAGTGCAACATATCACTCAACGAGGCAAAAGCTCTGCTGATCACGGTGTCATATTCGGCCTGGTGATCTTCCACCCGGCTCTGCACTGGCTGAATATTTTTCAGCCCCAGTTGTAATTTGACCTGGTTAAGGAAGCGGATCCGTTTGCCCAGACTGTCCAGCAAAGTAAATGCTTTGTCAGGACAACAAATGGCCAGTGGTATACCGGGTAATCCCGGGCCAGTTCCGACATCAATAATACGATTGCCATGCAAGTAAGGCGCGACCACCAGACTGTCCATGATGTGTTTTACCAGCATCTCGTTCGGGTCACGCACGGAAGTCAGATTGTAAGCGCTGTTCCACTTGTCGAGTAACAGCACGTACTGGACCAGCTGTTCTAACTGCTGCTGTGAAAGCTGCAGCTCAGTCTGCGCCACCAGTTTTTTCAATTTTTCAAGCATGTAGAATCCTGACTCAGGCTGATTTGCGCAGCAGGCCCTGTTTTTTCAGATAAACCAGCAATAATGAAATTGCTGCTGGAGTGATCCCGGAGATCCGCGACGCCTGACCCATTGTTTCCGGTTGCGCCTGATTCAACTTCAGCACCACTTCATTTGATAACCCTTTGACCACGGCATAATCAAAACCAGCCGGTAAACGGGTGTTTTCATTACGTTCCTGTTTGGCTATCTCGTCTTGTTGCCGGTTAATATAACCTTCGTATTTGATTTGGATCTCGACCTGCTCAGCGGCATCCTGCATCGCGAGACCCGGACCGACACCTTCGATCTGCATCAGATCCTTGTAGGCGACTTCAGGCCGGCGGATCAGATCTTCCAGGCTGGCTTCACGGCTTAATGGCGTTTTCAGCAGCGTATTCACGGCTTCAAGCGCAGCATGCTGCGGATGGATCCAGCTTTGTTTCAGCCGTTGGCGTTCCAGCTCAATCTGTTCAATTTTTTCGTTAAATGCCGCCCAGCGCACATCGTCGACCAAGCCTAATTCGCGACCTTTTGTAGTCAGACGCAGATCGGCATTGTCTTCCCGCAACATCAACCGGTATTCAGCCCGGCTGGTAAACATGCGGTACGGTTCTTTAGTGCCTAACGTTGTCAGATCATCCACCAGTACACCGACATAAGCCTGGTCGCGGCTCGGAACAAAGGCTTCCTGTTCTTTCACCAGCAAGGCAGCGTTCAGACCTGCCAACAGCCCCTGAGCACCGGCTTCTTCATAACCAGTGGTACCGTTGATCTGGCCGGCAAAAAACAGACCTTTGATAAATTTGGTTTCCAGCGAAGTTTTCAGATCCCGTGGATCAAAGAAATCATATTCAATGGCATAACCTGGTCTGGTGATATGCGCATTTTCTAATCCCGGGATCGAATGCACCAGCGCCAGTTGCACGTCAAATGGCAGACTGGTCGAAATCCCGTTTGGGTAAAGTTCGTGGGTGGTTAAGCCCTCAGGTTCAATAAAAATCTGGTGTTTGTCTTTGTCGGCAAAACGATTGATCTTATCTTCAATCGAAGGGCAATAACGCGGCCCAACGCCTTCAATGACACCGGTATACATCGGCGAACGGTCAAGGCCGTTGCGGATGATATCGTGGGTTTTTTCATTGGTGTAAGTGATGTAACAAGGTACCTGACGCGGATGGTCGCTTTGCTTGCCGATAAATGACATCACTGGCAGCGGCGTATCACCCGGTTGTGGCTGCATTTTGCTGAAATCAACACTGCGTGCATCAATACGCGGCGGGGTACCGGTTTTCAGTCGGCCTACCCGAAACGGCAGTTCACGTAGACGACGCGCTAAAGCGACTGATGGCGGATCACCTGCACGGCCACCGCTGTAATTTTGTAAGCCAATATGGATCTGGCCTGCCAGGAAAGTGCCAACGGTCAGTACCACAGCTTTTGCTTTGAATTGGAGTCCCATTTGCGTGACGGCGCCAACGACCTGATCATTTTCAACGATCAGATCGTCACAGGCTTGCTGGAATATTTGCAGGTTTGGCTGGTTTTCCAGGATCGTTCTGATCGCAGCACGATACAGCTGTCGATCGGCCTGTGCCCGCGTTGCCCGCACTGCAGGGCCTTTTGAGCTGTTCAGGGTACGGAACTGGATCCCGGCAAGATCCGTTGCTGTTGCCATTGCACCACCTAATGCATCGATCTCTTTGACCAGATGACCTTTGCCGATGCCACCAATGGCCGGGTTACAAGACATCATGCCCAGCGTTTCAACATTGTGCGTTAACAACAACGTTTGCATACCCATCCGGGCAGCCGCCAAAGCAGCTTCAGTGCCGGCATGTCCGCCACCGACCACAATTACATCGTAGTTTTGTTGAAACAACATATCTGCCTCATCGCCTTTGCAACTGCATAAAAAAGGGCACGCATTGTACCCCAGATCCACGCTGAAACGGAATGATTAAAACGTGTGTCGGATCTGACACGATCCTTAATATATAAAGAAGATCTTTAAAGAGATCTTTCTTATTATTCTTACTACTAGAGAGGCTGTTTCTGGTTGATAAGTGTTTTTTCCTTTAAAGGATCAAGATCTTATCAAGGATCTAAGCTGTGATCTGATCCGGATCTGCATCAGATCTTCCTGTGATCAAATAGCTGTTTTATCCACAGGGTCAAATGCGAATAATTCCATGCAGAGGATAACATCAGGTTATTAACGTGGTTATTTGTTAGTTATCCACAAGCGTGATCAAGTTGGGATCTGTTTGTGGACAACCTTGTATAGCTGGATCGTAGTTTTATCAGTGATTTATCAGAAGATTATAAAGTAATTGATTCGGTTCGCGCAGATGATTGGTTTCGTTGGTATTTATTGCCAACGAACTACCGTTAGATATCCAGTTTCTGGACAGTGACTTGTGTATTTATGGGGGACTCCGGTCCCCCCTTTTTTTTATCTGTCGTGTGGACAGCAGATCTGCATTTTGTGTCTGTTCGCGAAATCAGCCTGGTTCGATCTGTGAAAGCTTTTGGATCAGCTGTGGCAGCCAGGCCAGTGCCAGATCTTCTGGCAGTTCCGCTTGTTGTGCATCTATTTGCAGGCTGAGCCCTAAGTTTTTTGCCGAATTTTTCGTCAGCAATTCAGCGAGTTTGCTTCCTGCCAGACAAAAAGTATCGTAGCTGGAGTCACCTAAAGTGATCACCGCATAAGAAACTGTGGTAAGATCTGTTTGATCTTGTGCTAATTGATCCGCAAAGGGTTGGATGTTATCGGGCAGATCACCCGCACCATAGGTCGAGGTGATCACTAACCAGGTTGAGCTTCTGGTCAGTTGTTCTAATACGGGCGTCAGATGTAATCTGACAGGAAATCCCGCTTGTACCAGTGTTTCAGCCACTTGTTCTGCTGTGTATTCAGCAGCGCCCATTTGGCTGCCCACGAGGATCTCAATCATCTGTACGTCTCTGGTCAGTTAAATGATTGGCTATACTACTGGAATTTGCGTCTGTTGAGCATCGCTCACAACAGGCGCCGGGTATTTTTACTGCAATGCAGGCTCAGTAAAACTACAATAGCACATACCTTTAAAGCGCCTGCGTGTTATTGAGGTTAATACAACATATGTCCGAGTCCCTGACTTTTTCCCAGCTTGACCTGCCAGAACCATTACTGCGCGCGGTCACAGAATTGGGTTACGAAACTCCGTCTCCTATCCAGGCGGCCGCAATCCCAAAACTGTTAGCTGGTGAGGACTTATTAGGCCAGGCGCAAACCGGTACCGGTAAAACAGCCGCCTTTGCACTGCCACTGTTAGCACGGCTTGACCCGTCACAGAACGAACCACAAATCCTGGTATTGGCGCCGACACGTGAACTGGCAATCCAGGTCGCTGAAGCTTTCCAGGCATATGCGCGTTTTATGCCGACTTTCCATGTACTGCCTTTATATGGCGGTCAGAACTACACCACACAATTGCGTTCATTAAAACGTGGCTCTCAGGTGATTGTCGGTACGCCAGGTCGTATCATGGATCACCTTGATCGTGGCACTTTAGTGCTGGATAAGCTGCGGGCGATTGTGTTGGACGAAGCTGACGAAATGCTGCGGATGGGTTTTATCGATGACGTACAAACGATCATGGATGCTACACCACCGGGACGTCAGGTTGCCATGTTCTCGGCAACTATGCCTTCGCAGATCCGTGCTATTGCGCAGAAACATCTGAAAAACGCGCAAGAAATCAAAATCGAATCAAAAACCAGCACTGTTGAACGCATCACCCAGCGTTATGTAATGCTGGATGGTAATCAGAAGCTGGATGCTTTGACCCGGGTACTGGAAGGGGAAGAATATGATGCCAGCATCATTTTCGTCCGTACCAAAAGTGCCACTGAGGAAATCGCCGAAAAATTAGGTGCTCGCGGTTATGCAGTCGCTTGCCTCAATGGCGATATGAACCAGGCCAACCGCGAACAAACTATTCGCCGCTTAAAAGCCAGCCAGATTGACGTGATTGTTGCGACCGACGTTGCAGCCCGTGGTCTGGACGTGGAACGCATCAGTCTGGTTATTAACTATGACATCCCGTACGACAGTGAAGCCTATGTGCACCGGATTGGCCGGACTGGGCGCGCTGGCCGCGAAGGTAAAGCAATTTTGTTTGTATCACCACGCGAGCGCCGTCTGTTGCGTACTATCGAGCACGCCACCCGTCAACCTATTGAAAAGATGTCGCTGCCAACTGGTGAAGTGATTGAACAGCGTCGCATCGAATCGTTCCGTGAAACACTGGCCAATACCATTGAAGCGAAAAACCTGAGTTTCTTCCAGGATCTGATCAATGACTGGCGTGAAAAGCTGGAAACCACAGATGCCGATCTGGCTGCAGCTTTGCTGTTTATGGCACAAAAAGATCAGCCATTAAACGTCGCTGGTCAGTTCCCTGAGATCCGTGAGCCACATGCCCGTGGTGAACGGCCAGAGCGTGGCGATCGGCCGGCACGATTTGAACGCGGTGACCGTCCTGAGCGTTCAGGCGATCGTCCGGAACGTGGTCCACGTCCGCCGCGTCGTGAGCTGCAAGGCAACTACATCAATTACCGGATTGAAGTGGGTAAAGAGCATGGCGTCCGTGCCGGTGATATCGTAGGTGCTATCGCCAATGAAGCCAACATCGACAGCCAGTTCATCGGCAATATCAAACTGTTTGATCATTTCTCTACAGTTGAGCTGCCAGGTGATATGCCGACTGAAGTGTTCCAGCACCTGAAAAAGGTCTATGTACGCAAACAAAAACTGAATATCAGTGTCGATACCGGCGGCCCAGGCCCAGAGCGTGCTGACCGCCCTGAGCGTTACCAGCGCAGCGGTGAACGTTCAGATCGTGGCGCTCCGGCAGCAGGGACTGGCCCACGGCCGGGTTCTGCACCAAAAAAACCACGCACTCGTGAAGGTTCATAAGATCTGACTCGTGATTTTCTATGAAAAAACCCGCTGATTCCGGCGGGTTTTTTGTTTCCGGCAATTGATGCTGTGTGCCTTGATGTTTACAGCGCAGGCCCACAGATCTGCAAAATAGCTAACGGAGGATCATCATGATCATTGCCTGTCCACATTGCGCCGGTTTGAATCGGCTGCCGGCAAGCCGGCTCGCACAGCAACCTAAATGTGGTGCGTGTAAGCAAAGCCTGTTCACCGGCCAACCGGTAACGGTGAATCTGACCAATTTTGTGAATTTGAGTCAAAAATCTGACTTGCCTCTGGTGCTGGATTTTTGGGCGAGCTGGTGCGGGCCCTGCCAGAGTTTTGCGCCTACGTTTGCTCAGGCTGCCGCAGATCTGGAACCGCAGTTCCGGTTTGGTAAAGTGAATACCGAAATGGAACAGGCGCTGGCGGCGCAGTTTCAAATCAGGTCAATACCGACGCTGATGCTGATCCACCGTGGTAAAGTGATAGCCCAGTTAGCGGGTGCTTTACCAAAAGCGCAGTTCTATCAATGGCTGCAACAGCAGGCGGCTCAGCTGGCAGCCACAGAATGATCAAAACGAGACTGCGATAAATTAACGATGCCCGGTCTTCATTAGTGCTGGAATTTGCTGCATATGCGACTTAAAACCAGGTAGGGCGGTTGCATCAATAACCGCAGATAGCCTGTGCAACCATGTTTTTTCTTCGGAGAGTGTATGGAAAACTGTAAATTTACTGTGACCAGTCCAGATATTCAGGAAGGTCATTTCATGGCTAAAACTTTTGAATTCAATGGTTTTGGTTGCGATGGCCCTAATTTGTCGCCGGCGTTGCACTGGCAGCACGCGCCCGCCGGAACTCAGAGTTATGCGATCACAGTTTATGACCCCGATGCACCAACAGGTTCTGGCTTCTGGCACTGGTTGGTGCTGGACATTCCTGCGGATGTAAATCTGTTGGCGCGGGGCGCTGGTAATGGTGCTTTACCGGCGGGCAGCCGCTCTTTTCAGAATGATTATGGCAGCAAAGAATTTGGTGGCGCTTGCCCGCCGCAAGGGCATGGTATGCACCGTTATCAGTTTACGGTCTGGGCATTGCCAACGCCGGTACTGGCAGTGCCTGATGGCGCCAGTGCCGCTGTCGTAGGATTTATGCTTCATGCCAATGCGCTGGCAAAAGCGACGCTTACTGCGACCTATGCCAGATAACACTGAGAAATAAACCGCAAATAAGCCGGCTGATGTGCCGGCTTTTGTCATTTTCCGATACAGAAGCTGGAGAAAATCCGGCCTAACAGATCATCGGAGCTGAACTCGCCGGTAATTTCATTTAAATGTTGTTGCGTCAGCCGTAGTTCTTCCGCCAACAGTTCGCCGGCAAGATGGTCGTGCAGTTGTTGTTCACCGATACTCAGGTGCTCAGATGCACGCGCCAGCGCGTCTAAATGCCGCCGTCTGGCGATAAAACTGCCCTCGTTACTGGCTTCAAAGCCCATACAGGCTTTTAAATGCTCGCGCAGCGCGTCCAGGCCGGTTTTATCTTTGGCGGATAACCTGAACAGCGGATATTTGCCGCTTTGATCACTGCCGACAAGTTCACCGGTTAAATCGGCTTTGTTACGGATCACACTGATCCCAAGTTCCGGCGGAATATGTGCAATAAAGTCTGGCCAAATTTCTGCCGGATCTGTGGCGGCTGTGGTTGTGCTGTCGACCATAAACAGTACCCGATCGGCCTGCAGAATTTCCTGCCATGCCCGCTCGATACCAATTTGTTCCACTTTATCCGTGGCTTCGCGCAGGCCTGCGGTGTCGATAATATGCAGCGGCATACCATCGATATGAATATGTTCGCGCAGCACATCGCGGGTGGTACCGGCGATTTCTGTAACAATAGCGGCTTCGCGGCCGGCTAATGCATTGAGTAAACTGGACTTGCCGGCATTTGGCCGGCCAGCGATCACCACTTTCATGCCTTCGCGCAGAATACTGCCTTGGGTGGCTTGTTTTTGAATTTTGTTCAGATCTGCACGGATCCCGGCAAGGTCGCCAGCGACTTTGCCATCGGATAAAAAGTCGATTTCTTCGTCGGGGAAATCAATCGCTGCTTCGACATACATCCGCAGATAAATGACCTTTTCAACCAGTGCATGGATTTGCCGGGAAAACTCGCCTTGCAGTGATTGCATGGCGCTGCGGGCGGCTTGTTCACTGCTGGCGTCAATCAGATCGGCGATGGCTTCGGCCTGGGTCAGGTCCAGTTTATCGTTCAGGAAGGCACGTTCAGAAAATTCGCCAGGGCGGGCGATCCGCACATCCGCTTCCTGCAGGATGCGGCGCAGCAGCATATCGAGCAGCACAGGACCGCCATGACCCTGTAGTTCCAACACGTCTTCACCGGTAAAGGAATTAGGGCCGGGGAAATACAGCGCGATGCCCTGATCCAGCACTGACTGGTCAGCCGCCCGGAACGGCAGATATTCGGCAACACGGGCTTTTGGCACACGGCCGAGCACCGCCTGCGCGACAGTTGCAGCCTGAGGGCCAGATACCCGGATAATGCCCACGCCGGCGCGTCCAGGGGCTGTAGCTTGTGCTGCGATGGTATCAGTGGCGTACATACCGCATTCCTCGTTATGTCAGATAAAAAAATGGCCATTACAAGTGTAACGGCCATTGTCAGTTCAGTCAGAGCAATCAGGCGTTACGCACGTGTAAGCCTTTTTTCTCCATACCTTTATAGATAAACAACATCTGCGCCAGCGAAATCAGGTTGCTGACCACCCAATACAGCACCAGGCCGCTTGGGAAGATGATAAAGAACAAACCAAAGACGACTGGCATCCACAGCATAATCTTTTGCTGCATCGGGTCTGTCACTGTCACTGGCGTCAGTTTTTGCATCGCATACATACTGATGATGTACATGATTGGCAGCACCAGGTACGGGTCCATCACGGATAAATCTTTGATCCAGAAGATAAATGGAGCCTGACGTAACTCAATACTTTCAACAAATACAAAGTACAGCGCGAGGAAAATCGGCATTTGGATCAGCATCGGCAGACAGCCACCCATCGGGTTGACTTTTTCTTTGCGATACAGCTCCATCATCGCCGGTCCCATCTTCTGCTTGTCGTCTTTATAACGCGCCTGCAGTTCATCAATCTTCGGCTTCAGATTACGCATCTTCGCCATACCTTCGTACTGTGCTTTAGTCAGTGGGAACATGGCTAATTTGATCAGCAGAGTAATAGCGATAATCGCCAGACCCCAGTTACTGACCAAATTGTGGATTTGTTGCAGTAACCAGAACAGTGGCTGAGAGATAAACCATAACCAGCCATAGTCCACTGTCAGATCCAGGCCATGGGCAATTTTCGCCAGACTGGCCTGATCTTTTGGACCGGCATAGAAAGTTGCAGATAAAGTTTTGCTTTCGCCGGCAGCAATACTGCTTTGTGGGCCACGAACACCGATGATGCCTTCGTTATTGTTGACCAGACTAAACAGCTGATTTTGTTCTTCCGCTTGAGGCACCCAGGCAGAGACGAAGTAGTGTTCCAGCATACTGACCCAGCCGCCTTTGGTTGACTGATCCAGGTTCTGATCTTTCATGTCATCAAAAGCAAATTTCTCGTAGCGCTGGTCTGAGGTGGAGTATGCGCCACCGCGATACACCGGCATCATCATGTTACCGTCTTTGCCGTTGTCGATGGTTTGCGCCAGATAATGATACGGCTGGATGACTTTGCTGCCACTGCTGGCATTGGTAACGATATAATCAACCCGGACATCATATTTGCCAGCGCTGAAGATATAACGTTTTTCGATTTGCAGGCCGTTATGTTCCAGCTTCAGGCTGACACTGAGTTCAGTCTGGCCATCTGCCAGCGTGAATTTATCCTGCGTGACGCTGTAGACTGGTTTTGCCGTGCGCTTTTCATCCGGACCGTCGCCGAGCAATCCGCTTTGTGCCGTGTAATTGAAACCATTGAGCTGGCGCATTAACGGATATGGTGTGCTGTCTTCGAGGCTTAGCGTGTATTTAGGCAGCGTCAGGCCAACGATATCACCACCACGGGTATCAATTTTGACATCAAGGACATCAGTAGCCACTTCAATTACTTTGCCGGTTGCCACTGCAGTTGTTGCCGGATTGGCACTGCTTAACGGGCCTGATGCCGATAACTGAGGTTCAGCATTACCGGTGGCGGTGCTGATTTGGGTTTGTGCCGGAACGACCGGTTTCGGGCCATAGTCTTTTTGCCAGTCTTGCCACAGCAGAAAACTGACAAATAAAAAGGCAATCACTAATAAACTGCGTTGGGATTCCATGTGTGCGCTTATCTCTTTTGCTTTTCAGGAACGGGGTCTTCACCACCCGGGTGTAAAGGGTGACATTTTAATAGACGTTGGGTGGTTAACCAACTGCCTTTTATCGCGCCAAAACGTTGTAATGCTTCAACGGCATATTGCGAGCAACTCGGAGTAAAACGACAGCTGGGCGGAAACAGCGGGCTGATACAACGCTGATAACCATAAATCGCTGTGATCAGGATTTTGGCTGAATAGCTTTGTACTGGCGGGCGATTTTGCTCCACAGGCGCTCCAGTTGCTGATGTAATTCTGCGTTGTCGGTATTACTGATATCGCCTTTTACCATCAGCACCATATCAACCGGTGGCAATTCGTGCTGATGCAGACGAAAGCTGTCACGGGCACAACGTTTAATGCGATTCCGATGGACGGCCAATTTAGCACGTTTTTTGGCGATCGTCAGACCAATCCGCGGATGGGCAGATTGATTGGCTTTACACAGGATAGTGAAGAGTGGGGAAGCGACCCGGAACGGGTTCTGGAACACATTGTCGAATTCGCGGGGAGTTAACAGACGTAACTCCCTGCTGAAGGTATAGCTGACCACGCAGCGCTTTAAATAACTGACTAGACAGTTAAGCGCTTACGGCCTTTGGCACGGCGACGTGCTAATACTGCGCGGCCGTTTTTGTCAGCCATACGTGCACGGAAGCCGTGGTTGCGTTTCTGTTTTAAAACGCTTGGTTGAAAGGTTCTTTTGCTCATTTTCTTCGTCCGTCCGGTCGATAATTACTAACTGAATCTGAGTTTTAGTAAGTACCAAAACGCAGCGATTTAAAAAAGAGCGCGAATTTTAAGTAGTCTGCCCCTGAATGTCAATGCGATCCTTGGTTATTTCCCGATCAGATCCAAGATCTTCCTTAGTTGTCCACAGGTGACAGCTGGTTCGGGGATAATATGTGCATTATTTAGCGCGCAGCCTCTGTATATGCCAGAAAATCCACCTGTGTTTTGGTGGTATTATTAATTTGTCTATAAGATAAAATTCATTTTAAATCATAGTGATATATCGTGCTCCGTCGAATCTGCCGCTTTTTCAAAAAGTCAATATTGCAGTTGTGGATAAGATCAGCCCATAATGCGGGTCTTTCCTCAACACCTGCCTTGTAAAATACCAATTATTCGGGGCTGCTGGAGATATGGTGTATCAGTCAGTTTGGCAAAATTGCCTGGAAGCGTTGCAATCTGAATTGCCGGCGCAACAGTTCAGTATGTGGATCCGCCCACTGCAGGCTGACAGTTCTCATGACGCGTTAACGCTTTATGCGCCAAACCGCTTTGTGCTGGATTGGGTCCGCGATAAATACCTGAATCGGATCAACGAACTGATCCACGATTATTGTGGTGATCATTCACCCCGTTTGCGTTTTGAAGTCGGCAGCAGTCAAAAAGTACCGAAGGCCAGCCCGGTGGCGCAGATCCGTACAGCTCCGGCCACGACACCGTCTGCCCCTGCTGAGGTGGCTGAACCGGCACCGAAAACGATTGTGCGCAGCAACGTCCGGGCAAACTACACCTTTGACAACTTCGTCGAGGGTAAATCAAACCAACTAGCCCGTGCCGCAGCCAGCCAGGTGGCAGATAACCCAGGTTCAGCTTATAACCCGTTGTTTTTGTATGGCGGAACCGGCCTTGGTAAGACCCACTTATTACATGCGGTCGGCAATGGCATTCTGGCGAAAAAACCTGACGCAAAAGTGATTTACATGCATTCCGAGCGCTTTGTGCAGGACATGGTTAAGGCGCTGCAGAATAATGCCATTGAAGAATTTAAACGTTATTACCGCTCTGTTGATGCGTTGCTCATTGATGATATTCAGTTTTTTGCCAAGAAAGACCGCTCTCAGGAAGAGTTTTTCCACACTTTTAATGCCTTACTCGAAGGCAATCAACAGATCATCCTGACCTCTGACCGCTATCCAAAAGAAATCGATGGCGTGGAAGAGCGGCTGAAAAGCCGGTTTGGCTGGGGCCTGACCATTGCGATTGAACCGCCGGAACTGGAAACCCGGGTGGCGATCCTGATGCGCAAAGCGCAGGAAAATAATATTCGTCTGCCGGAAGAGGTGGCGTTTTTTGTTGCCAAGCGGCTGCGCTCTAATGTGCGTGAACTAGAAGGCGCACTGAACCGGATCACCGCCAATGCTAATTTTACCGGTCGGCCAATCACTATTGATTTCGTCCGTGAGTCTTTGCGCGATCTGCTGGCGTTGCAGGATAAGCTGGTAACCATTGAAAATATCCAGAAAACGGTGGCGGAATATTACAAAATCCGTGTGGCCGATCTGTTGTCCAAACGCCGCTCGCGCTCGGTCGCGCGGCCACGCCAAATGGCAATGGCATTATCAAAAGAGCTGACCAATCACAGTTTGCCGGAGATTGGCGATGCTTTTGGCGGCCGCGATCACACCACTGTGTTACATGCGTGCCGGAAGATTGAATCGCTGAAAGAAGAAACTCATGAAATCAAAGAAGATTTTCAGAATTTGATCCGGACATTGTCATCTTAATAGGGACTTGTTATGCATTTTATTATTGAGCGTGACGCTTTATTAAAACCCTTACAAATGGTCTCTGGTGCGATTGAACGCCGGCACACCTTACCGATTTTGTCGAATGTGTTGCTGGATGTCAGCAGCGATCAAATTGCGCTGACCGGCACCGATCTGGAGATTGAACTGGTCGCAACCGCGTTTCCACAGCAAGTGGTCACGCCGGGGCGGATTACTATTCCGGCAAAAAAGTTGCTGGATATTTGCCGCTCGTTGCCTGAATCCAGTGTATTAACCTTGCACCTGCAGGGCGAGAACTGTGTTGTCAGCACGGGAAAAAGCAAATTCACTCTGGCCACACTAAGCGCTGGCGATTATCCGAATCTTGAGAGCTGGCAAGGCGATGCTGAGTTTGATTTAAGCCGGCTGCAATTGCGCAAGCTATTGGATGATACTGCGTTTTCGATGGCAAATCAGGATGTGCGGTATTATCTCAATGGCTTGCTGTTTGAGGTCGATAATGGCACTTTGCGTACCGTCGCTACCGATGGCCATCGCCTTGCACTGAGTTCGATGGAGCTGGCGGTGACGGCGGGTCAGCAAAAGCAGGTGATTATTCCGCGCAAAGGGGTATTAGAACTGATGCGTTTGCTGGCTGCTGATGATCAGTTAATTCGCCTGAGTATTGGCCAGAACCATATTCGTCTGACTGACAGTCAGTTCAGCTTCAGCAGCAAGTTAATTGATGGCCGTTTCCCGGATTACCGTCGGGTGCTGCCGCGTAACAGTTCACGGCAATTGACCGCACATCGCTCGGTATTAAAAGATGCATGTGTGCGGGCTTCGATTCTGTCGAACGAAAAGTACCGGGGCGTGCGTTTTACCCTCAATCCGCAAGAGCTGCAGATTGTGGCAAACAATCCGGAACACGAGCAGGCAGAGGAAGTCATCGAAGTTGAATACAACGGCGACACGCTGGAGATTGGTTTTAACGTTGGTTATGTGCTGGATGTGTTGAATACCCTGGGAACTGATCTGGTCGTGATGCATTTAAGTGATGCGAATTCCAGCTCGCTGGTTGAAGGGGTCGGTAATCCCGGCGCCTTGTATGTCGTGATGCCGATGCGGCTCTGAGCCATGGCATTAACGTCGCTGCACCTGAATGATTTTCGGAACATCAGGCAGGCGCAGCTGGAATTTCATCCGGACTGGAATTTGATTTGCGGTGCCAATGGCAGCGGCAAAACCAGTTTGTTGGAAGCGATTTATTTGCTGGCGCATGGCCGGTCTTTTCGGACTGGAAAGCCGCACAAAGTAATTCGCCACGAACAGACGCAATACACCTTATTTGCGCGTGTTGACTGGTCCATGCAACAAATTGCTTTTGGGATGCAGCGTGACCGGCAGGGTGACTGGCAGGTTCGCTTAAATGGTGAAACAGTGCAGCGTCTTGCTGATTGTGCCAGTTTGTTGCCGGTGCAGTTAGTGCAGCCGGAAAGTTTTCGTTTATTTTTTGGTGGGCCGAAAGAAAGACGACAGTTTTTTGATTTGGGATTGTTCCACGTGGAACCTTCTTTTTATGAGATTTGGTTGCGTTTTCATAAGGTATTAAAACAACGTAATGCCTTATTAAAGAGCAGGCAGGCGTATGGCGCGCAGTATCAGTATTGGGATCAGCAGTTTGTTGAACTAGCCGTGCAGCTGCAACAACTGCGGCAACAGTACCTGCAGACATTGGCTGCGGCATTGCAAGCGCTGACGGCAGATGTAACTGCCCTCACCGGATTACAGCTTGAGCTGGCGCCGGGCTGGCAAGTTCGCAGTGGCGATGCTGCGGAGTTGTGGCAACAATTGCAGGATAGTTTCAGTAGCGATCTGAAAGCCGGCTATAGCCAGTTGGGGCCGCAAAAAGCCGATTTGCGGTTGAAAGTCGATGGGGAATACGTCGATGATGTGCTGTCACGCGGTCAGCTGAAGGTACTACTGTTTGCGCTGAAAGTGGCGCAGAGTAACGTGATTGCACAGCGCGGGCATAAACAGCCTTTGTTGTTAATCGATGATCTGGCGTCTGAGTTGGATGACCAATCCAAACGCCAGATTTTCAAATTTTTAGCTCAACTCCAATCGCAGGTGTTTATTACTGCGATTGAACCTGACCAGATTTTGCCGCACCTGACCCAGGCTGCGGCATTGTTCCACGTGGAACATGGGCAGATAAAACGGACGGATAATGATGGCCGAAGAACATAACTACGATTCCTCGAGTATTAAAGTACTAAAAGGCTTGGATGCAGTTCGCAAAAGACCTGGTATGTACATCGGGGACACTGACGATGGCTCAGGTTTGCACCATATGGTGTTTGAGGTCGTCGACAACTCGATTGATGAAGCCTTAGCAGGCTACTGTAGCGACGTTTTTGTCACCATCCACAGTGACAACTCAGTGTCTGTTCGTGACAATGGTCGCGGTATCCCGACCGACATGCATGAAGAAGGTGTATCGGCTGCCGAAGTTATTATGACGGTTCTGCACGCCGGTGGTAAGTTTGACGACAACTCTTATAAAGTTTCCGGCGGTCTGCATGGCGTGGGTGTGTCCGTCGTTAACGCGTTGTCAGACAAGCTGGAGCTGACCATTCGGCGGAAGAATCAGGTGCACAACCAAATCTACCGTTTGGGTGTACCAGATGAGCCACTAAAGGTCATCGGTGAAACCGACAGCACCGGCACTGAAATTCGCTTCTGGCCAAGCGATACCATCTTCACCGACATCAATTTTCATTACGACATTCTGGCCAAGCGTCTGCGCGAACTGTCATTCCTGAACTCTGGTGTCAGCATCATTCTGACCGATGAGCGTACAGATAAGTCTGACCACTTTAAGTATGAAGGTGGTATCGAAGCCTTTGTGCAATATCTGAACCGAACAAAAACTGCGATCCACCCGAAAGCCTTTTATTTCAGCAGCACGCGTGAAGATGGCATTTCAGTAGAAGTGGCGATGCAATGGAACGATTCATTCCAGGAAGGCATTTACTGCTTTACGAATAATATTCCACAGCGTGATGGTGGTACGCACTTAGCGGGTTTCCGCTCGGCTTTAACCCGGGTGCTGAATACTTACATTGAGGCGGAAGGTTACGCTAAAAAAATGAAAGTACAGGCTACTGGCGATGATGCGCGCGAAGGTTTAACAGCTGTTATCTCAGTCAAAGTGCCGGACCCTAAATTCAGTTCACAGACCAAAGACAAACTGGTGTCCAGTGAGGTGAAATCAGCCGTTGAAAGTACCATGCATGAAAAACTGAATGAGTACCTGCTGGAAAGTCCGAACGACGCCAAAATTATCGTCACTAAGATTGTTGATGCGGCCCGTGCGCGTGAAGCGGCGCGTAAAGCCCGTGAAATGACCCGCCGTAAAGGCGCATTAGATATCGCCGGTTTACCAGGTAAATTAGCGGACTGTCAGGAAAAAGACCCGGCATTATCTGAACTTTACCTGGTAGAGGGTGACTCTGCGGGTGGTTCTGCCAAGCAGGGCCGTAACCGCAAAAATCAGGCAATTCTGCCGTTGAAAGGTAAAATCCTCAACGTTGAAAAAGCCCGTTTTGACAAAATGATTTCCTCACAGGAAGTTGGCACGCTGATCACGGCTTTAGGCTGTGGTATCGGTCGCGAAGAGTACAACCCGGATAAAACCCGTTATCACAGCATCATCCTGATGACCGATGCGGACGTCGACGGCTCGCACATTCGCACGCTGCTGTTGACCTTCTTCTATCGTCAGATGCCAGAATTGATTGAACGTGGTTATATCTACATTGCCCAACCACCTTTGTATAAGGTGAAAAAAGGCAAACAAGAACAGTACATCAAAGACGATTCGGCGATGACTGAATATCTGACGACCCTGGCACTGGATGAGGCATCATTACACGTCAACGCCGAAGCGCCAGGTATCAGTGGTGCAGGCTTAGAAGCCCTGGTGAATCAATACCATAAAGGCATGGCGACTATCGAACGTCTGAGCCGCAAGATCCCGCAGAATCTGCTGACACAGTTAATCTATGTGCCTGGCATTACCGCTGAACTGTGTAAAGACGCTGCAGCAGTAGAGGCCTGGGTTGCGCAGTTAGCAAAACGTCTGCAAGATCAGGAAGGCGATGGCTCCAGTTACATTTTTGGTGTGGCAGAAGATCGCGAACGTCACCTGACCTTACCAAAAATTACCATTCGCCAGCATGGTATCGATAACGAATACGTGCTGCATTACGACTTTATCAACTCAGTGGATTACACCCGCATTGCCGCACTAGGCGATGCGATCCGCGATCTGATTGAAGAAGGCGGTTTTGTGCGTCGCGGTGAAAAAGTGAAGCCGGTCGAGAAATTCTCTGACGCGCTGGAATGGTTAATCACTGAATCGAAAAAAGGTCTGTATATCCAACGCTATAAAGGTCTGGGTGAGATGAACCCAGAGCAGCTGTGGGAAACGACGATGGACCCGAATACCCGTCGCATGCTGCGTGTCACTATCGAAGACGCCATTGGCGCCGATCAGCTGTTTAATACTCTGATGGGCGATGAAGTAGAACCGCGTCGCGCCTTCATTGAAGAAAACGCTTTACGGGTCGCCAACCTGGACGTGTGATAACGCCAACAGACATAAAAAAGCAGACTTCGGTCTGCTTTTTTTTGCCTGACGTACATGGCCACTCATGAAGCCTGATTGAGGCAGCACCAATTACTTCGGCAGTTGGAACCATAACTCAGCCCGATGCAAAGGGGTGGCAGCCGGCAATAACGGGTTCTTCAGTTCAATCACCTGCCGTTTGTCCAGCTTTGACAACTTCAGCGCTTCGGCGAACTCTTGTTGAAACATCCGTTCAAACTCGCCATTTTGAAGCATCCGCTCCAGGCCAAGTTCTACCTGCTGCGCCAGATGCTGTTGGCGTGGTGAGAAAAAATAGTACAAGGCGGTCGGATAGTGCAGCACTATACCCGGTTCGACCGGCAGCGGTTGTGACATTTCAGTGCGTTCGCGCCAGATCTCCAGCACGGATCTTGGGAACGCATCGACTCTGTTGCTCGCCGCCATTTCAAACATCGAATGGTATTGGTTTGAAACCAGAACTTTAAGCCTATTGGCATGCAGTATTTCGGTGTCTGGCCAGTCATGCCCTTGCATGAATACCAACTTCTTCAGGCCTGGTAGTGTGGTTAAGTCTGGTGTTTTTGCGGCAACCTGCGGTGACAGTAGCAACAAGCGCCAGCCGAATAATCCCTTATCGATAGGAAATCGAACTGGGGTTAATAGCTGCTCACGCTCAATAGTGGTAACACTCCAGAATACATCAATACCGTTTTCAACCGCGACAGTACGCAAAGACCGGCCCTGTACCATCGGCACCTCTGATTCAACCAGCTGATGCACAATACCGGCATGTTGCAGCGCTGCGGATAACAATCTGACCTGATATAACTGACGGCTGTCGCCTTGCTGGACCGGTCTGGCATAGACAAGGGTGACGCTCTCTTCAGCCGCAACCAGGCAGAGTGCTGGCAGCAATAACAGCCAGCAGAAAGCCCATCGCAGATAATACTGGTACCTGACCGCGTTCATCATTCAGCCTCAGATCAATCGTCTGCTAAGCATTGTTCAGAAGCGGTCTGTTGTCTTGCCGCAGCGCCAAATAAACCAGTGCGAGCGAGCGCCGCCAACCGCGTTAATGCTGGGGCGCTAAGGTCAGTTGTAAACCGATAATGCCAAGCAACAGCAGCAGCAAACTGAACCAGGCCGCGACAGAGAGTGGTTGCTGAAAGTAGAACTGTTGCAACAACGCACTACCGATGGCACCAAGGCCAACCCAGCCGCAATAGGCTAACGCAACTGGTAGCTGCTGGCTGGCTTTGGCCAATAACAGCACACTGAGTAACATCGACAGCGCTGCGAGGCCAGAGGGGAGCAACTTGGTAAATCCATCGGACAGCCGCACACATAACACCCACAGCACTTCAAAGGCTGCAGCGGCAATTAAACACAGATAGGCAAAATAGGGGACTGACATAAGCACGGCTCCTGATACAGGTTTGCAGGGCCGTCCCTGAATGAATGGACTGCACGGGGTCGTCCCCGCCAGCTTTGATGACCGGCGCAAGATAGCACAAAGCAAAAACTGGATCCAAGCCTCAGGAAAAAAACGCTGGAAAAACGTCAGACTTTATCTTGCTATAAAAGATTACATCTGTAATAGTATATCTATTACGGATGTAATCGTTAACTGCAAAATCTGTCGAAGGTCAGGGCTACCGGGAGTGAGACAATGAAAGAAATCAGTCAGGCAGAACTCGAAGTAATGAAGGTGTTGTGGCAGCGGGCACCACAAACCGCCAATCAGGTGGTAGAGCAATTAGCTGATGCCAGTGAATGGCACGAAAAAACCGTCAAAACCCTGCTGAACCGCTTAGTGGGTAAAGGCGCAGTCAGTTTCGAAAAAGATGGTCGTGCTTATTTATATAGCCCGGTGTTGCAACAAACCGAGTATCAGCTACGGGAAAGCCAGAGTTTTATCCAGCGGGTGTTATCTGGCCGTCTGGCACCTTTGCTGGCCGGTTTTGCTGAGCAGCAGCAACTCAAAGCCGAAGACGTGGCTGAGTTAAAACAGCTCATCGCAAAGTGGGAACAGGAGCAAAAATAATGCTGAACTGGTTGCTGACACAAACACTGCCCTTCACGTTATTGCTGATGGGATTGCTGGGCCTGAGGCCACTGCTGTTGCAATACCTGGGAGCGCGACTGCAATACAGTTTATGGCTGGCTGTGCCATTGCTGCTGATATGGTCCCTGTTGCCGCTGCAGTGGGTGCCTGTGACCGACTTGGCCGTGTATCGGGTGCAGCTGAAGATACAGCAAATCGGTGCTGAATTGCCCACAGATAGTTTATGGTCCAGTGGGCTATTGACTGTCTGGCTATTGGGCGCAGCAGTGATGGCGTTTGGTGTGTGGCGGCAACAGCGAAATATCACAGAAGCGCTCAGCGCCGCGGTCGTAGTCAGGCGCCCCGGCTTTGCGCTGCACTGCAAACAAAGTCAGGGGCTCGAAGGGCCTTACGTGACAGGTTTGTTGCGGCCTACAGTGTTGTTGCCCGGTGATTTCCAGCAGCGGTTTGACCCCGAACAACAACAGCTAATCCTGCAGCATGAGTTAACGCACTGGCGCCGTGGTGACCTGCACGCCAATCTGGTTGCGCTGCTGGTGCTGACGTTGTTCTGGTTTCACCCTTTATGCTGGCTGGCGTACCGCGCCTACCGGCAAGACCAGGAGCTGGCTTGTGACGCTTTGGTATTAGCGTCCGCCAGCCTCCAGCAAAAGATTGCTTACAGCTATGCGCTGCTGAGCAATGTACCAAGCCATGCTCAAAGCAGCACCGCCCATTGGCAACTGCTCAGCAACCACTATGGAGACAAAAAAATGATGCAACAACGACTGCAATTGTTACAACGCCAGCGGGGCTTCAGTAAGACGGCGCTGACACTGACCCTGATAGCCTTAGTCGGTACTACGTTATGGCTGCAACAGCCGGTACTGGCGGCGGATGCGGCAGAAAATATCAAACCAATGATGCGTGTGGAACCGCGGTATCCTGTCGCCGCAGCACAAGCAAAAACTGAGGGGTATGTAGTCGCAGAGTTTGATATTCAGCCGGATGGCACTGTGCAGAATGTGCAAATTATTAAATCCGTGCCGGCGCAGGTGTTTGATAAAGAAGCTGTTACCGCATTGCAGCAATGGGCCTATAGCCCATCCGCGAGCGGGATGAAACAAGCCAAAGTACAACTCGATTTTGTGATGGACCCGGTGTCCAGCGACATTGAGCGGGTGGCGGTTTCACCGACGCATTAAAACCTGCGATGAACAGTCAAAACAGCAAAGGGGCCACCGGCTCTTTTGCTGTTTTGTCTGGCTCCAACGCCTGATAAAGGTAAGGGTAGAAAAAGCGCGGAAAAACCGCGCCATTGCGCTACAGAAAAGCCGCACAAATCGGTATACTTTCCGGTCTTTATTGCCGAAATAGCTGAACAGGTGCGCTTTCTATGCACAAATACGATATTAAAACCTTTCAGGGCCTGATCCTGGCATTGCAGGATTATTGGGCGCGTCAGGGCTGCGTCATTGTGCAGCCGCTGGATATGGAAGTGGGTGCCGGTACTTTCCACCCGATGACATTCTTACGTTCGCTGGGGCCTGAGCCAAGCAACGTCGCTTACGTGCAGCCATGCCGTCGCCCGACTGATGGTCGTTACGGCGAAAACCCGAACCGGCTGCAGCATTATTACCAATTCCAGGTCATTCTGAAGCCGTCGCCATCTGACATTCAGGAGCTGTATTTAGGCTCGCTGCGTGAACTGGGCATCGACACGCTGGTACACGACATTCGTTTTGTCGAAGACAACTGGGAATCACCAACTTTAGGCGCCTGGGGTTTAGGCTGGGAAGTCTGGCTGAACGGCATGGAAGTGACGCAGTTCACCTACTTCCAGCAAGTCGGTGGTCTGGAGTGCCGCCCGGTCACTGGCGAAATCACCTACGGTTTAGAACGCCTGGCGATGTACATTCAGGGTGTCGACAGTATTTTTGACTTGGTCTGGACCGATGGCCCAATGGGACGCGTCACTTATGGCGACGTGTTTCACCAGAACGAAGTCGAGCAATCGACTTATAACTTCGAACACGCGGATGTGCCGGCGTTGTTTGCTGCTTTTGATCAGCATGAAGCGGAAAGCCACAAGCTGATTGAGCTGGGCCTGCCGCTGCCAGCTTATGAGAAAGTGATGAAAGCCTCACACGCCTTTAACCTGCTGGATGCCCGTCACGCCATTTCGGTGACTGAGCGTCAGCGTTACATTCTGCGGGTCCGCACGCTGGCCAAGGCCTGTGCGGAAGCTTATTACGCCGCACGGGAGAAGCTGGGCTTCCCGTTATGCCGCAACACTAAGCAGGAGGCCTGATCGTGGCACAAGATTTTTTTGTCGAGATTGGCACTGAAGAGCTGCCACCGAAGTCGTTAAAAACCTTAGCAACGGCGTTGCAGCAAAACATCCTGGATGAGCTGACCAAATTAGGTCTGGGTTTTACTGACAGCCAATGGTATGCCGCGCCACGCCGTCTGGCGGTTCGCGTCAACGTGCTGGCTGCGCAGCAAGCCGATAAAGTCGTGGAAAAACGTGGCCCGGCTATCGCCGGTGCTTTTGATGCCAATGGCGAGCCAACCAAAGCAGCGCAAGCCTGGGCAGCGTCCAATGGCATCACAGTTGCTGAAGCAGAGCGTCTGGAAACAGATAAAGGCGCCTGGCTTGTTCACAAAGCTAAAGTCACAGGTGTGGCAACAGTTGCGCTGCTGGAACAAGTGGTGGCTACTGCGCTGGCAAAACTGCCGATCGCCAAACCAATGCGCTGGGGCGCCAATGACGCTGAATTTATCCGTCCGGTGCATACCATCATCATGCTGTACGGTAACGACGTGGTGCCGGCGACTATCCTGGGTAAAGCGGCTGGCCGCTTGACGCATGGTCACCGTTTCCATGCGCCAGCCAAAGTCGAAATCGCCAATGCGGATGCGTACTTAAGCACGCTGGAACAGGCTTATGTGGTGGCAGATTACGACAAACGTAAAGCCTTTATCAAAGCTGAAGTGGAAAAAACCGCGGTCAGCTTAAAGGGTATCGCCCAGATGGACGACGCCTTGCTGGAAGAAGTGTCGTCACTGGTCGAGTGGCCGGTGGTGCTGGTCGGTTCTTTTGAAGCACGTTTCCTCGAAGTGCCACCAGAGCCGCTGATGTCGACAATGAAAGACAACCAGAAGTATTTCCCACTGAAAGATGCAGCTGGCAAACTTTTGAATAAATTCATTTTTGTCGCCAACATCGCCAGCAAAGACCCACAGCAAATTATTTCTGGTAACGAAAAAGTGGTGCGGCCACGCTTAACCGACGCCCAGTTCTTCTTTGGTGTCGATAAAAAGACCAAACTGGCCGACCGGCTGGAAAGCCTCGGCACTGTGTTGTTCCAGCAAAAACTCGGCACGCTGCTGGAGAAATCCCAGCGTATCAGCGAACTGGCAGGTTATATTGCCGGCAAAATCGGTGCTGATGTCGAGCACGCCAAACGCGCCGGTTTATTGTCAAAAACCGACCTGATGAGCAACATGGTTGGCGAATTCCCGGAAACCCAGGGCATTATGGGCATGCACTATGCGCGCATCGACGGCGAAGCCGAAGCGGTGGCATTGGCGCTGAACGAGCAATATATGCCACGTTTTGCCGGTGATGCCTTGCCGGGCCAATTAGTCAGCTGCGCTGTGGCTATTGCCGACAAGCTGGATTCGCTGGTCGGTATCTTTGGTATCGGCCAGGCGCCAAAAGGCGACAAAGATCCATTTGCACTGCGCCGGGCCGCCATCGGCGCGCTGCGCATTATGGTCGAGAAACAGCTGCCGCTGGATTTACTCGACGTAATTGGCTTTGCCCAGACCACTTTTGGCGACAAGCTGAGCAATGCGCAAGTCGCAGACGAAGTGCTGGACTTCATGTTAGGCCGCTTCCGCGCCTGGTATGAAGCCGAAGGTTATGGCATCGATGTGATCCAGGCGGTGTTAGCGCGCCGGCCAACCAATCCGGCTGACTTTGACCGTCGCGTCAAAGCCGTCGCTGAGTTCCGTAAACTGGATGCTGCACTGGCACTGGCTGCGGCAAACAAACGTGTGGCGAATATTCTGGCCAAAGTGACTGAAGCCATTCCGGCGACTGTCGATGCGGCTTTACTGACTGAAGCTGCCGAAACAGCGCTGCATAAGGCTATTGTGGCGGAGCAGGATTATCAGCAAAGCCTCAACAGTTACAGCGAAGGCCTGGCCCATCTGGCGGAGCTGCGCGACGTGGTTGATCAGTTCTTCGATCAGGTCATGGTAAACGCCGATGATGCCAAAGTGCGGTTAAACCGTCAGGCGCTGCTGGCGCAATTACGAGCGCTGTTCCTGCAGGTGGCGGATATTGCTGTGCTGCAATAAGCGTTAACCTCGCATTCAAGCTAGAAATCCCCGCGCTGCGGGGATTTTTTTAGGTAACGAAAAATAGAACTGTTGTTTTGACCGAATCATGGCCCATTTTACCTTTGAGGTGAGAAAGTGAATGGGAATAAGCAGACCCTCTGCGGCATGGATGCCGCAGCGGAGCCCCCGTGGATGGGTTCACGGCGAGTCTGCGTTTTCCATTCATGTCCTCGCTTATGGTAAGAAAAAACCGCCATCGCAGTAAAACTCCGGCTGGTCGCAGAAACTTTGTACGGTGCTTGCCGGCGCAGCATTGACGCCTTAGCTTGGTATTTTTTAACCAAACTGAGTTATCGCTGATGCGCCGGATCCTCCCTGTTGTATGCCTTGTTGCTGGCCAGTTGTTCGCTGGGCAGTTGTTCGCCGGACAGGCGTTTGCCAATGAATCTGCTGCGGCTTTGCCGTATTTCCCGGGTGGCCAATACAACAGCGCTGTGCCGACGGTGCAGCAGGCGCTGGGTTATGCGCTGGGTAGTCGAATCACTGAACCGGCTGCAGTGCTGGATTATTTCCGCCAGCTGCAGCAAGCGGCGCCGGACCGGCTGAAGCTGGTGCAATATGGCAAAAGTGCGCAGGGCCGGCCGCTGTTTTATGTGGTGATTGGCAAACCCGCGCATCTTGGCGCTTTAGATCAAATCGAAGCCGATATGCGCCGTCTGGCCGACCCACGCACCTTAAGTGGTGACAGCGCCGCACAATTGCTGCAACAGCTGCCGTCCAGCGTCTGGGTGTCCAGTACTTTACATGGCAACGAAATCAGCCCGGTGGATGCGGCGATGGCGCTGGCGTATTTCCTGCTCGCTGAACAGAGCGGCAAAGCGGCGCAAATTCTCGATAACACGCTGGTGTATATCGAACCGCTGCAAAATCCGGATGGTCATCATCGTTTTGTCAGCCGTTATTACGCCACCGCTGGCCTTGAGCATTCCGCCGACCGTTTTTCCGCCGAACATAACGAACCCTGGCCGAATGGCCGCACCAATCATTATTTGTTTGATATGAACCGCGACTGGGTGGCGCTGACCCAACCGGAAATTCAGCAACGGGTGAAGGCGCTGCAGCAGATGTTCCCGCTGGTGTATGTCGATTCACACGAAATGAGTGGCGACCAGAGTTATTATTTCAGCCCGGAAGCGGAGCCTTACAATCCATTTATCCTGCCCGCGCAACGCGAGACTTTGCAGTGGTTCGGCCAGAACAATGCAAAACAGTTTGATGCGCTGGGTTATGACTATTTCACCCGCGAGATTTTTGATGCGTTTTTCCCGGGTTATGGCGCCAGCTGGCCTTTGTATCACGGCAGCATTGCAATGACCTATGAGATGGGTTCGGCACGGGGCCATGCGTATCGCAAACAAGATGGCTCTGTGGTGACCTTTGCCGACGGCGTGCAGCGTAACTTTATCGCTTATGCCGCGACGCTGGAAACCGCAGCGACCAAACGCAAAGAGCTGCTGCAACGTTTTTATCAGTACCGGCAACAGGCGCTGAAGCAAGGCTCCAGAGATGGTATCGGCAGTTATATTTTCCCTGCCAGCCGCGACAAAGCCGGTCATCAGAAGCTGATGGGCGTATTAACTCAGCATGGGATCCGGGTGGAGCAGGCAAAAGAGGACTTCCGCGCCTGTGGTCAGTCGTATCAACAAGGTGCTTATGTGGTGAATACGGCGCAGCCGACTTATCAGCTCATTCGCGCCGTGCTGGATGACACAGTGCCGATGGATGCGAAATTTATCAAACAGCAGGAAGCGCGTCGCGCTAATAACCTGCCGGACCAGATTTATGACGTCACCGCCTGGTCCTTGCCACAAATGTATAACCTGCAGGTGAACCGCTGCAGCAATGCGGTGGAAGTGCAAAGCCAGCTGGTTGGCCCTGAGACGATTCTGCCAGGCAAGGTCACTACACCCGATGCCAGTTATGGCTATCTGGTGCCCTGGGGCGATATGGCCGCCGCGCGGCTGATGAGCGCGGCGTTACAACAGGGCATCAAAATCAAAAGTGCTGATATCGGTTTCACCCACCAGAACGGCAAACAATATCCGGCCGGCACGCTGATTTTGAGTAAGGCTGATAACCCTGGCCTTTCCGAAAAAATTGGTGCGCTTGCGGCAAGTTCCGGTGCTTTGGTGGAAGGTATCAACAGCAGCTGGGTAGCCGACGGGCCGAATTTTGGCTCCGATCAGGTTAAGCTCATTCCCAAAGTGAATATCGCTATGGTGTGGGACGAACCGACTGACCCGCTCAGCGCTGGCAGTGCCCGTTTTGTGCTGGAGCGTTTTGTCGGTTATCCGGTGACGGCGCTACGGCCGGCGCAAATGCTGCAGTCGGCGCTGCAGGGTTATGACGTACTGATTCTGCCGTCGACGCGTAGCGGCTACCAAAACGCTTTAGGCGAGCGCGGTCAGCAGTTACTGCGCCAGTTTGTCCAGCGCGGTGGTGTGCTGATTGCGCTTGGCAACGCCAACGAGTGGTTGCTGCAAGGCAAAGAGCCGCTACTGGCCAGCAAACAGGAATATAAAACCAGCGAGCGCGAAAAACCGCAGGACGACACGCAGGTGCCCGGCACAGTACTAAAAGCAGAATCTGATTATCAGAAATTACTGGAACCCTGGCAGGCAGACCCGGATTGGGTACCGGGCTTTTTGGCCAATGCCCGTGTCGATCAGAATCACTGGTTAAGCGCTGCCGTGCCGCCGCAGGTCAAAACCATTTATGTCGGCAATCAAATCTACACGCCGCTGTCGATTGATCAGGGCCGTAACGTGGTGACCTTCGACAGTGCTGAGAATGTGTTGGCTGGTGGTTTTGTCTGGGACGAAAACCGCCAGCAAATCGGCCATAAAGCCGTGGTGATGGTGCAGGAGCTGGGTCGGGGTCAAATCATTGCCTTTACTCAGGAGCCAAATTTCCGTGCGGCCGTCGACGGTATGCATCTGCTGTATATCAATGCGGTATTCCGTGGTGCCGCCAACGCGTCACCGCTGCGTTAAAAAGTAACGGCCAGCCCATCCGGGCCGGCCGTTGTGGTTGCGCCAGCTGATATCACACCTGTGGCAACAGCTCGAAGGTTGCCCGGGGGTCAGCTGCGCACCAGATTGCGGCCGTCGGCTTTGGCCTGATACAGCAGCTGGTCGGCCTGACGCATGGCTTCGGCAAAATCTCCGGCGCCATTTAGCACCGCAACACCAAAACTACAGGTGATCACCAGCTCCGGGTGTTGCGGTAAAAAGCGTTGTTGCGCCACGGCCTGACGGATTTTTTCCGCGACCCTGGCTGCGTCAGTCAGCTGAGTATGCGGTAGCAGCAACAAAAACTCTTCACCGCCATACCGGCAGGCAATATCGGGCTGGCGTAATTTACTGCGAAACAACCGGGCGATTTGTTGCAGCACTTTGTCACCTTCGGCATGGCCAAAGCTGTCATTGATGTGTTTGAAGTGGTCCAAATCGACCAGGATCAGCGCCATCGGTAGCAATAATTCCGGTTGTTGCTGCAAATATTGCGGCATGCTCTGGTCGAGAAAACGCCGGTTGGCGAGGCCGGTCAGCGCGTCGGTGTTGGCCTGATTGTCTTTGCTGCGCTGCAATAAATCCATACTGTGATGGCTGCGCTCGCGAAAATGTTCGTTAATGCCGCAGGCCAGAATTAACGTCAGCAAAGACGCCAGAAACCGGCTGATTTCCGCCACCCGGTATTGTGCCTGGCCGAGCGCAGGGCCGTAGAGCAGCAGCGCCAGAATTGCCAACAAGGTCAGATTCAGGATAGTGCCGCGTTTGCGGCCTAATAAACCATACAAAATCGGCGGAAACGGAAACACCCAAAACAGCGCCGTGTGTTCAAACCCGCCATGCACCACCAGCCCAATCACAAAAGCGGACACCAAGACGCCTTCAATCAGACAAGCCGTTTCCAGCTGCTGACTGGCATGAAACCAGGCGGCATTCAGTAAAAAGCTAAAGGCGCAGCCAAACAGGATAAATTGCAGCAGGTAATCTTCGCTGAACAAATGGCCTAAGCCCAGCACCAGCATAATGGCCGAGGTGATGTAGCTGACAAACAACAGAATGTAACGACGACGATTCTGTTCAACAGACAAGGCTTCGGCCAGACCGGCGCGGGAAATAGGCACCATGCAGTTTCCTTCCGCTGAGAATGCCCCAGTATTGAGTCAAGCGGCAGGAAAACACAATGTCAGGCTGTGTTTTTTTTCAGCAGATAACGATAAGGCAAGGTACTGGTATCACTGGCAATCAGCTCGTGATCCATAAAACGGCAGAACGCCGGAATATCGCGGGTGGTGGCCGGGTCGTCGGCAATGATCAGTAAAGTTTCGCCGGGTTGCATTTTGCGGATAGTCAGCCGGGTCATCATTACAGGTTCAGGGCAACGCAGGCCTAAAGCGTCGAGTTGCTGGTCGGCATCGGCAAACAAATCAGCAGCAGGGGACATCAGCAAAACTCCGGTTCAGATCCAAAAGCGGTATCGTAACGGCGCGGCCGACTGATTTCAAATTTCGGGCAAAACAAAGGCAGCCGGAGCTGCCTTTGTTATCAGGTGTCATCAGGTGTCATCAGGTGTCATCAGGTTCAATTCGTCTTATTCGACGCGTTCAAACACAGTCGCGATGCCCTGACCCAGACCAATACACATAGTCGCGAGGCCATAGCGGGCGTCTTTGCTTTCCAGCACGTTAATCAGCGTGGTGGAAATGCGTGAACCGGAACAGCCGAGCGGGTGACCGAGCGCAATAGCGCCGCCATTGAGGTTCACTTTGGTGTCCATCACTTCGAGCAGGCCTAAGTCTTTCATCACCGGCAGGGCCTGGGCAGCAAAAGCTTCGTTCAGTTCAAAAAAATCGATTTGGCTGATGTCGAGACCGGCGGCTTTTAACGCTTTTTTCGACGCCGGGACCGGGCCATAACCCATGATCGACGGGTCACAGCCTGCCACACCCATGCCAATGACGCGGGCGCGGATTTTCAGGCCCAGTGCTTTGGCTTTGTCTTCGCTCATTACCAGCATGGCAGAAGCACCATCTGATAACGCCGAAGAAGTACCAGCAGTGACGGTGCCGTTGGCCGGGTCAAACACCGGGCGCAGCGCGGCCAGGCTTTCGACTGTGGTTTCAGGCCGGATCACTTCGTCATAATCAAACAGTTTCAGCACGCCGTCGGCGTCATGGCCAAGCGCCGGCAGAATTTCGGCTTTAAAACGGCCTTGTACTGTGGCTTCTTGCGCCAGACGATGTGAACGGGCGCCAAATTCATCTTGTTGCTGGCGGCTGATACCGTGCATTTTACCCAAGAGTTCTGCGGTTAAACCCATCATGCCAGCGGCTTTGGCCACAGATACACCAAGGCCAGGATGGAAATCGACACCGTGCGTCATCGGCACATGGCCCATATGCTCCACGCCACCGATTAAATACACTTCACCCATACCACACTGAATCGAGCGCACCGCATCGTGCAGCGCCTGCATCGACGAGCCACACAGACGGTTCACGGTGACTGCAGGCACAGAGTGCGGAATACCGGCCAATAACGCGGCGTTACGCGCCACGTTAAAACCCTGTTCCAGCGTTTGCTGCACACAACCCCAGATCACGTCGTCAATTTCTTCCGGCGCCAGGCCCGGATTGCGCTCCAGAATGCCACGCATCACATAAGCAGACAGTTCTTCCGCCCGTACGTTACGGAAAATACCGGCCTTGGAACGGCCCATCGGCGTACGGATACAATCAACAATAACGGCTTGTTTCATTTTTAAGTTCTCCGCCATTAAACCGGATAAAACACCTGGCCGCTCTGAGCCATGGCGCGGGTTTTGTCTGTGACCTGATAGATTTCACCGAGGTCGGCGTATTGGTCGGCCAGTGCCACGAAGTTGGCGAGGCCCATAGTGTCGGCATAACGCAGTGGACCACCGCGGAACGGCGGGAAGCCTAAGCCATAAATCAGGCCCATATCGGCTTCGGCCGCAGTCGCCACAATGCCTTCTTCCAGACAACGGATAGCTTCGTTAATCATTGGGATCATGGTGCGGGCGATGATTTCATCGGCACTGAATTCACGCGGCGCGGCAGCAACACCTGCCAGCAGCGCAGCAGCGGCCGGGTCCAGGTCTTTTTTCGGTTTGCCTTTGGCATCTTTGCTGTAGGCGTAGAAACCGAGGCCATTTTTCTGACCATAACGATTGGCGGCGTACATCACGCTGACCGGGTCGTTAGCAAGTTTTGCCATCCGGGTCGGGAAGCCGTCAGCCATCACGTCAGTACAATGATGTGCGGTATCGAGGCCGACCACGTCGAGCAGATACGCCGGGCCCATTGGCCAGCCGAATTGTTTTTCCATCACTTTGTCGATTTGCGCGAAGCTGGCGCCATCAAGCAGTAATTTTGAGAAACCGGCAAAATACGGGAACAACACGCGGTTGACGTAGAAACCCGGGCAGTCGTTGACCACAATCGGCGATTTGCCCATTTTGGCGGCGTAAGCGACCACAGCAGCGACAGTCTCGTCTGAAGTGTCTTTGCCACGAATGACTTCGACCAGTGGCATCTGATGCACCGGGTTAAAGAAGTGCATGCCACAGAAGCGGCTTGGGTCCGTCAGGTTAGCGGCCAGCAAATTAATCGAAATGGTCGAAGTGTTCGACGTGATGATTGCATCCGCCGCGACCACAGTTTCAATTTCTTTCAGCACAGCGCCTTTGATTTTCGGGTTTTCCACTACGGCTTCAACGACGATATCGACAGTTTTCACTGGTTCCAGTGACAAAGTCGGCTGAATTGACGCGACCACTTTCGCCATGCCGGCGGCGTCGAGCTTTTTGCGCTCCACCTGTTTGCCGAGCAACTTAATGGCTTCGCCCATGCCCAGTTCCAGCGCTTTGTCGTTGATGTCTTTCATCACCACAGGCACGCCTTTCGATGCGCTTTGGTAACAAATGCCACCGCCCATGATACCGGCGCCAAGCACCGCGGCTTTTTTGATGATTTTGGTCGCTTGTTTACCGGCTTGTTTAGCTTTGGCTTTAATCAGCTGGTCGTTCAGGAACAAGCCAATTTGCGCGGTCGCTGCTGTGGTTTTTGCCAGTTTGGCAAAACCGGCATTTTCCAGCGCTACTGCGCCGGCTCTGTCTAAACGGGCGGCTTTTTCGATGGTTTCTACGGCCAGCATTGGCGCCGGGTAGTGTTTGCCGGCTTGGGCAAATACCATCCCTTTGGCAGTGCTGAAGCTCATGATGGCTTCAGTTTTGTTCAGTTTCAGTGGCTCTAACTTGGCCTGACGTTTTTTCCGCCAGTTCAGTTTGCCGGCGATGGCGTCTTGTACCATCGATAAAGCCGCAGCTTTTAACTTGTCCGGTGCGACGACGGCGTCAATCGCACCTTCTTTTAACGCTTGTTCAGCACCACGCTCTTTGCCGGTGGTGATCCACTCCATCGCGGTGTCGGCACCGACAATACGTGGCAGACGGGCCGTGCCGCCAAAGCCTGGCATCAGGCCCAGCTTCACTTCCGGCAAACCGATTTTGGTGGTAGTGTCAGCAACACGGTAGTCAGCGGTTAAAGTCCATTCACAGCCGCCGCCTAAGGCAAAGCCTTTAATAGCGCAAACGGTTGGAACCGGTAAATCTTCGGCCAGGTCAAATACATCTGATGCTTGTTTAATCCACGGCACCAGTTGTTCTTCTGCTTGTTGGAAGGTGCCAAGGAATTCAGTGATATCAGCGCCAACAATAAAGGCGTCTTTGCCGCTGCTGTAAATCAGGCCTTTTAAGGCGCTGTCTTTATAGAGAAGGTCGAGGGCCGCGCGGCAGTCCGCCAGCGTCTGCTGGTCGAATTTATTGACCGAGCCGGCCGCGTTAAAGGTAAACTCGGCAATACCGTCAGCAATGTATTGCACGGTAATGCTGGAACTCTGGTAGATCATGGATGTTCTCCTTCGTCGCGTAGGTGACAGATACTTTTGTGAGATCGTCGCAACAGGTCAGATGAGTCTTGTGCGTAAGCAGTGTGTCGCGGTTCAGGAAAAAATTCAACCGTTATTTAAACGAGCGTTTGAATCGGCCGGCGACAACCAACTAACTATAGGTGGATTTTCGAAACATGGGGCAATTGAAGTCCGGGTTGGCAGTGTTGGTTCTGTGGTGTGGTGCTGTAATGGCCCCCGCATTGGCTGCGCCGTCAGACGCCGTATTGCGCGAACGTTTTCTGCAGGCCGAGAAAAAAATTCACCAGGTGCCGCTGGCGCAGGCGGAAAAAATGCTGCGCGATTTACATGCGTACCCGCTGAAACCTTACATTGAACTGGAGTATGTCAGCCGTACCTTAGGCAATACTGAGGCGGTGCAAAAGTTCCTGCAACAATACAAGGGCACGCCGCTGGAATGGCCGCTGAAAAAACGCTGGCTGTTATATCTGGCTGGTGTGCAACTGACCCAGCCATTCCTGAAACATTATCAGATGGGCACTGATACTGTGCTCGACTGCACCGCGCTGCAGCTGCGTCTGCTGAATGAGCCACCTGCATCAGTTTGGCCTGAGGTCACACATTTGTGGCTGGATGGCGAATCTTTACCAAAAGAATGTGACGCACTGTTTAAACGCTGGCAAAAAGCTGGCCAGCGCACACCTGAAGTGGTGTGGGCGCGCTTAGTGAAAGCGGCCGATGGTGGTGACGACCGTATTATTCCTTATCTGCGCACGCTGATGCCGGCCAAACTGCAGTACCTCGGCGACAAGTGGAAACAAGTGCTGGAAGAGCCGGCCTTAGTCAGCCGGCAGAAATTTCTGCCACTGAAACACCCGTGGGAGCGCGAGATCCTGACCTTTGGCCTGAAAAAGCTGGTGTGGAAAAAACCGGATCAAGCGCTGGCGGTTTGGGCGCGTTACGAAATGGACCCGCATTTTACCAAGTCACAACGTATTGATGTGGCGCGTAATTTCGCGATTGCGCTCGCCAGTAAAGACGACAGTCGCGCGGCAAAATTTTTGGCCATGGTGCCGGTGGAATTAAAAGACGATTTATTCCTGCAATGGCAAATCACCTGGTATCTGCGCCAGCAACAATGGCCGCGAGTCATCGAAGTATTAAACGAGTTACCCGCAGCCACCCGTAAAGACGATAGCTGGCAATATTGGCTGGCGCGCGCTTACGAGCAAAGCGGCGACCATGAGCAAAGCAAACAGCTGTTGACCGCGCTGGCGGCGACGCGCGGTTACTACGGCTTTATGGCTGCAGCGAAATTGGGTTTACCGCCGAGTCTGGCGCATAAACCGGTACCGGTCAGCAAAGAGCAATATCAGGCATTTCGCAACAGCGACAGCATGCAACGCATGCGGGAATGGGAACAATTAGGTCGACCCAATGCCGCCAAACGCGAACTGACCTTCCTGCAAAAATACGGCACCCCGCAGCAGCAATTAAGCGCCGCCAAGCTGGCGTACGACAACGGCTGGTACGACAGAGCCATTTTTGCTCTGGCCGACGCCGGCTATTGGGATGATGTTGAGATGCGTTTCCCGATGGTTTACAACAAGGAAATTCAGAAACACGCCAAAGCAGCCCATGTCGACCCGGCGTGGGCCATGGCGATCACCCGGCGGGAAAGTACCTTCATTCCGACGGCCAGGTCACCGGTGGGCGCCCATGGTCTGATGCAAATCATGCCGCGCACCGCCAAACATATCACTGGGCGTAACGTGAAGGTGGAAGCCTTATACAACCCGAATACCAACATTGATATGGGCACTGATTATTTAAAATATTTGCTGCGCGCCAATGACAATAATCTGGTGTTTGCTACTGCCAGCTACAATGCCGGTTACAGCAATGTGCAGCGCTGGATCCCGAAAAACCGCGAGATGGAACTGGACGTCTGGATTGAAACCATTCCGTTTAAAGAAACCCGGGAATATGTCAAAGCGGTACTGGCCTATTACCAGATTTATAATATCCGGATGAATCAGGAACAGGATGTATTTGCGCCGCTGGCAACGATGAAAGTCGGCCAGACTGGCTGATGAATAAGTTATGTTAATATATTGAAATAAAATCAGCACAGGATACATCATGCGCCCAGCTTATCAGGCTCTGTATGCCGCCCATTTGTTTGAACTGCAACAACGTACCAAAGCCGTATTAGCACGCGAGAGTCTGGACGCGCTGGTGATCCACTCAGGTCAGGCCAAGCGACAGTTTCTCGACGATATGGATTATCCGTTTAAGGTCAATCCGTTATTCAAAGCCTGGTTGCCGGTAGTAGACAATCCACATTGCTGGCTGATAGTTGATGGCGTCAACAAACCTAAACTGGTGTTTTATCTGCCGGTCGATTTCTGGCACAAAGTGCCGGATGCGCCAAATGACTTCTGGTCCGGTTTTTTTGATATTCAGCTGATTGATAAACCAACCAAAGTCGAAAGTTTGCTGCCGTACGACAAAGCCAGGGTGGCCTATCTTGGCGAGCAGCTGGAACTGGCACGGGCGCTGGGTTTTAGTCAGCTCAATCCGGAAGGGGTGCTCAGTTACCTGCATTATTTCCGCGCGTACAAAACCGATTACGAGCTGGCCTGCATGCGCGAAGCCAATCGCATCGCAGTTGAAGGTCACCGCGCCGCGGAAGCCTGTTTCCGCAGCGGCGGCAGCGAATTTGCGATTCAGCTGGCGTACTTAGCTGCAGTGCAGCAAGGCGAAAATGAAGTGCCTTATGGCAATATTATTGCGCTGAATGAAAACGCGGCTATTTTGCATTACACCGTGCTGGAACGGCAAAAACCGGCGCAGCATCATTCATTTTTAATCGATGCCGGCGCGTCTTTCCATGGTTATGCTGCCGACATTACCCGCACTTACAGCGCGCGTGATGACGAATTTCAGGCGCTGATCACCAGCATGAATGCCGTACAGCTGGCCTTAGTGGATACGTTAAAACCCGGCATCAAATACACTGAAGTGCATTTAAAGTCGCACGAACTGATTGCTCAGGTGCTGGCGGATTTTGATTTTGTTCAGCTCTCGCCACAAGCGATTGTCGAAAGCGGCATCAGCCGGACTTTCTACCCACATGGCATCGGCCATCACCTCGGCCTGCAAGTGCACGATGTTGGCGGCTTTATGGCCGACGAACGCGGCACGCACGTTGCTGCGCCTGAAGATCACCCCTTCCTGCGTTGCACCCGTCTCATCGAACCGCGTCAGGTGTTTACCATTGAACCTGGCCTGTATTTTATCGATTCGCTGCTGGCGGATTTAAAAGCGACAGATCAAGGCAAATACATCAACTGGCATAAAGTCGATGCCTTCCGCCAGTTTGGTGGCATCCGCATCGAAGACAACGTCATTGTGCATCGCGAGCGCAATGAGAATATGACAAGGGATCTGGGGCTGGCATAAGCCTGGCTTGTTGAGTTGGCAGGGGCATTGCCCCTGCGAACCCTTCTTTTTTGGCGTTAACCCATGCGCTTGTTTTGACGGAAAGTCCGTCTAGCAAAGAGTTCACCTAACGGTGAGTCACTTTCTTTTGTTTCAGCAAAAGAAAGTAACCAAAGAAAAACTGACCCCAGTTCCGCTCGAAAGCCCGCTGAAAACCCACAATTTGAGGCGCTGGCGTAACTCGCGGTGCGCTACCGTCGCACCGCTCAAACACCCGCCAGCTTAAAACCTCAAATCGTGATTTTTCAACGGCTCGCTTCAATGGGGGATGGATTCCTTTATTC
Organism: uncultured Chromatiaceae bacterium; assembly: GCA_937978655.1. Lineage (GTDB taxonomy): Bacteria > Pseudomonadota > Gammaproteobacteria > Enterobacterales > Alteromonadaceae > Pararheinheimera. The sequence goes on from CALJUX010000038.1 coordinate 172,135, forward strand.
GATTGGTATTAATTTTCTTGTAGTTAAAATCAAGACTAAGGACATATTAAAGTGAAAGACAAATTGCACCGAGCTATAGAAGAATTAAGAGCTCAGGGACGTAAGACTTTGCCACTCGGAAATATACTGGAACATGCTGGAATACCGATCCCTCAAGGCACAGAAATTGAAGTTTTGATTCAGATGCTTGATGAATTGGCTGCAGAGAATGTGATTTTTGACCATTCGGCTAAAGGTCGATGGGGGAAAGTTACTGGGAATGATGGTGATATATTCTTTAGTGTCGGTGAGAAAGTTAGTTTCTTATGAAAATGCGCTTGATGCTGTGACTAGCCGCCCGTTGGAGCGAGCCGACAACTTTTCAGACGGGCTTTCGAGCGGAACCGGGCTTGCGTTTTCTTTGGTTACTTTCTTTTGGCAACGCAAAAGAAAGTAACTCACCGTCAGGTGAAATCTCTTCGAAGCGGTCTCGCCGACCAGGCAAAACTGAAGGTCAGAAACAAGAAAAAAAGCGCCGCTGACCGCGCTTGGTCAAAGAAAAAACGCGCTGACCTGGAACAGCCGTTCCACTTCACCGATGTGTTTTTTGTCGACTAAAAACAGAATCACATGGTCGTCGGTTGCTATGACGATATTGTCGTGCGCGATCAGGACTTCGTCGCCGCGGACAATGGCGCCGATGGTGCAACCCGGCGGCAGCTTCACTTTACCGATAGTCTGGCCGACCACTTTAGAGGTGGTGCTGTCGCCGTGGGCAATGGCTTCAATGGCTTCGGCGGCGCCACGGCGCAGGGAGTAGACGTTGACGATGTCGCCACGCCGCACGTGCGTCAGCAGTGCTGAAATGGTGGCTTGTTGCGGCGATACCGCGATATCGATTTCGCCACCTTGCAGCAGGTCAACATAAGCGCTGCGTTTAATCAGTACCATGGTTTTTTGCGCGCCCATCCGTTTGGCCAGCATCGCCGACATGATGTTGGCTTCGTCGTCGTTGGTAACGGCGAGGAATACATCGACTTCGTCGATACTTTCTTCCTGCAGCAGCTCCGGATCTGAAGCGTCGCCGGCATAGACCACAGTATTTTCCAACGTGCTGGATAAATACTCGGCGCGCTCTTTGCTGCGTTCAATCAGCTTGACGCTGTGGGTTTTCTCCAGCGCTTTGGCAAGGCCATAACCGACGTTGCCACCGCCGGCGATCATGATACGGCGGTAGCTGTTTTCCAGCTTTTGCAGCTCGCTCATCACGGCGCGGATGTGTTTGGTTGCGGCGACAAAAAACACTTCGTCATCGGCTTCGATAATAGTGGTGCCTATCGGTTTTATCGCATGGCCGCGCCGGTAAATAGTGGCGACCCGGGCGTCGATATGCGGCATGTGCTCTTTCAGTGTCGACAGCGCATGGCCGACTAGCAGGCCGCCATAATAGGCTTTAACCGCGACCAGACTGACTTTACCACCCGCAAATTCAACCACTTGCAGCGCGCCAGGGTAATCAATCAGCCGGCGGATGTAGTCGGTCACCAGGGTTTCTGGTGCAATAAAGTGGTCGACCGGCAAGTCATCTTTGTTAAACAGCTTGTCGCGGTATTTGATGTATTGATTGGTGCGAATGCGTGCCACTTTGGTCGGCGTGTTAAAAATACTGTAGGCGACCTGACAGGCAACGATGTTGACTTCGTCGCTGTTGGTGACGGCGATGATCATATCGGCATCTTCAGCGCCGGCTTTTTTTAAGATATCCGGGTGCGCGCTGTGGCCATGCACCACCTGCAGGTCAAACTTGTCCTGCAGCGCGCGTAGTTTTTCGGCATTGATATCAACGACTGTGATGTCGTTTTCTTCCCCGACCAAATTCTCTGCCAGTGTTGCACCGACCTGGCCAGCACCTAAGATAATGATTTTCATGCAATCGCCTTTTTCTGCAATTTGGCGTAGAAGAAGCCGTCAGCCTGCGACTGGCCGGGCAATAACTGCCATGTGCTGGCGCTCTGACTGGCACTCAGTGGCATAGCCTCTGCGTCGGGTTGGGTCTCGAGAAAACGTTGGATTTGCAGCTGATTTTCATCTGGCAACACACTGCAGGTTGCATACAGCAGCACACCACCCGGTTTCAGCGTTGGCCAGACCGCGGCCAGAATTTGTTGCTGTAGCAGCGCCAGCGCCGCGATATCCGGCTTTTTGCGCAACCAGCGGATATCCGGGTGGCGGCGAATGACGCCGGTGGCCGAGCAGGGCACGTCCAACAAAATTCTGTCAAACAGCTGACCGTCCCACCACTGATCCGGCTCAGCCGCATCGGCGGCTTTGACCTCTGCTTCATGGCCAAGTCGCGCCAGGTTTTCGCGCACCCGCACCAGTCGCGCCGGATCTTTATCTAATGCCAGCACCTGCGCCTCCGGCGCCAGCTCCAGCAAATGACCGGTTTTGCCGCCGGGGGCGCAGCAAGCGTCTAAGACCCGCTCGCCATTTTCCGGTGCCAGCAATACCGCCGCATATTGCGCGGCTAAGTCCTGCACGGCAAAAAAGCCCCAGACGTAACCTGGCAAAGTGGTGACATCACAGGCTTTGTCCAGCAGAACCGCCTGTGGCATCTCCGGGACGGGCTGGCTGAAGCCAATCTCCAGCGCAGTTAAATCTGCAGTGAATTTCTCGACCGAACAGCGTTTGGTGTTCACCCGCAGCCACAGTGGCGCTTTTTGCTGATTGGCGGCGATAATCTCCAGCCACTGCTGCGGATAGGCCTGTTGCAGTGACTGTACCAGCCAGGAAGGGTGATTGGTTTGCACTGAGAGCGGCGCGTCAGCGAATTCAAACAATTCCGGCTGACGCTGCACTGAGCGCAACACACCGTTAATCAGCTTGGTCATCGACTGACCTTTCAGATAGCGGGCGGCTTCGACGGTTTCGCCGACGGCGGCGTGGTCTGGAATGCGTAAAAACTTCAGCTGATAAATGCCGAGATAAATCAGAAACTGCAGCGGGCGCAGCTGTTTCACCAGCGGCTTGCTCATCAGTTGCTGGCAGACAAAATCCAGCTGCGGCAGCTGGCGCATCAGGCCAAAGCACATTTCCTGCAGCAGCGCTTTGTCGGCCGGATTGCTAAACAGCAACTGGGCTTTGGGCAAAACGTCCGATAACGATTTGCCCTGATCGACCACCTGATAACACAAAGTCGCGGCGGTTGCGCGTAAGTTCGCGCTCATTGCGGCTGTTCCGCGCTATTTTGCAGTTGCTGACCGGTTTGAAACCAATCGGCGCGGCCATTGAGAAAATCGACCACCGCCATGGCCTTTTTACCGGGCGGTTGCAGTTGTTCAATCACCAGCAAACCTTCCGAGGTGCCAATAGCGATGCCTTTTTTGTCGACTCGCACCACCTGGCCCGGTTGTGCTGTGCCTGCTTCAACCCGGGCTTGCCAGATTTTCAGCTGTTGTGTGCCGAGTTGCAGATAACTGACTGGCCAAGGGTTAAAAGCGCGAATTTCACGTTCCAGCGCGACGGCTGCTTTATTAAAATCGAGCTGCGCTTCTTCTTTGCTGAGCTTTTCGGCGTAGTTGGCGGCGCTGTCCTGCTGCGGCTGCGCTGTGGCCTGTAACGCGGGTAAATCCTGCAATGCTTCAACCAAAGCCTGTGGGCCTACCACTGCAAGCTTGTCGTACAGCGTCGCGCTGGTGTCAGTGGCTTCTATGGGTAACGACGCGATGCTGAGCATAGCGCCAGTATCCAGGCCAGCATCCATTTGCATAATAGTGACGCCGGTCTCAGTGTCGCCAGCCCACAGCGCGCGTTGGATCGGCGCCGCACCACGCCAGCGTGGTAACAAAGAACCATGCACATTGATACAGCCAAGTTTTGGCGTGTCCAGCACCACTTGAGGCAGGATCAGGCCATAAGCCACCACCACCATCAAGTCAGCATTCAGTGCCGCCAGCTGTTGCTGCGCCGGCGCTTTTTTTAGTGACTTGGGCTGATAAACCGGAATGTCATGCGCCATCGCCAGCTGTTTGACCGGGCTGGCCTGTAACTGCTGACCACGGCCAGCCGGACGGTCCGGCTGAGTGTAGACTGCGATCACCTGATGCTCAGAATCGAGCAGGGCCTGCAAATGGCGGGCGGCGAAATCCGGCGTGCCGGCAAAAATAATACGAAGCGGTGTGGTCACGGAGATTCCTGTCAGGCTTTAGCGGCGCGGGCTTGTTTTTCCAGCTTTTTCTTAATGCGATCGCGTTTTAACGGCGACAGATAATCGATAAACAGTTTGCCGACCAGATGGTCCAGCTCATGCTGCAGGCAAATTGCCAGCAAGCCATCGGCTTTGACTTCAAACCAGTTGCCGTCTAAATCCTGCGCTTTGAGCGTGATTTCAGCAGCACGTTCGACGTTGGCGTAGTTTTGCGGGACCGACAGACAGCCTTCTTCGTAGGTGGTGTCGCCGCTTTTTTCGGTGATTTCCGGGTTGATAAAAATCTGTGGCTGATTGCGTTCTTCAGATAAGTCGATCACGACTACACGTTGATGAACATTCACTTGAGTCGCTGCCAGACCAATGCCATTTTCGGCGTACATGGTTTCCAGCATGTCTGCAACTAACTGACGAGTCTCAGTATTTACTGTCGCAACGGGTTTGGCGATGGTCCGCAGACGTTCATCGGGATAATGTAAAACGGTTAAAACTGCCATGGCACCTACAAAATTATGCTTTGTGAATATAACTGTGTTATGGTTCAATTTTAGCCATTAAATCGCTGTAATAACAGCTCCCTATGCATTCTGTGCAATAATTACTGCAGTTCCGGGCCGAAGGAAACTGGCATGCTCAAAACAATAACAAGCTCAATCGCCGCCCTGTTGTTCTGTCTGACGACAACCGCGTCAGCTGACATTCTCGCCATAAAACCTGATGCACCCAAGAGTTACACCGTCAAACAAGGCGACACGCTGTGGGATATTTCTGGTTTATATCTGCAGCAGCCCTGGCTGTGGCCACAGTTGTGGAAACTGAATCCGCAGGTGGAAAACCCGCATTTAATTTATCCTGGCGATGTACTGAGCCTGAGTTATGACAAAGACGGCCGGCCAGTGCTGACCGTCAATGGCAGCGCAATCAAAGTGTCGCCCTCCGCGACACCTGCCGACACGGGAGCCAGTCCTGGCATTCGGAAATTATCGCCGCAGGTGCGTAAATCGCTGAAAAACACCAAAGCGGTCACTACGCTGCCGCTGATGATGATTCGGCCTTTTCTGACTTACGAACAGTCGCTGTCTGCTGAGCAGATTGAACAGCTGCCATATGTATTGGGTGCTGATGACCATGTAAAAAACGCCAGTCAGGGCCATATTCTGTATGTTCGGGGCCAATTGCAGCAGGATGCCGCTTATGGCATTTATCGCAAGGGTAAAGCGTACACCGATCCGCAAACGGACGAAGTGCTTGGCTATGAAACTATCCTGGTGGGCACAGCCCGCGCGTTTCGCAGCGGCGGTGCTGAAGTAACAGCGCCGGCGTCTGTGGCGGTATTGGATGTCAAGCAGGAGATCCGTCAGGGCGATCGGTTAATTCCGGCTGCGGACGGACAAAGTCTGCCGGCCTTTTTTGTGATGCGGAAACCTGAGCAGGCGGTGTCTGGCACTATTATTGACACAACTTCAGACCTGCGGGAGTTTTCCAGCTGGGATATCGTGGTGCTGAACAAAGGCCAGCAGGATGGCGTCAAAGCCGGCTATATGTTTGGCATTTCCCGCCAGTCACCTACGGTCGTAGATTCCAGCCGCGGACCTGTGTATGTGTCAGATGCCTCCAAATATCAGAAAATTATGGGCAGTATCGATGGGGACCGTATCGAAATGCCCAAAGAGCAAATTGGTGAGCTGATGGTATTTAAAGTGGCGGAACGCACCAGCTTTGCTATCGTCACTGGTACAAAAAAACCAATCCGGGTTGGCGACAGTATCGGCGACCTGTAACGCTTATCAACAGGTCCTGCGGGTGCTGGTTACAACCTGAAAGGACATTATCCGGCCTATAGGGGGAGATCATGGACGATCTCATCTGCTGGCTGCGACTGATGGCAGTGCCGGGGCTTGATGCCAACGCTCTGCAGGCTGTCAGTCCGGCTGTTTCAATCGCCGAGCTGTGTCAGGCATCTGTTACTCAATTGCAACAGCTGGGCTTTTCTGCCTCGCATGCCTTGCATTTAAGCCAATCCCAACGCAAAGCCGAACAGGCGCAGCAATGGTTGCAAAGTGCGCCAGGACGCTGGTTTATTCCGTTTGCAGATCCGCGTTATCCGCCATTACTGCGTGAAATTAAACATCCGCCAGTCGGGTTATTTGGTTGTGGTGACCCCACAGTATTACAAAAACCTCAGATAGCTATTGTTGGCAGCCGCAGGCCTACGCCGGCAGGCAAGCAGCTGGCGCTTGAATTTGCCGCAGAACTGGCCGCACTCGGCTTTGTTATCACCAGTGGTATGGCACGAGGCATCGACGGCGCGGCCCATCAGGGTGCACTGAAAGCGAATGGTGAGACCATTGCAGTGATGGGGCATGGTTTATGTCACTTGTACCCGCCGCAGCATCAGACGCTGCAACAACAAATCATGGCGCAGGGCGCTGTGGTTGCAGAGTTTTTGCCACAACAGCATCCAAAAGCCGAGTTTTTCCCGATTAGGAATCGCATTGTGGTCGGGCTGAGTCTGGGCACTTTAGTGGTTGAGGCGGCAGAAAAAAGCGGTTCGCTGATTAGTGCCCATTATGCCGCCGAATATAGCCGCGACGTGTTTGCCATCCCGGGATCTATCCGTAACCCGCAAGTGGCGGGTTGCCATCAGCTTATTTTGCAGGGCGCTAAATTAACCCGCTCTGTGGCCGATATCCTGGAAGAGTTAGCACCGCTGCTTGCAGCAGATTTATTCAGCCATCCGGTTGAAAAAAATAGTTGTTTGCCACTCTTGTCCGACGAAGGCTTGTTAGCTAACGTAGGAGATGAGGCAACTGCAATAGACCTGATTGCAGACCGTGCAGCAATGCCGGTAGCCGACGTAACCATAGCCCTGCAACAGCTTGAATTAACTGGCGCAGTGGCAGCCGTACCTGGTGGCTACATTCGAGTGAGGAGGGCCTAGTCATGTTTGATATCCTCGTCTACCTGTTTGAGAATTACATCCACAACGAATCGGAAATTTACGTCAACCAGGCTGATTTGACCAAAGAACTGGTCAAAGCCGGATTTCATGATGATGACATCTTCAAAGCCCTGCGCTGGCTGGAAAATTTATCCCAGCTGCAAGAGAGTCATGTAAAACCTTACCTGACCAAAACCACATCGACCGCGTTACGCGTTTATACACCGCAAGAGTTAAGGAAGCTCGATGCTGAGTGTCGTGGTTTTCTGCTGTTTCTGGAGCAAATCAATGTGTTGGATTTGCCCACCCGCGAAATGGTGTTGGACCGGGTGATGGATTTGGATAGCGCCGAAGTGAGCCTGGAAGATTTAAAATGGGTGGTGTTAATGGTGTTGTTTAACGCTCCAGGCCATGAAACAGCTTATGCCCAAATGGAAGATTTGATTTTTGAAGAACCTACCGGCCTGCTGCACTAAAGCGCTGCACGTTTATAAATGAATGTTGATACAACGCCGGTATTTACCGGCGTTGCCTTTTCTGCGGCCAACTGTGCGATAATATTGCATTATCGTCCGCTGCCCGACTGAGTTATGTCTGACCAACCTTTGTTTGCTATTCCAGAACACAAACAAATCTGTCCATTGTGCCAGCATGAACTGGTGATGCGATCCGGCAAACACGGGCCATTTCTGGGCTGCAGTAACTATCCGGCCTGTCATTATATTCAGAATTTGCACCCGCACGACAGCACTGTCGTCAAGCTGCTGGAAGACACGCCATGTCCAAGTTGCGGCTCTGCGCTGGCGGTTAAAAATGGCCGTTATGGCATGTTTATCGGTTGCAGCAATTTTCCGGCCTGTCATTTTATTGTGCACGAGGAGCCGGTGGTGGTTGAGGATGTGCATTGCCCGCAGTGTCAAAGCGGTAAACTGGTCGAGCGTACTAGTAAGTTCGGCAAAACCTTTTATGGCTGTGACCAATATCCGAAATGCGATTTTGTGCTGAATTTTAAACCTGTCGCCGGCACTTGCCAGAGCTGTGGCTTTAGCCTGCTGGCGGAAAAGCCGGGCGCCCATGGGGTCAAGCTGATTTGCGCCAGCCGTAAATGTCAGGCGGTGCAGTCGCGCTAAATACCTCTCGCACAATACAAAAAGAAAAGGCCCATCAGGGCCTTATTTTTTGCAAACTACGCAGTTCGCTTATCTGGCGCGTTCGCGCAATTTTGCCGCCATTTCAGCAACTTCCGGGAAGCTGCTTTCAGGCAATAACGCGCTTAAAGCGCTGAATCTTTCCGCCAGCTCTTTGACCGTGGAGCCACAAATATTGATATGCCCCATTTTGCGGCCAGCCCGTTTTGTTTTGCCATACCAGTGCAGGTGGCAAGATGGCAGGCTTAGCACTGCGGGATTGACATGGTCTTCGCCGAGAATGTTCACCATCACCGTCGGCCGTACTAAGGCCGTACTGCCCAGCGGCAAGCCACAGACTGCACGCAAGTGGTTCTCGAACTGGCAGGTATCAGCACCTTGTTGCGTCCAGTGGCCTGAGTTGTGAACGCGTGGCGCTATTTCGTTGACCAGTAACTGCTCGCCAACCTGAAAAAACTCCAGCGCCAGCACACCAACATATTGCAGTTGATTGGCCACCGCATCGAACATTTGTTTGGCTTGTTGTTGTAGCGCGTTATCGGATGACAACGCCAGCGACACCGACAGCACGCCATTGACGTGGTGATTTTCCGTCAATGGATACACCACGGTATCGCCATGTTCATTGCGCGCTCCGACCAGACTGACTTCGCGGTCAAACCGGACAAACTGTTCAGCAACAATCGCTTGCGGCAAACTGTGATCGGCGCCAGCAATAAAGGCGGCAATATCAGCCCAGACTAATGCCGCATCTTCCAAATGCTTTAAACGCCACTGGCCTTTACCATCGTAGCCAGCCAACGCGCTTTTTAATACCAGTGGCAAACCCAGTTCGTTAATCGCCAGCATAAACTCAGTTTCAGTCTGCACAATGCGGTAACCGGCATTGGCGACGCCAGCGGCGTCCAATAAGGCTTTTTCCTGCCGCCGGTCACCACCAGCTTTGATAGCGGTGCTGTTCGGTTTGAATTTACCACTGGCTTCACATACTGCCTGCACTGGGTATGGGATGTGTTCGAATTCCGAAGTCACCACATCCGCAGCTGCGACTGCCTGTTCTAGTGTGAGTGGATAGATTTCACCAGTCACCGGATGTTGTACTTTGGCCGAATTTACATCATAAGCGGTGACTTGCAGATTCAGCGGCGCGCCAGCAAGTGCCATCATTCGTGCCAGTTGCCCGGCGCCCATGACTAATACGTTCATCACGCTTCCTCGGCCGGGTTTGGCTGTGCCAGTACAGAGTCGGTTTGTTCTTTGCGAAATGCATCGATTTTAGCCATTAAGCTATCGTCACTGGTCGCCAGAATTTGTGCGGCCAATAAACCGGCATTGGCTGCGCCGGCATCACCGATGGCCAAAGTGCCAACTGCAACACCTTTTGGCATTTGCACAATCGAGAGTAAAGAATCGAGACCTTTTAATGCTTTAGATTGCACCGGCACGCCCAGTACCGGTAATGACGTGAAAGCTGCAGCCATGCCTGGCAGGTGCGCAGCGCCGCCGGCGCCAGCGATAATCACTTTTAAACCGCGGCTTGCGGCATTCCCGGCATATTCAGCCAGTAAGTGCGGGGTACGATGCGCAGAAACAACAGTGGTTTCATAAACGATGCCGAATTTGTCTAACATGTCTGCTGCGTTTTTCATGGTAGGCCAATCGGATTTGGAGCCCATAATGATACCGACTTTCATTGCTGTTTCCTCAAAACCGCCAGGTGCTGGCATAATAGGGCGCTATTATAGCCATCTGGCCGTGGCCAGGAAAATTTTTCACCAGTGTCTTCTGTCGGAAGCGCTAAACGGGAGCCGATATGTCCGTTGATAAACACGCCGTCAAAGCTTTTTTACTGCAGTTGCAGGAGCAAATTTGCGCTGCACTTGAGCAATCCGATGGCGCCGCCCGTTTTGTCGAAGACAGCTGGGAGCGGGCGGAAGGTGGCGGCGGTCGCAGCCGGGTACTGACGAAAGGTGAAGTGTTTGAACAAGCCGGCGTGAATTTCTCCCATGTGTTTGGTGACAAAATGCCAGCCTCGGCAACGGCCCACCGGCCGGAATTAGCGGGCCGGCGCTTTGAAGCGATGGGCGTCTCGCTGGTGATTCACCCGAATAATCCTTTTGTGCCAACCAGCCACGCCAATGTGCGGTTTTTTATCGCCGAGAAAGAAGGTGAAGCGCCGGTCTGGTGGTTTGGTGGCGGTTTTGACCTGACGCCGTTTTATCCGTTTGAAGAGGATGTCCGGCACTGGCACCAGGTCGCCTTTGATTGCTGCGCGCCTTTTGGCGCAGATGTGTATCCAAAATACAAAGCCTGGTGTGATGAATACTTTTATCTGAAACACCGGGGCGAGACACGTGGTGTCGGTGGTTTGTTTTTTGATGACTTAAATCAGTGGGGCTTCGAGCGCAGTTTCGCTTTTATGCGTGCGGTTGGCGAAGCCTTTATCAAGGCGTATCAGCCGATTGTCGAGCGACGCAAGCAAACGCCATACACTGAGGCGCAGCGCCAATTCCAGCTGTATCGTCGCGGTCGTTATGTCGAATTTAATCTGGTATTTGACCGCGGGACTTTATTTGGCCTGCAAAGCGGCGGTCGCACCGAATCGATTTTAATGTCGATGCCGCCACTGGTGCGCTGGGAATATGGTTTTGTGCCAGCCGAAGGCTCGGCCGAGGCGCTGTTGTACCAGCGTTATCTGCAGCCGCAGGACTGGCTGGGTATCAACCGTTAGGCGGGTTTAACGGGGCCGGCCCTGTTCGTCCTGGTTGATCATGTGGCTGGCCAGTTGTCCCAAGGCCTCGCTCAGACCGCCACGCAGTACCGGGTCGGCTACCACTTCAGCCAGTGCCTGGTTCATGCAAAACATCCACTGGTCGCGCAGGGTTGGGTTGACAGTAAAAGGCATATGGCGGGCGCGTAGCCGTGGGTGACCATATTTCTGTTCAAACAAACCTGGGCCGCCAAGCCAACCGGATAAAAACTCAAAGAATTTTTGCCGGATGGTATCCAGTGGCAACGGATGGATCGCATAGAGTTCTGCCGCTTGCGGCGCCGTGGCCATGATATCGTAAAAGCGGTTGGCCAGACGACGGGTTGCCTCTTCGCCACCAATCAGCTGATACGGGGTCTGTTGGGGTGTCGGGTGTGCAGGATTTTTTGGTGACAACATTTGGATTAACTTCTTAAGCATGATGGGAGCTTCTTTGTGGATCGATATGCTGTTTTTGGTCATCCGATAGGACATTCCAAATCGCCGCTGATCCATCGCTGGTTTGCCGAACAAACCGGCCAGGTTCTGACATATGAGGCGATTTTAGCACCGCTCGATGGCTTTGCCGACAGCTGGCAACACTTTGTTGCCGAAGGTGGGCGGGGTGGCAATGTCACTGTGCCGTTTAAAGAGCAGGCTTTTGCCTTAGCCCAGGTGCTGAGTGAGCGGGCGCAGCTGGCAGGTGCGGTGAACACCTTATATCTGGACGAGCAACAACGTCTTTGTGGGGATAATACTGATGGAGCCGGGTTGGTGGCCGATTTACTGCGCCAGGATGCATTGCTCGAAGGCGCGAATGTGTTGCTGTTGGGCGCCGGTGGCGCCAGTCGCGGGGTGATGCAACCATTACTGGATGCAGGTGTGGCACATATTCATCTGGCGAACCGAACTGTCAGTAAGGCAGAACAGATCGCGGCACTCTTTGATAAACGGGTCAGCGCCGGCAGTTATGCCGCAGTGCCGAAACAGCGCTGGCATTTATTGATCAATGCGACGTCCAGTGGTTTACAGGGCGAGCGCCCACCTTTACATGAACAACACCTGGAATATTGTCAGCTGGCCTATGACATGCTGTATGGTGCTGCACCGACGCCATTTTTACAGTGGAGTCATCAGCAGGGAGTGCCACAAACTGCTGATGGTCTGGGCATGTTGGTATCGCAGGCGGCAGAAAGCTTTTATCTCTGGCGGGGTGTGAGACCGGAAGTAGAGCCGGTACTGGCAAAATTAAGGGAATTGGTGCGCGGATGAATCAGCAATTGATTTTTAATCATGACCATCAGTTTGACGAAGCTGCCTTTGCAGTGCGCTGTTCAATCTTACAAGGCGGACTGCGTAACACTGTGTATATCCGCATGCCGGAAGGTTGGACCGCCGAAGCCTGGTTGGCGCAAGTGCGCGAAGACAGCTTCTTTTGGGAAGATGAGATTGAGCTGGCGCTTAAAAAAGGTCAGCTCGACCCGGATGGCAACCTGTGGCTTGCTGGTTCAGTCTGACAACCGGTCAGCCACAATGACTTCTATATAGTGGTGTTAAGATCTCTCCACTATATAGAAGCAGGCGTTTATTCCATTTCCGCCAGATATTCGTTTTTCAGCACGACATAGTTTTGTGCCGAGGCAGACAAAAACGCCCGCTCAGCACCATTCAGTGGCCTGGCTTGTTTGACCGGGCTACCGACATATAAGTAGCCACTCTGCAAAACCTTACCCGGCGGGACTAAACTGCCGGCGCCAATAATCACCTCATCTTCTACAATCGCATCATCCATCACAATTGCGCCCATGCCGACCAGAATGCGATTGCCGAGGCGGCAGCCATGCAACATACATTTGTGACCGACAGTGACATCTTCGCCTATTAACAGTGGTGAGCCCTCGGCGTTTTTGGCGGAGGGACGGGACACATGCAATACGGTGCCATCCTGGATATTGGAGCGCGCGCCAATCCGGATGTGGTTCACATCACCGCGTGCGGCAACCAGCGGCCAAATGCTGACATCGTCCCCTAACACGATGTTGCCGGCTAAAATTGCTGATTCATCAACATAAACATCGGTACCCAAGACCGGACTTATACCTTTATATGAACGTATCGACATTCTAAACTCCTCATCTGCTGCGGAATTATGCGACATTTGTGTATAAAAAACACCTTTCGTTGAATTTTCACCCGAACGAACTCAAAACAGTAACTTTTCTTAGTTTTGGTCTTGCGTGGGTTTTAAAACAGCCTATAATGCGCCTCATGCCGACGGGGTGAAGCGAAACGCGAAACGCCGGGTGAGTTTGAAAAGTGAAA
>CALJUX010000039.1 GCA_937978655.1 uncultured Chromatiaceae bacterium
GGTTGCTCGGTTCTGATGGGTGTCCTGCTATCTCTCTCCGATGGGTGTCCTGGTTGCTCGGTTCTGATGGGTGTCCTGCTATCTCTCTCCGATGGGTGTCCTGGTTACACGGTTCCGATGGGTGTCCTGCTATCTCCACTGGTTTATCCAGATTTCTGCCGTCGAGGCTGTACTGGCTGCCGTAGCTGCCAATGCCTTCACTGGAGAAGAAGTTTTGCAGCCGCGTACTGAGCGCTACAACTTGAGGATTGGCCCGCCACCAGTGCCAGTCGACGGACCAGTTCATCGCGCTGCGCCAGGCATCAAAGCGAAAATCGACCGAATCCGGCCGCCACGGCGCGGCCCAGGGCGTGCCGTCGAAGTTGCCATATTCCGGCGTGAGGCCAGTTTCAGGGTGCGCGGCTTTACTGAAATAAGCCCGGCTGGCGCTGGCGGCTTGTTGCCAGAAAACGCGATCTTCAGCGGGCCCAAGCCGGGCCCAGACTTCATAAAAAGCCGGTAAATGATAAGAGGCATCGGTGTGGTCGGCGTGTTGCAGATCCGGCGTAAAACGCACCATGGCATGGTCCGGATGAAACAAGGCGGTAGCGGCCTGTTCGCCGCGTGGCGTAGTCCTTTTGATGATCTGGCGGTGGCGCATCTGCGTCAGCAACGCATCTGCTTTGGCTTTGTACTGGTAGATGCCGGCGCCATCGCCCCAGCGCATCGCCGCGAAATACAGCGCTGTGGCAAAGTATTCCTCGCCATCCGGAGCTGGCATTTCGTCATTGGCGACCCCTTGGGTGCTGACTGACCAGGCAAAATAGCCATAAGCCGGATGCGTCGGATCAGCGTGATACATCTGGCTGTAAGCCCAGTTCCACAGCGCATCAAACTCGGCTTTTTTATTCAGTTGCACCGCCACCATCATGCCGTAGGACATGCCTTCAGAGCGCACGTCGTTGTTGTTCACATCAAGAATATAAGCCTTAGCGCCGTGGCTGTTTTGGCCATCGGCAAAATACAACGCCTGGCTGGCCGGATCACCATGAAACAGCTGCATAAAAGCCTGCTCAATTTTGGCGGTGGTGTCGGCCTCGCTGTGGCCAAGCCTGGCAAACAAATTTGGATAAATACCGCTGCGAAGCGCTGCTGAAACCGGGGCGACGGCGGCTGGCGGCTGTGGCTTTGTACTGCAAGCCGTGAGTCCGGCACAACAGAGCAGGCTGCAAAGCAACAAAGCGGCAGTGGCAAGCACAGGGCGCTGGGAACGGGCTACTGACATCGGGTGCGGATCTGCTTCAGGTTAATTGACCGCTTTACCATACAAGAACAACTCCGCTGCGGGTCTAACGGAATGTTTTGACAGAATTATCTTTTTTCACAATGCCGCTGTGCCAGGCAAACAGACCCCTTATGCTGGCCACAGCGCAAATCAGCAGTACCACAACAACAAGATCAGCTAAGGGGATATCAGATGGACCAGACCACAGAATTACAGCGGCCGCCGGCCGCAGCGACCAGGCCGGAAGAAGCGGCACACAACAGCGTTTTAATCTTATTTATCAGCCTGGTGGCAACCATCGGCGGTTTTTTATTTGGCTTTGACAGCGGCGTCATTAACGGCACTGTCGATGGCTTAAAACTGGCATTTCAGTCAGAAAGCGTCGGCACCGGCTTTAACGTCGCCAGTATGTTGCTCGGCTGTGCCGTGGGCGCTTATTTTGCCGGCCGGCTGGCGGATATTTACGGCCGCAAAGTGATTTTATTGTGGTCGGCAGCATTTTTTATCGTCAGCGCCTGGGGCTCCGGCATTGCCGACGGCTCACTGGAATTTGTGATTTACCGCGTATTGGGTGGTTTTGCCGTCGGCGCCGCGTCGGTGATCACACCAGCTTATATTGCCGAAGTGGCGCCGGCGCGGTATCGCGGCATGCTCACCACTTTGCAGCAAATCGCCATCATTCTTGGCCTGTTTATGGCTTTTGTCAGCAATTACCTGCTGGCGGAATTTGCCGGCGCTTCGACCGAACCGCTTTGGCTTGGCATCGAGGCCTGGCGCTGGATGTTCTGGATGGAGCTGGTGCCGGCCGTGCTGTTTTTGCTGATGCTGTTGTTTATTCCGGAAAGCCCGCGTTTTCTGCTGCTCAAAGGCCGTGATACCGCAGGTCTGCACGTGCTGCAGCGGCTTTATGGCGCAGCAGCGGCGAGCCGTAAATTGCAGGACATCCATCAGTCGCTCAAGGCCGGTCACGCGCCGCGCCTCAGTGATCTGCTTGACCCTGTGACCGGGAAATTACGCAAACTGGTCTGGGTCGGCATTGGCCTGGCCAGTTTTCAGCAGCTGGTTGGTATTAACGTGGTGTTTTATTACGGCGCGGTGCTGTGGCAGGCGGTGGGCTTTTCCGAGTCGGACGCGCTGTTGATTAATGTCATCAGCGGCGGTATCAGTATCGCCGCTTGTGTGCTGACTTTGCTGGTGATTGACCGCATCGGCCGTAAACCGCTGTTATTGTGGGGTTCAATCGGCATGACAGTGACACTGGCGCTGGTAGTTTACGCCTTTGCCAATGCACAGCAGGACGCCAACGGTAACCTGCAGCTCGGCGATCACGGCACGCTGGCGCTGATGAGTGCCAATGCTTATGTGTTTTTCTTTAATCTGTCCTGGGGACCAGTGATGTGGGTGATGCTCGGCGAGATGTTCCCGAACCAAATCCGAGGTGTTGGCCTTGCCGTCAGCGGTCTGGCGCAGTGGCTGTGTAACTTCCTGATCACGATGACTTTCCCGTTGTTACTCACCAGCATTGGCCTCGCCGGCGCTTATGGTTTGTATGCGCTTGGCGCCTTGTTGTCGGTGTTTTTTGTGCTGCAACTGGTGCACGAGACCAAAGGCAAAGAGCTGGAAGAAATGACCTGAGGCGGCAACCAAATTCCGTAACCGGATCCAGAACAAAAGTCATTCAAAGCAATGGGCACGGCGGTTAGGCTGACACTTTCGGCGGACAAGGCGACGCGATGAAACAATTTTCTCTGATCAATGCACATGGGGATGAGCTGGTGGTGTTAGCGCAAGGCGCTATTTTACAGCGCTGGTCGACGGGGCTGGCCGGTGCGCGGCGCGAGGTGATACTGGGCTATCCGTTGCCGGCGTCTTACCAGCATGATCCGTTTTACCACGGCGCTGTGGTTGGCCCGTACGCCAATCGTATTGCTGGCGGCCAGTTTATGTTGGACCAGCACAAGGTGCAGCTGGAGCAAAACGAAGGCAGTCATCATCTGCATGGCGGCAGCATCGGTTTACACCGGCTGCAGTGGCGATTGCAGGACCACGGCAGTGACAGTCTGGTGCTGGTGGCAGAAGTTCCGGACGGACAGGGCGGTTATCCCGGGCCTATGATGTTTCGTGTTCGTTACCACTTCAGCGCGCCGGCAGCGGCGCAAAGTGAATTGCAGGTCACGCTGGAAGCGAGCAGCAGCCGCGCCACGCTGCTTGGCCCCACTTTGCACCCTTATTTTAATTTATCGGGCAGCGCCGGCGGGACCGACATCAACGGCCATCAGCTCCAATTGGTCGCGGCTCATTATGCCGTGGTTGATGCGCACGGTATTCCGACCGGGGAGCTGCGCAAAGTCCAGGGCAGTGCTTTTGATTTTCAGCAGCCGCGGCTATTAGCGGACACCCGGCTGGACCACAATTTTGTGGTGCAGGGCGACCTGCAACAGCCGGCCGCTGTGCTGACCAGCCCGCAGGGCGACTTAGCGTTGAGAGTCAGCGCGGATTATCCCGGCTTGCAGGTTTATAGCGGCGACCATCTTTACAGCCCGTTTTTCCGGCGGCAGGGGATCTGTTTAGAACCGCAGTTTTTCCCCGACTCGCCAAACCAAAAAGGCTTTCCGTTCCACTTTACCCGGCCGGGTCAGCCGTTTGTGGCGAAGATCCGCTATCTGCTGCGCGGCGCTGGCTGATTGCGGCCGCGTCGCTGTCCAGCGCAGTTGGCGTGGCCTGATATTGGCGCAGAAGATTTTGTTGGCAGCTTTGCAGGATTTCGTCGGCGAGGGCCGAGTCATCCGGGCAGGCGCGGGATAACACCAGGGCGCCGACCGCCTGCGCAAAAGTGTTGATAAGCGCCGCCCGGCTGGCGGCGGAACTATTTGCCGCCGTGTCGTGCTGCGCCAGCATTGCCAGCTGATGTTCAATGCCAGCGGCAAAGACGGCTTTGAGCGCGTCGGACTGACGTGCCGCATCGCCACCCAGCGCCGCCATCGTGCAGCCCTGACCCGGTGCATCACGGTGCTGGCGGGACAGATATTGTTCGACAAAATTTTTCATATCCATGCCGGCGGCAATGCCGGCCGACTGGTTGATGCTTTCTGCCGCGGCTTCTGCCATCAAATCGGCCTTGGAGCCAAAATGCTTGTAAAAGCCGCCGTGCGTCAAACCGGCGGCAGCCATCAGTTCGGCCACGCCAATGCCATCATAGCCGCGCTGGCGAAACAGCATCGCGGCGGTTTCGACAATACGCGCCCGATTCTCCTGCACCTGTGCCTTTGACACTTTCATTGCATTTTCCCCTCGTCTTCAATCATCAGCGTCATCATACATTGATGATGGTCGTAATCAAAGAGGCAAGTTGTTGCGCTTGTTAGTGTCATCATCAAGCGCCTGCTGTTGACTGCCACGTCGCCGCCTGTGCAGCGCTGTTAAGCACCTTGCGCGCTGAGCATGCCGTGCATCCTCAGCCAGCGGCTGAAAGCGTCAAACCAGCCGGTGCTGCTGGTGGTTTTCGGGTACATGCCAAAACCGTGGCCGCCTTGTTCGTAAAAATGAAATTCCACCGGCTTTTTCGCAGCAAACCAGCTTTCAATCAGACCAAATTTGCCCTGGGCAAAAAACGGGTCGTCAGCGGCCAGCGCCACAAACAGCGGCGGCGCATCTACCGGTACAGTCACTGCATCCAGCGGCCCATAGATATTGGCAATAAAAGCCGGTTTGGCCTCTTGGCCAACCAAAGTGGTCGCCATCGTCAGCATAGCGCCAGCCGAAAAACCAATCATGCCGATGCGGTTGGGGTCTATCTGCCATTCGCCGGCGCGGCTACGCACCAGGGCAAAAGCAGCGCGGGCATCTTCCAGCTGCGGTGCGAGCTCAGTGGCCATTGTGGCTTGATTGGGCCGGGGCGGGCGCCGAGCAGCACCGGAAAACAGTTCCTGCATCGATTGCTGAAAACCGGCCATATCAGCAGGTGTCTGGTTCAGGCGGTATTTCAGCACAAAAGCGGCGATGCCTTGTTTGGCCAGCGCGTTGGCGACATCCCAGCCTTCATTGTCCATCGACAAAGTGCGAAAACCGCCGCCGGGCGCCACAATGACCGCCGCGCCACTGGCTATTTTCGGATCTGGCAGCACTGGCGTCAGCGTTGCGACTGTGACATTGCGGGCAAAACGGCTGCCGTATTGCTGATGCCAGGATTCTTGCGCCTTGGCGCCGGGCAGGGCGGGCGTACCCAGTTCAATCGCCTGCGGCTGTGCCGGTGTAGCGATGGGTGTCATCTGGTCATCGGCGGCGGTGGCCTGAAAAGCGCACAAACAAAGCGCGAGTAACGTCTGGCTGAGGCTCTGTTGCCAGTGTCGGCGGGCAGCGCTGCGCTTATATCGGGTGTTCATCGGTTCCTTCTCCTTGGTGGTTATGGCGTATCACGACGCCTGTATTTAGGGTTTGCGGCTGCGAATGATGGGCCTGATAGAACCATCCGGATTAAACAACACCTGGTCCAGCGCCACAGACCGGCGGTAATTGCCACCACCCGGCAAGTCGGCATTGTGATAGGCGAGGTAGGTCTGGCCGTTAAAATCAAACAGCGCCGGATGGATAGTGGTGGTGCCGGGCAGCGGGTCCATGATGATGCCGCGATACTGCCAGGGGCCGCTGGCTGCAGTGCTGGTGGCATAGGCCAGGCTCTCCGGAAAACCGGCGGCATACACCAGGTAATAAACGCCGTTATGTTTGGACAGGTGCGGGCCTTCTTCGAAGTTCGGTAAGCTGTCGACTTTGTGAATTTGCACGGCGCTGCTGTCGCGATTTTGCATGCGGCCTTTGGCATCTGACTGATATTTTTCGCCTTTCAGATGGACCAAATCAGGCGTCAGCTCAGCCCACCATAACTGCTGATTGCCCCAATACAGATAAGCGCGGCCGTCATCGTCGACAAACACCGTCGGGTCGATATTACGCCAACTATGTTGTTTATCTTTGGCGGTATCTTCCAGCAAAATCAACGGCATGCCACGAGGGTCGGTAAAAGGCCCAAAAGGGCTGTCGCCCACCGCCACCCCAATCGAAAAACCAAAAGCACCACCCGTCTGGCCGCCTTCGACTGCGGCATAAAAATAGAATTTGCTGTTACCGCTCTGGTCTTTGCGCGCAATTACATGATGGGCATACGCATTGCCGGTTTTGGCATCACCACGCGCCCAGGCAAAATCCGAGTAGCGCAATACCGCACCATGGTTTTGCCATGTCTTCAGGTCTCTGCTACTCCAAAGCCGGTAGTCATACATGCGGTAGTCTTTACCCAACGCGGTCTGCTCGTCGTGCGTGGTGTAAAGATAAAGCGTACCGTCGTGCACCAGCGCCGCCGGATCTGCGGTGTAAATCAGCGGGCCGTTTGGAGACGTCGGGTCTTTGCTGTCGGTTTTGATAATTGGGTTATTGAACTGGGTGAGTGCTGTTGCCGGGGCTGGTTTACTGACCTTTGATGCGGCGGATTCTGCTGCATCAGCAGCACCTGAAACGGTATTGAGCAGCACAGCGCCAAGCAATATCACTGGCGCAAACCGCGGTTTTACCCCATTAGTAGAGGAGAAAATCAACATCACCACGAGCCCTGACAGATAACAAATAGTGCTTGTTAGTGTGTTGAAAATTCGACCAAAACGGAACGGCAAGGCCGTTATGAAACTGGGTATGGGGATTGTTTTATTTGGGTGTTTAGAGTTCAGTCAGACTTTGTGGCCGATGCTGATTCGGGGCGGGGAGTGAACTGATGGCTGTTTTGTGTGAATGGCCCGCCAATCGTGGCAAAGCCAACACCGCCACCACTGCGTTCGCGCCTCCCGCGCTCACTCTTGATCGCTCACTCCGCGGATGCCGCTGCTGGTTTTGTTGGGCTGAGATGGCAGCTTTGAGAGAAGAGCCGAAATAATGCCGTATTAAAAAGTTGGACATTATTGACTAGAATTGGCAAAGAAGTAGAAAAACCAAATCACTGAATCAGATTGATGTAGCAATGGTGGGATCAGTCATTTAGTTAAGTATATATTATTCATTAAATTTTGTTTTAATTGTTAAATATTGGAATCATTGTTATGGCATGTAAAAATAATGAGGATAACGAAGTAATCCTATTTAAATATTACATTAAACCCATTGCCATCAGGAGATCTTTTTACTACGGACCCTGGAAATTCTTGTGCTACTTTAAAAGCTTCTTTAGCATTTGAAAACCAGTCCACGAATGCTTCTGTGTTACCCTGAGTGGATATTGTTGAAAAGTTACTATCTCTCAAACCAAGAGGTGTGTCGTAACCTTGTCGATCTTCATCACTATCATCACCGAAAACTTCTCGATTAATGTCAGGACGACGATAATTACTTTCTGACCACTCTCGCCCATCGGGACCAACACAAGGATCCATTCCCATCTCAATTGCGTACGCTGCCATAGAAGTCATAAAATTGCCCTTTGTAAAAGTTACAATCAATCAACAATTAGCCTAAGGATAGACTTACCCTCTAACATCATGTGAACACTATTAATTTTTGTCAAGCGGTTTGTGATTAACTCATCATTTACAAATAGTTTACCTATTACATCCTGGCGAGCTACATAGCTCAGTATATAGGTAATTTCTCTTTTCACTATAAAGTACAAAAGTACATCACGGCACATTTTTTTTATAGACTTTTCACCTGAATACCCAGAGAAAAAATTTTCTAAATCCTGACTATCAACACCCATACCATAATGATTTGCCCAAATAATAGAAGCCAAATCACTCGCCAAATAATCAAACCTCATGAAATCAAAATCTATTAAAAACACTCCCATTGAAGTCCTTATCGCATTCTCAATATGACAGTCTCCATGACATAACCCAATTTCTAAATTTCCCAGTTTGTCTTTTGGGAATTCTTTTATGAAATATAAAGCGTCCAATAACTTATACTTTGATTTATTAGTTAAACAGGCATCGACAATTGAGTTTTCAAATTCTAAATATGGGATGGTCTCAATTTTGATATTTTTATTTCCAATAGAATGCAATCGAGCGACCTCTTTTCCCAGAGCACGAAAATCAGAAGAATTATTTTCATCGTCTATGCCTTCAAAGTAGTAAAACAATACTGCGTTTCTAAATCCTTCTGGATAACGAATTGATATTTTTAATTTTCCAGATTTATTTCGAACGATATAACTGACGCCATAAAAATTTAGCAACTGCCTATCTATAAATTCCAGCTTTTTATCTGACATTTTACTAACTGGGTAAATTTTCAATATATATTCACGCCGACAATCACTCACTCTATACACGTCATTTTCACGTGAATGCAACAAAAAGCCATCAACAAATATTAAATCATAGGCATTTCCAACAAAATCAATCAGTGATCTTACTTCGGCTAACGACCTTTTAATTTCGACTTTCATACGACACCCCGAAGTTCAAATTACTACAACAAAGATGTTAGGTAAAACTTGGCAGCCCTGAAAACTTGATACGCTGCCCTGCGTTTCAAAGATGTTTCTGGAATAGTACCTGATTTTAAATTGCTTTGGGTATGTGCGGGCTAGGTTTAGGGACTGATATGGTTAGCAAGCATACATATACGGTGAGCCCTTTGATTTTTCTAGAGTTAAGTATCTAAACTTTTCAAGTTTTGTCAGCTTCAGATAGAGACCAACCAGCAGCGTAGAGAATATGCCTATCTTGTTCCTTAGTAGCTGTTGTATTTGCGTCTTTGACTACATCCGAGGTTCTAACACGAGGAATTTTAACTTTGCTTTCCAATCCAAATCCAATCTGCACAGGTTTTACGATCTCTGGATAATTCTTCACCTTAATAGCGCAGCGGCATTTCTCATTTGGTTTTAAATTGCATAGGGAATGTTGAGGTTTTTGGTTATGATATGTCCGATTACAGTACCTACGAAATCTTTCAATTTCCAATCGTGCTTGCCCAATACCGACTTTAACTAACTCATTAACAAAATCAAAAGGCGCATAGAACAGAACTTGTTCGAAACTATCATAGTTTAAAAATTGATTATTTTTACTTATTGAGTCATTTTTGTATCGGCAATATCGATACTCGTAGCTACCACATTTTTTTGTAATTTTTTTAACAGGGAATAAATCAAAGTACCTGGCTATTTTTTTTCTTTTAACTGAAAGTTCAAGAACAGATAGACAGAATTTATCGTAGTGCTTCACCATTTTCCAAACTGAATACAGCACTAAACCTTCTTCAAGTAAGTCAATTGGAATAGAGTATTTCAAAATAATTTAGCCATCCCTGAGAACTTATATAGCAAGCATGAGCTTAAACGAGGGTTCTATAATTAACAATGCCAGTTTGTTATTGATAAAAGCAAGATGTATAAAAATCATACTGCCTAAATTTTAATCTATTAAGATACTCATTCTTAACGATATGGCATGCGCAGTCGTCGCGAAATTTCGAGAGCTACGGCTTGATAATTCTTATGAAAGTCCGCTTTAAGTGAAAAGCAGCGATTTGATCATTGCTAGAGCCATAGTCCGTATTTGACACAAAGTGACATTTCAACTGCCCCATCAAAACGGCCGGATGATTACAAAAGCAGACCCTCTGTGGCATGGATGCCGCAGAGGAGCCTACATGGACGTATTCACGGCGTGTCTGCGGTGTTGTCGTCCGGGCCGTTTGCTGCGGCCTCAGTCTGGCGCTCGTTTTAAATGTGGGTGTCCATAGATTCGTCCATGGATTCTTTTCAAGAGGAGTCCATCTAAGGGGTAGGCCTTGCGCGTGCCCGAATATCTCGGACTGCGGGTAGGGCCAAGCCCTACCCCTACAGGTCAATTATTGTCAGCTTCTGGCACAAAGTGACGATTCAAACGAACTCGTAAAACGGCCGGACGACAACGTTAGCGGACCCTCTGTGGCATGGATGCCGCAGAGGAGCCTACAGGGATGTATCTACGGCGTGTCTGCGGTGTTGTCGTCCGTGCCGTTTGCTGCGGTCTTAGTCTGGCGCTTGTTTTGAATGTGGGTGCCAATAGATTCGTAATCGTATGGCGTGTGACGTTGACGTACGGCGTGTGACGCCCAGCGGGCTTCGCTGGCCGGTACCTACAGCCGATACCCACAATTCCTGTTCAGAACGTAGCTTTGCGCTGCAGCCTTCACGCGGCGTCAAGTTCGATTCGCCAAACAAAAAAAGCCCGGCAAATGCCGGGCTAACCAGTTACACACATCACTTACACACACTGGGACTAAAGCGCTGGCGGGGACAGGGCGACCCTGCCAGCGGGGTACAGCAAAACTAGCGGTACAGCACCAGGTTGACCTGGTTTTCCAACAATTCTTGGCGGCCGCTGACGGCTTGTGGGCTTAGCTGTTTCTGCTCGGTCAGATCTGCCAGCGATTGCAGCGAATGCTGACCTTGCTGGATAGCCTGGCCCAGTGGCGCGCTCCAGCCGGCGTAGCGTTTGGCAACGGCCTGGCCGAGGAAGTCTTTTTCCAGCAACGCTGCGGCTTTTTTCAGCGCGAGTGCTAAGTGGTCCATGCCGCCGATGTGGCCGTGGAACAGATCGTAGCGGTCGACACTTTGGCGGCGTAACTTGGCGTCGAAGTTAAAACCACCGGTCGAGAAACCGCCGGCTTTAAGAATTTCGTACATCACCAGGCTGAGTTCCTCGACACTGTTCGGGAACTGGTCGGTGTCCCAGCCGTTTTGCGCGTCGCCGCGGTTAGCGTCGATGCTGCCGAAAATGCCCAGCGAAATGGCGGTGGCCACTTCGTGGTGGAACGAATGACCGGCCAAAGTGGCGTGGTTGGCTTCGATATTGACGCGGAATTCTTTCTCGAGGCCAAATTGCTTGAGGAAGCCGTATACAGTCGCCGAGTCATAATCGTATTGATGTTTGGTCGGTTCCTGCGGTTTGGGTTCAATCAGCAGCAGGCCTTTAAAACCGATTTTGTGTTTGTGCTCGACCACCATCTGCATAAAACGGCCAAGTTGTTCACGCTCCTGGCGCAGGTCGGTGTTCAGCAGCGTTTCATAGCCTTCGCGGCCGCCCCACAGCACATAGTTTTCGCCGCCTAAACGCTGGGTCGCGTTCATGGCGTGGAACACCTGGGTGGCGCCATAGCTGAACACTTCCGGGTCCGGGTTGGTGGCAGCGCCTGCGGCATAACGCGGGTTACTGAACAAGTTGGCGGTGCCCCACAGCAGTTTAACGCCGGTTTCAGCCTGTTTTTGTTCCAGCACGTCGGTCATGGCGGCGAAGTTATTGATGTATTCGCGGATGCTGTGGCCTTCCGGCGCGACGTCGATGTCGTGGAAACAATAATAAGGAATGGTCAGCTTGCTGAAGAATTCAAAGGCTACGTCGGCTTTTTGCCGGGCCCGTTCCATCGCATCACCGGCTTCTAACCATGGGCGGCCAAAAGTGCCCTGACCAAACACGTCCTGGCCGTTCCAGCAGAAGTTATGCCAGTAACAGGCGGCCATGCGTAAATGCTCGGCCATGGTTTTGCCCAAGATTTTTTCGTTGGCGTTGTAATGTTTAAACGCCAGCGGATTGGTGCTGTCGGCGCCTTCAAATACGATTTTGTCTAAGTTGTCGAAATACTGAGCCACGCTGCTCTCCTGATTGGTCTCGATTAAGGCTGATGCTGTCATGTTGGCTATCGCCCGGCGTTCTCACAATTATGTTTTTTCAGAGCTACCTTGTGCTTTTCGGTGTTGCCGCTTTTCAGCGGCTGTGGCTTAAAAAAACAGCTTTAAACTGCCGAAAAAAACGGCGCTACTGCGTTGTACAAGGCTTTAAAGCGCTGATACCGCGCGCTCAGCAGCTGATGACGCTGCTGGTCCGGCTGATGCGAACTGACCAGCGGCGGTGGCGGGCATAAGGTCTCAGCTGCCACTGTCGGATTCAGCGCCAGGGCCGCAAGCCGCGCCGCGCCTAAAGCCGGGCCGACTTCGCCACCTTCGCGAAAATGCAGCGGTAAATTCAGCACATCGGCTAATAACTGCCGCCAGTAGCTGCTTCGCGCACCACCGCCGATCAGATTGATTTCATTGGGGATCCCGGCCGCGCTGTGCAGCGCCTCGGCGCCCTGAGCTAAAGCAAAACTGACGCCTTCGAGCACTGAATAAGTCAGGGTGGCGCGGTGGGTGTCGTGGGTCAGGCCAAACCAAACGCCTTGCGCGTTGGGGTTGTTATGCGGTGTGCGTTCACCGGATAAATACGGCAGAAACAGCGGCGCCTGGCTGGTGTTTATGTCTGTTTGTTCCAGTTCAGCTAAAAGCTCAGCGACCGGCACTTTCATCAGCTGCTCGCTGTACCACTGCAGGCAGCTGGCGGCGCTTAAGGTCACCGCCATCAAGTGCCAGCTATTGGGCAGCGCGTGGCAAAAGGCATGCACGGCCGATTGTGGATTGGCGCTGTAGCCATTACTTACTGCGAAATAAACCCCGGAAGTGCCCAGCGACAACATGGCCTGACCCGGCGCTAAGATCCCGGCACCGACTGCGCCAGCGGCATTATCGCCACCGCCGGCTACCAGTGGCACTTGCGCCATGCCCCAGCGCTTGGCCAGTTCCGCATTCAGCACGCCGGTGATTTGATTACCTTCATAGAGTTTTGGCATTTGCGAGCGGCTGAGGCCAGAGACACAGAGCAGCTCGTCGCTCCAGTCGCGCGCGGCCATATCCAGCCACAAAGTACCGGCCGAGTCGGACATATCTGAAGCAAAATCGCCGCTTAAACAAAAGCGTAAATAGTCTTTGGGCAGCAACACCATGGCGATGCGGGCGAAAATGTCCGGTTCATGCGCGCGCAGCCACAGCAGTTTCGGTGCGGTAAAACCCGGCATCGCCAGATTACCGGTGATGTCGGAAAGCTCCGGCACCCGCTCGGTCAGTTGCTGGCACTCGGTAAAACTTCGGCCGTCATTCCATAAAATCGCCGGGCGCAGCACCTGGTGTTGGCTGTCCAGCAATGTCGCGCCATGCATCTGGCCGGCGAGGCCGATGGCTTTGACGGCGCTTAAATCCTGGCGCGCACTTAACACATCCAGACATTGTTGTAAGGCGGCCCACCAATGCGCCGGCTCTTGTTCTGACCAGAGCGGCTGCGGCCTGCTCACCGTGAGCGGCGCGCTTGCACTGTCTATTACGCTTTCAATCGCCGGGTCTTGCGTATCCAGCAAAATCACTTTGATGCCGGAGGTGCCTAAATCGATACCGAGATACATGGGCCAAATCACTTCTGTTGCCGGGAAAAGATGGGCTCATGCTTGGGGTTTGACGTCATCGCAGCAATTATGAAAATTCATAATTTGCTGTTGAATTCTGTTTTCGTCTTCCAGTCTGGTTATTGTGCAGTCTATTATCGATGCGGATAAGACGATTTTACTGATAACCAAAAAAGATAAAGACGGTGGAATTATGTTCAAGGCAAAACACAGTATTACGCTGCTGTTTAACGCAAACAAAGTGTACGATCGACAGGTGATTGAAGGCATTGGGCATTATCTGCAGTCGTCGAAAGTCGACTGGGATGTGTACCTCGAAGAAGACTTTTTATGCCGGCTGGAGCATATCCAGGAGTGGGGCGGCGACGGCATTATCGCCGACTTCGACGACATGAATATCCAGCGCGCCTTAGCCGGCACTGATAAACCACTGGTCGGCGTTGGCGGCTCTTATGCCAATGCGCAGGATTATCCGCCGGTGCCTTATGTCGCTACCGACAACTTTGCGCTGGTGCAGGCGGCGTACGAGCACTTAAAACGCAAAGGGCTGGACCGTTTTGCTTTTTATAGTGTGCCGGCCGATGAAAACCACCGCTGGGCGGCGGAGCGCGAAAGCGCCATCAAAAAACTGGCCGCCAAAGACGGCTACGACTGTCAGATTTACAGCGGTCACTGCACCCGGCCTGAGACCTGGCAATACGCGATGAACCGGCTGACCGACTGGATCCAGTCGCTGCCCAAACCTATTGGTATTATCGCCGTGACCGACTCGCGCGCCCGCCATCTGCTGCAGGCTTGCGAGCACGTTGGCATCATAGTGCCGGATAATATCGCCATTATCGGCATCGACGATGATGATATCGCCCGTTATTTAAGCCGCATCAGCTTAAGTTCGGTGACCCAGGGCTGTTTTGAAATGGGTTATCAGGCGGCGAAATTGCTGCACACGCAGCTCAATAACATCGATGTGGGTCACAAACGGATACTGGTGGCGCCGGTGGGTGTGGCGTCGCGCCAGTCCACCGACTTTAAAGCGCTGCGCGACCCTTTTGTCATTCAGGCGATGCACTACATCCGCCGCAACGCCAGCCGTGGGGTGAAAGTAGAGCAGGTTACTGATTTTGTTGGCATTTCGCGCTCCAATCTCGAGCAGCGGTTTCGTGCCGAACGCGGTCATTCCATTCACACTGAACTACACAATCAGAAACTGACCCGCGCCTGCAAAATGCTGCTGGATACGCAAGTCAACCCGACTGAAATTGCCAACTTATGTGGTTATCCGTCGCTGCAATATATGTACGCAGTGTTTAAACGCCACTTCGGCCAGACGCCAAAAGAATACCGCATGGCACGCGGCGAAGCCTTTGTGGATCAGGCGGTGAATGATTAAAGCCTTGAGTGGCCGGAGATAAAGTGTCGCGGCGATGAATGTAAGGCGTGTGACGCCCAGCGCGCGTTGCTTGCCGTACCTACGGTCATTTGAACATCGTAGGTACGGCAAACGAAGTGCCGCCGTACGTTTACCGCCACCGTACACTTTCTCCTGCATACGCAAATCAGGCATCACCTTGAATGACTCCTTTGCCGTCACCACACCAATCGGCACTGTACACACCTGCTGCAACATAACGATGAAAAGTGGAATGCGGCCAGTCCTGCACCCGTTGTACCCAACCATGTTTCAGTGGATTGCGGTGCACATAGTCAACATGATGCTGGTAATCACTGGCATCACGAATTAAATGTTCCCAGTAGTGTCGTTGCCAGATGCCGCGTTCACGCCGTAAATCCCGGCTGGGGGCGCGATATTCTCCGTCAGGGATAGCGCGCGAAAAGGCTTTTTTGATGTCACGCCAACGCCCGGGGAAGTCGTTGTCGCCTTCAGGTAAGGTCCAGATGCAATGCATATGGTCCGGCAACACGACCCATGCATCAATACAAAATGGCCGTTGTCGGTGGACACGACGAATACAAGATTTGAGCAAATCAATTTGTTCAGTCAGCAGGTGTAGCTGACGTTGTTGCAGGTTCACAGTGAAAAACCAGCAGGCACCCGCAACCTGGGCACGACGATAGTTTGGCATTCCGTTGCCTCCGTTTAGTATGTTTCAATTTGCAGTGTAGCCGCCAAAACAAGTCCGATGGTAGGTAGTGTACGGCGGCGGTAAACGTACGGCGGCGCTGTGCTAGCCGTACCTACGGTCATTTGAACATCGTAGGTACGGTAAGCAACGCGTCACCGTACGATTTTGATTAGCGATGCACCCGGCCAAAAATCGCACAACCAAGACGTATTTTCATAACAGCCCCGGCATTGCTCCAATGCGGTTTTTTCCTTCTAATTCATCAACAAACATGGAGAGCTACTGATGAATTTCACTTTAAAAATGACTACGGCCGCGCTGGTCGCGCTTAGTATCACCGCCTGTCAGGACGCAAAAATGACGGCCCCGGCCGCAACAACAGCGCCCGCGATGCAAGCTGCGCCCGCCGCTGCGGCCTTTGACTGGTTTAGTTATGAAGGCCGCGACCCTGAGTTCGTTGCGCCTTTAACCGCCGGCACTTACCAGAATCCGGTACTGGCCGGTTATTTCCCGGACCCGACTATCACCAAAAGAACCAATGCCGACGGCAGCGAAGATTTTTATATGGCGGTGTCGTCTTTTGTCATGACGCCGGGCCTGCCGATTTTGCACAGCAAAGACTTAATCAACTGGCAGCTGATTGGCCATGCGCTCGAGCGGGATTCGCAGTTTGATATGCGTGGCCAGCAAATCTCGCAGGGCATTTACGCACCAACCATCCGTTATCACGATGGGCTGTTTTATCTGATTAACACCACAGTCGCGACCAAGACCACCAAAGGCGGCAATTTTATTCTGACCGCGACAGATCCGGCCGGCCCCTGGTCTGATCCGATTTGGTTACCGGAAGTGCCAGGCATTGACCCGGATATCTTTTTTGACGACGACGGTAAAATCTACATTACGCACAATGCTGAAGCTCCGGGTGAAGCCCTGTACGAAGGCCACCGCGCCATCTGGCTGTGGCAATACGACCCGCTGCAAAAAGCTGTGCTGAAAGATTCGAAAAAGCTGCTGGTGAACGGCGGCGTCGATTTGGCGAAAAAACCAATCTGGATTGAAGCGCCGCACCTGATTAAACACAACGGTTGGTACTATCTGATTTGTGCTGAAGGCGGCACCGCCGACCAGCATTCCGAAGTGGTGTTTCGCAGCAAAAGCCTGAACGAGCCTTTTGTGCCCTGGGAGAAAAACCCAATTCTGACACAGCGCGATTTGGCACCGAACCGGCCAGATCCGGTGACGACCGCCGGCCATGCTGATTTTGTTCAGCTGGCGGATGGCAGCTGGTGGGCGGTGTTTCTGGCGACACGCGCCTATGACGAGCAATATTTTAATGCCGGTCGTGAGACCTTTTTATTACCGGTGAGCTGGCAGGATGGCTGGCCGATGATTCTGCCGCAAGGCGAAGTCATACCGATGCGGCCGGCGCTGCCTGAAAGCCTCGTCGGTAAAATGCCCAAAGTCGCTGACCCGCTGACGGGCAATTTCAGCTGGCGCGATGATTTCACCACGTCGACCTTGTCCAAACAGTGGTATCAACTGCGTGAACACAGCAAAACCAAATTAAATCTGGACGGCCAGCAGTTACAGCTAAACCCGGCCGCTTCGCTGGCCACGCTGGAACAACCGGCTTTTGTCGCGCGGCGCCAGCAACATCTGCATTTTGACGCCAGCACTGCGCTGCAGCTGCCCGCAGCTGGCAGTTCTGCCGGGTTAGTCGCCTTTCAGAATGAGCAATATCACTATTATCTTGGCGTGCGCCGTCATCCGGATGGGGCCGAGATTTTCCTTGAGCAAGCCGCCGGCAGTGCGCCAACGCAACTGCTGAGTCAGGTGGTGAATGCTGCGCCGCAACAAATCCAGCTGAAAGTTAGCGGTGACAATGGCGAAGTGCGGTTCTTTTATGCGCTCGGTGGTGTCGGTGGAGATCAGGCTAAATGGCAGCCGGTAACTGGCCCACAAGGTGCGGTGTTTGATGGCAAAATCCTCAGCACTCAGGTAGCGAAAGGTTTTGTCGGCACCATGCTTGGTGTGCATAGCCGGCTGGAACCGGCGCTGCTGACTACTGTCTCTTCAACGGATAAACCCTGATGCGCTGCTGGCTTTGGGCGGCGATATGCCTGTGGTGCAGCAGCGGCTTTGCGCTTGCTGCTGAGCCTGAAGTTGCCGCTAAGCCGTATGTCCTGACGCAGCCAGCCAGCGCCGCTGATTTTGTGCTGGTCGGCGACAAGCAACAGGCGAAAATACTACTGGACGCGAAGGACCACAAAGGCTTGTTACGGGCCGCTGCCACTTTGCAGCAGGACCTGCAAAAAGTGACAGGCCGGAAGTTGCCGGTTCAGCACAGCGTAGCTGCAGATGCGGCGTCAGACCTAGCGCTGATCATCGGCAGCCTGGACCAATCGGCGTTGCTCAAAGATTTAGTCCGCCGCGGCAAACTGGATGTCAGCGCCATCCAAGGCCGCTGGGAAGCGTTTCAAATCAGCCTGGTACAGGCGCCGCTGCCCGGCGTGAAACAGGCATTGGTGATCGCCGGCAGTGATAAACGCGGCGCCATTTTTGGGGTTTATGACCTGGCTGAGCAAATCGGCGTATCGCCCTGGGTCTGGTGGGCCGACGTGCCGGTGAAAACCAGCCCTGCGCTTTATATCAAAACCGGCACGATGAAAGTCGATGCGCCGAAGGTCAAATACCGCGGTATTTTTCTCAATGACGAATATCCGGCGTTAACCAGTTGGGTCATGCAAAAATACGGCGGCTATAACCACAAGTTTTATCAGCAGGTGTTTGAACTGTTGCTCAGGCTCAAAGCCAATTTCCTTTGGCCGGCGATGTGGAACAACGCCTTTGCCGACGACGACGCCAAAAACGCATTGCTTGCCGACGAAATGGGCATAGTCATGAGCAACAGCCATCACGAGCCGATGCTGCGCGCCGACAAAGAATGGAACCGCTATGGCAAAGGCCCGTGGGAGTATTCAAAAAACCGCGAAGCGATTTATCAGTTCTGGCAGCTGGGCGCGACGCGGCATCAAAACCTGGAGAGCATCTTCACGCTTGGCATGCGCGGGCAAGAAGATGAGCCGATGAGCGAAGGCGAAAATATAGGCCTTTTAGAGCGCATCGTCGCCGATCAGCGGCAAATTTTGAGCGAGACCTTTAAAAATCGCGATATTAAAACAGTGCCGCAAGTCTGGGCTTTGTATAAAGAAGTGCAGGGCTTTTACGAGCGTGGTATGCGGGTGCCGGATGATGTGACTTTGCTCTGGTCCGACGATAATTTCGGCCATTTACGCCGTTTGCCAACTGCTGATGAGCGTAGTCGCAGTGGCGGTGCCGGGGTTTATTATCATTTTGATTATGTCGGCGGACCGCGTTCTTACACCTGGATCAACTCCACACCTATTGCCAAAATCTGGCAACAAATGGATTTAGCCTCACGCTATCAGGCGAACCGCATCTGGATAGTCAATGTCGGCGATCTAAAACCGATGGAATATCCCATCGACTTTTTCCTGCGGATGGCGTGGAACCCAACGCAATTTAATGCCGGTAACCTTGCACTTTATGCCCGCGATTTTGCCGCGCAGCAGTTTGGCCCCAAACATGCTGAAGAAATCGCCTGGTTATTAGAAGGTTATAGCCGCCACAATGGCCGGCGCCGGCCGGAAGCGATGACAGCGCAAAGTTATCCGTTACTGGCCAATGACGAAGCGGCGCGGGTGAGCCGGGAACTGGCAGATCTGGCTGCTCGTTCGACCGCATTACTGGCGAAGTTGCCGCAAAATCAGCAGGATGCTTTTATTCAGCTGGTCGACCATCCGGTGCAGGCGACGCAGGCGTTGTTTGAGCTGTATCACGCCGCGGCGCGCAATCAGTTGCTGGCAGCGCAAGGCCGGCGCGAAACCAATGCCGCTGCGGCGGACGTCAAACGCTGGTTTGCCCGCGATGCTGCACTGACGACACGTTATCATCAGCTTGGTGCCGCACCAGACCAGTCTGGCCGCTGGGATCAAATGATGGCGCAGCCGCATATTGGTCTGACGTATTGGCGCAATCCGGAGGCCAATACCATGCCGGCGCTGCTGACCAATCAGCCAATCACCCCAGCCGATATGGGCGTGGTGGCTGAAGGTTCCGCTGCGAGTTGGCCGCAAAGTGATGACTTAGGGCAAAGTCTGGTGCTGCCGCGCTTTGACCGGCTGGGCACCCAGCAGCGGGTGATTGAGATATTTAACCGTGGCAGTGAGCCTTTTTCGTTTACAGCCAAGGTGGTTGGTGCCGGTATGGCTGCAGCCGATTGGCTGCAGATCAGCGCGCAACAAGGCGAGGTGGCCAATTCATATCCGCTGCAGGTCAGCATCGACTGGCGTAAAACCCAGCCAGGGCTGAATCAGGCCGAAGTCTGGGTGAAAGGCACCGGCTATGGCTGGGCCAAAGTCAAAGTGACAGCGCTTGATAGCCCGGCGGCACAAGCGCCGGCCGTTCAAACGGCGCTGATGTCAGCGCCGCAGCAAGCCGCGCCTTTTGCCGACGCCGACGGTTATATCTCGGTCAATGCCAGTAGTGCTTTGATATACGGTAATACAGCCGAGCGTTATTGGCAGCATGCGCCAGGCCTTGGCCGGTTTTTGCAGGCCGAACAGGCCGGTAGTATGGTTGCGATGACGCCACCGGATGTTCTTGTCGATACAAGTCCGGCCGATATCAGTCCGGCTGCGCTGAAGCAGGCACCACAGCTGCAGTTCCCGCTGTATTTCCAGCAAGCCGGTGAATTTAGTTTGCAGCTTCAGCTGTCACCGGCACTGCAAATCACACCGGGCCGTGGCGTGCGCCTCGCGGTCGCGCTGAATGACGCAGCACCACAGCTGCTGGACCTGATGACCGATTTTAACGACCAGCTCTGGCAACAATCGGTGCTGGATAATATCCGCGTCCTGCGCATGCCATTGCAGGTGCAGTCGGCGGGTTTGCAGCAATTGCGGGTCTATCTGGTGGACCCGGCTGTGGTGCTGCAAAAAATCCTGATAGATACCGGTGGTTTACAGCCGGGTTATTTAGGGCCGGCGCAAAGTGGCAGGCTGGCGGTGGCAAGCGGCCGATAACACCGGCGGCGCTCAGGTACGGTGGCCGGTACGCGGAAACTGCGCCGCAACCAGTTGATTGCGACCGGCATTTTTCGCCTGATACAACAGCTGGTCGGCATGTTTATACAGTTGTTCAAAGGACAGCTGGCTGGCGCTGGCCACGCCGATACTGACGGTGATGCGCAGGCCTTCCAGCGGTTGCTGACTAATCAGCTTCAGCAGTTTTTGCGCAAAGGCCACGGCGCTGCCGCAGTCCTGATCCAGGCAGACAATGGCAAATTCTT
Organism: uncultured Chromatiaceae bacterium; assembly: GCA_937978655.1. Taxonomy (GTDB): domain Bacteria; phylum Pseudomonadota; class Gammaproteobacteria; order Enterobacterales; family Alteromonadaceae; genus Pararheinheimera. Next base: position 20,966 of record CALJUX010000039.1, read on the forward strand.
CGCCGCCGATGCGGGCCAGCACGTCATGCTCCCGGCAGTTGTGCAGCAGGATGCTGCCCAACTGACGCAACACGGCATCACCGGTGCCGTGGCCATGCACGTCGTTAATTTGTTTAAAGTGATCGACGTCCAGCAGCAGAAAAGCACAGCTCTGCTTGGCGCGATCAGCCTGTTTTAACACACTTTGGGCGCGGCTGATAAATGCCCGCCGGTTCAGCAGTCCGGTCAGTTCATCGGTTTGCGACAGAATTTCCAGCCGCGCGGCTTTGAGTTCAAGGTCGTTGCGCAGGTCAACCAGCTGCTGGTACAGGCTGTCGCGTTGTTTCGCGATGGTGATGACCCAATAAATCTGCGGCTCGGCGCCGTCCTGCAGCCGGGCATTCACCAGCACCGGCAGACGTTCACCGCTGTGACCCTGAATGGTCAGCTGGATCTCTTCGCAGTGGCCCTGATGCAACAACATCGGCATGACAAAAGTTTCCAGCACTATTTTTGATGCCGGTGTCAGCAGGTCACCAATGCGGTGTGCTGTTGCCGGATCTTGTTGACATTCAACATAAAAATAACGATTTGCGCTGAGGATCAGCCGCTCTGCTACTGTGGTAATAACACAGGCGCAGGGGAAATCGGCGGCGCTGAAATCCGGCTGCATCGGCTTAACCTGCCATTGACGGCAGCGCCTGCACAAACGCGTGCAGATGCGCGGCAACCTGCTCAGGGTGAGTCATATGCAGACAATGGCCTTTGGCGGCAATCACCTGCAGCTGGCTGTGTGGCGTATGTTGTTGCATGTATTCGCCAATAAAACAGGATGCCAAAGCATCACGTTCACTTTGCAGCAGTAACACCGGATGCTGATTCTGCGGTAACAGGGCGCGGTTGTCGGAGAAAAAAGTGGCTTTGGCAAAGGCTTTGGCGGTCAGCGGATTGGTGCTGCAGAAACTGTCGGCCAGCTCGGCACTGACGGCGCCGGCGTCCGGATCGCCACTGACCAGCGGCGCCAGATAATGGGCCCAGCCGATGTAATTTTTGTCCATCAGATCAATCAGCTCCTGCAAATCCTGCAGCTCAAAGCCACCGGGATAATCCGGCGGATCGTTCAGGAAACAAGGCGACGGACACACCATGACCTGACTGTGGATCCGCTGTGGGATCTGCTGTGCGGCCAGCAACCCGATGATGCCACTGACCGAATGACCGCAGAGCACAACGTTTTGTAAATCCAGCGCCTGACAAATTTCGACAATATCGCGGGCATATCCTGCCAAAGTCGCATAACGTTGGCTGCAATAGGCCTGCATCGTGGAGGCGCCAGAACCAACATAATCAAACTGTACTATCCGATAGTGCTCGCGCAGCGCCGGCAGTAAAAACCGCCACATCTGCTGGTTACAGCCAAAGCCATGTGCCAGTAACAGTACCTGTTGCCCTGAACCAGTGATAGTGACGTTGTTCCTGCGCATGATGTTGTCAACCATTGCGGTACTGCCTTTTGCTGAATTCACATTATATTAACTTTTTGAGTTGTATCGTATTATATGGCATTGACTTCAAAAACGGGACAGAAATTTCCCGCGCCGGCCGGCACTGCTGCGGTCAGTGGTTTATTCAATATTAGGTAGATCTAATTTATAATGCGTGCTCTTCGGCGCCAACCGGCTGGCCGGATCCGCAAACTCAGGAGCGTCAACATGATAAAAACCGCGCAACAACTGGTGGCAGAAGCCCGCAGCCAGATCCGTGAAGTCTCAGTGCAACAATTAGCTACACAGCTGACCGACCATCAGACCATTCTGATTGACGTCCGCGAGCCGGATGAATTTCAGCAAGGCCGGATTGACCGCGCCGTCAATTATCCGCGTGGGGTACTGGAGATGAAAATTCACCAGCATCCGGCGGTGGCAGCCCACTGTGAGATGCCGCTGGCGCTGGCGGAGCTGGCAAACCGGCCGCTGTACCTGATCTGTCGCTCCGGCGCGCGTTCTGCACTGGCAGCGCTGAGTCTGCAACAGATGGGATTTCAGCAGGTCTGTTCAGTCGCCGGTGGTTTTCAGGCCTGGCTGGACGCCGGCCTCCCGGTTGAAGTCTGACCACTACGCGACAACGTCACCACAGCCGCGCCACAACCTGCCGCGGTAGCGCGCCTGTGGTGGCGTGAAGCCTGCTGCCAGCAGGTTTTTGCCCGTTTCATCTTCCCGCCATACCTTGAATGAACCCCTCTTTATCCCCGCGCTGTCGGGGTTGCTGCGCTTCGGCTTCAGTACAGAATTCTTGCCAGTTTGGCCGAAGTTATCGGCCTTAAAATGATTAAAAATTGTCTCATCTGTTGCTAATGTCTCATTTGTCTCTTAGTATGACTGCCATCACCGGCAATCAATGCCGGCCACAACGCTGTTTAACTCTGTCTCCCCCAAGGCGAGGTCTCTTAGATGCAATTGCAGAATTTTCGGATCAGTGCGCGCTTAACTTTTGGCTTTACCTTGTTGGGCCTGTTGATGCTGTTGCAGGGCGCTTTTACGCTGTACAGCATGAATTCAATGCACAAAGTGACTGAATCTATTGATAAAAACACTATTCCAAGCCTGGAGCATCTGGCAGAGCTGAACCTCAATGTGATGCGGATGCGGGTATTTACGCTGCGTTTGCTGATAGCACAGACGGAAGCGGAGCAGCAGTCCGTTAAACAGAGCATCAGCACGACCAACGACACTATCAACGAGATACGCTCTCACTATGAAGCGCTGATCTCCGTCAGCGGTGAGCAGGCAAGTTACGATGAGTTCAGCCGCGAGTTTATGCATTACAACCAGCTCAAAGCCGAATTAATCGGTCTGGTGGATGCCAGACGACATGAAGATGCCATGCGCCTGGCCAATAGCGGGCTGGCCGAAACTGCAAACCGGATGGCTGCGGCACTGCTGCAGCTAAATCAGCTGAACGCTAAAGATGCCGAAGCGCAGGCGGCCAGCTCGGAGCAAAGTTATCTGCAAAGCTGGAACTACGTGATTGGCATGGTGCTGGTCAGTCTCGGCATTGCGTCGGTGGCGTCGGTGATTTTAAGCCGCAGCATTGTGCTGCCGGTGCGACGGGCGCTGCGGCTGGCACACAAAGTAGCTGCCGGTGATTTGACCCAGTCCATCGAAGTGCGGGGCAGTGACGAAATGGCGGAATTGGCGCAGTCGCTGCAAACCATGCAACAGAATCTGCGCGAAACCATCCGCCATATTGCCGCGTCTTCGCAACAGCTGGCGTCGGCAGCCGAAGAGCTGAACACTGTGACCGACAGTGCTGCAGCCGGCGTCAGCCAGCAAAATGATGAAATTCAACAGGCCGCAACCGCTATCACCCAAATGAGTGCCGCGGTGGAAGAAGTGGCGCAAACCGCCCTCGCAACATCTGAGGCGTCAGGCCAGTCCGCGCAAAGTGTGCAGGATGGCAAACTGCAGGTCAGTCAAACGCTCAGTGTGATCAGTGATATCAATCAGGATGTGGCGACAAGCGCCAGTCTGGTCGGTGAGCTGGCAGCGCAATCGCAACATATCGGTAAAGTGCTGGATGTGATCCGCGCCATTGCCGAACAAACCAACTTACTGGCGCTGAACGCCGCCATTGAAGCCGCCCGTGCCGGCGACGCCGGACGTGGTTTTGCCGTGGTGGCCGATGAAGTGCGGGCCCTGGCGCACCGCACGCAAAGTTCCACCAAAGAAATTGAAACCATGGTGCAGAGTATCCGTGGCGGCACGCAGGCGGCGGTGTCGTCGATGCAACACAGCCGGGACAAAGCAACTCAGGCGTTGGCACAGGCACATAAAGCTGGTGAGGCGCTGGAGATGATTGCGCAACAAATCAGCCGGATCAGTGACAGCAACCACATTATTGCCAGCGCGGCGGAACAACAATCCAAAGTGGCGCGGGAAGTTGACCGTAACATTATTAATATCAGTGATTTGACCACTCAAACTGCCGCTGGCGCCCATCAGACCAGCGCCGCCGCCCATGATTTGTCGCGGCTGGCGGTGGATTTAAACACCCTGGTGGTACGTTTTACCGTGTAATGCTCTGCCAATACCGCTGGTCGCCCCCGTATCCGGCCAGCTGTTGCAACCTTGTTCGCTGAAACATCACCGACCGGAGGCTGGGGGGCTGAAGGAAGACGATGTGATCGTGACCGGGGCTCCGGGACGGAGCCCCTTTTTTCAGACAGCAAGGCGATGTTTGTTGTTGCCGGGTCTTCGTTGTTTAGCAGCCCTACTGAGTGCAGTGGTGATGCTCCCCCCCAATGTTAGGAGCGATGTGATGTTTAAACAGTTTTTTCAGCGTAAGACCGCCACCGCCGAACCGCCAGTCACCCTTGAGCTGCTGTTTTATCAGGCGGTCCGGCTACAGGAACCGATGATAGTGTTTACGCCAGAGGGCGAAATTGTCGACGCCAACCCATTGTTTTTACAAGCGGTTGGTTATGAAAAGTCGGAAATTTGTGGCAAAAATCACCGGATATTCTGCGCGCCGGATTATGTAAACAGCCGCGATTATCAGCGTTTCTGGCAACAACTTGCACAGGGCACAGCCCAAACCGGCACTGTGACCCGTTACAAAAAAAATGGTCAGGCGATCACGCTGGAAGCAAATTATTTTCCGGTTAAAGCGCAGGACGAGGTGCGCTGGGTGGTCAAATTTGCCACGGACGTCAGCGTAAAAATGGCGCAGCTGGCCGATCAGCAGGCCATTATTACCGCGCTGGACAAGTCGATGGCAGTGATTGAATTTGAGCCGGACGGCAGGATCCTGCGGGCCAATGCCAATTTCCTGAACACGCTGCAGTACCAGCAGGCGGAGATCGCCGGCCAGCACCACCGCTTGTTTTGTCCGGCAGAATTTTTACAGCAACATCCGCATTTTTGGGCTGAACTCGCCGCCGGCCAATTTAAACATGGCCGCTTTGAACGGCGCAATAAAGCCGGCCAGCCGATTTGGCTGGAGGCCACTTACAACCCGATCTTTGATGACCGCGGCCGGGTGATGAAAGTGATTAAATTTGCCTGCGACATCACGACCAAAGTGCAACATGAGCAGGACGTGGAACGGGTGGCGCAGCTGGCGCTGCAATCCTCATTGCAAACGGTGGCTGTGGCCGGCCAAAGCAAGCAGTTGCTGGCTCAGGTTCAGCACAACTCCACGGCAATTTCGGCCGAGGTGGGGCAGGCTTTTGCTCACATCGAGCAGCTGAACGAAGAATCCAAAGCCATTTCGGCGATAGTGACGACAATCAAATCTATCGCGGACCAGACAAACCTGCTGGCGCTGAATGCGGCGATTGAAGCGGCCCGCGCCGGTGAACAAGGCCGCGGTTTTGCCGTTGTTGCCGACGAAGTGCGCAATCTGGCAGCCCGCACCAGCAGTTCGACTGTGGAAATTCAGCGGGTGGTGGAGCGCAATATGACGCTGACCCACACAGTGCTGGACCGGATGAAAAACGCCAGTAATTTCTCAGAAAGTGGGCTGGAGCTGGTCGGGCAGGCGCACCAGTCACAAGGTCAGATTGAGTGTGTGGCGCAGAGTGTCAGCGACACTATTGCCAATCTGACCTGATTAAATTGGCGTGGCCGGGTCTTATTTACGCCCGATCCACAGCCAGAATCCAATTAAAACCAACAGCATTGAACTGCCAAGCGTTTCCAGCGTGCTGTTATGTTGCACCCGCTGCGGTGGAGATTGCGGGTTTGCTGGTTCCGGCGGCACCTCCAGCTGGACCGGCATCACATTCGGTGTTGTATTGGTCGCGGTGTTGGCTGGTGCGATTTTTTCCGGCTTACAGTGCTGCTGCAGTTGTTGCTGCAGTTGTTGCTGCTCTGCGCCATTCTGAGTCTGGGCAGCGGTCTGGATTTGTTGGCGCAGTGCGGTGCAGCGCTCAGTACTCCAGGTTTCGATGGTTTCGGCATGCAAATGAGGTGTGGCGCAGAGCAGAAGTGCTGACAGCAAGTGGCGAATGTTACGCATAGGCGCTTTCCTATGGACAACTGAAACATCTGCCAATGGTAGCGCAAGCCGGCGTTGCCTCGCCAGCGGCCGGCCTAGCGTTTATATTGGCTGGGGCAATAACTGCGTTTGACGTCCGGCGATCGCAACGCTGCATGTTTGGTGACCCGGCCGCTGGTGCGCGCCCGCCATAAGCGGAAACTGCCGGCATTCAGTGCGCGCCGCATCAATTTAATCAGCTGGTGCTGATTGAGGCCATACAACTGTTCTATCGCTTCAAAAGGTGTACGGTCTTCCCAGGCCATTTCAATAATGCGGGATAAATCGGCGGGGCTGAATGTTTGGGGCATCGATAGTTATGGGTTGTGCACAGATGGCGGTTTTACGCGACCGCGCCCGCATTGGACCAGTGATGGCCAGTCGAAAATGAATATTAAGTCGTGATTTGCTGTACGGTGGCGCGTTGCTGACCGTACCTACCTTTGGAATTCAATGGTAGGTACGGCAAGCTGCAGCGTGCTGGCCACCACGTGGCGTACAATTGTTGTTGCCATGCAACACGGCAAAATCCAGGCGCCATCAGGGCAGCGGAATAGACTCGGTTTCATCACCCGGCACTTTGGGGAAATTTCCCTGCTGCCAGTCGGCTTTGGCCTGGGCAATCCGTTCCAGGCGGCTTGACACAAAATTCCATTCGATAAAACGCCGGGCCATTTTTTCACCACCAATCAGCGCAATCCGGCTGTCCGTCACAGCCTGGATAGTCACGACGCTGTGCGCGTCCAGCACCGCCATCTCGTATTGACTGATCTGGCTGTCACGGGCCTGCACGGTACCGGCGGCGATATACAAAGCCCGCTCTGCCGCCTGCGGCAGCACCAGACGCTGGCCGGCGCTGAGCTGAGCTTCGATATACAAGGTTTGGGCAAATTGTTTGACCGGCGACGTCTGGCCATAAGCGCTGCCGATGATGACACGCACGGCGACACCGTCCACGCTGAGGGCCGGGATCTGCTGCTGCGGATAATGATAAAACGCCGGATCGGTTTCTTCGTCGGCTTCCGGTAGAGCCAGCCATAGCTGCAGACCATGCAGGGCATGGTCCTGCGCTGTCACTTCCGGTCTTTCGCGTTCTGAATGGACTATGCCTTTGCCTGCAACCATCAGGTTGATATCGCCGGGACGAATGGCCTGCAGGCTGCCCAGCGAGTCGCGGTGCAGAATTTCACCTTCAAACAGGTAAGTGACGGTCGCGAGGTTAATATGCGGATGCGGCCGTACATTGATGCCGGAGCCGGCTGGAAAAAATGCCGGGCCCATATGGTCAAAGAAAATCCAGGGCCCGACCATCTGCTGGCCGGCGACCGGCAATAACCGGCGTACGGAAAACCCACCCAGGTCTTTTTCCCGTGGCCGGATAATTTTTAACATGGCACCGCAGGCTGAATCTTCGCTGCAGTCGCCGGCGCAGTCTCCGGCATTCATGGGGGTTAAGTTACTCATGGTGTACTCCGGATATGGATAGATTTTGCGCCTGGCAGCAGGCATGGCTGCTGCGTAATAACACTGCAAGCAGCGTCAGCAGTGTGATGCCTGCAAGCGCTGTGCTCGCGCCTGATGTTTCGGCCAGCAGATGGCTGACCAGCGGGATCAGCCCGACAAACCATAACAGCAAATAACGACCCGCGCCGCTGAAGATAAACCGATCACGCACCAGCCAAAGGCCAAACAGGTAAAAACCGACCGGTATAGCTACAGCGCCTGTTGCCATGGCACTGCTCAAGTGCGCCTGGCCGGTCAGCAGGTCGACCTGAACTGCGATACCGGCGCCAACCGCAGCGCCGGCGGCATAAATCAGCAGATGACCATAACCCCAGGTCAGCGCCATCCGCAGGTTTTGCACAGCTAAATGTTCTTCGCGCGAAAAATACAGCCACCACAAACAAAACAGCAGGATCATGGCGAGCAGCGGTACTAAGGCCAAAGTCAGCAGCGGCCAGAAGCCGGCGGTACTGGCAGCGAGCTGTTGCAGTTGGCTGATGGCCACTGAGCCGGCTAGCAGGGTTTCGCCCAGCACAATCAGATTCAGCAGGCCATAACGCTCGATCATGTGGTGACGATGCCAGGGCGTGATACCGCGGCGCTCAGCAACAGCCGGCACCGCCAGTTCAAATACCGCGCCGCCACCAAACAGCAGCAACAACAAAGGCAGTGACAAAGGCTGGATCAGCAGCAGGCCTACCCAATAGCTTTGCACCAGCATCAGCCCGATGGCATAAGTCAGTGCAGTCGGCCGGTGTGCCGGATCATGCCGGGCAGCGCGCAACCACAGCAGCACCATGCAAATCCGCATCCAGACAAAACCCAGCACTATCAACAGTAAATCAGCCTGCTGAAAAAACGGCCGGATCCCGGCAGCCATGGTCAAAGACCCAATCATCAGTCCCATCGTCAGCAAGCGGAACACGGCGTCGTCATTGTCATAAGCCGAGGCAAACCAGGTGAAATTCATCCATGCCCACCAGATGGCAAAAAACGCCAACACAAATTTGCCGGCACCTTCCAGCGTGTGGCCATGCGCGATGGCATGGTGCAATTCGCCGGCGGCAGCGGCAATGGCAATCACCGCCACCAAATCGAACAGCAGTTCTAAAGGGGTTGAGGCGCGGTGATGTTCATGCACATCCCGCGCGGGCATGGCACGGATGCCCTGATGCCAATATTGCCTCAGCCATTGTTTTTGCATTGCCACTTCCTTGGTCACAACAAATGAATGTAAAAGCCACTCAGGCCGGGTTTATGACTTTAGCGCACCGGCAGTTATAGCCAGACCACTGACTAATAACAGCAGATATAACAAACGGATAAACAGCTGCTGCGGCAGGTTACGCTGCACCCAGACACCGGCCTGCACGGCAATAAAAGCCAGTGGCGTGCAGTACAACACCCGAACAATATCGGCCGGGTCAAACTGACCGGTCAGCCAATAAGCCGGCACTTTGAGCAGGTTCAGCACGGCAAAAAATACCGCGCTGGTGGCGATATAGCTCACGGGTGGGAGTTGGCGTGCTAGCAGATGCAAGGAGAGCGGTGGGCCACCGGCATGTAATAAAGTCGAGCTGACACCACTGAGAAACCCCAGGCTGATACCGGCTTTAGCGCCGGCAAACAGGCTTAAGTCGGCGTTGCCGTAAAAATAGCGCAGCGCAAACAAAGTCGCGCCGATGCCAATAAACAGCTGCAGTTGCTGGATAGTCACCAGCAGCAACACAAAGCTGGCGGCGACAATGCCAAGAATGGCGGGCAGTAATAAAAACCGCAGCGCGGCGAGGTCCCACTTTTTCCAGCTGCTTTGCAGGGTAAAAGCATCGCAGAGGATGAGCACCGGTAATAACAAGGCGAGCGCGCGGTCAGCCGGAAATGCCAGCAATAACAGCGGCATGGCTAATAAACCCAGACTACCGGCAAAGCTGGTTTTGGAGATACCAGACAGCATCACAGCGCCTGCCAGCGTCAGCCATTGCCACAAGTCCATCCACGCTACTCCATAGGCCACCCAAACAGACCGCCGGTGGTGCCGGCGGCATTGGTCAGTATCTTAGGGGGCATGTGGGCACAGAGTACAGCAGAAAAAACGGGTGTTTCGTTTCGATTTTTTTGCGGTTCAGGGTGCTGAACCGGCTGTCGCGGGGAAATCGAACCTTTGCTCCGGTGCTGGTTTGCTCAGCTTCAGCGTGCGCACCGGGCCACGACCTTCCAGATTCACCACATTGATTTGCGCCGGCCAGATGCTCATCAGGCTGTCATGACGCACGCTCAGGGTCTTTAATGCTGCTTTTGGCAGCGCGATTTCCTGATACACCCAGATATGCCGGCCGTCCAGTTCACTGCCGAGCAGCTTCAGCTGCAGCGGTTCGCCGTTCAGCGTCAGCTGAAAATGGCTGGCGACATAAGCAGCAAACTGCGCGCGCGCCGCTTCTTCTTTATGAATATCCGCCGCTTTACCTTGCAGATGTTTCACGGCGTGCTCGGCATCATGCAGATAAAAGCGGTGCATCACTTCCAGTTGGCCACTGCGGTCGTTAAACAGCAGTTTGGTGATGGCGGTTTTCATCTGATGCGCCTGCAACGGCGCACAGAAACACAAAAACGCGCTGAGGACCAGCCACAAAGTCTGACGCATCATGGCTGTTGCCCGTCATTGTCGTCTTTATCTTCAGCGCTTTTCAGCTTGGTTTTGCTGTCCTGCATGATGTCGCGCTGCGTATGACCTTTGCGTTTTTCCCGTTTAAAGGATTCGATACGTGATTCAATGATCTGGCGCGGGTAGACGTTGTTGTCGACGTCCACGTCAGCGGTGAGCCATTTCGGATCGACTTCAGCTTTGACCAGCTTTTTGTCGCTGACCAGCAGTTTGCTGACCGCATGCGGCGACTGGCGCCAGATTTCGGCGGCGATATATTGCTGTTCAGTCGAACCGTCTTCGTAAGTCAGTTGCAGCAGGATGGGCATCACCAGACCGCCCAGATTGCGGAACTGCAGCACATAATAGTTTTTGTCTTCTTTCACCGCCCGGTCCAGCACGCGGCGCTCCCAGGGTTTCAGGTCTTTCAGGAATTCCTGATAGCTGTTGCGCTCTTTATTGGTGACGGTGAACTGGTCGTTTTTATCATAAAAATCAGTGACGTCTTTGTTGTTGTCGACCCAAGGCGTTTTACCTTCTTTGACGTTCAGCTCGGCAAAATAAGACGCCGGTTTTTTGCGATCTTGCTGCCGCTCGCGGTCCATATCAATGTCCGGATCTTCAGTGTCGAGGCGCAGTTTGTAGACTTTTTCCAGCGCGATATCGACATGGTCGGTGCTATAGAACCAGCCGCGCCAGAACCAGTCCAAATCGACGCCGCTGGCTTCTTCCATAGTGCGGAAAAAATCGGCTGGCGTCGGACGTTTAAATTTCCAGCGCGTGGCGTATTCGCGAAAGGCAAAATCAAATAATTCGCGGCCCAGAATCACGTCGCGCAAAATACCCAGTGCTACCGCTGGTTTAGTGTAGGCATTAGGCCCGAGGCTGGTCACGCTGTCGGACTGCGTCATGATCGGCTCCTGCTGGTCGCCTTTCATGTAATCCACTACGTCACGCGCTTCCACGCCCCATGGCATCTTGGGGTCCCATTCGCGGCCGGCGATGGCATCTAAAAAGCTGTTAATGCCTTCGTCCATCCAGGTCCATTGCCGCTCATCGGAATTCACCACCATCGGGAAATAGATGTGGCCGACTTCATGGATCACCACGCCGACCAGAAACAACTTTTCGGCCAGTGAATAGGTACGGCTGCCGTCTTTTTGCAATTCGGTGCGCGGGCCGTTAAAGGTGATCATCGGATATTCCATGCCGCCGACCGGGCCGTTGACCGATTGCGCCACCGGGTATTGATAATCAAAGGCAAAACGTGAATACACCTGCATGGTGTGGATCACGGCTTCAGTAGAATACTTCTGCCACAGCTCGCCGCCTTCTTTCGGGTAAAACGACATCGCCATCACAAATGGCTGTTCATTGCCACCTTGCTGATAGCCTTTGGCGTCCCAGATAAATTTGCGTGAAGAGGCCCAGGCAAAATCGCGCACATTGTCGGCCTTAAAGCGCCAGGTTTTTTGTTCGTTGCTGCCGTCTTTTTCATTGTCCAGCGCTTCGGCCGGGGTGACGATCTGCACTGGTCTTTTGGCGGTTTTGGCTTGCTCCAGCCGTTGCCGCTGCGTGGCGGTCAGCACATCGGCCGGGTTTTGCAGCACACCGGTTGACGACACGATATGGTCGGCCGGCACTGTCAGCGCGACATCGTAATCGCCAAATTCCAGCGTAAATTCGCCCTGACCGAGAAATTCTTTATTGGTCCAGGCTTCGTAATCGGTGTAAGCCACCAGGCGCGGAAACCACTGCGCCAGCAGGAAAATATCGTTGCCGCCTTTGCGTGCATCATCGGGAAAATGTTCGTAGCCAGCGCGCTCATTGACCGCATCTTCTTCGGCGATATTAAACGCATAATCCAGCGTAAATTCAGTTTGTTGGCCCGGTTTTAACGGGGTTGGCAGGTCGATGCGCATTTGCGTGCCGACAACAACATAACGCAGAGCTTTGCCGCCGCTGGCTAATTTGCTGATGCTGTAACCAAGCTCAGTGTCGGCCATAAATTGCTGGCGACGCAGCTGGTCGAGACTGATACGGGCCGGTTTACCGTCACGTAATTCGGCGGCGCCGAAAGTTTCGGTCATTTCCGCCATCGAATCGTTTTTCAGCACGTTCTGATCCAGCTGCAACCAGAGGTATTTCAGCGTGTACGGCGAGTTATTGCGATAGGTGACTTGCTGGCTGGCGCTGAGACGACGTTTGGACTCGTCGAGCCTGGCTTTAATCTGATAATCGACCTGCTGCTGCCAGTACTGCTGGCCCGGTTCGCCGGCGGCATTGCGATAGACATTCGGCGTGGGTAATTCTTCGTCAAGCTGGCGAAACTTGTCGATATAATCGCCTTTGGTTTGTTGCACGGCTGCACCAGCAACGGTGCTGCTGAGCAACAGGCTCAGCGTGAGCAAATTTTTTACAGCAGACATAACAGCCTTGTTCAGGGAAGTGCGGGAGTATGTAACACCCTAACTGGCGGGGCTGGCAGCGACAAGCACCCGCCGGACAAAATGCGACCACATTCAGGTTCTGCTGGTCCAGTGGAGCGGGGCTACAGCTGCCCCACCAATTGTTTTTCCGTCATCAGCTGTTCAATTTCAGCAAGGCAAGCCGGGTCGTCGATGGTCGACGGAATACTGTACTCGCTGCCGGCGGCGATTTGCCGCAGTAGCTTGCGCAGGATTTTACCGGAGCGGGTCTTAGGTAAGCGTTTGACAATCATCGCTTTTTTAAAGCAGGCCAAGGCGCCGATTTCTTTGCGCACCATGGCTGAGAGTTCCGTTTCAAGCGCGGTTTCGTCGATGTTGCTGCCGTTTTTCAGCAACACCAGCGCCAGTGGTTGCTGGCCTTTAATAGCTTCATGAATGCCAATAACACAACATTCCGCCACCGCCGGGTGGCTGGCGACAATTTGTTCCATTTCGCCGGTCGACAGCCGGTGGCCGGCGACGTTAATCACATCGTCGGTGCGGCCCATCACAAACAGATAACCGTCTTCGTCAAGATATCCACCATCGCCGCTGGCGTAATAGCCGGGGAAGGTGCGCAGATAACCGTCGACAAAACGCTCATCATTGCCCCAAATAGTGCTGAGGCAACCCGGTGGCAGCGGCAGACGGATGGCGATATATCCCTGTTCATTTGGGCCTAACACTGTGCCGTCGTCGCTTAAAATGTCGACTTGATAACCCGGCACCGGCACTGTGGCGGAGCCGGCTTTGGCTGGTAACAGCGCCACGCCGGCCGGATTAGCACTGATGGCCCAGCCGGTTTCGGTTTGCCACCAATGGTCAATCACCGGTTTGCCGATTTTGTCGCTGACCCAATGATAAGTGGCCGGATCTAAACGCTCGCCGGCCATAAAAATGTATTTGAGCGCCGATAAATCATAAGTTTGCAGCAGCGCGTCCGGGTCTTCTTTGCGTATCGCACGAAAGGCGGTAGGGGCGGCGAATAACACTTTAACTTTGTATTCGGCACAAAGCCGCCAGAAGGCGCCGGCGTCCGGCGTAAACACCGGTTTGCCTTCGTACAAAAGCGTGGTGCAGCCGGCGAATAATGGCGCATAGACGATATAAGAGTGGCCGACCACCCAGCCGACGTCCGAGGCGGCAAAAAACACATCGCCCGGGTCGCAGTCATAAATGGTGCGCATGCTGTAAGAAAGCGCCACCGCATGGCCGCCGTTATCGCGCACCACGCCTTTGGGTTTGCCGGTGGTGCCTGAGGTATAGAGAATATACAGCGGATCTGTCGATTGCACCGGCACGCAGGCCACCGGATGGGCTTTGGCCATCTCGAGATTCCAGTCCAGGTCGCGGCCGGTTTGCATCTCGGCGGGCAACTGTTCGCGCTGAAAAATAATACAGGCAGAGACCTGATGCTGCGCCAGTTCCAGCGCTTCATCGAGCAGCGGTTTGTAGGCAATCAGCCGGTTGATTTCGATGCCACAGGAGGCGCTGACAATGACTTTGGGCGTGGCGTCGTCGATGCGCAGCGCCAGTTCATGCGCGGAAAAACCGCCAAACACCACTGAATGCACAGCGCCAAGCCGCGCCACGGCCAGCATCGCAATCACGGCCTGCGGGATCATCGGCAGGTAAATCACCACCCGATCGCCTTTGCCAACGCCTTGTTGTTGCAGCACACCGGCAAACAACGACACTTCATCCAGCAGCTGCAGATAGCTGTAACTGCGTTTGCTGCCAGTCACCGGCGAGTCGTAAATCAATGCGGTCTGGTTGCCGCGGCCTTGCTGCACATGGCTGTCGAGCGCCAGATAACAGCTGTTCAGTACACCATCGGCAAACCATTGGTAATGGTCGGGATCCTGCTGGGTCAATATCTGCGTCGGGGCTTCAAACCAGTCGAGCACAGCGGCCTGCTGTTGCCAGAACATTTCTGGTGAGCTGGCGGCCTGGTGGTGCAGCTGTTGATAAACATCGAGTGGCTGATTGGTGCTGGTCATGGCAGAGGTTCCCGCTCAAAAGATACTGCACAGACTGTAGCGCTTTTTCACCGGCAAAGAACTTAGACTTTCGGCGGGGGCGGCGCCACTTCTCGGTTTGCCGCGCGGTCAGCGCGGCGCCGGAAATTGCAGTAACACACAAAGCGTCTGCGTCTGATTGATCTGAACGGCCAGATCGCCCTGATGCAGCTGCATAATTTGTCTGACAATCGACAGGCCGAGCCCGGCGCCGTCAATTTGCTGATGCTGCGGACTGCGGTAAAAACGATCGGTAAGGCGGTCGGTATCCATGTCGGCGTCGGGTGGCAGGGCATTGCAGAAATGCAGCACCAGCTGTTGTGGTGTGGTCTGGACTGACACTGTGACAACAGAGTCCGCCGGCGCGTATTTACTGGCATTATCCAGCAGATTGCGGCACACCACCTGCAGCAGGCTGCTGTCGCCGCGTACAGTCGTTTGCGCGGGGATCTGCAGCTGCCATTGCACTTTTTCCAGCTGAGCCGTCGGTAACAACGATAAGACCTGCTCAAGCAGCGGGGCTATGGCGACGTCAGTCAGCTGTGCCGTGCTCAGGCGGTCGGCTTTTGCCAGTGCCATCAGCTGGTTGACCAGATGGCTCATCCGCAGCGCGCTGCTGATGATCGCATCGACGGCTTTTTGCCGGTCATGGTCATTGTCCGCCAGGCTGATATTTTGTGCATGCAGGCGCAGGATAGTCAGCGGCGTGCGCAGTTCATGCGAGGCGTCGGCGATAAAACGTTTTTCCTGCGTCAGGTGCTGGTCGATGTTCGCCAGCAGGTCATTGATGGCGGTCTGCACCGGCGCTATCTCTGCCGGTAAGCGGATATTCAGCGGTTTCAGGGCTGTGGCCGAGCTTTGTTGCAGCTGTTGGCGAAGCGTATCGACCGGCAGAAACATCTTCTGCACCAGTAAATAAATCAGCACCGACAACAACAGCATCGTCACTAACACCTGGCCAATCTGGCCGGTCACCAGATACAGACTGAGTTCATCGCGCACCGCAATATGCTGGCCGGCCTGCAGCCACAGCTGACTGGCCGGGTCAAACAGGCTGAAGCTAATCCATTGCTGGTCCGGATCTGTGCGCTCAAAATAACCGCTTTGCAGCGGCGCCAGCATGGTGTGGCTGGTATTCTCAGAGCTTAACAATAAGCGGCCATCTTTACTTCGCACCTGAAATCCAATCTGACTTTCATATTTATGCCCTTCCCGCAGCCGCTCCAGTGCAGAAGGCACTTCCATCAGGTGCGAGTCCAGCATGGGCACGGCCACCTGCAGCGTCACAGCGCGGGACGCCAGATCAGGTTCATGTTCAACCAGCCTTGCCAGCAGGCGGGTAGTTTGCGCCAGCTGGGCGTCAAACACTTCGTCGATTTCGTGCAAAGCCCGGTAATAATCCACCACAGATGCGGCGATCAGCACCAAAAAAATCACCAGATTGACGCCCAGAATGATGCGCGTTTTGATGGAGTCAGTCATGCCGGCTGACCAGCATATAACCCACGCCCCGGATTGTTTTAATAAAAGCGCTGCCAAATTTTTTGCGCAGATTATGGATATGCACCTCAATGGCATTGCTGTCGATGTCGCCGTCCCAGCCATAACACAGCTCTTCCAGCAGCGCTCTGGAGCGGATCTTATCCGCATGTTGCATAAATTCTTTCAGCAGCAGGTACTCGCGGTTGGTCAGCGTCACGTCTTCGCCAGCATACTGGCAGCGCTGATTGACCAGATTCAGCCGGATGCCGCTGACCTGTAATTCGTCATCCGTTCTGTCCTGATGGCGCCGCGCCAGCACGCGCAAACGCACTTCCAGTTCACGCAGGTCAAAGGGTTTACACAGATAGTCATCGGCGCCGGCGTTTAACGCCTGCAGTTTGATATCAATATCATCCAGCGCGGTCAGCACCAGAACAGGCACTGTCTGGCCGTGCCGGCGCAATTGGGCGATCAGCGGTAAAGACGAGCCGTCCAGCAGACCTAAATCGAGGATCACGGCGCCAAATTCACTGGTTTTTAACGCCGGGAACAGCTGCGCGCCGCGGGTGCAATGCTCGGTTTTATAGTGCAGCCGGCTGAGGCCGGTGATAATGCCATCGGCCAATAATAAGTCGTCTTCGACCAGTAAGATCCTCATGCGCATGTCCGGCTATCCCAGGGTAACCAGACGTTACCTGCTTTGGCTTAAGCAAAACTTAAGTAGCCAGCCGGCGGCCAGCGCTTAAGAAATGTTTAAGTAATGGCTTGTACCTTGTCTCTGAGCTTTTGGAGGCACTATGCAAAGACGGTTGATCTGGTGGTTTTTTTCTGTTTGTAGTCCGGCATTGCTGGCGGCGCCCAACCCACAGCTGAGCGCGACACAAATTCTGGATCGGCTGATGCCGCCAGCCGAACAGGCGGTGGAGTTGGATCTGTGGCAACAAGGCCCGGCGCAGCTCGGCGTGTCTCATTTGTCGAACCGCGCCGGGCTGAATAATGGCGGCGATGAAACTGAGCTCAGTCTGAGCCTGGCGCTGAACCGTCCGGCCAATCAGCGCTACCTGCAACAGTGGCAACAGGACCTCAATGGCCGGCAGCAGCAAAGCCGGCAAGTGCTGCGCTGGCAACTCACGGCGGAACTGAGCCAGCATCTGGCGACATTAGCGGAACAGGCGCTGGTGTTACAGGCCGAACAGGAACAGTTGCAGCAGCTGCAAGCGATGGTGCGCCAGGGCGCCGCAGCTTTTGCCGCCGGGGAACAGACCAGAACGGATCAGTTGCAACTGCAGAATGCCTTAATCGCCAGTCAGGCGCGGTTGGCTGTGGCTGAAGTCCAACAACAGCAGGCGGTGCTGGCGTGGCAGCAGTTCAGCGGTCAGCCAGACTGGCCGGCACGCTGGCCTGAGGCGATAGCCGCAGCAGGCCCGGCAGCGGATTGGACCCAACATCCGGTCTTGCAGTTACAGCAGCTGGAAACGAGCGTGGCCGAACGTACTTTTGTCCGGGACAGCGCAGGTGCGCAAAACCCCTGGCAGGCCGGCATTGTTTTGCGGCAAACCCGTGGTGGCGCGCAAATGCCTGACGACACTGCTGTCGGGTTGCAATTTTCAGTGCCCATCGGCTCTGGCGCCGGCTCAGAACAAAGCGCCGTCGCGCAGTCTGCTATGCATACCCAACAACTGAAACTGGCTGAAACCCTGCGCCAGCTGCGTCAGCACTGGTTTGACGCCAAAGCGCGGTTGCAGGCGGCCGCTGTGCAGCAGGACGCCATCAACCGGCAGCTGGCGCAAAGCAACCAAATTCAACAGGCGGCTGAGGCCGCACTCAAAGCCGGCGAACTGCGCAGCAGCGACTGGTTACGGCTGTTTTTACCCCACGCAGATTTAAAAAAATCCGCTGCGGTGGCGGCTGTCCGCCTGCAGCTGGCGAAGACGCAATTTGATCAGGCGGGAGGTCTGGCATGGTAAATCAACATCTGAGCAACAGGGCCGGCATTTTTGCCGCGCTGCTGTTGTTGGCACCGGTTCAGTTACAGGCGGCCGGCTGGGACTTTCAATGGCAGCCGGCGGCTGCGGTCAGTGAGATGCCGTTGTTGCCGGTGACTGCCGAAGTGATGATAAGCCCGCAGGCACAGCAGGGCCTGGTGCTGCCGTTTGCGGTGCAAATTGCTGCGGTTTATCAGCAGTCGGGGCAGCAGGTGCAACGCGGTGAGCCGCTGCTGAAGCTCCGCGGCGCCATGCTGCAAAGTTTTACCGAGCGGCTGGAGATTGCACAGCATCACGCCAGTGCCGCCAGCAGCCGTCTGCAGAACAATCAGCAGCGCTACGCGGCCGGCGATATTCTGCGTGAAACCTGGCTGGAATGGCAGCATCAGGCGCATCAGACCGCGCTGGAGTATGCCGATCTGCAGCAACAGCAGCGCTTACTGGACAACTGGCAGGCGAAACTGTCGGGCGACGGTACCACACTGGCTGCGACAGAGCCGGGCACTGTGGTGCTGGCCACTGCACTGAATGTTGGCGCTGTGTTCGCGGCCGGCACTGAACTGCTCCAGCTGCAGCAAGCTC
The DNA here is from genome assembly GCA_937978655.1 of uncultured Chromatiaceae bacterium. GTDB lineage: Bacteria > Pseudomonadota > Gammaproteobacteria > Enterobacterales > Alteromonadaceae > Pararheinheimera. The sequence continues at coordinate 39,660 of CALJUX010000039.1, forward strand.
AGCAGGCGCAGCTGGAGTTCCGTCTGCCGCCGGCGCTGCAGGTGGTGGCCGTCAGTACCGCCGCTTGCCGCTTGCCGGTGCCCTGGGCCAGTGCGCAGGTGCAGCAACAATACCGGCTGCATCGCAGCGGCGCGCTGACACCGGACTGTCATTTATCGGCTGGTCAGCGCCTGAGTGTGCAACCCTGGCAGGCGACTGCTGGTTTTAAAGTTCCGCGCCAGGCGTTAGTGCAAACCGCGGACGGCGATGCGGTCATTGTCGGGCCTGAGCAACCGGCCTTGCTGCCGGTCCGGGTCATTGGCCGCAGTGGCGACTGGGTTTATCTGCAGGCCGCGCTGGATGGCAGGCAAGTGGCAACGCAGGATGTCGCCGCATTAAAAGGTCAGCTGCAGGGCATGGGAGGCGCAGAATGAATACCTTCCTGACCGGCTGGTTTACCGCCGTGCTGACGCAGCGCTGGGTCGTCCTGGCATTGGCCGCACTGCTGGCCGTGGCGGGCGGGCGCGCCTGGCTGGCGCTGCCGATAGACGCTTTTCCGGATATTTCACCGACCCAGGTCAAAATCATCTTAAAAGCGCCAGGCATGACACCGCAGGAAGTGGAGCGGCTGGTGACCCGGCCACTGGAGCTGGCGCTGCAGGGCATCCCCAAACAACGTTTGCTGCGCTCGACGATTAAATACGCTATCACCGATCTGACCATTGATTTTGTCGAAGGCACAGAAATCGACTGGGCGCGGCAGCAGGTGATGAACCGGCTGAATGAGATCAGAAGCGAATTGCCGGCAGGGTTACAGGGCGGTGTGGCACCGCTCAGTACGCCGTTGTCTGATGTGTTTATGTTTACCGTCGAAAGCCCCGGCCTTGATATCCGCGAGCGGCGGAAAATACTGGAACGGCAAATCCGGCCTGCGCTGCGCGCTGTGCCGGGCGTGGCGGACGTCAATGTGCTTGGCGGCGATGCACTGGTGCTGAATATCGCGCCTGATCATGTGGCATTACAAAGTGCCGGTCTTAGTTATGACGATTTAGCGCAGCAAATCCGTCAGCAAAATCTGAATCAGGGCGTTGGCCGGCTGGATTTGGGCACTGAGGCTATCACGGTGCGGATTGAAGGTCAGCGCAACAGTCTGGATGAGGTGCAGGCCATGTCGATCCGCGCCCGCAACGGCCAGCGCTATCGGTTGGCGGAGCTGGCGCTGGTCAGCCTGGATCGGCAGGAACGGTATGGCGCAGTGACCCACAACGGCGAGGGCGAAGCGGTACAGGGTAGATCGGAAGAGCACACGTCTGAACTCCAGTCACGAATCACCATCT